>REAW01000023.1 GCA_004293725.1 Curvibacter sp.
GGCCTGGAACAGTTTGGCCGCGTTGGGCACGTCCGCTACGCCTTTGAGCAAAAAAGGAACCAACGCAGCCTTGTTGGCCTTGGCCACCGTGGCAAAGGTGTCACTGAAGCGTTTGGTGTAGTCCTGTCCATAGTTTGGCGGCACCTGCATTCCCGCAATCAACACCTTGGCGCCGGCGGCCTGGGCGGCTTGGGTCATCACTTGTAAGTTGTCTTGCGTCATGGTCAGGGGTAAGCCGCGCAGTGCGTCGTTCCCGCCCAATTCAATTACCACTACGGTCGGCTTGTGCTGGGCCAGCAGCGCGGGCAGACGCGAGCGGCCACCCGAGGTGGTGTCGCCGCTGATGCTGGCATTCACCACCTTGGTTTGCGGGCTCTCTTTGGCCAGGCGTTGCTCCATGAGGGCCACCCAACCGGTGCCACGCTTGAGCCCGTATTCGGCGCTCAGCGAGTCGCCCACCACCAAAAGGGTGTGTGGCTTGGCTTGCGCAAAAGAAGCCCCTGCAAACCCCGCCAAAATAAGCAGCGCGATACAGTGTCGTCGAACTACAGAGAGTCCCATGTCTGATTCCATCATTTCCGTTAACCATGTTTTCAAGGCGGTGACTGATTCCACCGGCACGCTGGAGATCCTGCGCGACATTGATTTTGCACTCAAAGCCCGCGAGACCGCAGCCATCGTCGGAGCATCCGGGTCGGGCAAGAGTACATTGCTCTCCATCATCGCCGGGCTGGACACGCCCACCAGTGGCACCGTGCGCCTGGCCGGGCAGGATATTTTTGCCATGGATGAAGACGCGCGTGCCGCGCTGCGCGCCCGCCAGGTGGGTTTTGTGTTTCAGAGTTTTCAGTTGCTGGGTAACCTCACCGCGCTGGAAAACGTGATGCTGCCGCTGGAACTGGACGGCCGCAAAGACGCACGCAGCGCCGCCACCGAGATGTTGGCCCGGGTGGGCTTGTCACAGCGGCTCAATTCGTACCCCAAGGTGCTGAGTGGTGGCGAGCAGCAGCGGGTGGCGCTGGCGCGTGCCTTTGTGGTGAAGCCGGCCGTGTTGCTGGCCGACGAGCCTACCGGCAGCCTGGACTTCGCCACTGGCGAAAAAATCATGGAGCTGATGTTTGACCTGAACCGAGAGCAGGGCACTACGCTGGTGTTGGTCACCCACGACCGCGGCATTGCCGCCCGCTGCGACCGCCGCATCACCATCGAGGCGGGCCGGGTGGTGCCCGAGCTGGTGGCAGAGGTTTGACTAGTTTAGGCCTCTAGTCCTCGTGGATATTACGCAAGCAGCTCCTGAAACCATAGCTAATTAAGTGTGTTTCAGTCTTGGGACCTGCTCGTCGGGCCGGGGCTGGCAGGCGTTGGCCCGATAATCGGGGCATGTCATCTCCCAAAGTGCTATTCGGCTTTCACGCCGTGGGCGTGCGCCTGAAGACCGCCCCCAAATCCATCATCGAAGTCTTTTACGAGCCCACGCGCCGCGATGCGCGCATGCGCCAGTTTTTGGAAAAGGTAACCGAGGCCGGAATTCGGCTGGTCGAGGCCGACGGCATGCGTCTGGCCAAGATTGCCGGCAGCCATGGCCACCAGGGTGTGGCTGCCCGCGTGCAAGAGATCAAGCAAGTCCACTCGCTGGACGAGCTGCTGGAAAACCTGGAATCCGCCAACGCCGAGCTGCCTGCAGACCAGCGCAACAACCCGCTGATCTTGGTGCTGGATGGCGTGACCGATCCGCACAACCTGGGCGCCTGCCTGCGTGTGGCCGATGGCGCCGGCGCGCACTGTGTCATCGCCCCCAAGGACCACGCCGCCGGCATCAACGCCACCGTGGCCAAGGTGGCTAGCGGTGCGGCGGAAACCGTGCCTTACTTCATGGTGACGAATCTGGCGCGCACGCTCAATGAGCTGAAAGAGCGCAACATCTGGATCATCGGCACCAGCGATCAGGCTGGCAGCAACCTCTACCAGGCCGACCTGAAAGGTCCTGTGGCCTTGGTGCTGGGCGCTGAAGGTGAGGGCATGCGGCAGCTCACCGCCAAAACCTGTGACCAGCTCGTCAGCATCCCCATGCAAGGGGCGGTAGAGAGCCTCAACGTATCTGTAGCCAGCGGCGTGTGCCTGTACGAGGCAGTGCGCCAACGGACCGCAGTTTCCAAGCCAGTCTGATTGCCCAGGAGTGACGATGATTGCTATGAAATTAGGAGCTGTTCGCGCAGCATTTATGTTGGCTGCTGCCACTTTTCTCTTGATGGGTTGCACCCAGGAGCAACAGAACAAGATCGGCCGCGATATCCAAAACTGGACCGGCACCAATGGCGTGCTGGAGTTTTATGCCGGCGACAAACTGGTGCGCCGCTTCCTCAAGATCGACAAACTCACCACTGCCATGGGTACAGATGATGGCAAGCCACGCAACTACCGCTTTGGCTATGGCGTGATGGACGAAAACCTCAATATGCAGGCCGACCCCGGAGAGAAGAAGGTTTACTTCGAAATCAGCGACTTCGGATCCAACTACATATTCTTCGAAAACCCCCGCTAAGAGCGCCGTTGGCAGGGCGTGTGCCGCGTTCCAATGGTTGGGTATTTCAGTGTTTTCAGAGGCATTGAATCCAAACCGGAACGCAAAGCCTTCGGCCAATTTGAGTGGTATTCAGTTCAACCACTTGGTTTCGTGCAGGTCAAACAACTGCATCAATGCCGAAACCACCTGGGGTCTAAAGCCCATACGACTGTAGGCGGCGCCTTCGCATCCATTGAGTATCAGGTTGCTGAGGTACGCGCCACATTCGGGGCTACCCCAAATCGCCTCGATGGCTTTGGCCACGCGCGGGTGGTGTTGATCGATCACCGCCAAATGCATGCCTATTCGCACTTGTGGGGCATAGTCGCCAATCGGCATCGGGCATGTCGGCAAAGCACCAAAGATGCTTGCAGATACCGTCAAAGGTTGAGAACGTGTGTTCAATTTCAATACTCCAAGAGGGCACTGTGGCGTGCCGGACTGGAGATTGTTCTATGGAACTCTCATTTTCCTATGAAGGCGAGGTCGCGGCAAACGCTTGAAATGTGAAAAATCCCCGCATTTACAAGATACTTTGCGTGTTTTGGCCGCACTGTTGCGCATTGCAGTAACCAGCGCCTTCGATTTCTCCGTTAAACCCACCCCATCCACCCCGCAATTGCCCCCGCAGCCAGCAACCACAGCAGGTGGATCTTGGTCTTCCAGACCAACAGGGTGGTGATGCCGGTTAGGGCCCACAGGGCGAGGTGGTGGGTGTCGGCCTTGTGGTTGGCGGCCAAGATCCAGCCTGTAGCGACCAAGAGCGCAATCACGATCGGTGCCATCCCTTGTTTGAAGGCACGCACGCCGCGCAAGTCACGGTTGCGGTGGCCCCAGCGGGTTGCCATGAACGTAAGGGTAGTGCTAGGTACCAGGATGCCGGCCATGGCCACCCCTACGCCGCCCAATGCCAGGGCGTAAGCCTGCCAGGTGGTGGCGGCCGTGCCCGGTGGTACCCCCGCAGCCCCCAAGCCGATATTCCAGCCCAGAAGTGCAACAAACAAAATATTGGGTCCCGGCGCGGCTTGCGACAGTGCGATGCTGGAGGTGAACTGCTCGTTGCTGATCCAGTTGCGCTCCACCACAAGGTAGCGCTGCATGTCAGGCGCTGTGGTAATGGCCCCACCAATAGACAGCAGCGAGAGCAATGCAAAGTGCAAGAAAAGGTCTAGCCACTGAACTGGAGGAAGCGCGCTCATACACGCTCCTTGTTGGAGCCTGCAGGCGCAATGCGGCCCAGGCAATGGTAGGCCCACACGCACGATGGAAGTCCGATGATCAGCAGCAGCCACGCCAGCGGCCATCGCAGAACAGCCACCGCCACAAAGGTGAGCGCCACCAGCCCCCAGCAGCCTAACATGCCCATGGCGTTGGTGCGTAATGCGCCCACCAGCCTCAGGCCAGCGGCAGCGATAAGTCCAGCGGCTACTGCGCCCATGCCGCGCAGCGCACCTTGCACTTCAGGTACATCGGCAACCCCGGCAAACACTGCGGCAATGAGCAACACCACAACAGAAGGAAAGCACAGCATGCCGGCCATGCCGACCAGTGCCCCGCGCCAGCCAAAGTAGCGGTCGCCCAGCATGAGGGAAAGGTTCACCACATTGGGACCCGGCAGAATCTGGGCCACGGCCCAGTCTTCCACGAATTCTTCGGTGGTGAGCCATTGGCGTTTGTCTACCAGCTCGCGCTGCACCACAGCCAACACCCCACCAAAACCCTGCAAGGCAATGAGCGAGAAGGCAAAAAACAGGTCGGTTTTGGTACGGGGGCCAGGTAAGGGAGAGGCGCTGGGTGGCATGCGGGTGCAAAGGGCTTAGGCGGGTTGCCCCACTACGGTGAACTGGACATTATTGTCTCGCAGCCATTGCGCTGAGCGGCTTGTGTCTTGCTGGCGTGGGTGAAAGTCTTCGCGCAGATAGGCCCGCCACAATCCCCGGTTGCTGGAAATGATGCCGTGGTCGCCAAACAAAAAACGACCGGCGCTGCGCCACGTGCTCCACTGGAAAAGTGCGCCGTCCTGCCACAGGTTGCGGATGGTCTGGCGCGTTACATCGCTAAAGAAGGTGAGGGTGATGTAGCGAAACAGGCGCAGGCGCCATTCATGGTTGCCCCCTATGGCTTGGTAGACATCAAACGCGGTGCTGCAATGCTCGGATTCTTCCGCGCTGTGCCACAGCCACAGTGTTTTGAGCCGGTCTTCGCTGCCCTCCAGAGCCTCGGGGTGGGCCAGCATCCAGTCGGCAAAGATGGCGGTCAAATGTTCGGTGGCAGCGGTGGCCGCGACGTGGATACGCACGTCGCGGTGCGCATTGTCTTGCAGGCGTTTGGCGGCACGGCGTTCCAGCGCATTGTCAAAACCCTGCTGCGTAAGCTGCTGGTTGAACAGGGTATGAATGCGTCGGTGCGTGGCTTCCTGGCCCACAAATCCTTGAACCTCGGCGGCAAAACGTTGCTGTGCCTCCAGCGGCAAGGTCTTGAGGCCCGCCCGTACCGAGTCCATAAAGTACTGCTCGCCAATAGGGAAACTCATGGACAAAGCATTGAAGAAGGCAGAGCGAAACGCATCGCCGCCATTCCAGCGCACGGCAAATGGGGTGCTCAGGTCTATCAGCAGTTTGCGCACAACCAGGTCAGTCATGGGAAAGCTCCTTGGAATGGAAAGCGGGGCTAAGTTCGGCCAGTTGATGCAGCACGGTAGCCACAGCAGCCTCCAAAAGCGGTGCATAGTCGTCGAAGGAAAGGAATACGGGCTCTAGGTCTACCGCCAAAACCCCATGGCCTTGCGCACGCAGCTGGGGGATCGTGCGGTCCCAAATGCGGTGGTTGCACAGGTAGCCGTGCACCAGCACTACCGGGGTGCGCGGTGTACTGCCAGTTGAAGGGAGGTAGCGTGGAGGACGGCGCCCCCAAGGCTGGCGTAGAAGGAATACTTCGACGCCCGCCACCATTTCACCCCGCAGTGCACGAAACCAGCGATCCCATGTTTCGGTCCCCCGGGAAAGGAGAGCGCTGACCACAATGAATAACGCCATGGTGGCCACGGGCACCAGCATGGCCACCACCAGCGAGACCACTACAGAACCAAACAGCCAATAGCCCAGCCCTGCGCCAACCAGGCCCTGGGCCAGAAGCATGCGACGTAGCAGTTGGGCAAGCATGGAGGTGATGGGGTCAGAAATGGGGCTAGTAATGGGGTTGATGTCGGCGAATGGCAGCCTTCACATCATCGGCCATTGCAAAACCCGGACCAAACCGGACGGCCAGCGCTGCGGCACGTTGTTCAAACGCCTCAAACCCCATGCCGTAGATGAATTGCATCGCGCCGCCGGTCCACGCCGGAAAACCGATGCCAAATATGGAGCCGATGTTCGCATCGTGCACGCTGGTCAACACTCCCTCGGCTAGGCAGCGCGCGGTCTCTACCGCCTGGCGGTACAGCAGGCGGTCTTTCAGGTCGGCAATGGCCCAGGGTGCATCGGCCTTTTCGAACAAGGGCTTGAGTTGGGGCCAGAGGAACTTCTTGCCCCCTTTTTTTGCCTGTTCTTCGGTGGGGTAATCGTAAAAGCCCGCACCACCGGCGCGGCCTGGGCGACCATGTTGGCGCACCATCTGCTCCACCACCAACTCACCCGGTGTGGTGGTGTAGGTCTTGCCCTCCGCTGCGAAGTCCTTGCGGGTTTGCTCCATCACATGCAGGCTCAGTGTGAGGGCGGTTTCGTCCAGCACGGCCAAAGGGCCTACGGGCATGCCGCACTGCAGGCCCGCATTCTCAATCGCGGCAGCTGGAATGCCTTCGCCCAGCATGGCCGCACCTTCCATCACAAAGGTGCCAAACACACGGCTGGTGAAGAAGCCACGCGAATCGTTGACCACGATGGGGAACTTGCCCAAAGCCTGCACATAGTCATAAGCACGTGCCACAGTTTCGTCGTCGGTCTGCTGGCCCTTGATGATTTCCACCAGCTTCATTTTGTCCACCGGGCTGAAAAAGTGAATGCCGATGAACTTTTCGGGCTTGGCGCTGGCCGTGGCCAAGCCCGTGATAGGCAGGGTGGAGGTGTTGGAAGCAAAGAAGCCACCCGGCGCCAATAGTGGCTCGGCTTCTTGCGTTACGCGCGCCTTGAGCTCGCGGTTTTCAAACACGGCTTCAATGATGAGATCGCAACCTTGCAGGTCCGCCGTGTTGCCGGTGGGGTGGATCAGGTCGAGGATGGCCTGCTGTGCCTCAGGCTTCATGCGCCCCTTGTCCACTCGGCCTTGGGTAATTTTGGCGCTGTAGCTTTTTCCCAGGTCTGCCTTCTCCTGGCTCACATCCTTCAGCACCGTGCTCATCCCCTTGCTGGCTTGGCAATAGGCAATGCCCGCCCCCATCATGCCGGCGCCCAGCAGACCCACCTTGGCGGGTTTGAAGCGCGGTACACCCGCAGGGCGGCTCTGCCCGCTCTTGATGGCGTTGAGGTTGAAGAAGAAAGTGTTGATCATGGCCTTGGCCTGGGGGCCGGACATCAGCTTGGCCAGATACCGGCTCTCAATGCGCAATGCGGTGTCCAGGTCCACCTGCAGGCCTTCGACCATGCAGGCAATGATGGCTTCGGGCGCGGGGTAGAGGCCGCGTGTCTGTTTTTTGATGACGGCAGGCGCTACGACCAGCATTTGGGCCACGGCAGGGGAGGAGGGCAGGCCGCCGGGCACCTTGTAGCCTTTGGCCTCCCAAGGGTGTTGGGCCGAGGGGTTGGCGCTAATCCAGACCAAGGCTTTGGTTTTCATCTCCGCCGCAGCATCGGGGCCGGGAGCCACCAAGTCATGCACCAAGCCCAAGGCTTTAGCCTCGGCGGGGTTGAAGGTTTTGCCTTCCACCAGGTAGGGCTGTGCGCCCATCAGGCCCAGGTGGCGGGTCATCTTGGTTACGCCGCTGGCGCCCGGCAATAGGCCCAGCGTCACCTCAGGCAAGCCAAATTGGGTTTTCTTGTCGTCAATGGCGATGCGGTGGTGGCCCACCAGCCCCACCTCCCAGCCGCCGCCTAAAGCGGTTCCGTTGAGCAGGCTGACTACCGGTTTGCCCAAGGTCTCAATGGTGCGGAAGTTCTTCTTGACACGCTCAATCTCTTCGAAGATGCGCGGCGCATCCGCCGTGGTCAGCCGCATGGCGGCCTTGAGGTCGGCGCCTGCAAAAAAGGTGGTCTTGGCGGATGTCAGCAGGATGCCGGTGATGCTGTCCTTGTCCTCCAGCACGCGCGCTGCCACGGCGTCCATGTCTTCCTGCCACTGCAGGCACATGGTGTTGACGGGCGAGTCCGGCTCGTCGAAGGTGATGGTGGCGATGCCTTTGCCGTCAATGTTGTCCAGGGAGTAACGAATGGTTTTCATGGGGTTAACCTGCTATGAAATAAGGAGCTTCTCGCGCAATAAGTACGGTGGCTAGAGGCCAAAAAGGCTTCAAATCCTCTCGACGATGGTGGCAATGCCCATGCCCCCACCGACACACAGCGTGGCCAGGCCGTAGCGCAGCTTGCGGCGGTGTAGCTCGTCAATCAACGTGCCCAGAATCATGGCGCCGGTGGCGCCAAGCGGGTGGCCCATTGCGATGGCGCCGCCGTTCACGTTCACCTTCTCGTGCGGCACCTTCATCTCCTTCATGAAGCGCATCACCACGGCGGCAAAGGCCTCGTTCACTTCAAACAGGTCAATGTCGTCCACCGTGAGCCCCGCCTTGGCCAGCGCTTTGCGCGTGGCGGGCATGGGACCGGTCAGCATGATGGTGGGGTCTGCACCACTGAGTGCCGTGGCCACAATGCGGGCACGAGGCGCCAGATTGTGAGCCTTGGCGGCGGCTTCATTGCCCACCAGCACAGCGGCTGCGCCGTCCACTATGCCCGACGAGTTGCCAGCGTGGTGCACATGGTGGATGCGCTCCACCTGCGGGTAGCGCGTCAGCGCCACGGCATCGAAGCCCATGCCGCCCATGTCGGCAAACGCGGGCTTGAGACCGGCCAGGCCTTCAAGGGTGGTGCCGGGTTTGATGAATTCGTCGCGCGCCAAAATGGTCAGGCCCAGTGCATCTTTCACGGGCCGCACCGATTGGTCAAAGTAGCCTGCGGCCTGCGCCTTGGTGGCGCGGCGCTGCGATTCGAGCGCGTAGGCGTCTACGTCTTCGCGCGTAAAGCCTTCCAGCGTGGCAATCAAATCGGCGCCAATGCCTTGCGGCACAAACAGGGTTTGCGAGTTGGTTTCGGGGTCCATGGCCCAAGCGCCGCCGTCGGAGCCAATTGGCACGCGGCTCATGCTTTCCACACCCCCGGCCACCACGAGGTCTTCCCAGCCCGAGCGCACCTTTTGCGCGGCCATGTTCACGGCCTCCAGGCCTGAGGCGCAGAAGCGGTTGATCTGCACACCAGCGGCAGAGAAGTCCCAGCCCGCCTTGAGGGCAGCCACTTTGGGGATGACGGAGCCCTGGTCGCCCACGGGAGAGACGACGCCCATCACCACATCGTCCACACGGGCAGTGTCGAATTGATTGCGATGTTGTAGTTCCATTAGCAGCCCGGCCAGCAGCGTGACAGGTTTGACTTCATGCAAGCTGCCGTCCTTCTTGCCTTTCCCGCGCGGGGTGCGGATGGCATCAAACACATAGGCTTCTGACATAGGGAACTCCTGGAATAAGCTTCAAATGCGTGACGGCAATGATGTTCTGCGCCACAGACCGCTGTCAGTATATTGCTTTTCACAAAGCAAGCGCTTTGTGAAAATATTAGACCTCCAAGAAAAAACTTTTTTGCCCTCCAAGAAAAAGAGAGAATTGAGGAGAGACAAGTTGAAATGAAGACACATTCCAAACCCTGGCGCAAAGCGTAAGGATGCAACGCGCAGGTTCAAACTCCAATGACCCATTCGCTGGATTTATCTGTCCTGGAAGACCTTGCCAACCACGACGCAGCGAAGGTGCGGAAATATGCACTTTTGTTCGTTTCCTCCCTGGAGGAGGTTCTGCTCCTCATTGACGGGGGCATTGCGCGTGACGACATCGCTCTGCTGGGCGCTATGGGGCACCGCGCCAAATCTACTGCCAGGAACATCGGCGCTTCAGATTTGGCAGACCAATGCCTGCGCTTGGAAAATGCAGCCAAGGCGAACGACTTGGTGGCCGCCGTTGCACTAGCGCAAAGTCTGCGCGTCTTGTTTGTACCGATTCGCGCTGAGCTTTTGTCGTACCTGAACGGCTAAGGTGCTAGCTTGGACAGAAGCAAGTCCAACTGCTTTTTGTCGACCGGCTTGGTCAATGAGCCCAGCCAATTGAAGCGACGCAACTGCGCCACCAAAGACGCAGAGTGCATCACGTCGCTGCTTTGTCCGGACACAATGATCAGAGCCCCTGTGAATCCGCTGCGGGAAGCGGCCTCCATGAACTGAAAACCGTCCATGCCGGGCATGTAAAGGTCGCTCAGCATCAGGTCAAACGAAGCGGTCCCTTTGGCGCTCGTCAAAGCCCGTAGTGCCAGGTCACCACTACCTGCAGCGGTAATTTCCCGCACTCCCGTGCTGCGCAGCAAGTCTGCAATGACCTCTAGCTGAAAGGGGTCGTCATCCACCACCAGTACTTTGAGGGCGTCGCGTTTTTTGGACGAATGGGGAGGGCGTGTGACAGTCTGGTTCATGGCAATAGCGATAGTGTGAAATACATGTGCTTTTGTTCTTCAATGGTGTAGGTCCTTCCGAGGGTCTCCACCCAATGGTCTGCACTTGGTACACCATTTTGCTCCATGTTCTTGAGGGTGGACTGCATGAGCGAACTGGCAGTGTCGTGAAAACGAATCAAATGGTGAGAATCGGGAATGGCGTGATTATTGGATATCGGCAGTTTGCTGCGAAAGCCATAGCAGCAATGTTGCATACAACTGGGGCGGACTTATCGGTTTGGCAACAAAATCGTTCATGCCGGCCTCCAGGCAAGCTTGAACATCCTGCGCAAAGGCATTAGCGGTAAGCGCCAAGATGGGGGTAGATTCCCAACCCGGCAGTGCCCGAATGCGCCGGGTCGCATCCAGTCCGTTCATTAGCGGCATTTGCACATCCATCAAGATGGCGTCGAAGCGTTGTGCAGAGGCCAGCGTCACTGCGTCAAAGCCATCGCTCGCTGTTTCCGTGCCAAGTCCAAGCGCCTGCAGCAACTCTGCGGCTACCTCCCGATTGAACAAGTCGTCGTCCACCACCAAAACTTTTGCGGGGGCATAGTCGCGTGCCAACACGGTGGCTGCATCCTCCTTGGCTATTACGTGGCTCGGATGCGGGGCCTCTGGTTCCATGCCCTTCTGCAGCCTTGCGGTGAACCAAAAGGTGCTGCCCACGCCAGACTCGCTGGTCACACCAACCTCTCCCTCCATCAACCTGGCCAAGCGGGCGGTGATGGCCAGCCCCAATCCCGAGCCGCCGTACTGGCGGGTGGTCGATGCGTTGGCTTGCTCAAACGGCCTGAACAATTGGTCTACCCGGTCCGCTGCTATGCCAATCCCGCTGTCGCGCACTTCGAAGCGCAACAACAACGCACCATTGCTGGGCGTTTCTTTCAGGCAGGTGACCCCCACGCTGACGGTCCCCATGTCGGTGAACTTGACCGCGTTCGCCACATAGTTCAGCAAGGCCTGGCGCAAGCGGGTCGGGTCCCCACGTAGCCAGGGCCCCACATCACAAGGCAGCAAGGTGACCTCCAGGCCCTTGTCCTGTGCCACCTCGGTCATCAGTGCCAACACGTCTGTCAACAGGGTCGGCAGATGAAAGTCGGTGCTTTCAAGCACCATGCGGTCTGCTTCAACTTTGGTGTAGTCCAGCACATCGTTGATGACCGCCATCATGTGCTTTCCGGCACGCTCTATTTTTTCCAGTCCTTCTTGTTGCTGGGGGGTGCAATCAGTTTTTTGCAACACATGGGCAAAGCCCATGATGGCATTCATGGGCGTGCGGATTTCGTGGCTCATGTGGGCAACGAAGCTGCTTTTTGCCTGATTGGCGGCGTCAGCCTGCTTGCGTGCCTCGGTAAGTTCTGTGGTTCGCACGGCAATCAGCGCTTCCAGATGGTTGCGGTGGCGATCCAGTTCTTCGGCCAGATTGCGTTGCTGCGTAATATCCCGAATGCAGCCAATGAACAGGTTGTGGCCACCCCGCTGCATGCGCGAAAGCGACAAGGTCATGGGAAACGTGCTGCCGTCCTTGCGCCGCCCCATCACCTCGCGACCCAGGCCGATCAGGCGCGCCTCGCCGGTCGATTGGTAGTGGCGCAGGTAACCGTCATGTTGCCCGCGGTCGGGTTCAGGCATCAACAGCGACACATTGTGCCCCTGCATCTCGGTCAAGCGGTAGCCAAATATGGCGCAAGCCGCCTGGTTCAGCGATTCCATGATGCCGTGCGCATCAATGGTGATCACACCATCAAGCATATGGTTCAGAATGGCTTGGGTATGGGTAGCGGCGTCGCGCAATGCTGCTTCGGCGCCACATTTATACAGCGCCATCTCCAGGGCCGTGCGCAATTCACGCTCTGAAAACGGCTTGTGAATGTAGCCATAGGGTTGTGCCCGCTTGGCACGCTCCAGCGTTTCGTCAGAAGCAAACGCGGTGAGAAAAACCACGGGAATCATGGCTTCCTCACGCAGTCTCAGCGCTGCCGAAATTCCGTCAAGGTGCCCCGCCAGCTGAATATCCATCAACACCAAATCGGGACGCAGCTCCATGGCCATCGTGATGGCTTCGTCGCCGTGCGTCGCGTGCCCCACCACTTGGTACCCGAGCGACTGGAGTTGGGCCGCGATGTCGCGGGAGACGATGGTCTCATCTTCCACCACCATGATGCGGGCCTGCGTCATGCTTCAACCTCGCGTTCGCAGTCAAACTCGACAGAAAAATGGCTACCTGGGCCCGGGCCCACCTCCAGCGCACCACCCAATTGGGTACACAAGTCGCCCACCAGCTGCAGACCCAATGATTTTTCCCGCCGTTGGTCAAAGTCGTGCGGCAAGCCCACACCGTTGTCGCTCACGCACACGCGGCAGCGACCGCCTCCCAACGCCAATAGTTCAACGCGGACCGCTCCGGCGCGCCCGTCTGGGAAGCCGTGTTTGGTGGCATTGCTGAGCAGCTCATTGACCAGCAGCCCGCATGGCAAGGCTTGGTCCATGCCCAAGTGAACGACCGCCAAGTCCAGCTCGAGGCGCACGTGGGCATGGTTGAACGTGAAGGCCCGAAACGACTGTTGTGCCAGTTGCCGCAAGTACGCCGCCAAATCCACCGACGCAAAGACCCCGGTGCGGTACAGCGACTCATGCAGCAGCGCCATGGAGCGCACCCGAGCCTGCATGTCGTTTAGCACCGTCTTGGTATTGCTGCCGTTGGTGCCTACGCGCGCGGCCTCCAGACGCAGCAGGCTGGAGATGACCTGAAGGTTGTTTTTTACCCGGTGGTGTACTTCGTTGAGCAAGGCTGTCTTCTCGGCCAGGGTGGCGGCTTTGAGCAGTTCGTTCTGTTTGCGGTCGGTAATGTCCTGAAACGTGCCATGGAGGCGAACCGTTTCACCCTTCTCCATGACCGCAAACCCTTGTGTCCGCACCCATTTGTGGGTACCCCGTTCGCCAATGATGGGGAGCTCAAGATCGTAGGGCGTGCCCAAGTCGATGGCTGCTTGCACCGCTGCAGAAATGGCGGGCCTGGCCTGGGGCGCAAACAGGTTGATGCCCTCCTCAAGGGGCGGCTCAATGGTGCTTTCTCGTTCAGCAATGCGAAAAGTCTCGCGCGTCCACGTGAGCTTCATGGTCGCTATCTCCACCTGCCAGCCGCCCACTTGCGCCATCGCGCCGGTGCTCTCTTGCAATGCGGCTGCAACTTCCAATGCGCTGGTGGTGCCAAGCAAAACGCGTTCGCGTTGGTGCAGTTCCTGGAGCAGGGTGTTGAATCCCTCAATCACATCGCCAATTTCATCGTTGCGCACCACTTGCAGGGGGAAGTGGTGCGATGGCATGCCAGCGCGCAGGCGCAAGGCCATGGCCGCCTCGTTCAAGGGGGCTAGTTGGCGCTGGAGCAACCACCACACCAGCAGGGCGGCTATGCCGCTCAGGGCCAGCGCCACACCGGCGGCGCTCTGCTGCACCCGGTGGATGGGCCCATACGCCTCTGCTGTAGGCAAGCTCACTCCCACCATCCAGCCAGAGGTCGGTATGGTTGCGCCCGAGGTCAGCACTTCCACCCCACTGGGGCTTACCCAGGTTTCGGTTCCCATGCCCTTGGACATCATGGCATCCATTTGGGGGTGGACCCCGGGTGGGGGCAGTGCCGTCATGATGCGGGTTTTGTCAGTGGCGGTCACCACCAACCGCTGCTCAGGGGCCACCAGCAGGAACCCTCCGGTTTTGCCGTATTGGGCGGAAGGGACGATGTCCAGAAAATTTGGCTGGTCCAAATTTGTGAGACCCCCGAGCGCACCAAGTACCTTGCCATTGGCATCAAGTACTGGTACCAAAATGGAAAACACAGACGCCTTTAGCACTGGGCTCATGTGGGGGCTACCAATGGTGGGTATTCCCAATTGCAGGGTGCGCTGCACATCGGGGTTGGACATGAGATTGAGCCCCTTGCGTCCCGGTGGGGATGGGTTGTCAGCGACTACGGTACCGTCGGCGGTCATGGCAACCACCCCCAAATTGAACAGCACCTGAAAAGCTGGTTTGTTCACCAATTCGGCTTGAAGAGCAGAAGGGCCCTTTTGAATGAACGGCTCCAGAGTGGTGGCCAAGGCTTCCAGGGCGCTGACCCGCTCATGCATGTCGCTGTCAATGCCGGTGGCGATGGCGGATGCCACGGCCAACTGCTGCTCACCCAACAGTCGCTCCAAGTCGTCGTGCAATTCTGTGCTCACATAGGCTGCCGTACCCCATATGCTCACCAGCAGAATGACCACGCTGGTCAACGTGAGCCGCATTTGCAAAGAGCGCCACACGGCGGCAGCTATTTCTGCTATGGTTTGCATAGCTGCTTGCGCACGCTCAGTAAGGGTTAGAGGCATAAATGACTTGGAAAGACAATGCTGAACGCTTCACCGTGGGCGGCGTCTTCGTGGTCTTTTGAGCCCCGTCTGAACTCAACTGTTGGCTCCTGAATCCATAGCTGCTTGCGCTTGCTGCACAAGGGCTGGGGCGGCCATCGGCCTTCCAAAGAAGTAACCCTGGAACGCATCGCAGCCCAAGCCCACCAAAAACTGGTGCTGCGCTGCAGTCTCCACCCCCTCTGCAATCACTTTGAGCCCCAAGTTATGCCCCAGGGCCAAAATGGTGCGGGCAATGATGGCGTCACTGGGGTCTGTCAGCACATCGCGCACAAACGACTGGTCGATCTTGAGTTGGGCAAGCGGCAGACGCTTGAGGTAGGTCAGGGACGAATATCCGGTGCCAAAGTCGTCCAGCGAAAAGGCCACTCCGCGCTGTTTGAGTGCATTCATTTTGACGATGATGGCGTCCACATCCTCTATCAACATGCTTTCCGTCAGCTCCAGCTTGAGGAGGCGCGCCGAGGCGCCGGTTTTTTGCAATGCTCTATCCACGTTGGCGACAAAACTGGCTTGCCCAAATTGGGAGGCGCTCACGTTCACGGCCACGGTCCAGTGCGCAGTAACTGGGCTTTGGGACCATTGCACCAGTTGCGCGCAAGCAGTTTCCAACACCCACTGGCCAAGCTCCAAAATGACGCCGGTTTCTTCCGCCAAGGGGATGAATTCTGCGGGCGACACCATGCCACGTTCCGGGTGGTTCCAACGCACCAGGGCTTCTGTGCCGGTAGGTTCACCTTGGTCGTTGACCTGCACTTGGTAATACAGCACAAACGCATGGTTGGCCACGCCGTGGCGCAGGTCTTTTTCCAACGCGCTGCGCTCGGCGGCCGCAGCCTGCAATTGGGGGTCGAAAAAGCAAATGGTATTGCGCCCCGAAGACTTGGCTTGGTACATGGCCACGTCGGCCATTTTCATCAGGTCTTCGAGGCTGCGCTTGTCTTCATGAAATTCGACAATACCAATGCTGGGCGTACTGGTGTACGTGTGGTTGTGCAGTTGGTAAGGGCGGCCCAGCGCTTCCAGGATTTTGGTGGCTACCAGCTTGCTTTGGGTGGCTGCGTCGAGTGCATGGCTACTGAGGCTCTCAAGCAGCACCACGAATTCATCGCCGCCCAGGCGGGCGACGCTGTCGCCCTCTTGCACGCAAGAGCGAAGCCGCTCGGCCACTTGCTTGAGCAGCTCGTCACCCACATCATGGCCCAGGGAATCGTTCAGTTGTTTGAAGTGGTCCAGGTCCAAAAACATGAGCGCACCGTACTTTCCCGTACGCCAGGAGGCGAGCATCGCCTGCTGCAACCGGTCCACTAGCAGGCGGCGATTGGGAAGGCCGGTGAGTGTGTCGTAGAAGGCAAGGCGGCGAATCTCGTCTTGGTTCTGCTGGTGTGCGGACAGATCACGCACCAGACCAATGAAGGTGGTTTGCCCGCCTTGCGTTGCACGACTCACCGAGAGTGCCATGGGGAAAACACGGCCATCTTTGTGCAAGCCTTGCACCTCACGGGCAACACCAATCATGCGCGCATCTCCGGTAGTGCGGTATTGGTGCAAATAACCATCATGATGACCATGGTGAGGTTCCGGCATCAGCATGGACACATTGGCGCCCAAAGCCTCGTCGCGCGCGTAGCCAAAAATCGTGCAAGCGGCGTTGTTGAACGACGCGATCAGGCCGCGTTCATCGATGGTGATCACGCCGTCCAACATGTTGTCCAGAATGGTCTGGTTTTGCAGTGCAGCATCGCGCAAGCGGGTTTCTGCCCCGTGCTTGTACAGGGCCATTTCCAGCACCGTTTTGAGTTCGCGTTCCGAAAACGGCTTGAGGATGTAGCCATAGGGCTCAGCCATTTTGGCGCGCGCCAGGATGTCGTCGGCGGCATAGGCGGTTAAGAAAATGACCGGCAAACCAAACTGGTCCCGTACGTCTTGGGCCGCGACCACACCGTCCATGGCCCCGGCGAGCTCAATGTCCATGAGCACTACATGGGGGTGCAGTTCGCCACACATGCGAATGGAGTCTTCGCCTCGCGGCGTATGGCCTACCACCAGATAGCCCATTTCGTGCAGTTGCACTTTCAGGTCACGTGCGACCACCATTTCGTCTTCGACGATCAAAACACGGACCGGTGACAAAGGTGCGGGCATTGTGGGGACTCCGTTCGTCGCGCTGCGATTGGGGCGACGCTTTGGCAGGCTACCACAAGAGAACGCTCTGGGGAATGCCCCTTGGAATGTATTCGCTATGGAGATTGGCGTTTCAGCCCATACCGAAAACCGGGCGATGCGGTATATTCTTTTTACCAAGCAATTGCTTTTCTAAATTCAGTCCTTTCCTGTTGTTTCTTTTCTGCTGGGGCCTACCATGATCGAACGCACACTTTTTTCCCCTGACCACGAGTCCTTTCGTGACAGTTTTCGCCGGTTTATGGACAAAGAGATCGCGCCTTTTCATGCCGAATGGGAGGAGCAGGGGTTTGTGGCGCGGGAGGTGTGGAACAAAGCTGGTGCCAATGGATACCTGTGCACGACCATGCCTGAGGAGTACGGCGGCTCAGACGCAGACAAGCTGTACTCGGTGATTCAAATGGAGGAATTGGCGCGCAGCGGGTTTACGGGCATTGGTTTTGGGCTGCACAGCGAAATTGTGGCCCCCTACATCCTGCATTACGGCACGCAAGCGCAGAAAGCCAAGTACCTTCCCAAGCTGGCCAGCGGCGAGATGGTGGGCGCCATTGCCATGAGCGAGCCGGCAGCGGGCTCTGACCTGCAGGGCATCAAGGCCACGGCCATCCAGCAGGCCGACGGCAGCTATTTGCTCAACGGCAGCAAGACCTTTATTACCAACGGCTGGCATGCCGACCTGGTGGTGGTGGTGGCCAAGACCAACCCCGCCGCCGGTGGCAAGGGCACCAGTTTGCTGCTGGTAGAGCGCGGCATGGCGGGGTTCAGTGTGGGCAAGCGTCTGAAGAAAATGGGCATGAAGGCGCAAGACACGTCCGAGCTATTTTTTGACAATGTGCGCGTACCGACGGACAACCTGCTGGGCGGCAAGGCGTATGAAAACAAAGGGTTCATTTGCCTGATGGAGCAACTGCCCTGGGAACGGTTGCAGATCGCGATTGGCGCCGTCGGTGCGTCGCAGGCCGCCATCGACTGGACCGTGGACTATGTGAAAGAGCGCAAAGTGTTTGGCCAGCCCGTAGCCAACTTTCAAAACACCCGGTTTACCTTGGCCGAGCTGCAAACAGAGGTGCAGGTGGCGCGCGTGTTTGTCGACAAATGCTGCGAACTGGTCTGCCAGGACAAGCTGGACACGGCGACGGCCAGCATGGCCAAGTACTGGACCACCGACCTGCAGTGCAAAGTGATGGACGAATGTGTGCAGTTGTTTGGTGGCTACGGCTATATGTGGGAGTACCCGATTACCCGGGCCTACGCTGATGCGCGCGTACAGCGAATATATGGTGGCACCAATGAGATCATGAAAGAGGTGATTACCCGGTCAATGGGACTGGGTGGCAAGTAGGTTTTTGCCTTTTGCATCGTTGGGGGCACCTGTTGGCAGCGCCTCCCAACAGATAGTTGCTAGGTCCCGAACAGTTGCAGGTCCAGCACCCGCTCTGCCAACCATACGAGAGCAATAGCCATGGTGAGCAAGGACCCTCCGACAAAGATGCCACCACGGTAGAAGGGGGTGTTGCGTAGCAAAAAAATCAGGGGCAAAAACACCGCGACGATGGCCAGTTGCCCCACCTCGACACCCAGGTTAAAGCCCACCAAACTAAGCACCAGCGTCTCCTGCGGCAAGCCCAGCTCGGCCAGCACGCTGGCAAAGCCGAAGCCATGAATCAGACCAAATCCGAACGCCACCATCCAGCGCCGTTCACCCACCACGGGCCTCAGGTTGTTGGCCGCCGCAAGTACCACGGACAGTGCAATGGCGGATTCCACCCAGCGCGAGGGCAGCTCCACCAACCGCAACGCGGCCAGCGACAGCGTGATGGAGTGGGCTGCGGTGAATGCGGTGACAACCCACAACACCTCGCGCAGCGCATCCCGAAAACGGCCTACGCCCTGCCATGCACCCTTGCGGCGCACCAGCACCACTGGCAGCAACAGCGAAAGCAAAAACAAGATGTGGTCGAACCCGATCCAGATGTGCCAGACACCTTGCACCAGAAACTGGCCAAATTGCGATAGGCGCGATGCCTCACCCACGGCAAAGCGCGGGTGCGCTGCGTCGGGGGACAAGACGGCGGAATGGGTCAGTCCATCCAGCTCCAGGCGCAGCAGGCCGCGGTGCAGCGCGTCCAGCTCAAACAGCAGGCGGTAGTGAAGCGCCAAGTCGCCACCGGCTGCCGGACACGTGGCTTCCAGGGTGAGCACCGCATAGGCACCGTCGGTATGTTCGTCTACCTGGTGTTGTATGACGCGCAGCGGGCAGACGCCGCCGCGCTCCAGCGTGAGCGCGCTGGTGGCCCACGCTGCAATGTCGGCATGGCGGGCGCGCAGCTCGCCCCAGGTGATGTCTGCGTTTCCATCCGCGTCCAGCCCAATGGCAAAGTCGATATCCCGCAGGGCAATGTCCCATTGGCCAGTAACCTGCGCTCCATTGACCTGGAGTACGAGGTAGCTGTCGCTTGCCTTGTGGGCCCAGGCGGGCAGGGCGCACAACCCCAAGGCAGCGAGAAGGCCGCTGTACCAGAAATTGCGCCAGTTCATGGTGCCACCTCTGCCAAGCGGCGCAGGCGCATGTCTTCAAAACCACTGCGTGTTAACCAGTCACGCGCCGCTTGGGCACCCGCCGGGGCCTTGGCTGCCGTGGCAGCTTCCAGCAGGATGCGGGCATCGCGCGGCTCGCGTTGAATGGCGTAGTTTTCTTGCGCCAGGCGCAGCGCAGTGCGCGGGTCTTTGCGCAACCTCAATTCAAAGCGGGCCTCCTCGGCGCGGTGGGTGGTGTCGCCGCGTGCGCGGGCGGCGGCAAATCGGTCGCGCAACATCGCTTGGTGGCGCGCAGCGGAAGGGCGTTGCAGGGCCGCTTCGGCTTCGGCCAAGCGCAGCAGCAGGCTGTCGGCAGACTCCCATGTGGCCAGAAGCTTCACGACGTCAGCGGGCTGCCCGGTGTCGAGCAAAAAGTCGGTCCAAGCTGCCAGCAGGTAGACATCGTCCAAGCCCAGTGCCATGGCTTCTTGGTAATGCGTCCGCGCTTTGGCGGTTTGGCCTTGCCAAGCGGCCACTTCACCCAGCCGGGTCAAGAGCCACAGGCGGTTGCCTGCATCGTTGCTCTGGCGCAGTGCGCTTAACAAGGTGGCATAGCCTGCCTCTAACTGCCCTCCATAAGCCTGCGCCAAGCCCAGGCAGCCGCCGGCCAGGGTGTCGCGCCCCAGCTTCTGTAGTGCTTCACACTCCAGGCGCGCCGCAGGGTAGTCGGCCTGCACCAGAAAAATGGCGCCGCGCCAGGCGTGGGCGACCGCGTAGTCGGGGTCCTGTTGAAGCGCTGTGGCAAAGTCTTGCAGCGCACCTGCAAAGTCATGGCGGTATTGGCGCAGCATGCCGCGCAGGGTCAGCAGTTCGGGAGGCAATGGGCCGGTGTAGCGGCCTACCACTGCCTCGGCATAGCCCACATAGCGCGGGTCGCCCCGCGCATTTGCGAGCGCAAAGTAGCGCCGCGCCAAGTCGTTCACCCGCTGCGCATCCTGGGGCGCCTGCGCGAGGGCGGCGCGTAGCGCGGTCAGTTCGCGGGCGGTGGTGTCGGTGGGGCGAGTGGGCAGTTTCTCCAGCACTTCGGTGTCGCTGTGCGGGGTGTAGGGTGCAGAGACTGCCACGCTGGCCACCAAGCAGATCGCAAGGCCCGTACAAACCCTTGTGCGGAATAGAGCTGTCAACCAAACGATTTCCATAAGTGTTGTAGAGTGAGTTGTCGCCTATTGTGGTGGCAGCTAACCATCGAGTCATTGGAGTTAACCCATGAACAAGCTACTGTCAGTTGTATTTGCCGCAACTATTTCCACTTTGTCTTTCAGCGCACTTGCTGCCTCCCATGGAGGTGCGATGGACGAAAAGAAGATGGAAGAATGCAAAAAGATGGACGAGAAAAAAGCGGACGAGAAGATGAAGATGGAATGCAAAAAAATGATGGAGAAAAAGAAGTAAACCTTCGGGTTGCCTTTACCAAGAATTGCGGGCATTGAAGCCCGCTTTTTTATGCCCGTCCAGGCCTGTGGGGTCCGCTACACTTTGGCCGAACTCTAGAGCCCCACCATGCCTATCGTCATTGCCGAACATGCCCTCACGCTGGAGCGCATTCTTCCTGTTTCGCGTGCCAAAGTCTGGCGCTGCTGGACCGAACCTGTGCTCCTGATGCAATGGTTTTGCCCCAAGCCTTGGGGTGTAAGCGAGGCAGTGTTGGATCTCCGCAGTGGCGGTCGCTTCTTCACCCACATGGTGGGCCCCAACGGCGAGCAGGTGCCCAACGATGGGGTGTACCTCGAGGTGGTGCCGGACACCAAACTGGTGTTTACCGACGCTTTCCATACGGGCTGGGTGCCGGCCAAGCCATTTATGGTGGGTGAGATTACCCTGCAAGACACCGCTGACGGCCATACACGCTACACCGCACGTGCGCTGCACTGGAGTGCGGAGGATAAGGCCCAGCATGAGGCCATGGGTTTTCATGCGGGTTGGGGAGTGGCCACCGACCAACTGTTGGCGCTTGCGCAGTCGCTGTGACTTCGGTTGCCAGCTTGGGCGTCGTACCCCCACTTCCCAATCCATTTCCCATCCGCATCTATTGGGAAGACACGGATGCGGGTGGCGTGGTGTTTTATGCCAACTACTTGAAGTTTTTTGAACGCGCCCGTACCGAATGGCTGCGTGCTGCCGGAGTGGGACAGCAAGTGCTGCGCGAAGAGACCGGCGCCATGTTTGTAGTGGCTGAAGTGCACATGCGTTACTTGGCGCCGGCCAAGCTGGACGACTCGATTGTGGTGAGCGTGCAAGTGGTGGAGCGGGGCGCAGCCAGCATGGTGCTGGCGCAAGAGGCGTGGCGAGGCGACACGCTGCTGGCGCAAGGCCAAATTCGTATTGGATGTGTGCAGGCCGATACGCTCAAGCCTCGCCGCATACCGGCACAGGTGTTGCGCGCTATCGGCGCTTGACGGCAGTTTGACCCGCCCGGGCGTGGGTCCCATGCACATGGGCCGGTGACACGTGCGCCGGCTGGGCTCTTGAAACAGATGACAGCTCGCTCAGGATGCCGCAGCGTGCGGACTGTTGCGTTTCTTGGCACTGCGCGCGTAAATCTTTTAACTGCTGCTCCAGTGCGCGTAGCTCTTGGATGCGCTGGGCGACATGGCCAATGTGCTCGTCCAACAAGATATTGACTTGTTCGCAGTTGTCTTCGGGTGCGTCTTTAAAGCCCAGCAGGGTGCGGATCTCGCCCAAAGTCATGTCCAGCGAGCGGCAATGGCGGATAAAGGACAGCCGCTCGACATGGTTGTCGCCGTAAAGGCGGTAGTTGCCATCGGTCCGCAGGGGAGTAGGTAGCAGGCCCTCCCGTTCGTAGTAACGCACGGTCTCCACCTGGGTGCCAGTTTTTTTGGCCAGTTCGCCGATTTTCATGGAGGGTTCTCCCAAGCGTCGCTTGTATACACAGGTTGAATTTTAAGGCTTGACTCTGAAGTTGATACAGGGTTCTCAATAGAGTCCTTACATTGAAGCAAGGAGTTTCTGATGCCAAACAAAACAACCGCAAGCCGCTGGACCGACGCCAGTACGATCCTGGATTTTCAACACCCAGACATCCAACGCCTGGTTATCGATAGAGGTTGGTGGGCGTTAGATCCCACTGCGCGGATCGGTGCGGTCTATGACTTTGTCCGCGATGAAGTGGCTTTTGGCTACAAAGCCAGTGACAACCTCCCAGCCTCACAGGTGCTCTCAGACGGGTTGGGTCAATGCAACACCAAGGGGAATCTGTTCATGGCGCTGCTGCGTGCCGTCGGCATTCCTTGCCGCTTTCATGGGTTCACCATCAACAAAGCACTGCAGCGCGGAGCGATTACCGGTTTGGCCTACCAGTTGGCGCCACCGTCTATTCTGCACAGTTGGGTGGAGGTGTTGTTCGAAGACCGCTGGGTTCGGTTAGAGGGCTTTATTCTCGACAGGCCGTACTTGAATGCGTTGCAAGAGGGCTTTGCGGACGTGGAAGGCAGTTTTTGTGGTTTCGGTGTGGCAACGACCAATCTGCAGGCGCCGGGTGTCGACTGGCACGGGCAAGATACGTTCATTCAAAAAGAGGGCATCAACCGGGACTTTGGGGTGTTTGATACGCCAGATGCCTTTTACCAACAGCAGGGTGTCAACTTGTCAGGTATCAAACAGTGGCTCTACACGCGTTTTATCCGCCACTGGATGAACCGCAATGTGGAAGCCATACGCACCAGAAAAGTGAAGCCATCAAAGCGCCATGTACAGCCGCCCGAACGAGGGGGCGGGCTGCTGGGCGCCAAGTTGTAGTGTTTTAACTACGCTTTCGCGCCATTTCCATCCAGCAAATGCTGCAGCGCCATCTTCCCGGCGAAAGCTCAACGCCTCCCTCTGGGGGGCGCTCGCCCTGGCATCGCCCAGAGCAAAAGCGAAAGCGGGCAGATTCCCTGTGGCCGTGGCTGGTGTCCCCAAGTGGCGTGTTAACACTGGCGGAAGACGGTACAACTTGCATGTAGAAGGGCCCTTTCGGTTCTGATCAACAGTCAGACCATAGTAACAAGGGTGTCTGACAGTTCTGTTGCGATAGGGGAAAGCAGAATTTGGGCCAGCAACAACGTAAAATCGGGGTATGAGCAAGCCAACAGACAAAACTAAGATCCTTGAAGACGGACTGCGGTACAAGTCCAAGGTCGGAGGTTCTCCGTTCCTGACTGCGTCCAGCCCCGGAGGCGCGACCATGTCCTGTTTCTTGTGTGGGAAGCACCGCCCCCGCAGTGAACTGAAAACACGCAAGTTCATTGGAAAATCGCAGGCCGTATGTGACCCCAAGTGCGGTTGAGTCCGCCAAGCGGGCCAATTGTTAGGGCGATGAGCCGCTATAAGACAGAGTTTTCCCGCCTGTATGGCGTGACTCCACCGGCTTTAGCCGAATTCGGGCCTCTGGTGGCGACTGACGGCACGGTGAAAGCGATGGTGCTGGAGTTATCCAAGCCGGCAGATTGGATGGCGTTGTCCGCCGTGTGGCAAGCTGCGCAAAACGACTGGGATCTGCCGGCGACGGCGGTAGCGGTCTCGGGAGTGGACGGATTGCAGCTGTGGTTCTCCGTGTCCGAGCCGGTCAAGGCCGAGGACGCCGCAGATTTTTTGGCTGCGCTGCGGACCCAATACTTGGGTGCAGTGCCAGACAGCCGCATCTGCATTTATCCAAGCAGTGAGCCCTCTGGCACTGTCGTGCAAACACCTGCCATCCCATCGCAACATGCGGACACTGGAAACTGGTCCGCATTCGTCAGTCCAGATCTGGTCGCTGTTTTCGGAGAGCAGCCTTGGCTGGATGTGCAGCCGAACCCAGATCAGCAAGCGGATATTCTCTCGCGACTGGCATCGATAAAGGCTTCACAGTTTTACGACGTGCTGCATCGCTTAAAGTCCAAAAAAGGCGATGAAACGCCTGCGGTCGAATCAAATTTCGCTCCGCCCAGTGGCCAAGAAGCCCCACCCAAGGAAGCCAGCGCGGCTCGTTTGAATGCCAAAGAATTTTTGTTGCAGATAATGAACGACCCGCAAGTCGCGCTGACGGATAGGATTGAGGCCGCCAAGGCACTCCTGCACTCTGCTTAATCCCATTACCCACGTTTTTGTCACCTTTCGGTGACCATCTTTTCTCGTTCGCCTCCGTTACTCCCCATGCAGAAAATCATCGCGCAAATCGCGCAAGAAATCCAAGTTCGTCCGCAACAAGTAGAGGCAGCTGTCGCCCTGCTGGACGAAGGCGCAACCGTTCCGTTTATTGCCCGGTACCGCAAGGAAGTCACTGGCGGGCTGGACGACATTCAACTCCGGGAACTGGAAACCCGCTTGGGCTACCTGCGTGAACTGCGCGACCGTAAAGAGGCGGTGTGCAAGGCAATAGACGAACAAGGCAAGCTCACTGCTGGGCTGATGGCGGCTATCCACAATGCCGCAACCAAACAAGAAGTGGAAGACATCTACCTTCCATTCAAGCTCAAGCGTCGCACCAAGGGACAGTTGGCCAAAGAAGCCGGGCTGGAGCCCTTGGCAGATGCCCTGTTTGCCAATCCCACGCTCGTGCCTGCAGAGGCAGTATTGGCCTATGTGATTCCGTTCAAGGAAGCAGCGCCGGGCGAGGACAAGCTACCCGATTTCTCGACGGTGCAGGCTGTGTTGGATGGCGTGCGCGACTTGTTGAGCGAGCGTTGGGCCGAAGACCCGGTGCTGGTGCAGGACCTGCGTGCCTGGCTCTGGAACGAAGGCTTGCTGCATAGCAAACTGGCAGAGGGCAAAGATGAAAACAACCCTGACGTCTCCAAGTTCCGCGATTATTTTGACTATGACGAGCCGATAGGTCGCGTCCCCAGCCACCGTGCGCTGGCCGTGTTTCGCGGCCGGTCTTTGGACATTCTGGACGCCAAGTTGATACTTCCAGAGTCAAGTACGCCTGTAGCCCCCGTTGCATCTGCGCAAGCAGCTACAAAAAAAGTAGCACTTCCCGTAGTCTCCCTGGCCGAAGGCCGCATTGCGCTAAAGCTGGGCTGGAGCCACCAGGGGCGCGCGTCGGATGACTTGATCCGCAAATGCGTGGGCTGGACGTGGAAGGTGAAGCTGAGCCTGTCTACCGAGCGCGACCTGTTCGCCCGCTTGCGTGAAGACGCCGAAAAAGTCGCCATCAAGGTGTTTGCCGACAACCTGCGCGACCTGTTGTTGGCCGCGCCGGCTGGCCCGCGTGTGGTGATGGGATTGGACCCCGGCATCCGTACCGGCGTGAAAGTGGCCGTGGTGGATGCTACCGGCAAGCTGGTGGAAACCGCCACCGTGTTTCCGCACGAGCCGCGAAAGGACTGGGAAGGCTCGTTACATACGCTAGGAAAGTTGTGCGCCAAACACGGCGTGAACCTGATTGCGATAGGCAACGGCACGGCCAGCCGTGAGACGGACAAGCTGGCGGCTGATTTGATCAAGCTGCTGGCCAAAATGGCTGTGCAGGCGGGTGCGCCCGAGATCAAGGTGGAGAAAGTTGTCGTGTCCGAAGCGGGCGCGTCGGTCTATTCCGCCAGCGAGTTCGCCTCTCAGGAAATGCCAGACGTGGATGTGAGCCTGCGTGGTGCCGCATCTATTGCACGCCGCCTGCAAGACCCCTTGGCCGAACTCGTGAAGATTGACCCGAAAAGCATAGGCGTTGGCCAGTACCAGCACGATGTGAACCAGAGTGAACTGGCCAAGACCTTGGATGCGGTGGTGGAGGACTGTGTGAACTCGGTTGGTGTGGACCTGAATACCGCCAGCGTTCCGCTGCTGTCGCGCGTCTCTGGCCTGTCGGGTACCGTGGCCAAAGCTGTGGTGCGCTGGCGCGAATCCAATGGTGCGTTTGGCAGTCGCCAAGATTTGATGAAAGTCACCGGCTTGGGTGCCAAAACGTTTGAACAAAGCGCAGGTTTTTTGCGCATCCGTAGCGGCAGCAACCCGCTCGACATGACCGGTGTGCACCCGGAAACTTACCCAGTCATTGAAAAAATCATTGCCCAAACCGGCAAGCCGGTAACAGAGATCATGGGGCGCGCTGAAGTACTGAAATCCTTGCGGCCAGAGCTGTTTGCCAACGAACAGTTTGGTGTGATTACGGTGAAGGACATCTTTTCCGAACTGGAAAAGCCTGGCCGCGACCCACGCCCGGACTTCAAGGTGGCCCGCTTCAACGATGGGGTGGAAGATATCTCCGACTTGAAGGAGGGAATGATCCTGGAGGGCACCGTGAGCAACGTCGCCCAGTTCGGCGCCTTTGTGGACTTGGGTGTGCACCAGGACGGCCTGGTCCACGTCAGCCAGTTGGCCCACAAGTTTGTGAACGACGCGCGCGAAGTCGTCAAGACCGGTGACATCGTGAAGGTGCAAGTGCAAGAAGTGGACGTGGCGCGCAAGCGCATCAGCCTGACCATGAAAATTGGTGCGGCGCCTGCTGCAGCCCGTAGCGGCGACAGGGCAGGGGACAACCGCTACCAAGGCCCTGCGCGCGGAGAGCGCCAGCAGAATGGTCGCCAAGACGGCGGATTTTCAGGCAACTCTGCCATGGCCTCCGCCTTTGCCAAGCTCAAGCGTTAATAGGCGTACCATAATTGGGAACTCAAAAGTCGTTGTAAGTGGAGCAAAACACCATGAAACTGAGTGCATTGCTGGAGCGGCAGTTCGACCTGCCCAGCATTCCCAAAGTGGTAGCACTGCTGCTCAATGAATTGGCTCGGGCCGAAATTGACCTCAAGAAGGTCACCCAATTGATCAGCACCGATCCGGCGTTGACCACCCGGTTGTTGCAACTGGCCAACTCTGATTTTTTCCAACTCTCGGGCAAGATCAGCAGCGTCTCGGAAGCGCTGGCCTTGCTCAATTTGAGCCAGGTAGCTGCCATGGCGCAAGCTGCGGCTGCGGCTGCCTCTCTCAAAGCAGTGCCCGGTATTCAATTGCAGCCATTTTGGGATTACAGCCTGGATGTGGCCCGGGTTTCGCGTTCGTTGGCGGGCCTGGTACGCCTCAACCAGCAAGCCGCTTTTACCTGCGGCTTGATCCATGCGGTAGGCGAACTGGCCATGCATTTGGCGATGCCCGACATGACTGCTGAAATCAGCCAGGAGGCGCCCCCCTTGGGCATGAACCGGGCGACAGTGGAGCGCAAAGTTTTGGGTTACAGCTACGCCAATGTGAGCGCTGGGTATGCCCGTATGTGGCAGTTTCCCCAGCCTATGGTCGACGCCCTGGAGCACCAATACGCGCCGTTTGAAAACCATGTGTATGAGCCGCTTGCGGGGGTCATTCATTTAGCGGCCTGGCGTGCCCGAGGCAAAGAAGCCAAACTGACCCAACGTGGGCTGGCCGTGACCTTTCCCGGCTCCGTGGGTGTCACACTGGGGCTCGATATTGATATGGTTTTGCAGCAAGACCCGTTTGACTGGATGGCGTACTCGTAAGGGCGAGCCTGGCCCTCACCATGCAAGCACTTCACATTTATGCAGGTCCCAAAGCGCGGGCCGCTTTGGCTTCCAATGGGCTGCAACCTGGGGACATTCGGACCATCCCCGGCGCAGCAGGTGGGCCAAAGGGCCTGATACTGGGGCCCTTGGACCGGTTCATTTTTGGCGACTGGCTAGCCCGCTCGCAACAACCGGTGGACTTGGTGGGTGCGTCCATTGGCGCTTGGCGCATGGCCAGTGCATGCCTGAATGATCCGGTTGCCGCCTTCGTTCGGCTGGAGCATGACTACATACACCAGCATTACGAACTGGCACCCGGGCAAAAGCGCGTGAGCGCGGAGCAAGTGAGTGAAAGTTTTGGCCATAGCCTCAAAGCCTTTTATGGCGGGCGGGTTCCTGAAGTCCTGCAGCATCCGCGGTTTCGGCTGCACATCGTCACATCACGCGGACGCCATGTGCTGCGTACGGAACATGGTCTGCGCACGCCACTGGGTTACTTGGGTGCCTTTCTATCCAATACGGTGCACCGCAAAGCCATGGGGGCCTGGCTGGAGCGGGTGGTTTTTTCCAGTCCCCATGCGGTTCCCGGGGCGTTATGCGCCCCCTTGCCCTTTGCCGTGGGCGACTACCGCACACGTCAGGTCGCCTTGAGCGAAGCCAACTTCAACCCGGCCTTGCAGGCGAGTTGCTCGATTCCTTTTGTGCTCAAGGCCATCCACAATATTCCCGGCGCCCCCCCAGGTGCATACTGGGATGGCGGCATCACCGATTACCACCTGCACCTGAACTATTCAGGCGCCCGTGACGCTATAAAAAAAGGAGCTGGTAGCGCATACTCCATGAGCGCTAGCAATGGTTTTGAGGCTGAAGGATTGGTGTTGTACCCCCACTTCCAAAAAAGCGTGGTGCCTGGCTGGCTGGACAAGGGGCTCAAGTGGCGCCATGGTGCGACCGCCTTTCTGGACACCATGGTGGTGCTGGCACCCAACCCTGAGTGGGTGAAAACTTTACCAAACGGAAAACTGCCAGACCGCAAGGACTTTACGTACTACGGCAATGATTTGGCTGGGCGGGTGAAGGCATGGACGGCTGCCACCCGCGCGAGCCAGCAGATGGTGGACGAGTTCATCGCCTGGCTGGACAAGCCTGACATGAACCTGGTACGCCCTCTATGAAGTCACTTGTTGCCCGCTCACTCTCTCATGCTGTCATTTGCGCACTCATGCTTGGCGCCACTGCGGCTGCTGCCGGGCCTGTGCTGGAACGGATGAAAGAGCGCCGTTCTGCCAAGAGCGAAGGTGTCTCGGCGGAGCAATCGATAGAGTCGCCGTATGGTTCGGCACAAACGGCGGCCGTGGCGGGCGGCAAAGTGCTTCGCGATGTGGCGTATGGCAGCGATCCCAAGCAGCGCATGGATGTATACCTACCCTCGCAGGCTCAGGGCAGTGGGGCTGCGCCCGTGATTTTTATGGTGCATGGTGGCGCTTGGCGCACCGGCGACAAGCGTATGGGCCGCGTGGTGGACAACAAAGCGGCCCGCTGGCTGCCGAAAGGGGTGGTGTTTGTATCGGTCAACAACCGCTTGTTACCCGAGGCGGACCCATTGGACCAGGTGCGCGACGTGGCACAGGCCTTGGCCGTGGCACAAGGCCAGGCGGCCAACTGGGGGGCGGACCCGCAGCAATTTGTCTTGATGGGCCACTCTGCAGGGGCTCACTTGGTGGCACTTCTGGCCTCGTCCCCCACATTGGGAAGCGACGCGGGTGCCAAAGCCTGGTTGGGCACTGTGGCACTGGACAGCGCAGCACTGGACGTTCCATCCATCATGGGGCGCAAGCACTACCGGCTGTACAACGCGGCGTTTGGTACGGACCCCGCGTTTTGGGCCGCCAGTTCGCCTTTGCAGCAGTTGCATGCGGGAGCCAAGCCCCTGCTGGCGGTGTGCTCAAGCCAACGGGAAGAGTCGTGTGATCAGGCGCGCGGTTTTGCAGCCCACGCCGCGCAACTGGGCGTTAGGGCGCAGGTGCTGCCCCAGGATCTCAGCCATGGAGACATCAATGCGCAACTGGGTCTGCCCGGCAGTTACACCCAAGCGGTAGAGGACTTTTTGAGCAGCCTGTCACCGGCATTGGCCAGTCGGCTGCGCTAATCCGTCCGGGACCATTGCGCTTTGCAGAGCGCACTTTCTAAAGGGAGGCGTGCAGCATTTCCCGGTATTCCTCCGCCGTGGCAATGCGGGGATTGGTTTTGTGGCAGTGGTCTGCCAACGCACCCGCGATGATGGAGTCAAACTGCGCGGGCTTGACCCCGACTTCCGCCAAGCCCTTCGGCAAGTCCAAGCGGGCGTTCATGTCCCTCAGGGCATCGCCCAAATCACTGTCAGTGCTCAGGCCCATGGCGTGGGCCATGCGCTGCAGGCGCTTGTCCTTTTGAATCGATTCGGCTTTCGCATTAAAGGCCACGACAGCGGGCAAAAAAATGGCATTCAGTGTGCCGTGGTGCAAGCGGGGGTCTACCCCGCCAAGGCTGTGACTCAGGGAGTGCACACACCCCAGTCCTTTCTGGAATGCCATAGCCCCTTGCATGCTGGCACTCATCAACTGCGTGCGGGCTTCCAGGTCACTGCCGTTGCTTGTGGCGCGGGCGATATGAGCCCAGGCGCGTTCCAACCCGTCAAGTGCAATGCCGTCTGCAGGCGGGTTAAAGCTGGGGGCCATAAAGGTTTCCATGCAATGGGCAACTGCATCCATGCCGGTGGCTGCGGTGAGCTTGGGTGGCAGGCCCAGTGTCAGTTCCGGGTCGCAAATGGCAGTCTTGGGCACCAGATGCCAGCTGTGGAAGCCGAGCTTGCGATGGTCATCCACGATGAGGATGGCACCGCGTGCCACCTCGCTGCCGGTGCCGCTGGTGGTGGGCACTGCGATGATGGGCGCCACGCGCTCGGTGATGCGTACCGAGCCGCCTTCGATGGTGGCGTAGTGGGTCAGGGGGCCTTCGTGGGTTGCGGCAATGGCAACACCTTTGGCACAGTCAATGGCCGAGCCACCACCCACTGCAATCAGTCCGTCACAGCCTTGCGCCCGGTACATGGCCACCGCTGCTCGCACGGCCGCCTCGGTGGGGTTGGAGGGCGTTTGGTCAAACACGGCCACCGCCAGGCCGGGCAAGGCGTCCAGCGCCTTTTGCAAAATGCCTGCGGCTTTCACACCCGAGTCGGTCACGATCAAGGGGCGGGTGATACCTACGCGCTCGCACTCTTGTTTGAGCAAGCGCACCGCACCACATTCAAACTGTATTTGGGTGACGTAGTAGATGAGTGCCATAGTGTTTGCCGTGTAGGATGAAGTCAACCAATGTAGCAAGAAGCCCTGCCTCCATGAGTCACCACCACGACCGCCACGCCAATCCGCGTGCCCTATTGACCCCTGCAATGCGCAGCGTAATGGACCGGATCGCCCGGGCTGGCCATGTACCCATGCACGCCATGAGCCCAGAGCAAGCCCGTGCGGCCTATGCTGCCGGTGCCGATGTTCTGGAGCTGCCCACCCAGAAGCTGCACTTGGTTGAGGACTTTGCGGTGTCTGCACGCGATGGCCACCCAATAGGGGTTCGCCACTACGCACCGGCCGCTGGGCCGCTGCCCGTATTGGTCTATTTTCATGGCGGTGGATTTACGGTGGGCAGTGTGGCTACCCATGATGGCCTGTGCCGGCGTCTCGCTCATCTCGCCGGGTGCGCTGTGTTGTCGGTGGATTACCGGCTGGCCCCGGATTACAAGTTTCCTGTGGCCCACAACGATGCCTGGGATGTCATTTCTTGGGTGGCACAAGCCGGCACAACGCGCAACTTGGTTTCGACCAAGATGGCTGTCGGTGGCGACAGTGCTGGTGGGACGCTGGCTGCCGCCAGCGCCATTGAAGCCAAAAACGTGGGCCTTGGGCTGGCCTTGCAACTCTTGTTTTATCCAGGTTGTGCGGGGCATCAAAACACGCCGTCCCACCGAAAATTCGCATCCGGCTTTGTGCTCGAGGAACCACATATCACCTACTTTTTTGACCACTACGTTCGAAGCGCTGCAGACCGCGACGACTGGCGGTTTGCGCCCCTGGACGGAAAAGGCAGCGATGGGTTGGAGGCCGATTTGAGCGGTGTGGCACCGGCTTGGTTCGGGTTGGCAGAATGCGATCCACTGGTGGATGAAGGGGTTGCGTACGCTGACCGCTTGCGCATGGCCGGTGTGGCCGTGGAGCTGGAGATTTATCGCGGAACGGTCCATGAATTCATCAAGATGGGCCGCGCCATTCCACAAGCTGCTGAAGCGCACGCGCACGCAGCGCACGCGCTGCGCAATGCTTTTTCCACCCATTGAAACCAAGACTCACATGACTTTGCAACGCTCAGACTTTCGTTTTTTTCATTGCTTGCGCGTGCGCTGGGCGGAAGTGGACATGCAACACATCGTGTTCAACGCCCATTACCTGATGTACCTGGACACCGCCATGGGTGACTACTGGCGGGCGTTGGCCATGCCTTACCAAGAGAGCATGCTGCTGCTGGGCGGCGACATGTACGTGAAGAAAGCGACCTTGGAGTACCACGCGTCAGCACGCTACGACGATATGCTGCATGTCGGGCTTCGCTGTGCGCGTGTGGGGAACTCGTCCATGGTGTTCGAAGGTGGCATCTTCTGTGGTGATGTGCTTTTGGTCTCGGGCGAGCTGCTCTATGTGTTTGCTGATCCGGTGAGCCAAACCTCCCGGCCCGTGCCTGAGGCGCTGCGCCAGGCCTTTGCCAAACAGTCGGCAGGTCAAGTGCTGGTGCAAACTGCAATTGGCGACTGGCAGACGTGGGGTGAACGGATAACGCCACTGCGTCGGACGGTTTTTGTTGACGAACAAGCCATTTCCGAGCAGTTGGTTTGGGATGAAGCCGATGCTGGCGCCGACCATGCGGTGGTGGTCAACGCACTGGGCCAAGTTGTGGCCAGCGGCCGCCTATTGGTACAGGTGCCGGGTGTCGCCCGTGTGGGCCGCATGGCAACCCACAAGGTGCTGCGCGGCGCCGGCCTGGGCTTGCGGGTGCTACGGGCCTTGGTTCAAGCTGCGAAGGAGCGCGGGGACAGCGAAGTCATGCTCCATGCCCAATGTAGCGCCGAAGGTTTTTACGCGGGAGAGGGCTTTCGAGCCAGGGGTCCGGTGTTTGTTGAAGCCGGAATTCCACACCAAGAAATGGTGCTGCTTTTGGACTGACGGCTAGAAACCCAAGGACGCCAAAAGATCATCCACATCGTCCTGCTTCATTGCACTTTCTGCGGTTTGTGGGCCTTCCAACACATGGTTGTCAACCGTTACAGCGACGTTGTTCTCTGCTGTTGCTTCGGCGGGCGCATTGGGAGAACTGTCCACCAGCAATTGCACCAATTGCATTTCGGTGCGGGTAATGATGTCGATAACCTTTTTGATGACCTGGCCGGAGAGGTCCTGGAAATCTTGCGCCATCATGATGTCGCTCAGAACGTTGCCTTGCCCATCCGCAAACTTGGCCGTGTTTTGGGCGAACTTCCCACAGACCACCATCAAGCCCCGCGCTTTGTCCACACTCAAGTCAGGGGATGCGGCCAGCCGAGCCAAAGATTCGCCGAGTTCGAGGCCGCGTCTGGCCAAATCGTCGCACTCTGGTTTGGCGGTTTCTACCAGGGTCAGCACTTTGTTGGCCGCGTCTTCAGTCATTTTTCCGACATACGCCAGTCGATCACGGGCATTGGGGATTTCTTCAACAATCGCATGCAACTGGCTCCCGCCCAGTACGGTCAATGCTTCATGCATTTCCCGGGTAATGGCACCTAAACGGGCGAATGCATCTTCTTTGCTAAGCGGCGTAGACATAAACGGACTATCCCTTCCCCAAGCGTTGATTTGTTTGACAATTATGAATCCGACCAGCGACTCCGTGGGGCTTGAAGCCAGAAAACTATGACTTAAATGTCTTCTAGCAGCGCGTAGGGGAGAGGCAGTAGCTCCAAAGCAGAGTCTGCTGCCAGTAATGGCCCGTTCTGCACCGCAGCCAATTGCAATGACACGATGGCGTCAGAGCCACCTCCTGGAGCCATTGCAGCCTGCACCACCGTACCCACCGGTTGCGAAGGGTACTGGGCAGAAAATACTTCCTGGCCCGCTTGCAGCAAGGCCGGGCAATGAACCACAAACGCCCGGCGTTTGAGTGTGCCGCGAAACTGGCTGCGCGCAACCACTTCCTGGCCTGGATAGCAGCCCTTCTTGAAATTTACCCCACCTATCGACTCGTAGTTCAGCATTTGGGGAACAAATGCCTCAACGACGGGTTGGGTCAACGTGGGTACACCACTGCGAACTTCGGTCCATAGCCAAGTTTCCAATCCCAGTGGGCTGCCTTGTGGGGGGCTTGTCTCCACCGGAGCTAACCAAAGTTGGCGCGGCACGCCATCGGCCGGGTAAAGGTTGACAAGGGTTTCAGCATCAAAATCAAGTTTTGACCATATGGAGTCTGCGCGAGCAGCTATCTCATTGATAGCGTTTCCAGCAAGCCCATACAGAGCGAAATCTGCTGAGGCATCGCTCAAACGCGCCTTGGCGCGCATGACAAACATCGATAGGCGCTTGAGCGTAGGGGCCAATAGATCTTTGCTGCACACCAGCAAGATGTCACCGGAAGGGCGTTTCAAGCCAATGAAGCTAGCCTGCATTCGCCCCTTGGCAGAGCAAAAAGCGGCAAGCCTGGCGCTGTTGAGGTCCAACAAGGCAAAGTCTTGTGTCAATTGACCGTGGATGAATTTGGCGGCATCTTCACCTTGGATCTGGATGACTCCGAGATGGTCAAGACGGGCAACACCATGCAATGCAACAACAGGGAGGGTGGGGGAAGGCTCAGTAGGCATGGCTGAATTATGATTCCGACTCTGATGACTGATTGAAAGTAGGGCTGTGCGCTTGTTTTTTGCTGCCGTGGTGCTCGCCACGTTGGGGTTCTTGGGGGCGGGCTACCTATGGGTGCAGTCGCCACTGCTGATGAACGCTCCTGTCGTCGATGTAACCATTGCGCAGGGCTCCAGCGCTCGCCAAGTCGCCAATACGCTGCAGCAAGCCGGCGTGAATACGCCCCCGAGTTTGCTGTACTGGTGGTTCCGGCTATCGGGCCAGTCACGTGCGATAAAGGCTGGCAGTTACGAGGTGGAAGCGGGTACTTCGCCCCAAAGCCTGTTGCGAAAATTGGTGTCGGGCGACCAAGCCCTGCGCAGCGTGACATTGGTAGAGGGATGGAACTTCCGCCAAATGCGTGAGGCATTAAGCAAGGCGCAAAACCTGAAGCCAGACAGTGCTGCATGGACAAGCGAGGCCTTGATGGCCCAATTGGGGCGACCGGGCATTCACCCGGAGGGCCGGTTTTTCCCCGATACCTATAGCTATCCAAAAGGCTCAAGCGATACGGCAGTCTTGCAGCAGGCAATGCGGGCGATGGATCAGCATCTCAACGCTGCTTGGTCAGTTCGCAATCCCCAGTTAGTGCTGAAGTCCCCTGAGGAAGCTTTGGTGTTGGCCAGCATCATCGAAAAGGAAACTGGCAAGCCAAGTGACCAAGGCCAAATTTCCGCGGTGTTTCACAACCGGCTCTTGATCGGTATGCGCCTGCAGACCGATCCCACGGTGATTTACGGCATGGGTGACGCATTTGATGGCAACCTGCGGCGCGCCGATTTGCTGGCCGACACCCCGTACAACACCTACACCCGAGCTGGCTTTCCGCCTAGCCCGATTTCCATGCCTGGAAAAGCAGCGTTGCTGGCTGCCGTACAGCCCGCGAGCAGCAAGGCGCTGTACTTCGTGGCGCGTGGGGATGGCAGTAGCGAGTTCAGCGAGTCGTTGGACGCGCACAATAGGGCTGTCAACAAATACCAGCGCGGCCAGTAGCGTTAGACATGAGCACAGGGACGGAATGAGCGGAATTTTCATCAGTTTTGAAGGCATTGACGGGGCCGGAAAATCCACCCACATCCATGCCTTGGCCGACGCGTTGCGTTCTCAGGACAGGGCCCTGAAGCTCACGCGCGAGCCTGGAGGCACGGCGTTGGCCGAGCAACTGCGCAACATGGTGCTCAATGACAGCATGGATCCCATGACCGAGGCGTTGCTGGTTTTTGCTGCCCGGCGCGACCATGTGCAGCGCGTTATCTTGCCGGCTCTTGCCCGGGGCGAGGTGGTGCTGTGTGACCGGTTTACCGACGCGACGTTTGCCTACCAAGGTGGTGGACGTGGCTTTGAGTGGCAGGTACTTCAACAGTTGGAGCACTGGGTGCAGCACGATGGCCAGTCCGGGTTGCTACAGCCGCACACCACGGTCTGGTTTGATCTGCCTCCGGCAGTGGCCGCAGAACGGCTGGCAGGTGCAAGGGTTCCCGATAAATTTGAATCGCAGCCTATTGCTTTCTTTGAGAGCGTGGCCGCGGGCTACGCTCGCCGTCAGAGCGAAGATCCAGCCAGGTTTGTGCGCATTAATGCGCATCAAGCGCCTGCAGCTGTTTGGCAAGACGTACAGGCGGCATTGCGTGCACGCGGGGTCTTACCGTCATGATTGACCAGCCCACCAATGCATTGGCGCCATGGATTCAGGCGCAGGTGCACAGTTTGTTGTCACAGCGTGGGCATGCGTGGTTGCTACACGGCCCGTCCGGGTTGGGCCAATACCCGTTGGCATTAGCGATGGCCCGTGCCTGGTTGTGTGAGCATCCAAATCCACAAGGTGCCTGTGGCGAGTGCGGCAGTTGTCACGCCATCCAAGTGCGTACCCATGCCGACTTGTGCATGCTGATGCCAGAAACCACGATGATGGATTTGGGCTGGCCTTTGAGCGAAAAGGCGCAGGGAGAAATTGACGATAAAAAGCGCAAGCCCAGCAAGGAAATTCGTGTGGAAGCGATGCGCGATGCCGTGGAGTTTACCCAGCGCACCAGTGCGCGGGGGCGCGGTAAGGTGGTGGTGGTTTTCCCGGCGGAAAACATGAATGCCATCACAGCGAACGCCTTGCTCAAGACTTTGGAGGAGCCCTCGGGCGACGTTCGATTTGTGTTGGCCAGTGAATCGGCTCACCAGCTTTTACCCACTATTCGTAGCCGATGTCTTGGCCACACCATGCTGTGGCCAAGTGTGGAAGAGGGCGCGCATTGGTTGAGGAGCCAAGGCATGGACGCCAACAGTGCCGGCCTATTGTTGCAAGCAACAGGAGGGCGACCAGCCGAGGCGCTGTTTTTTGCCCAGACCGGGCGCGATCCCGCCGCTTGGGCAGCTTTTCCTCGTGCCATGTCACATGGGGATCTTTCGGCAGTGAAGGACTGGACTTCGGCACAGCTTGTAGACGCCTTGCTTAAGCTCTGCCATGACCTGATGGTCACTCAGTGTGGCGCGCGGCCCCGGTTTTTTGAGCCTAAGGATTTAGGTTCTGTTCGCGCTTCCATCGTGACACTGAGTGGATGGAGCAAAGTGCTGTCGACGGCCATGAAAACCGCGGATCATCCATTCAATCCAGGGCTGATGACCGAGGCGCTTGTCGGACAGGCCCATTCGGCCCTAAACTCCCAGCAACAGCCGCAAACATGAGCACGTCTCCCGCCACCGCCCGCCCTAGTGTTATCCAGCTCTCGATCAAGGAGAAAGCTGCATTGCATGCCGCGTACATTCCCATGTTTACGGAGGGCGGTGTGTTTATTCCCACTACACGAGATTACGCCCTGGGCGATGATGTGTATGTGCTTCTGTCATTGCCGGAAGATGTGCAACGGTATCCGGTCGCTGGTAAAGTGGCTTGGGTTACCCCACCAAAAGCGTCCGGTGGACGTACGCAAGGGGTGGGCATCGTTTTCCCGAAAGACGAAAAATCCCGCCAGCTCAAGTTAAAGATTGAAGAGATACTTGGCGCACATATGGCGTCGGATCGGCCTACACAAACCGTTTAGTTCCGCGCCTCTTTTCAGAGGCTGACTGCGGACAATCAGAAGTTTGGACAATTGGACTCCCATGTTTACCGATTCACACTGTCATTTGACATTTCCAGAGTTGGTGGCCGATTGGCCGGCTATTCAACTCGCTATGGCCCAAGCCAAGGTTGATCGTGCTCTGTGCATTTGCACCACCCTGGAAGAGTTTCCCTCCGTTCACAGCCTTGCCCTTGCCAACCCCAACATTTGGGCAAGTGCGGGGGTTCACCCCGATAACGAAGGTGTGATGGAGCCCAGCGTTCAAGAACTGGTGCGCCTCGGGTCATTGCCCAAAGTCATTGCCATCGGCGAAACGGGTCTGGATTACTACAGATTGGGTGAGCGCAGGATTGCCGATATGGAGTGGCAACGCGAACGGTTTCGCCGCCATATCCAGGCTGCTCGGTTATTGCAAAAGCCGTTGGTCATCCACACCCGGAACGCATCTGGTGACACCCTGGAAATCCTGCGGGAGCAAGGAGAAACGGGCGGTCCAGGTTGCGCGGGAGGGGTGTTCCACTGCTTTACCGAAGACCTGATCGTAGCCAAAGCGGCGTTGGATCTTGGCTTCTACATCTCGTTTTCTGGAATAGTGACATTTAAAAGTGCGCAGGCCATCCGTGATGTGGCTGCCATGGTTCCGATGGACCGATTGCTGATAGAGACCGACAGCCCGTATTTGGCGCCATCTCCGTATCGGGGCAAGACCAATAACCCTTCCTTGGTTCCGTACGTTGCAAAGACACTGGCAGCCCTCAAGAGCTGCGATGTTGAAACTATTGCACATATCAGCAGCTCCAATTTTGACGTTTTATTTCGTCCCAGCGCATCATGATGAATCGGTTAAAGCAGTTCATACTTTTGTTCGCTCTGGTGGCTTCTTGGCCTGTCAGCGCGGGATCATATGAAGATTTTTTCGCCGCCTTGGAGGCGGACAACGCAGCCAACGTGACAAAACTGTTGGAGCTAGGCTTTGATCCGAACACACCCAATCCAAATGGCGTCCGCGCTTTGATGGCTGCCTTAAAGGTCCCTGCTCCGAATGTTGCAAGGGCTTTGATTCGGAGTCCGAATCTCGTTGTGGAAGTGCGCAATGCACAGGATGAGAGTCCACTCATGCTGGCAGCCCTGCGTGGTTATCTGGATATCTGCGCCCAACTGATCGCGCGAGATGCCGACGTCAACAAGCCAGGATGGGCGCCTCTGCATTACGCATCAACAGAAAGTCAAATTCCTGTCATGCAATTGCTCATTGACAACCATGCCTACTTAGACGCAGCCTCGCCAAACGGCACAACGCCGCTGATGATGGCCGCAATGTACGGCAATGCCTCTGGTGTCAAGCTATTGCTTGAGGCTGGTGCAGATCCGACTATCAAGAATCAATTGGGCTTGACTGCAATAGATTTTGCAGAACGCGCCAAAAAGTCAGACTCCACGACCATCATTGCGGCCTTTATCCGCGCAAGACGTCCTAAAGGGTCTTGGTAACGGATGGGTTCTTGAGCCGCCCGTTGCACATCGCCCCTTTTTTTACACTCTTTGGGCAATTAGAAGGTAATGCCCGCAGGATTGGGGGGGGGCGCTGCGGTTTCCACGCGAGGCGCCTCTACGGGTTTGGGCGCTTCTTTGGGAATCGCCGCTGGTTTTTGTACTGCAACCAGGGGCGCTGGTGCAGCATAGCGGTAGGTTTTGGGGAGAACGGATGTGCTTGGATAGCCAGCAGCATCCAGGTACTGGGTCCATTCCAGATCAGAAAAACCTTTGAGTTTCTGGCTTCCCAAGGTAGCAAATGGAACGGAGTTGTCTCCTGCCAGACGCTGAAGGGCCTCTTGGTCCTCCACTGTGGTAATTGTCCTCTCCGTAAACGGAATACCGCGGTTTCTTAACAGCGACCTGCCGGAATCGCACGGTCCGCATGACGCTGTGGTGTAGAGGGTTACCGGGTACCTGGCGGCGACTTGGCGCAATTCGAATGGCAAGTCGGATCCCGCAGCAGGCCCACTAACGCCGCCGCTGGCAGCGACGGTGCCTTTTTCTGTTGAGGCGGGTGGCTTGTCGGAAAAAGTGACTCGGCCGTCCGGCCCCACGATTTTGTAGACTGGTTGCGCCATGCTTGCGTGGCTCATCAGCGCAAGGGCCAAGGTGCTGAGAAGAGTAATTCGGGAATGCATAGTCTTGGTTCTTCCTGCCAGTTGCGAGTCAATACGTCGTTATGTGGTGGCCATGCCTTGGTGGCGGAGCAGCGCAACCAGCGAAGGTTCTCGTCCGCGAAAAGCCTTAAACGATTCCATTGCCGGGCGACTGCCACCTGCCTCCAGTATGGCCATGCGGTATTGTCGACCGGTTTCGGGATTCGGCAACCCGTTTGCATCTGCGGATTCTTCGAATGCCGCGTAAGCGTCGGCACTCAATACTTCAGCCCACTTGTAGCTGTAATAGCCTGCAGCGTATCCGCCCGCAAAAATATGGCTAAAGGTGTGCGCAGTGCGACTCCAGGAAGGGGGCGTCAATACGGCCACCTCAGAGCGGACAGTTTGCAGAAGGGGCATGAAGTCCGCTGACGGATCATGGTCGGTGTGCAGCAGCATATCGAACAAGGAAAACTCGATTTGACGCAATGTCTGCATGCCACTTTGGAAATTTTTGGCCGCCAACATTTTGTCAAACAAGGAGCGAGGAAGGGCTATGCCTGTGTCCACGTGGGCGGTCATGTGCTGCAACACGCTCCACTCCCAGCAAAAGTTTTCCATGAACTGGCTGGGCAATTCCACCGCGTCCCATTCCACGCCACTGATGCCAGAAACATCCCGTTCGTTTACTTGGGTCAGCATATGGTGCAAACCGTGACCAAACTCATGGAAGAGGGTGGTGACGTCGTCGTGGGTCAGCAGCGCAGGCTTGCCATCCACCCCTTCTGCAAAATTGCAAACCAAATGGGCTACCGGGGTTTGCAGTTGCCCGTTGTCCGGTCGAAGCCAACGGGTACGCACATCGTCCATCCAGGCGCCGCCCCGTTTGCCGTTGCGGGCCGTGGGGTCCAGGTAAAACTGGCCTACCAGCTGCAAGCCATGCGGGCTGCGGCGTTCGATACGGTAGAACTTGACGCCAGCATTCCATACCGGGGCGGTGTCCTCGCGGATTTCTACATCAAACAATGTCTCCACTATTTTGAACAAACCGGCCAGCACTTTGGGGGCTGTGAAGTACTGTTTAACCTCTTGCTCACTAAACGCGTAGCGCGCCTCCTTCAGCTTCTCCGAGATGTAAGGCCAGTCCCAGGCTTGCGGGTCGCCTAGACCCAATGTGTCACTGGCAAAGGCGCGCAGATCGGCAATATCTTTTTCCGCAAATGGGCGCGCCTTGCGCGCCAGATCGCGCAAGAAACCAATGACGGTGGTGGGCGAGTCAGCCATCTTGGGTACAACCGACAGCGCGCCGAAGTTGGCATAGCCCAGCAACCGCGCTTCTTCTTGGCGCAGCGACAAAATCTGCTGGACGATGGCGGTGTTGTCAAACTTCTGGAACTCAGCCGCAGCCTCAGTGGATGCGCGGGTGACATAGGCGCGGTAGAGCACGGCACGCAGGGAACTGCTCTTGGCAAACTGCATGACAGGCAGGTAGCAGGGCATTTTCAGCGTGAGCTTGTATCCGTCTTTGCCTTCTGCTTGGGCGGCTGTGCGGGCTGCTTGCACTACATCTGGCGGGGTACCTTCAAGTTCTGCCTCGGTGGCGTAGTAGGAAAAGGTGTCGGTGGCATCCAGTGTGTTTTCACTGAATTTTTGGCCCAGCTCCGCCAATTGTTCTTGAATGATTGCAAAACGCTCGCGCTCGGCGCCTGCTAGTTCGGCCCCACCTAGTACAAAGTTTCGTACCGCGTTCTTGTGCGCTTGCAACTGTTCGGCATTCAATGTCGTGGTATCGATGGCCTTGTATTTGGCGTACAAGCGTTCATCCGCGCCCAGGCGGGTCCAAAATTCGGTGACCATGGGTAGCGTTGCGTTGTAAGCGGCGCGCAATTCAGGGGTGTCTGCCACACTGTTCAAATGGTTCACAGCACCCCAAGCCATGCCGAGGCACTCGGTTGCAACATCCAGTTCCCGGGCGATCGCGTGCCATTCGGCCGGGAAACCTGCCGCAGTTACTTTTTCTAGCGCTTGCTCGGCCTGAGCCAAAAGCTCGTGCATCGCCTGTTCCACGTGTTCGGGCCGAATCTGGTCAAACAAAGGCAGGCCGGTGGTGTTCAGCAGTGGATTCATGGTGACGTGGGGAGTGCAGTGAAACTTCAAGTTACTTGGTGGCAATTCAGACAGATGCAAGCCCGTGGCTGGCAGCAAATCGCTCTGCCGCTTCCAGTGTGTTGACCAGCAGCATGGTAATGGTCATGGGGCCCACCCCGCCGGGTACAGGGGTAATGTAGCCGGCAACTCGGCTTACGCCAGCAAAATCCACGTCGCCGCAAAGCTTGCCTGCATCATCCCTGTTCATGCCCACGTCGATGACTACGGCTCCGGGTTTGACCATGTCGGCCGTGAGCACATTGCGTTTGCCGACTGCGGCCACGATGACATCGGCTTGCAGGGTCATGGCCTTCAGGTCTGCGGTCGCGCTGTGGCATATGGTGACCGTGGCGTTTTGCTGCAACAGCATCATGGCCATGGGCTTGCCTACGATGTTGGACCGGCCAATCACCACTGCGTGTTTGCCACGCAAGTCATAGCCTATGCTTTCCAGCATCTTCATACAGCCATAGGGCGTGCAAGGCCAGAAGCCGGGTTGGCCCACCATGAGCGCGCCGGCGCTGGCCACGTGGAACCCGTCTACATCTTTGGCGGGCGAAATGGCTTCAATCACCTTGTTGGCGTCAATATGGGCAGGCAGAGGCAGCTGCACCAAAATACCGTGAATGTGGGGATCGTTATTCAACGCATCGACACGGGCCAGCAGTTCGGCCTCGGTCATCGTGGCATCGTATTTTTCCAGCACGGAATGCAGGCCGGCGTCGGTGCAAGCCTTGACTTTGTTGCGCACATAGACCTGGCTGGCCGGGTTTTCGCCAACCAGTACCACTGCCAAGCCTGGAGTTAGCCCACGGGTCTTCAGGGCAGCGGTACGTTGGGCGACATCACCACGCAATTGGGCTGCCAGGGCGTTGCCATCGATGGTCAGGGCGGAGGAATCTGTCATGGTCATGTCGTCAAGTAAAAACGCCCGCAGCGGAGGCAGAGCGGGCGCAAGGTGCTATAAAAATTGGAGCGTCAGGTTTTGGGTGCGTTCTGGCCCAAGGCAATTTTGAGCAGATCGGCCACTGTGTTGGCGCTGAGTTTTTCCATGATGTTGGCGCGGTGCGCCTCGACTGTCTTGATGCTGATACCCAAGTCGTCAGCAATTTGCTTGTTCAGACGCCCAGCGACAATGCGTTCTAGGACTTGGCTTTCGCGCAGCGTAAGCTTGGATAGCAGCGCGTCGCGGCTCACGGCAAGTTGGTAGTCGGCGAACGTGTCTTTCGCATGATCCAGCATGCGCTCTACGAGGCTGACGAGTTGGTCTTCCTTGAAGGGCTTCTGGATGAAGTCCATGGCCCCCTTCTTCATGCTGTCCACCGCCATGGGCACGTCGCCGTGACCGGTAATGAACACAATGGGCAGGGGGGACTTGGCTTCAATCAGACGGCTTTGCAGCTCTAGCCCCGTCATGCCGCCCATGCGGATATCCACAATCAGGCAAGCCACTTCACGGGCGTCGTAGCGGCTCAAAAAAGACTCGGCGGAATCAAAGCACCTTACCCGGTACCCTTTGCCTTCCAGCAGCCATTGCAGGGAGTCCCGCACTGCTTCGTCGTCATCGACTACGTAAACCGTTCCTTTTTTGGGGATCAAGCTCATTCAGTTATCCGAGGTTGGGTTGGGCTGCGGGCGGCTCTGCAAAGGTCAGAGCGCCACCTTCTGTCAGGGGCACCCAAAAGGAGAAGCGACACCCCGACACATCCGTACCATTGTAGATGTTCTCTGCGGTCATTCTGCCCAAATGGGACTCGACGATAGAACGGCACAAACTCAGTCCAATGCCCATGCCATCGGCCTTGGTGGAGTAGAAAGCTTCGTACAGGCGGGACATCACTTCGGGTGACAAGCCTTTGCCACTGTCCTGCACCGAAAACTCGACGACTTGTTTGTTGTCAATCAGGCGGGGCAGCACCCGCAGTTCGATGATGCGGTCGGAGGTTTGGCGCAAGGCCATGTCGATGGACTCGGCGGCGTTACGCAGCAAATTCACCAGCACTTGTTCAATGAGAATGGGGTCTACCATGACCATGGGCAGACGTGCCGCGACATAGTGATTCAGACGAACATTGAAGCGGCGCAATTCAATTTCTGCCAGCTCCACCGCTTCAGCCACCATGATGGAAACCTCTGACATGGTGCGGTTGGGTTCGCTGCGCTTCACGAAGGCGCGAATGCGCTGGATGATTTGGCCCGCGCGCTGCGCCTGCTTTGCGGTTTTTTCTAGGGCAACGAGCAGGTCTGCTTCTGAAATCTGCTTGTCTTTTATCCGGGAGACCATTCCGTTGCAATAGTTGTTAATGGCCGTCAGCGGCTGGTTCAGTTCGTGGGCCACGCTGGAAGCCATTTCCCCCATCGTGATCAGCCGGCTGGAGTTTTGGGCACGCTCTGCTTGGGTGGCGGCTTGTTCTTCGGCCAAGCGCCTTGTTGTGATGTCGGTGGCAATCACCATTTGGGCAAGACGGCCATCCACCCAGCTCAAATAGCGCGTACGCACCTCCAGCCATTTGCCCAGCCCACTGATGTACGTCTCTGTGCTTTCCGAATCACTGTCGGGCAGGGCGCTGGTCGGCAGTCCGGCAAAGGAGTCCACGCTGTCCATCGACTCATCATTCGTTGGGTTATTCGGCATACCCGCTTCTGCGACCAGTTGGAGATGGCCCCCTGCCTGTACACCAAACCATTGGCGGTAAAGCTTATTGGCAAACACCATTTCGTCACTGCCCAAAGGGGCGACTGAGATGGATGCGTCTAGTGCTTCCAGTACGGTGGTGAAGCGCAGATGTGACGCAGAGAGTTGCTCGCGTACGCGGTTGGGCTCGGTGATGTCTGTCATGGACGTCACCCAACCGGTTTGGGTCCCCATGGCGTCAATCAGAGGTGATACATACAGCCGGGCATCAAACAAGACGTTGTCTCGCCGCTTCACGCGTACCTGGATGCCTCCTGGAGTTGTTTTGCCATGCAGTTCTTCTTCGAGCAGGGCGTTTAGGTGCTCACGATCGCTTTCTGGCCAATAGGGAAACGGTGCGGTGCGACCCACCAAGTCAGACTCACTCCAGCCGGTCATCTGGCAAAAGGCAGCATTGACGTAGGTAATCCTACCCTGCAGATCCATGGCGCGCATGCCGGTAAGCATGGAGTTTTCCATCGCGCGGCGAAAGTTGGTTTCGGAGAGCAATGCCTGCTGTGCCTGTACACGCCGTCGGGTGTGCCGCCAGTTGGCAATCAGCGTCCAAGCAGTTAATACGCTGAGTGCGCTGACCAACCAGAACAGGCCGCTGCCGATAACCCCCAGCGAGGCCCGGTAGGCTTGTGCCCGCAGCACAAGGCCAACCCCGACAGGCGACACTGGCATGGTGTATTCGTTTGCTGGCTTGCTCCAAGGCAGTGCGCGTCCTACCAATTTTCGGTCTGGCATGCTGGTTCCTGCCAGCAGCTTTCCATTGGCGTCTTGTAGCGACACCGCATACCGCGCCGATACTTCGGACGGAACACCGTAGCGGAACAGGCCATCTACCGAGTACTCGGTCAGTAGCACGCCGGAAAAACGCCCACGCTCACTCAGTGGCACAAATAGCTGGAGTACGGGCACGTCGTCTTTGGTGCGCGGGGGCTGGATGTACAGGGGCTGTTTTACTTGGCGGGTGAGTTCATAGCCAGCATCTCGGGCGCCGTAGGACAGGACGTCATAGTTCGAAAGCGCGCTCCCTGGAAAGTTGCCGCCCATGCCAAAACTGGCGCGCGTGCGTTGTTTGTCATCCACCCACGCCATGCCCTGGACTTCAGGATACTGATCCAGCATGGAAGCTGCGCGTTGGCGAAAGTCATCGATGTCGATCTCGCGGTTAGATATTTCGCGGGCCATGCGCATGATTTGTTCTTGCCGCTCGAGCAGCCGCAGCCGCAAGCGTTGCTGCGTGTACTCCACATCCCGTTGAACGGCCTCTTGCTCACGGTCCATTTCTTCTACGTGAAGATAGCCCAAGGCCGACACAATGGCAGCAAAAAACAACATCACTGCGGCTAATGGAGCGAGCATGGCCACCCGGTCCTGACGGTGTGGCGCCAGCCGTTGCCACCAGCGGCGTGCGCCGTCTACGGTTGGCAAAGCGATGGGGGTTGGCAGTGAAATTACGGTACGAAGAGACATGGTGCAAGTGTAGGGGAGCGCACGCCAGCGCTTGCCTTTTATCGGTTACACCGGGTTTCCTGAAATTTCACAATAAGAAACGTGTGGGCATTATTTGAAATTTGAAAATAATTATGAGAAACTAGGGTTGCCGCACTAAATTACGCCAAAGTACCAAGAAGGAGATATCGATGGCTGCAGAACCCCAAAACCCTTTGGGAACGTCCGATGTGGACGCTCAGGAAACCCGTGAGTGGATGGACGCGCTGAGTGCGGTCATCGAGAGTGAAGGCCCCGAGCGCGCTCACTTCTTATTGGAACAATTGCTGGAACATGCGCGCCAAAAGAGCATTGATATGCCTTTTTCCGCCAACACCGGGTACGTCAACACCATTGAACCCTCAGAGGAGGAGCGCTCGCCCGGCAATCTGGAAATCGAAGAACGCCTGCGTGCGTACATGCGCTGGAACGCCATGGCCATGGTCGTGAAGGCCAACCGCCACAACCCCGCAGACGGTGGGGACTTGGGTGGTCACATTGGCTCATTTGCCTCACTGGCCAGCTTGTTTGGTGCCGGCTTCAACCACTTTTGGCACGCCGAGAGCGAAAACCATGGCGGCGACTGTCTGTACATCCAGGGCCACGTGTCCCCCGGTGTGTATGCCCGCGCCTACCTGGAAGGCCGCCTGACGGAAGAACAGTTGCTGAACTTCCGCCAAGAGGTGGACGGCAAGGGCCTCTCCAGCTACCCGCACCCCAAGCTGATGCCCGAGTTCTGGCAGTTCCCCACTGTGTCTATGGGCTTGGGCCCCTTGATGGCGATTTACCAAGCGCGTTTCCTGAAATACCTGCACGCCCGTGGCATTGCCAACACCGAAAACCGCAAGGTCTGGGTGTTTTGCGGCGACGGTGAGATGGACGAAGTGGAGTCCCTGGGCGCCATCGGTTTGGCCGCCCGTGAAGGCCTGGACAACCTGGTCTTCGTAATCAATTGCAACCTGCAGCGCCTGGATGGCCCGGTGCGTGGCAACGGCAAGATCGTGCAAGAGCTCGAAGGTGAATTCCGTGGTGCCGGCTGGAACGTGATCAAGTTGTTGTGGGGCTCCGGCTGGGATCCTTTGTTGGCACGCGACAAAGACGGCGCCCTCAAGAAGATCATGATGGACACGCTGGATGGCGACTACCAGGCCATGAAGGCCAACGACGGCGCTTATGTAAATGGTTTCCAAGATGTCAGACGAAGAAATCTTCGATCTGCGCCGTGGCGGCCATGACTCCAAAAAGGTCTACGCGGCCTTCCACAAGGCGGTCAACCACAAGGGCCAGCCCAGTGTGCTGTTGATCAAGACCGTCAAGGGTTTCGGCATGGGCAAGGCTGGTGAAGGTAAGAACACCGTCCATCAGACCAAGAAACTCACCGACGAAGACATCAAGGCCTTCCGCGACCGTTTCAATATTCCTGTACCTGACAGCGAATTGCTCAAAGTGCCGTTCTACAAACCTGCAGACGACACCCCTGAAATGAAGTACCTGCACGAGCGCCGCAAGGCCTTGGGTGGCTACTTGCCGCACCGCCGAGTGAAGGCCGACGAATCGTTCACCGTGCCGTCTCTGGAAACCTTCAAGGCCGTGATCGAACCCACTGCCGAAGGCCGGGAGATCTCGACCACCCAGGCCTATGTGCGTTTCCTGACCCAGTTGTTGCGCGACCAGGCCCTGGGCCCCCGAGTGGTGCCGATTCTGGTGGACGAGGCCCGCACCTTCGGTATGGAAGGCTTGTTCCGCCAAGTGGGTATCTACAACCCCGCAGGCCAGCAATACACCCCGGTCGACAAAGACCAGGTCATGTACTACAAGGAGGACAAGGCCGGACAGATCCTGCAGGAAGGTATCAATGAAGCCGGCGGTATGAGCAGCTGGATTGCCGCTGCTACCAGCTACTCCACCAGCAACCGCATCATGGTGCCGTTCTACGTGTACTACTCGATGTTCGGCTTCCAGCGCATCGGCGACCTGGCCTGGGCGGCTGGCGACATGCAAGCCCGCGGCTTCTTGTTGGGCGGCACCTCCGGCCGTACCACCCTGAACGGTGAAGGCCTGCAGCACGAAGACGGCCACAGCCACATCATGGCTGGCACCATTCCGAACTGCATTTCTTACGACCCGACCTTCGCCCACGAAGTCGGCGTGATCCTGC
>REAW01000024.1 GCA_004293725.1 Curvibacter sp.
ACTTTGCGCATGAGCGCCAAATTCTTGAAACCCAATCCGCAAATCACGCACAGCCGAATTGGCGGGTGTGGGAATGGGATTTTTTTACAGCCTCGTTAATGCTGCATTTGAACGTCCGCTTTTGAGCGGGCAAAAAGTCAGCTTCCAGCCCAGACCAGACTTCCTCAGGCGCGCTTTATGTCACTGCCATACCCTTTAGCGGAGCCTTTGATCGCACTGCCAGATCAGTCACTCAGCTAGGTAGAAAGGCGCAGCCCTAGCAGGTGCTTGTGGTTTGACTCTGCGAATTTTTTTTGGGTAAATCAGCCTGTAGCGCCCATGGAATAAGCGCAAGCAGCTACGTTTTTTGTAGTAACTCCCCCAGCCGCTCCGCCGCCAAGCGCAGTGCGGTGCTGTCGTACCCGGCGTAGCCCAAGAGCCAGCCACGGCGTTTGGATTCCATGGTGTAGCGTGACAGGGGTGCCAGCATGATGCCTGCGTCTTGTGCGCGCTGGCTCAGGTCTTGGTCGGGGTAGTCGGCGGGCATTTCGTGTAGCAGGTGCATGCCTTGGTTGCTGGGGCGCAGTTGCCAGTGGCCATGGGTCGCGTGGGCCACGGCGTCTATCAGCACCTGCTGGCGTTTGGGGTACAGCTCGCGCATGCGGCGCAGGTGGCGCAGCAAATGCCCCTCGGTGATAAAGCGGGTGAGGGTGGCTTGCGTGTCGCCGGGGGCGTGGCGGTCGGTCAGTGCACGGGCCATGGCAAAGGCATGGGCCAGAGCGTGCGGCACCACCACAAAGCCCAGGCGCAGGCCGGGGTGCAGCGTTTTGGAAAATGTGCCCACGTACAGTACGCGCTGTGCATGCGGCAAGCTGCACAGTGCGGGCAAGCGGTGGGGGCCGTATTGAAACTCGCCGTCGTAGTCGTCTTCCACCACCCAAGCGCGCTGGCTGTTGGCCCAGTCCAGTAAGGCCATGCGGCGCTGCAAGCTCATGCGCACCCCGGTGGGGAACTGCGAGGTGGGCGTGACTACGGCCATGCGCGTTTGCGGCCATAGTACTGCGGCTTGGTCTACCTGCAGCCCCTCATCGTCCACCGGCACAGGGCGCACGGTAGCACCATGCCCGGCCAAACTGACTTGAATGCCAAGGTAGCCAGGGTCTTCCACCACCACCTCGTCACCCACATCCAAAAGCAAGCGTCCTATCAGGTCAATGGCTTGTTGCGAGCCCGAGCACACCACCACTTGCGCGGCCTCGCAGCGTATGCCACGCGAAGCCCATAGCCACTGTGCAATGGCGCTGCGCAGTGCGGGCGAGCCAGCGGGGTCCAGGTACTGGGCTTGTGCGATGCGGTCTGCCTTGGTGCTTTGGCGGGCCAGGCTGTCCCACAGCGCAAACGGAAAGCTCGCCACCTCCGGTGCGCCAATACGAAAGGGCAGGGCGCCTTGCAGTGGTGGGTTCCAGTGCCGAATGGCTTGGGTGATCTGGCGCCCCCGGTTGGAGAGGCTGGCGCCCTGGGCGGGCGGCTGTGGCGCGCTGCGGGTACTGGCCCATTGCGATAGGTGTTCAGACACATAGCTGCCATCGCCCACGCGCGCCACCACATAGCCCTCGGCCTGCAAGCGCTCCAACGCCCACAGCACGGTGTTGCGCGACACCCCCAGCGTTAGCGCTTGGGCGCGTGAGGGTGGTAGCCGCGTGCCCGGCGCAAAAGTGCCTTGCTCAATGGAGCGGCGTAACTCCACATACACCCGCTGGCGCAGGGCCTCGCCTTTGATGGGGCTAATGGCGGCCGCATTGGTTCTTTCCAGCATGGTGAATTGGTCCCTTAATTCATTGCATTGGTGAATAAACTGAAGAACCATTGTAGGCAAGCCCCTTGCCGCTGAACCAACGCAACGCCATGACCTATTTACCCAACCACTTCAAAGAAACCGACCCCACCGCCCTCTACGCCATGGTGCGCGACTACCCCTTGGCAACCTGGGTTGTGCAACACGAAGGCGAGCTTTTGGTGAACCACATTCCCTTGCTGCTGGATGAGTCGCGGGGCGAGCATGGCACTTTAGTGGGCCATGTGGCGCGTGCCAATCCGGTATGGCAGGCCGTGCAAGCGGCACCCGTGACTGGTGTGGCGGTGTTTTCCGGGCCGCAGGCTTACATCTCGCCCAACTGGTACCCCAGCAAACATGCGCATGGCAAAGAGGTGCCCACCTACAACTATGTGGCAGTGCACGCCCATGGTGCGGCGCAGGTGGTGCTAGACGCAGACCGCGTGTTGGACATCGTGAGCCGCCTGACCCAGCGGCACGAAGCAGGGCAAGCCCTGCCATGGGCGGTGGCTGATGCGCCCAAGGACTACATCGACAAGTTGCTGGGCGCCATTGTGGGCATTGAAATTCCGGTGCAGCGCTGGGTGGGCAAGTGGAAGGCAAGCCAAAACAAACAGGCGCCTGAGCAGCGTGGTGTGGTGGCCGGCTTAAGCGCGCATGGCGGTGAACCCGAGTCACGCATGGCACAGCTCATTGCAAGCAAGCTCCCCGCATGAGCGTCGGTCTAGCCTCAAGTTTGGAGATCGGCTCCTTTTTGCCGGAGCATTTTGACCAGTGGCTGCCGCTGGCACAGGGATACAAAACCTTTTATGAAACCGGGCTGCCGGATGAGGCCTATGCCCACACGTGGCAGCGCCTGCTGCAAGCCGACGAGGTGGCTGGCTTTTGCGCCTGGGTAGATGGGCGCTTGGTTGGCATTACCCACTACCTGTTTCACGCGAATGTGTGGCCCGCGAGCGTGGTGCCCCCCGCATGTACTGGGGCACCCACCACACCAACGCCCGTTCCCGGCGCTTGTACGATCAGGTGGGCGACAACAAGGGTTTCATTTTGTACAACTACCGCATTTCCTGAGGGAAGCAGCCGATAGCCATGGTGGCGCTGCATTCCGTCATGGCCAGCATCAAGGCTGCGTTTCTGACGGCCAATCCGTAAATGGAAAGGGGGCTACGTCGGACACAAACGTGAAGTAGCTCGCGTTTTGGCTTTGGTAGCGCGCCAGACCCCGCCCCAGGCTTTTCAACCGCTCGTTGGCCCCGCCACCCGTGAGCACCAGCACGATTTGGATGATGGCTACGCCACCAATCAAGAAGCTGGTGAACTGGTAGCCCAAGGCGACGATGATCATTTTGAGAACCCGCACCCACAGTGCGTCGGTGGGGGGTGTGACCAAAGGCATGTCGGACATAGAAAACTCCTTGTAGCGTGGCTTGCGGATGAGGCTTTATACGCCAGTGCGTTGAAAGCTTGTTGACCCACATGGGTTTGGTTGCAAGAAACGTGCGCGCGGGATGCTCGAACGGCAGGCAAAGAAACCCGCAAGGCTTTCGCCATGGTCCGCTGCCCTTACGATCGGACTATGTCTCCATTGAAACGTCGCATTCTCCAAGCCTGCCTGTACGAGGGCATTGCCATCGCCATCGTCACCCCCACGCTGGCACTGGCTTTCTCCCATCCCCCCGGTTCCGCTTTTGTGCTGTCGGCCGTTATGTCCAGCATTGCGCTGGCGTGGAACTATGCCTTCAACAGTGTATTTGAGCGCTGGGAGGCGCGCCAGACTGTCAAGGGTCGCTCGCCTGCACGCCGCCTGGCCCATGGGTTGGGGTTTGAGGGAGGGCTTGCCATCATCCTTTTGCCGGTGATGGCTTACTGGCTCAACATTTCGCTGTGGGCCGCTTTTCTGGCGGATATGGGGCTGCTGGCCTTCTTCTTTTTCTACACCGTGGGCTTTACGTGGGCGTTTGATCGGGTTTTTGGCCTGCCCGCTTCGGCCAGGTAAACACGTATTGCTTCTGTCGGGTTACATTGGCTTTTACTCTTGCCACCTATTTGAAGTTGCAACGATGAAATCCGAACACTCTATGGCGAAAGACCTCCCATCGGGCGCTGGCGCAGGCGGGCCTTTGCCACTGCTTGTGATGTTGCTTGCGGCGGGCGCAATTGCATTGCTCACTGCGTTGTCGAGGGTCGAGACATCTCCCCAAGCGAGTTTCTCGCTTTTTTGGCCTTCGGCGGGCCTGGGTTTGGCGCTGTTTGCACGCTTTGGGTTGCCGGGTTTGGCTAGCACTGCATTGGGGGTGGGCCTGTGGGCCGGCCTGGTCATGCAGTGGAGCCCAGTTGCCGTGCTGTGGACTGCAGCTGCCAGTGCAGTGGGGCCCTGGCTCACGTGGTCTGCCTTGCGCGCTCGTTTTGCCAACGTACCTTTCCCTTTTTCGCGCAGCGACACGCTGCTCGCATTTATGCGTGCCCAGGCTACATCCGGCTCTGTGGTGGCCGCCTTGGTAGGCACGGCGGGGCTATGGTTTACAGACCATTGGCCTGCTGGGGTAAATCTATTGGCGGGAATTTTTGTTTACTGGATGATCGAAACCACCGGGGCGCTCCTGTTTGCTCCCGTGGCTTGGAGTGTGCTTAACGTTACTCGACTGCCCGCATCGCGCAACTGGCTGGACAGTTTTGTTGCGTCGATCCGTACCGATTGGACTTATGCCTTCTGGGTGGCACTGCTCACTGCAGGGGTAGTGGGCTTCTTGCTTCTGGGCAACGTCGACTATGCCAGTGCGCTGCTCTATGGCTTGCTGCCGTTGCTGGTGTTGGTGGGGTTGCGCGCGTCACCGATGTTGGTGCATTTTTTGGTGCTGGCCTCAGGTGCGGTGGTGCTGATGGCCATGGCGTACTTGGAGAGAGGCGCTCCTGCGGGTGGAGACGGTACGCAGTTGTTGCTGGCGGCACTGTATCTGTTGGTGGGAACCGCAACGGTCCAGGTGTTGGTGGCGACGTCGGCTGAGCGCAGGCGCGCACTAGAGCAACTGGAGCGCCAGGCTTTTGTGGACGCGCAAACGCGTTTGCTGAACGCTGCGGGACTGGTGCGGCAACTCGAATCGCTGGTCGCTTTGGACGCTAGCCCTGGGCCCGATGCGCAGGTCACATTGTTGGGTTTGATCTTGTCCAACGCACACCAAGCGGCATCCCTTGCAGAAAACGCGGAACTCCTTACCCTGGACCGCCAGATGGCCGACCAAGTTCGCACTACCATCGCTGAGGTGCGATGGGCGCGGGTTGGCTTGGGCCATTTTCAGGGCGTGTGGGCGGGCGCTTCGGACCAATTGAACGGAGTTTTGTCGCGTGTGAACCAACTGACGGTTCCATTGCCATTGGACCCAGGCTTTGCCGAGAACTCCAAGGCCGCTTTTCGGCCCCAATGGGCGGTAGCTGCCGTTCAGCGGGGCGAGGCGGCCACCGCTGAGTTCAGCATTCCCGCCATGTTGGCAGCACTTGCCCAGGCTGAAAGGCGCGCCCAGCAGTTCAAGCGACTGGAGTTGGTAGTAGTGCACGACCACTATTTGGTGGAGCAGCAGGCGGAAGCCGCCGTGGTGGAGCGCGTGCGGCGCGCGATTGACGCCCGGGCGTTTTTGCTTTTCGCGCAACCCATTGCTCCCAACCAGCCGCAAGAATTGGCGCGTTGGCAAGGCGGAGAGGCAACAGTTACCAAGGTGGAGGTGCTGGTACGCATGGCGGATGCCAATGGACAGGCCCTTTCACCCGCAGAATTTATGCCCGCGGCCATGCGCGCGGGCCTGATGGCGCAGTTGGATTTTGCAGTGGTGGAACAAACCTTTGTTTGGCTCGCAAAGAATCCGCATGCGGTGCGCCAAATGAAGGGATGTGCCATTAACTTGAGTGGCCCCACGGTGGGCGATGCACACACGGTGGGGTTTGTTCAGGCGTTGTTTGAACGATACCCCGTGGCACCGCACTTGATTATTTTTGAGATTACCGAGAGCATGGCGGTCACCGACCCTGAGGTGGCCGCGCAAACTCTGAAAGCCTTGCGGGCCATGGGCTGCAGGGTAGCCATCGATGACTTCGGGACTGGAATGGCAACGTTTGACTATCTCAAACGGTTCGAGGTGGACTTTATAAAGATCGACGGCACCTTTATCAGGGCCATGCAAGACGGCGCGGTGGACCGGGTGATTGTGGAATCCATGGTCAACGTGGCCAAATGTTTGGGTGTGAGCACCGTGGCGGAATTTGTCAGTACCGAAGCGCTGTATGGCTTGGTCACCGATCTGGGAATTGACGAGTCACAAGGGTATGTGCTTTCGCCGCCTCAGCCTATCGACCACTGGTTTCCCGCGTTGGAGTTGCATCCAAACCACAAAGATATTCTTCACTAGTGCCCGTCCAGGTTGCGCTTGCAGCTACTGTTTTGATAGCGATTTGGACTGAAAGTAACTCGGCGCTTTGCCCATGGCTTGTTTGAACATGGCGGAAAAAGCGCTGTCGCTGGCATAGCCGCTGGCAGCCGCCACTTGGGCAATGGGCAGGCCACGGGCCAACTGCGGCAAGGCGTGGGCCAGCACTGCCTGGGTGCGCCACTGTTGGTAGCTGGTGCCCAGTTCGTCGCGAAACAATCGGGCCACGGTGCGCTCACTGGCGCCCACTTCGGCCACCCACTCACGCAACTGGTTCTTTTCGGCCGGGTCGCGCAGAATGGCTTCGCACAGTGCGCGTAGGCGCTTGTCACCATGCACCGGGTGCGGCATGGGCACACCCAGGTCTTGGGTGTCGGCAAGCCGGATTTCGTCCAGCGTCAGGGCCATGAGCGCGCTGTCACGCGCACCGGGCTCGCTGCCTTGCAGGGCGCCAATCAGCTCCCGCAGCAGCGTGCTTACCACCAGTACGCGGCAGTCCGTCCAGTCTGGGGGCAGCGCGGTGGGGGCAATGTCCACGGTGCGCAGCTCGGCGCTTTCCAGCACCACCACGTTGTGCTGCACTTGCGGCGCAATCCACACTGCTCGACTGGGGGGAACGATGAAGGTGGTTTCCCGGTCGCCTTGCGTTACGGTCACTTGCATCAAACCGCTGGCGCAGTAAGTGAATTGCGACCATGCATGTTGATGGGGCGCGATATGGGCATGCATAGCCAGTGCACGCCCACGGCTACGCACCGGGCGCTCCAGCGTAGGGGGGCGATTGGGCGATGCGTCGCTGGGGACAGGTTGCAGGCGGGTGGTGTGGTTCGATCGCTTCATGTGATTTGGCTGGTTTGCGATGATTATTGTCTTTTTGTCGTATTCAAGAAAACCCGCCGGGTCGTACCATGCCGGCATGACTACTGCCACTTTGCCCCTGCCTGCCCCCGCAGGCCCGTTGAAACAAGACGCTACTGTCATCGGTCTCGTCGGTCTGGCCCACGCCAGCTCCCACTTCGGACACTTGTTGTTGCCGGTGCTGTTCCCGGTGTTTATGCGGGAGTTCGGCCTAAGCTATTCGCAACTGGGCTTGCTGATGACGGTGTTCTTTGTGGTGTCTGGCATCGGGCAGGCTTGCGCAGGTTTTGTGGTGGACCGGCTGGGTGCGCGCCCTTTGTTGTTCGTTGCCTTGGGACTGTTTGTGGCGGCGTGTGTCGTCGCGTCCATGGTGACCGGTTATTCCGGTCTGTTTGTCGTGGCTGCTTTGGCGGGTCTTGGCAATGCCACCTTCCACCCGGTGGACTTCACCATTTTGAACCAGCGCGTGTCGGCCCCGCGCTTGGGTTATGCCTTTAGTGCCCACGGTTTGACCGGAAACTTGGGCTGGGCGCTGGCCCCGGTGTTTTTAGCGGGGCTGGGTGCACTGATTGGCTGGCGTCAGGCCTATCTGGCGGCAGCTGTGCTGTATTTGGGTGTGATTGCGCTTTTGTTTGTGCAGCGTGCGCATTTGCACACCACGGTGACCAAGAAGCCGGCACCGGCTGCAGGCAATGCCCCTGCCGAGCATGACATGGCCTTTATGAAGCTGCCGGTGGTGTGGTGGTGCTTCGGTTTCTTTTTGCTCTCGACCATGACGCTGGCAGTGGTGCAAACCTATGCGGTGTCCATCCTCAAAGCCATGCACGGCGTGAGCTTTGAGGCGGCCACGCTCACCATTTCGTCGTACATGCTGTGCGGCGCATTGGGCATGTTTATTGGAGGTTTTGTGGCGGCCAAGTCCAAACACTCCGACCGTGTGGTTGCCCTTGCCATGGCGGCAGGCGCTGTGCTGTTGGCCCTGTGTGGCACGGGCTTGCTGGGCGCGACGGGCACCATGGTGGTACTGGCAATGACCGGCTTTGCGGTAGGCATTGGCGGCCCTTCGCGCGACATGATGATCAAAAAAGCGACCCCCAAGGGTGCTACAGGCCGGGTCTATGGGTTGGTGTACTCGGGGCTGGATACCGGTTTTGCCATTTCGCCGCTGGTTTTTGGCGTGTTTATGGACAAAGGCTGGTACGGAGCCACCTTGCTCGGGGCCGCGCTTGTGCTGCTGTTGAGCGTGGGCGCAGCGTTGGGTGTTGGGCAGCGTACGGCAACAACGTCCTAGGCCTGCTGAAATGTTGGCATGATGGAGGGCTTTTCGCCTGCTTGTCCAATTAAACGCAATGACCGATACCGTGACCCCTCCTGCCGAAACTGTTGACACCCCAGTCGCGGCGCCAAACGCTGCCAAACGCGCTGCCAAGCCCGATGTTTACCCGGTGCTTGAAAAACTGGCGGCGCTCTACCCCCAGCTTTTTGGCGCTGAGTTCCTGCCCATGAAGCGCGGAATTTTCCAAGACTTGCTGGAGCGCCATCCCCAAGAATTTGATCGGGAACAACTGAAGGCCGCTCTGTCCTTCCATACCCGTTCTACCCGCTACCTCACGGCAGTAGCCTCCGGTTTGCCGCGGCATGACTTGCTGGGTGCAGCGGTTGAAGCGATGGCCCCGGAGCATGTGCACCACGCGCTGCTGGAGGTGTTTCGCCGTCGACAGGGTCGCACCCAAGAAGACTTGCGGCCCAAGTTGGTTGCCCGCATGGTGCAGGCGCTGGAAGCATCGGGCCTGGCCCCGGCAGCCTATGCGGATCTGGTTCGCAGCAAGGACGAGTCCGCCAATGCGATGCTGGCCGAGGCGCTAAGCCAAGCCGAAGCACGCGCGGCCAAAAACGAAGCGTTGCAGCGTGCGTTTGAGGCCAGCGGCAAAACTGCGGAAGAGTTTGCAGACATGTACGGCTTGGACCCGCGTGCGGTGCGCCGCATGCTCACGGAAAAGTAATCAGGGTAGGGCGCACCGAAAGCGGGCGTTAAGGCGAAAATGCTGAACTAATAGCCTTATCCATGGCACCCAAAATCATCCCGCTGAATAGCTCTGCCGTACCCAGCACCCGTTTGGGTCGTCTGGTTCGCCTGGGAACCATGGCGACGGGTGTCGCCGGCAATATGCTGATGGCGGGCGCCCAGCAACTGGCCCAGGGTAAGCGCCCGAAGCTGAGCGATCTTCTGCTCACACCCGCCAATGCGCTCAAGGTCACCCAGCAACTGTCGCAAATGCGGGGAGCCGCCATGAAAGTGGGGCAGTTGATCTCCATGGACGCTGGCGACTTGTTGCCGCCAGAAATGGCCGACATACTGGCGCGCTTGCGCTCTGATGCACACGCGATGCCGCAGCGCCAAGTGCAAGCAGTACTTTCGGCCAATTGGGGGGCGAAGTGGCAGCAGCGCTTCGAATCATTCTCTTTCACGCCAATTGCGGCTGCTTCCATCGGCCAAGTGCACCGTGCTACCACCCTGGACGGAAGGGATCTCGCCATCAAGATTCAGTACCCAGGGGTGCGCAAAAGCATCAGCAGTGATGTGAATAACGTGGCGTCGCTCCTGCGCATGTCCGGCTTGCTGCCCAAAACATTGGATATTGCCCCTTTGCTGACGGAAGCCAAACGCCAACTGCGCGACGAAGCTGACTACCAAGCGGAAGGCGCACACCTGCAGCGGTTTGGCCAACTGCTTGCGGATGACCCCCGGTTTGTTGTTCCGGCGTTACACGCTGACTTCACAACCAAAAATGTACTGGCCATGACGTATGTAGCGGGTGTGCCAGTGGAGTCGATGGGTGGTGCCCCACAGGCCGAGCGCGACCACATGCTGCGCATGCTGGTGGAACTCCTGTTTCGAGAGTTGTTTGAGTTTGGGCTGATGCAAACCGACCCGAACTTTGCGAACTACCGCTATGACCTGCAGAGCCAGCAAATCATCTTGCTGGATTTTGGTGCCACGCGCAGCTTCGCTCCGGCTTTGGGCCAGGCTTACAAGGAATTAATGTCAGCGACCTTGGCAGCCAATAGGGAAGCTATGGCGAAAGCCGGAATGGCGATCGGCTACTTTGATGCCGGCACGCAACCAAAGCATGTCGCTTCCGTCCTTGACTTGTTTGCGATGGCGCTCGAACCTTTGTGTTTCGACGGCGCGTTTGATTTTGGTGCCACCGACATGGCGCAGCGCCTGCGTCAGGCGGGAATGGACCTAGGGCTGGAGCGGGACTTTTGGCATATACCGCCCATCGACACCTTGTTCTTGCACCGCAAACTAGGGGGGCTGTTTCTGCTGGCAGCGCGGTTGAAGGCGCGCGTTCCAGTGCGGCAGTTGGCCTTGCCCCATCTCACTTAGTTGCTGCGCTTGAGATGCCCCAGCGGTAGCTCCGTTGTGCTTTTGATGCGGTTGAGCACGATGTTGGAGCGGATGCTGCCCACACCCTGGATACGCGTGAGGCGTCGCAACACCTGTTCAGAGAGCACGCTCAAGTCCGCGGCCACAATTTGCAGGATGTAGTCTGACTCTCCTGCCACTGAGTAACACTCCAATACCTCGGGAAAGCCGGCAATTTCACGTTCAAACGCCATCCCCTCGTCTCCGCTGTGGCGAGTCAGGGTAACGTACGAAATGGCCCGCACGCCCAAGCCAATGGCTTGCGGCTCCAGCAGCGCGACATAGCGGCGGATGATGCCTTTGGACTGCAATCGTTGTACGCGCCTGCTGACTTGCGAGGCAGACAGATGGACTTGTTCTCCGATTTGGTGGTGGGTGGCCTGTGAATCCTGTTGCAGTGCAGCAAGAAGGCTTATATCAAAGCTATCTAGCAATGAATCATCGTCTTTATTGATTTTCATGCACAAATTATGCATTCCATTGTGGAGGCAGCCTGAAAATTGCATACCATTTGCATGCAGGATTGACCACAATCAAGGCTTCAAAAATTGCTTGTGAGGAGCCGCGCCATGACAACCGCCACCACTGATTTGTTTGATAACCCAATGGGCCTGATGGGCTTTGAATTTGTGGAGTTCGCCTCGCCCGTGGCCGGCGTGATTGAGCCGGTGTTCGAGCGCATGGGCTTTACGCTGGTCGCCAAGCACCGTTCCAAAGACGTGGTGCTGTACCGCCAGGGTGACATCAATTTCATCGTCAACCGCGAGCCCAAAAGCGTGGCAGGTTACTTTGCCGCCGAGCATGGCGCCAGCGCCTGTGCCATGGCGTTTCGGGTCAAGGACTCGCACCACGCGTACAGCCGTGCGCTGGAGTTGGGCGCACAGCCGGTTGAGCTGCGCCCCGGTCCCATGGAGCTGAACTTGCCCGCGATCAAGGGCATTGGCGGCGCGCCGCTCTACCTGATCGACCGATTTGAAGACGGAAAGTCGATCTACGACATTGATTTTGAGTTCATTGATGGCGTGGACCGCCATCCGGTGGGCCATGGCCTCAAGTTGATCGACCATCTGACGCATAACGTCTATCGCGGCCGCATGGCGTTTTGGGCGAACTTTTATGAGCGCCTGTTCAATTTCCGCGAGATTCGCTTCTTTGACATCAAGGGCGAATACACCGGACTGACCTCCAAGGCCATGACAGCGCCGGACGGAAAAATCCGCATCCCCTTAAATGAAGAGTCGCGCCAGGGCGGCGGGCAGATTGAAGAGTACCTGATGCAATTCAATGGCGAGGGTATCCAGCACATTGCCTTGATCTGCGATGACCTGATTGCCACCGTAGACAAGCTGGCACTGGCCGGTGTGCCATTGATGACGGCACCCAATGAGGTCTATTACGAGATGCTGGAGGGCCGTTTGCCCGGCCATGGCCAGCCGGTCACTGAACTGCAAACTCGAGGCATTCTTTTGGATGGATCGACCGAAGGCGGCAAGCCCCGCCTGCTGTTGCAAATCTTTTCTCAGACACAGTTGGGACCAGTGTTTTTTGAGTTCATCCAACGCAAGGGTGACGAAGGTTTTGGTGAGGGCAATTTCAAGGCCTTGTTTGAGTCACTGGAGCGTGACCAGATCCGCCGCGGCGCCCTGGAAACTGCGTAAACATACGACGGATTGACCCAAGGAATCACCATGAAAATTGATCGTATCCACCATGTGGCCTACCGCTGCAAAGACGCCAAGGAAACCGTGCTTTGGTACCAGAAAATGTTGAACATGGATTTTGTGCTGGCCATCGCGGAAGACCTGGTGCCCAGTACCAAAGCGCCGGACCCCTACATGCATATTTTTCTGGACGCAGGGCAGGGCAATATCCTGGCGTTCTTTGAATTGCCGACACAGCCGCCCATGGGGCGCGACCCCAACACGCCGGACTGGGTGCAGCACATCGCGTTTCGCGTGAAAGACCGCGCCGAGCTACTGGAGTTCAAGGCCCACGTAGAGGCGCAGGGCGTGGAGGTGCTGGGCGTAACGGACCACGGCATGTTCCATAGCATCTATTTCTTTGACCCCAATGGCCACCGCTTGGAGCTGGCATGCCCGGACCCTGAAGAGACAGCCAAAATTGCACAGGCTGAAGCCGTTAAATGGGCCATGCTGGAGGAGTGGAGCGTAACCAAACGGGCGCCCAAACATGCTGCCTTTTTGCATGCCAATGAACTCGGAGTCCGGGCATGAGTGCACCCTCCAGCCGCCTGGACGCGACCCACAACCCGGACACTCTGAGCTGGGTGGAGTCAGCCAATACCCAAGATACCGATTTTCCAATTCAGAACTTGCCGTTTGGCAGGTTTCGCCATAACCGGCTGGAACCCTGGCGAATTGGAGTGGCCATTGGCGACAGGGTGCTGGACCTGCATGCGACGGGCCTGATTGATCACAGCGACATGCACCGCCTGATGGCCCAAACGGTACCCGAACGACGTGCTTTGCGTGTAGCGTTGTGGGAAGGGCTGCGGGAGGGCTCTGCCTTGCAGAAGTTGTGGGCTGATGCGCTGCTGCGCCAGTCGGAGGTAGAGCTGGGTCTGCCTTGCGAGGTGGGCGACTACACCGACTTCTACACCGGTATTCACCATGCCACCACGGTCGGCAAACTCTTTCGCCCAGAAAACCCTTTGCTGCCCAACTACAAGTGGGTTCCCATTGGTTACCACGGGCGCGCCTCCAGTATTGGTGTGAGTGGTCAGCAGTTTCACCGCCCGCGTGGACAGACGCTAAAACCCGGCGCTACGGTGCCAGACTTTGGGCCCACCGCGCGCTTGGACTATGAGTTGGAAATGGCAGCCTGGGTCGGCGTGGACAACGCGCTGGGCGCTCCTGTTTCAATAGCAAACGCAGAAAGCCATCTCTTTGGCGTAACGCTGCTCAATGACTGGAGTGCACGCGATGTGCAAGCCTGGGAGTACCAGCCACTGGGCCCATTTTTGGCCAAGAACTTTGCCAGTACCGTGTCCCCTTGGCTGGTGACGATGGAGGCGCTGGCGCCTTTTCGCGCAGTGTTCGAGCGGCCTGAGGGTGACCCGCAGCCTATGGCCTACTTGGATTCGGAATACAACCGCAGCGCGGGGGCATTGGATGTGCAACTGGAGGTGTGGTTGCAAACCCCAACCATGCGGGCCGCTGGCAATACTGGCGAATGCCTGTCCCGCTCCAACCTGCGCGATGCATATTGGACGCTGGCCCAGCTGTTGACCCACCATACGGTCAACGGTTGCAACATGCGTGCTGGCGATATGCTGGGCACGGGCACGCTGTCAGGCCCCGCGCCTGAGCAAGGCGGTTCATTGCTCGAGCTAACCCAAGGTGGAAAAGCGCCGATATCGCTTGCCAACGGAGAAACACGCACCTTTTTGCAAGACGGTGACAGCATCATTTTGCGCGGAAGTTGTCAGCGGGAAGGTGCACGGCGCATTGGTTTTGGAGAGTGCCGGGGCACTGTGTTGGCGGCGCGAGACCTGTAGAGGAGGGAGGCATGGAACGCATCAACCCGAGCACCTTTGCCAGCCTGCAGCTGGACTGGCCCCACTGGCATTTCAGCGACGAGCGCGGCGGCCTGATGGCGCGCACTCTGCTGTTTGTAGACTTTGCGCAGGCCTTTGGCTTCATGGCCCAGATAGCCGTGGCAGCCGAGAAACGCGACCACCATCCCGAATGGCGCAATGTCTACAACCGCCTAGAGATCACCCTCACCACGCACGATGTGCAGGGCCTGTCGCAACGCGACCTAGACCTGGCGGGTGTGATCGATACGGCATACATAGACCGTTCCCAAGGAGCTGCAGCATGAACGCCGAGACAATGTCTAGCAAGCACGGTCTAGCCGCCGGGCTGTTGCCCACGCGTGCGGATTGGACTATTGACCAAGGCTGGGAGCACTACAGCGCGCAGGAGCACGCCACTTGGAAAACGCTGTTCGAACGCCAGAGCCGGCTGCTGCCGGGCAGGGCGTGCGACGAGTTTGTGCAAGGCATGCGTGATTTGCCGATAGCGGCCGACGCCATTCCTGATTTTCGGCGCCTGAACGATGTGCTGATTCAGCGCACCGGCTGGCAAATTATTGCCGTGCCTGGTCTGGTCCCTGACGAGGTGTTTTTCGAGCATTTAGCCAACCGCAGGTTCCCTGCCGGCCATTTCATTCGCAAGCCGCATGAGCTGGACTACCTGGAAGAGCCCGATGTGTTCCATGACGTGTTTGGCCACGTCCCCATGCTGATGAACCCGGCAATAGCCGATTACATCCAGGCCTATGGGGTGGGCGGGCTACGTGCCCAAAAGCTGGGTGTACTGGACAAGCTGGCACGCGTGTATTGGTACACCGTGGAATTTGGGCTGGTGCAGCAGAAAGACGGTCTGCGCATCTATGGTGCGGGCATCGCTTCATCGGCATCGGAAAGCGTATTTTCCCTGGATGATGCATCCCCCAACCGTGTGCGCTTTGATCTGCCCCGCGTGATGCGCACGCGATACCGGATTGACGATTTTCAGGAGACCTATTTCGTTATTCAGAACCTTGACGAATTGTTGTCCTTGGCCACTATCGATTTCGCGCCGCTGTATGCCCAGATTCAGCACCAACCGGAGTATGTGCCCGGCCAGGTGATGCCGGGTGATGTAGTGCTAACGCATGGCACAGGGAGCTACCACGATGCCCGACGGGGCGGTAACTGATTGTTCGACGCAACCCTGCCATTGACTGGACTGGGTTGCACGTGGGCTCACAACGGTAGCGCCGTGGTGCTTTTGATCTCTTCCATGGAGAAAGCGGAAGACACCCCGGCCAGCTGTGCATTCTGAATGAGTCGCTTGTAAAAGCGGTCGTAGCCCGCAATATCAGCCGCAACCACCTTGAGCAGGTAGTCCACATCTCCGCTCATGCGGTGGAACTCCATCACCTCCGGCATGCTGGACACCGATGCCGCAAACTTGCGCAGCCAGGCCTCGTCATGTCGGTTGGTTCGCAGGCTCACAAACACCGTAACTGGCAGGCCAGCCCGTTCGCGGTTGACGATGGCCACGCGCTTCTCAATCAGGCCGGCTTCCTCCATGGCCTTCACACGCTTCCAGCACGGCGTGGCCGACAGCCCCACCTTTTCGCCCAACTGGGCGGCCGACAGGGTGCCGTCTTGCTGCAGCGCGCTCAGGATGGTGCGGTCCATGCGATCTAGTTCTTTCATGCTGCCGATCTACGTATTAAAAGAACGTTTATTCTACAAAGTAGCGAATTTTCGGTAAATTTGAAACGAATATTCGCGGTAGGTCAACTTAAGATTTGCAGCGTTCCCACCTGCTTCTGAGGCCTGCTATGCACACCCCGCTGACCGAGATTTATCTGGACTGCAACGCCACCACGCCGCTGCTGCCTGCTGCGCGCGTTGCCGCATTGCGGGCCATGGAAGAGCAGTTTGGCAACCCCAGCAGCAGCCACTGCGCGGGCCTTCGTGCCCGGGCGTTGGTCGACGGCGTGCGAGCACGCGCCAGTCGCCTACTGGGGGTCGGGGATGGGCGATTGTTACTGGTGAGTGGCGCGACCGAAGGCATACAAACCGCCGTTCTCTCCGCCCTTTGTGCGTTGCGTGATCGACGCGATGCGGGTGAGCATGTGGAAGGCCCCTTGCTGGTTGGCGCCACCGAGCACAAGGCCGTGCCGCAAAGTCTGGCGCATTGGAATGCGGTGTTGGGCTTGCGTTTGCCCATCGTGGAAGTGCCGGTGGATCGCAACGGTCTGCACGACATGGCGTTCTTGCAAGCGCACATTGCGCAGGCGGGGCTGCTGTGCACCATGGCCGCGAACAACGAAACCGGCGTTGTTTCCGATATCAGGGGGATTGAATCGCTGCTGCAGTCCAGCGGCTCGCGCGCCCTGTGGCTGGTTGACTGTGTGCAGGCGTTGGGCAAACTGGACCTGAACCTGCAGACTACGCGTATCGACTACGCACCGTTTTCAGGCCACAAACTTTATGCACCCAAAGGCATTGGCATGCTGTATGTGCGTGCAAGCAGCCCCTTCACGCCACTGATGGTGGGGGGCGGGCAGGAGGATGGCCAGCGCTCTGGCACCGAGAACATGCCAGGCATCGCCGCCCTAGGCGCGGTGCTGGAGGCATTGGAAGCGGGTCACGTGGGGGAGGGCGCGGTGTTTCGCCCGGATGCGTATTTGCAGCAAGCGCGCATGCGGCTTGCCCATGCGTTGCAGTCAGCCTTCCCCGGTTTGGTGTTCAACATGCCGTTTGCGGGGTCATTGCCGACCACACTCAATTTTTCAGTGCCTGGTCAGACCAGCAAAGCACTGCTGAACCTCTTTGATGCGGCCGGCATGCGTATCAGCGCGGGCAGTGCGTGCAGTGCCGCCAAAGCGGAACCCAGTTTTGTGCTCTGCGCCATGGGTGTGCCTGCATGGCAGGCAGAGGGCGCTGCGCGCCTGTCCATTGGCGCACTTTGTGACGACGATTTGATTGACGAGGCGTGCGCGCGCATTGCGCGCTGCGGCGTCGCGCTGCAGAGCACGACGGCCTCCATCGGACAGTCCATGCCCATCCCTGCCGTGACCAGTGTTCATGCCATCCCAGAAGATTGGGGAGTATTGACCGCAGCCACTTTGCCAGCGTTTCTGTTGCACCACCCTGATGCCTTGCTGGTGGATGTGCGCGAGCCGTATGAACATGCAGTGGGGCTGCCCAGCATGCCGTGGGCTCAGCAGGCTCTGCAAAACGTTCCATTGGCCGGAGTGGCACAGCATGTTCCAGGATGGCTAGAACAGGGCCAGCGTCCCTTGGTGTTTTTCTGCCGAAGTGGTGGGCGCAGCGCGCAAGCCGTGCAAGCTCTGCGTGCGCAGGGACATGATCAAGCGTGGCACTTGGCAGGTGGACTGGCGCAGGCAACTTTCTCGTAGGCAGATAGCTTGTGCACCGTCTGCTTAGCGGCACAATGGAGTGCATGACCACTGCCAATTCCTCCCCCCAGTTAGCCGGCCACCTGCTGGTGCAATGCCTCGTAGAACAAGGCGTCACCCACGCTTTCGGTGTGCCCGGCGAAAGCTATTTGGCCGTGCTGGATGGGTTTCACCGTTACCAAGACCAGATTAAGTTCATCGTCAACCGGCAGGAGGGTGGAGCTGCCTTCATGGCCGAAGCGCATGGCAAACTCACGGGCCGCCCCGGCGTGTGTTTTGTGACCCGCGGGCCGGGTGCTACTAACGCCAGCATTGGCGTACACACCGCCTTTCAGGATTCCACGCCCATGGTGCTGCTGGTGGGCGATGTAGCCAGTGACCAGCGCGACCGCGAAGCCTTTCAGGAAATGGACTACCGTGTCATGTTTGGGCCAAGCGCCTTGGGCATGGCCAAGCGCGTAGAACGTATTGACGAGGCGGCGCGCATCCCCGAATACATTGCACGCGCATTTGCCACTGCCATGAATGGCCGGCCAGGCCCTGTGGTGTTGGTGCTGCCCGAAGACATGTTGACCGAAACCTTGGTGCCCGATGCATCGGGCAAATGGCCTCAGCCTTTGGCGCGTGTGGAGCCGGTTGAGGCTTGGAGCGACCCCGGAGCCTTGCGAAATCTTCGGCAGCTGCTATTGAAATCAGAGCGCCCCTTTGTCATTGCCGGTGGTGGAGGCTGGACACCGCAGGCCGCACAAGCGCTTCAGCGTTTTGCCGAGAACTGGCGCCTGCCAGTCGGCAATGCCTTCCGCTTTCAGGACACCTTTGACAACCACCACCCGCAGTACGCTGGCGACGTGGGCATTGGCATCAATCCGGCACTGGCCAAGCGCGTCCGCGAGAGCGACCTCATCATCGCTATCGGTCCACGCTTGGGCGAGATGACCACAGGCGGCTACACGCTTTTGCAGGCGCCCAAGGCGACGCAAACGTTGGTGCACATTCATGCCAGCGCCGAAGAACTGAACCGCGTCTACCAGGCGGATCTCGCCATTCATGCCAGCATGCGTGCTGCAGCCCGCTCGCTGGAGGTGCTGACTGCCCCGGTACACGTGCCGTGGGAAGCCTGGACGCTGGGCTGCCACGCCGACTATGTGGCCAATTTGGTCCCCAGCGTTATCAAAGACCTGCCAGCCGACAACGAACGCGGCCTGGTGGATATGCCCAGCGTGATTGCCACCCTGCAAAAACATTTGCCTGCAGATGCGGTGCTGACCAATGGGGCGGGCAATTTTGCGAGCTGGCTGCACCGCTTTTACCGCTACACGGGCCTGGCTGCGGGAAACAAGACGCAATTGGCACCCACCAATGGCGCAATGGGCTATGGTGTGCCGGCCGGTATTGCGGCGGCCATTACCACTGGGCGCACCGCGTTTACCATTGCCGGCGACGGCGACTTTTTGATGAACGGCCAGGAGCTGGCCACCGCGGCGCAACATGGCGCCAAGAGCATCATCCTGCTGCTCAACAACGGGATGTACGGCACCATTCGTATGCACCAGGAGCGCGAATACCCGCAGCGTGTGGCGGGCACCGCGCTGAGCAACCCCGACTTTGCGGCGCTGGCGCGGGCCTATGGTTATGCCGGCGTGACGATTCGCAGGAGTGCGGACTTTGAAGCCGAGCTATTGGCCGCATTGGATCGGTCTAATGGGACGTTGATTGAAGTGGTGCTGGAGCCTGAGCTGATCAGCACCCGTGGTACCTTGAATTCGCTCACCCAGGCGGCACTGAAACCATGAGCGTGCCTTCATTGCAATTGGCGGCTGTGCACCACGTCGCCATCATCGCTTCTGACTACGCGCGATCCAAGCACTTCTATGTTGAATTACTCGGTCTCCGGGTACTGGCCGAAAACTACCGGGCAGCGCGGGATTCTTGGAAATTGGACCTAGCACTGCCGAATGGCACGCAACTCGAACTTTTTTCCTTTCCCAATCCGCCGCCGAGGCCGTCTAGGCCAGAGGCCTGTGGGTTGCGGCATTTGTGCTTTGCGGTGTCGGATGTTGAAGCTGCAAAAGCGGTATTGGAAGCGCAGGGTGTTGCAGTTGAGCCCGTGCGCGTGGACGAGTACACCGGAAAATCATTCACGTTCTTCGCCGACCCCGATGGACTGCCACTCGAGCTTTACGAAACTTGATACCAATAAGGCGCAGGTTTCGTTGGAATGCTTGGCGGGCCGGCGTAAAAAAGGGCCGGTAAACCGGCCCTGGTTGGCATTCCAGGTATTGCAGATTAAGTCCGGTTTGCCGCATTTAGATGCGGCCTTCCTCCACAGCGTGGCATGCCACACGCACGCCGGCTATGTTCTTCATCTCTGGTTTCTCACTGCTGCAGCGCGCATTGGCGTGCGGGCAGCGGGGGTGAAACGCGCAGCCACTGGGCGGGTTCAACGGGTTGGGCACTTCGCCTGCCACGGCGGTACGTGCACGCCCGGTGTCGTGCATCTTCGGGATCGCATCCAGCAGCATGCGTGTGTACGGGTGGCGCGGCGAGTCAAACAGCGTATGTTTGTCAGCGAGCTCCACCAGTCCACCCAGATACATCACACCGACCTGATCGCTCACATGGCGCACCACCGCGAGGTTGTGCGAAATAAACAAGTAGGTCAGGCCATGCTTGCGTTGCAGGTCCTTCATGATGTTAAGCACTTGGGCTTGTACGCTCACATCCAGCGCTGAGGTTGGTTCGTCGCACACCAAAAATTCTGGCTGAGTGGCCAACGCGCGTGCGATCGAGATCCGTTGACGTTGGCCGCCTGAAAACTGGTGGGGGAACTTGATGCGGTCCAGGGCCGAAAGGCCTACCGATTGCAAGAGCTCTCCAACCCGTGCTTCGATAGCGCTCTCGTCGCTCAGGATTTCATGCTCGCGCAAGGGTTCGGCAATGATGTCGCCTACCGTCCAGCGCGGGTTCAAGCTGGCATAGGGATCTTGGAACACCATCTGAACACGCCGCCGCAACTTGAGGCCTTCCGGTGTTTTGAAAGCGGCATGGGCATCGATACCATCAAACTCGAAGCCACCACGCGTAGGCTCATACAAGCCCACCAATAATCGGGCTACCGTGCTTTTCCCACATCCGGACTCGCCCACCAAGGCCAGGGTTTTGCCTCGCTCAATGTCAAAACTCACACCATTCACGGCTTTGAGCAACATCTTGGGCTTGCGCTCGATGACGCGGTTGAGCCATGGAGCGGATACATCAAACGTTTTGGCCAGATCGGTGGCACGCACCAAGGGTTTTGTTGGATCGCTCATGCGGCACCTCCGGTTTCATGCAGCCAGCAGGCAGCCTGGGTGTTTCCTGCCGCCATGAGATTGGGGCGTTGTTGTCCGCACTTGGCTATGGTTTTGGTGCAACGTGGATTGAACGCACAACCTTGCGGGATCGCATTGAGTCGTGGCATGGCTCCATCGATCTGGTGAAGGTTCTCGCGGTCTTGGCTCATGTCGGGAATGCAGGCCATCAGGCCTTCGGTGTAGGGGTGTGATGGGCGATTGATGACGTCATGCACAGGGCCAATTTCGGCGATCCGTCCAGCGTACATAACGGCCACGCGATCGCACGTCTCTGCAATCACACCCATGTCGTGGGTGATCAGCATCACGGCTGCACCGCGTTGCTTGCAGATGGTTTTAAGCAGCGTAATGATCTGCGCCTGGATCGATACGTCCAAAGCCGTGGTGGGTTCGTCAGCCACGATCAGCTTGGGCTCCGCCGCAAGCGCCAGCGCGATCACTACGCGTTGCCGCATCCCGCCAGAAAACTGGTGGGGGTAGTGGTCGATGCGCTGCTCTGCCGCTGGAATGCCTGTGTCTTGGAGCAACTGAATTGCACGTTCACGCGCTTGCGCCGCGTTGAGTGGCAAGTGGGTCGTAATGGTCTCAATCAGTTGTCTACCCACCGAGTACAGGGGGTTGAGTGACGTCAGCGGATCTTGAAAAATAGCGCCGATCTTGCGACCCCGAATGGCACGCATTTGTGCATAGGGAAGGTTGTCAATGCGCTGGCCTTCAAGCAGGATTTCTCCGCTACCCACACGACCCGGAGGTTCCAGCAAACCAATGATTGCCGCACCGGTGAGCGACTTGCCTGCGCCGGATTCACCGACCACACCCAGAATTTCTCCGGGGGCAATGTCGAAGGACACGTCATCCAATGCACGCAGAGTGCCTTTGCGTGATGGGAACTCCACCACCAAATTTTTTACTTGTAACAAGCTCATACAGGTTTATCGCAAACGGGGGTTAAGGGCGTCGCGCAGCCAGTCGCCCAGCAAATTGACGCTCAGGGCGATTAGTACCAACACGGCACCCGGGAAGATGGTGATCCACCATTCGCCGGAGAACAAATATTCATTGCCGATACGGATCAAGGTGCCCAGTGACGGAGAGGTTGGTGGCGCGCCGACGCCCAAGAAAGACAAGGTGGCTTCGGTAATGATGGCCGTTGCTACCTGGATGGTGGCCAACACCAGGACGGGACCCATAACGTTGGGCAGCACATGCTTGCGCATGATGCGCAAGGGCGCCACACCTGTGACGCGGGCCGCCTGCACGTACTCTTTGTTGCGCTCTACCATGGTACTGCCGCGCACCGTACGTGCGTACTGGACCCAGCCGGTTAAGGAGATGGAGACAATCAGTACGCCAAATGCCAACGACTCGTGGGCATTGGGAAACAGGGCCCGCCCGACGCCCGCGATGAGCAGGGCCACGAGAATTGCCGGGAAAGACAGCATCACGTCACACAGGCGCATGAGCAGACCGTCCACCCAGCCGCCCAAGAATCCGGCCAACAACCCTAGGCTGACACCCACGAGCAAGGACAGCACGACGGAAGCGATACCAACGGCCAGAGAAATTCTGGCGCCGTACATGAGCGCGGAAAGAATGTCCCGTCCTTGGTCGTCGGTACCCAGCAGGAAGTCCGAATTTCCGCCCACGCTCCATGCCGGAGGAAGGCGTGCGTTGTCCAACACGAGTGTTGTCAGATCGAAGGGATTGTGCGGCGCGATCCAGGGAGCAAAGAGCGCACAAACCAGACAAACCAGAGCGATCAATGCCGCAATAATGGCCGTAGGAGATGTGCGAAAGCTGTAGCCAACATCGCCATCCCACCATTGGTGAAATAGGGTTTTCAATTCAATATTCCTCAAAGGAGAAGAAGGATTCGGTACGTGGATTAGTGGCCGCCAGACTTGCCAACGCGCAGTCGGGGATCTACGGCAAAGTACAAGAGGTCCACGATCAGGTTGATCACAACAAAGATCAATGCAATCAGGCACAAATACGCTGCCATCACGGGAATGTCAGCGAACGTGACAGCTTGAATGAACAGCAGCCCCATGCCCGGCCATTGGAATACCGTTTCAGTGATGATGGCAAAAGCGATCAGTCCGCCCAGTTGCAGGCCCGTGATGGTCATGACGGGCACCAGAGTGTTCTTGAGTGCATGGCCAAAATGAACTGCCCGTGTCGTCAGGCCGCGCGCCCGAGCGAACTTGATGTAGTCGGTGCGCAGCACCTCCAGCATCTCGGCTCGCACCAAGCGCATGATCAGTGTGAGCTGAAAAATGGCAAGGGTCACAGCTGGCAACACAATGTGGTGCCAGCCCTTGGCGGTTAGCAGACCACTGGTCCACCAGCCCATCGTCACCACTTCTCCACGACCAAAACTCGGAAACCATCCCAAGGTCACGGCAAACACCAGAATCAGCATGATGCCGATCAAGAAGGTGGGCAAAGAAACACCGAGGAGTGACAGTGTCATGAAGACCTGACTGAGAAAGGTGCCCCGCCTAAGCGCTGCATAGACGCCCATGGGAATGCCAACCGCCAGCGCCAAGAAACCGGCAACGAGGGCCAATTCCAGCGTTGCCGGAAAGCGCTCAGCAATCAAGACTGAGACTTTGGTGCTTTGTCGCAGGCTGAAGCCAAACTCTCCTTGCGCAGCATTCACCAAGAAATGCCAGAACTGCACAAGGAAGGGTTGGTCCAAGCCCAACGCTTGACGCAAATCCAAGATTTGCTCTTGGGTTGCGTCCTGTCCCAGCAAGAAGACGACAGGGTCGCCGACGTACTGAAACAGCATAAAGGAAATCAGGGCAACGGTGACCATCACCATCGCCGCTTGCGCCAAGCGCCGCACTATGAATGCAAACATAGAGTCAAAAAAATGAGGGCCGCGACAATTTGCCGCGGCCCTTTGTCATAAAAAAATGCGAGCTTAGTTGACTTTGACGAGGCGCCAGTCGATGCGGTTGTCCGCACGGTGGACTACATCAATGTTCTTGCGCATCACCCAAGGGATCACTTGGTTGTGCAAGATGATATGGGACACGTCATCCTTGGCCATCTGCAGTGCATCGGTCAACAGACGGGGCCGAACAAAAGGATCACTCTCTGTTTTGGCGCGATCAATGACTGCGTCCAACTTCGCGTTGCTGTACTTGCCAACGTTGTAATTTCCGTCGCCACCCGTGCCCACAGAGCGCACCAGTGACTGCAAGCTATACACCGCATCAAATGTTGGCACACCCCAACCCAACATGTAGATGCTGGCTTCGTTACGCTGGATCATGGGGAAATAGGTGACTAGCGGCATGGTGCGCAATTTGGCCTTGACACCAATACGCGACCACATGGCAGTCACAGCCTGGCAGATTTCTTCGTCGTTGATGTAGCGGTTGTTCGGGCACGCAAAATCAACTTCAAAGCCGTCTTTGTAGCCAGCGTCAGCCAACAGTTTTTTGGCCCCTTCAATGTCAACTGGTGGGCGCTTGTGCAATTCAGCATTCCAACCAGCAACCTGCGGGGCAACCAAAGCGGCGGTAGGCTGACCCAAGCCACGCATCGTGACGCGTGTGATAGCCTCGGCATCCACAGCCTTGTTCAAGGCTTGGCGAACACGCAAATCCTTGAGCGGATTTTTGCCCTTGACGCTGCTGCCCACGAGCTCATCGCGACCATGGTCAAAGCCAAAGAAGATGGTGCGGTTTTCTACGCCGTCCATAACTTTCAATGCATCGTTGGAGCGAACGCGAGGCAAATCCTGCGGGCTGGGATCCAACACCAAATCCACTTCGCCGGTCAGCAGGGCCGCAATGCGGGTGGCTTCTGCTTTGATGGGGGTATAGACGATTTCTGTCGCGTTACCTTCCATCGTGCCCCACCATTCGGTGTTCTTTTCCAGCACCAGTCGCTGATCAGCCTTCCACTCTTTTAGTTTGAAGGGGCCCGTGCCGTTGGTGTTGCGGTGGGCAAAGTTTTCGTCTTTCGTCTTGATGTCTTTGGGGTCGACAGAGTTGTTCTTTTCGGCCCACGCTTTGCTCATCATGCGCAGTTCAGTCATCTGATTCAACAACACAGGGTTGGCACCTTTGGTGATCACGTCGATGGTAGTTGCGTTAACTTTCACAACACGATCTACACCGTTGGTGTAAGGCGTGAAGTTGGACGACTTGGCCATTGCCCGCTGAATCGAGAACACAGCGTCGTCGGCCGTAAATGGAGTGCCGTCATGGAACTTGACACCGGTGCGCAGATTCAGTCGCAATTGGGTAGGGGTCATCTGGTTCCAGGAAGTCGCCAGAACCGGTTCAATCTTGAAGGTCTTGCTGTTGTAGTACACCAAGGTTTCGTACACCGCAGCATGGATGCCGTTTTGCAGGGCATTGTTTTGCGAGTGGATGTCCCAGGTGGCAATATCACTGGCGCTTGCCCATTTGAAAGTTTTGGCCTGAATGCCGGTGCTTCCGACGGCCAGGGCCGCACATAGTGCAATGGTTGAGAGTTTCATGTGAACGTAACCCGTAAATTAAAAAAAGCGATTATGCATAAAGCATGCCGGTGCCGGTTCGAGGTAAACCCTAGGATTTGAAGGGACCAGTTGAAACGTTCGAAAAACGCGCAAAAAAATGGCCGCAAGAATGCGGCCATTTTTTCAAGTAGGGTGATTTACTTGAGGTGCTTGCCGATCAGGCCAGCCATTTCGAACATGGAAACTTGCGCCTTGCCGAAAATCTCTTTCAGCTTGGCATCGGCGTTAATCATGCGCTTGTTTACTGCGTCTTGCAGTTTGTTCTTTTTGATATACGTCCACAGCTTGCTGACCACTTCGGTGCGTGGCAGCGCAGCTGCGCCCACCACAGCTGCCAAAGCAGAGCTAGGTGTCAGTGCCTTCATGAACGCGGCGTTCACGGTGCGTTTTTTGGCAGGAGCCTTTTTCGCGGCGACTTTCTTTGCAGGAGCGGCTGCTTTTTTAGCAGGAGCCGCTTTCTTTGCAGGAGCGGCTGCTTTTTTGGCAGGAGCCGCTTTCTTTGCGGGAGCGGCTGCTTTTTTGGCAGGAGCCGCTTTCTTTGCGGGAGCGGCTTTTTTTGCCGGTGCTTTTTTTGCAGTTGCCATGATTGATTGTCCTTCTAGAAGATTGATTAATCACCAGCAAAAAACTGCTTCTTCACTGGTACTGCGGATGCTAATGGCAAAAAAGCACCTTTCCAAGGGAGAAACTGCATATTTCCCTCTGGGATGTTGTTTTTTTCATTGGAAAATGGCCGCGATTCTTGTTCTGGAGCCTTTTGTCATGTCCATTGCCTTTTCTACCTGTGATCTCTGCGATGCCCACAAAGCCGATACCAGCGGGGCTTTTCGTGTGTTGGCCCCTGTGTTCAGGGACTTCGGATTGCTGCGGAAGTTCGCTGGACCCGTTGTGACCGTGAAGTGTTTTGAAGACAACACGTTGGTGAAAGCGGCAGTTGATTCGGCTGGCTGGGTGGATACGCCAGCAGGGCGCGTGGCGCAGGTATTGGTAGTCGATGGTGGTGGTTCTATGCGAAAAGCACTACTGGGAGGCAACTTGGGTGCTGCAGCTGCGCGCAATGGATGGGCGGGGGTGGTGATTGACGGCTGTGTGCGTGACACAGCGGAGTTGGCAACTCAAGCAGTGGGCATCCGCGCACTAGCAGCAATGCCGCTGCCTACGGAGAAACGTAACCAAGGTCAGGCTGGTGTGGCCGTGCATTTGCAAGGGGTGTGGGTACGCCCCGGCGACTGGCTCTACGCCGACGAGGATGGCATTGTGGTGTCGGCTACGGCGCTGGCGTAGCGGCTTTGCTGTGCCCGGGCAGCGTAGCCAGCACCACGCCCAAGAGCGCCACCGCAAAGGCCACAAGCTGCATGCCACTCAGGCTTTCACCCAGTACCAGCACACCCACCAGGGCGGCTGATATCGGCAGCAAGACTGTGAACACTCCCGCACGTGCGGCTGGCACCGCTTTGAGCCCGGTCATCCACAACCACACCGTCCACACACTGGCGGCCAGGGCGTAAAACACCAGCAATAGCCAGGAGCCCATGGCTACACTGCCAAAGTCAAATGTCCAAGCGATGTAAACACCCATGGGTGTCATCAGCACGAATCCCCACAGGTTGATCAGCGCGCTGATACGTTTGGGAGAAATTGCTCCAGTTAGTTTTTTGCCAATGACTGCGTAGGCTGCTTCGCACAGCACGGCGCCAAACACCAGCAGGTTGCCCAATAGTTCTTTGTTATGTGCGAAATCGGTCCCTAGCCCTTCTGGAGATTGCGCGGGTAGCTCCTGTTTTGATAGTGCCAGCAAGCCAATGCCTAATGCACCACAGCCTACCGCCAGCCACGTGCGCAAGCCAATTGTTTCCCTTAGAAAAAGCCAGCTCATGACGGCTACAACGGCTGGAATGCTGGCCATGATGACGCCGGCTGACACCGCACTGGTCATGCTCACCCCAAACAGCATGCAAATGGAAAACAGAAAATTCCCCAAAAACGATTCCAGGAAGATGAGTGCCCGTGTGTGAGGTGTCATGGTGGGTTCACCGACGGGACGCTTGAGCCAATGCACCATGGCCAAGCCGCCAATGCCAAAGCGCATCCATGCCAGCAAAAAAATGGGCAATGCGGCTACCAAAGGCTTGGACAGGGCCACATAGCCGCCAACCAGCGCCATGCTGAGGGCCAAATAAAAGTAGGCCAAGGGGCGGCTGGGTAGCGACGTGGAGTGGGGCATAGGGAAGGGGACTCAAAACTGTGGCAAACGTGTAAGCCTACACCATGCGTGCCACGCCAAGTGGCCCCATCACTGGCATCAATTTGGGTTACTGTTCCACTCCAATGACTTGAATTTCAAAGGGATCATCATGGCCACTGGCGACTTTGCATATGCCAATAACAGCAACCGCTTCCTCGCATCCTCGCCTTTGCAGGCGCAGCCGTTTGCCCTAGTCGGGGTGCCGTTTGATGGTGCAGTCACGAACCGCCCCGGCGCACGTTTTGGCCCGCAAGAAATTCGGCGCGCCTCGCTGATGTTGTGTGACGGGCTGCATCCGGTGTTTGCGGTGTCGCCGTTGGAGCATTTGGGCGATGCAGGTGACCTGCGCTTGCCCAACGCCAGCGCACTTCCGCAGGTGCGCCAGGCCATACAGGCCCAGGCTGCGGTGCTCATGGCGCGCCACCACTGCGTCTTTTTGGGTGGTGACCATTCCATTACCCTGCCACTTCTGCGCGCCCTGCATGCGCAGCACGGGCCGGTGGCACTCATCCACTTCGATGCCCACTGCGATACTTGGGAGGACCATTTTGGGGAGGCGTCTGGCCACGGCACGTGGACGTACGAGGCCTTGCAGGAGGGGCTGGTGGTGCCGCACCAAACGGTGCAAATTGGTTTGCGCTCTAGCGGCACCCGCGCAGCGCGCGAGTATGTGCAAGACCAGGGCGGCTTGATTTTCACTGCGCGCTCCTTGCGTGGATTGGATGGTGGGGGCTTGCACAAGGTGGTAGACGACATTCGCGACCGTATCGGCCAGCAACCTTGCTATGTGACGCTAGATATTGACTGCTTGGACCCCGCATTTGCCCCGGGCACCGGTACCCCAGAGCCAGGAGGGTTGAGTACCTCCCAAGTTCTGACGCTGCTGGAGGAACTGGCGGGCCTCAACTTTGTGGGGATGGACTGTGTGGAGGTGGCCCCCGCGTATGACCATGCCGAACTCACCAGCAATGCCGCTGCGACCTTTGTTTGGACCTATCTTGCGTCCCAAGCGGCCAAGAGAGCAATTTGAGGACTCCCCATGCTTTTGCAATCTGATACCCAACTCAACCAAAAGAGCTATTACGAGGCCAGCGTTGCGCGTCCCGCTGCATTGTCCCCTTTGAAGGGCGATATCCGGGCTGATGTGGTGGTGGTCGGTGGCGGTTTTGCGGGGCTTTCGTCCGCCATTGCGTTAGCGCAGCGTGGCTACACGGTGGCGTTGCTGGAGGCAGACCGGGTTTGTAGCGGTGCTTCCGGGCGCAACGGCGGTCAATTCATTGTCGGGTTGGCCAGCGGACAAGGGCCCTTCGAGGCGCAACTTGGCGCTGCCGCAGCCCGGCAAGTGTGGGATATGTCGCTGGACGCCATCGCCTTGCTAGAGCAGCGGGTACGCGAATTTGACATTGCCTGCGACCTTCGCAAAGGCTACATGACCGTGGCCGACTCGCCGCGCAAGGCCCGCGCATTGGAGGCTGAAGTGGAGCTGCTGCGTACGCGGTATGGCTTTGAATCTGCGCTGTATTTGGGCCAAGAGGTGCAGCAGCACATTGGGAGTGGGCGCTATTGCGCCGCCGCAGTGGAAAACACATCTGGGCATTTGCACCCGCTCAAGTATGGCTTGGGGCTTTTGCAGGCAGCGCTGGCTTTGGGGGTTCTGGTGTATGAGCATTCTGCAGTGACGCAATTGAAGCGTGGAGAGCCTCTGGTTGCACGTACCGCTGAAGGCTCCGTTACGGCCCGTTTTGGGGTGATCGCGGGTAACTGCATGTTGCCGGAATATGGCCCCGAGGTGGCGCCAGAGATTGCGCCCCGCACTATGCCGGTAGGCACCTACATCATTGGTACTGAGCCATTGACTGCGGCGCAGTGCCAGGCCCTGATACCTTCGGGTGCAGCAGTGTGTGACAACAACTTTGTACTGGATTATTTTCGCTGCAGCGCCGATCACCGCATGTTGTTTGGTGGCCGTGTGAGTTATTCCACGCGTACCCCTCCGGGTCTGCAAGTGCTGATGGCCCAACGCATGGCTGATATTTTCCATGAGTTGAAACAGGCTGCCGTTGAATTTGTCTGGGGTGGCTTTGTCGACATCAGCATGAATCGGGCGCCTGACTTTGGGCGCTTGGGGCCCAATCTCTATTACTTGCAAGGGTTCAGCGGCCACGGCGTTGCGCTCACGGGGCTGGCAGGTCAATTAGCGGCCGAGGCTATTGCCGGGCAAGCTGAGCGTTTTGACGTGTTTGCCCGGGTACAGCACCGCTCCTTTCCGGGGGGCGCGCTGTTGCGCACGCCCAGTTTGGTGTTGGGAATGTTGTACCACCGCTTGATGGACCGTCTGTAAGCCCTGCACCATTTACAAGCTCAATGGTTTGTGCCAATCTGAGACGCAGCCAATGCGCGCTGGACTGTTGTTGCCAACACGGGTCCCCAGTGCGCTATGTCCTCCAGCGTTGCGTAGCCATACCCGATCACCAGGCCTTTCGCGTCTTTTCGTTGCAGGCAATAGGCAGAAAGCGCCCGTACCGTCATGCCCTGCTGCGATATGCGCAGGGCAAGGGCTTGGTCGTCCAACGTAGCGGGCAGGCGCAGGCACAGGTGCAGGCCTTGTTCAGCCCCACTGATGTGGGCCTGAGGGCCCAGGCATGGTTGCAGGGCGTCTAGCAACTGTTGGCGCCGCTGTGCGTAACTATGGCGAGCCTTGCGCAGCGCCCTCGCAAAGTGCCCCAGTTCAATAAACTCCGCCAATGCTGCCTGCAGAGGCATTTGTCCTGGGCGGTTCAGGTCGTAATGCGCTTGGCGAAAAGACCCCGCCAACGACTTGGGCACTACTAGGTAGCCCAGTTTGAGCCCCGGGTACAACACCTTCGAGAATGAGCCCAAATAGAGCACGCGCTCGTCAGGTGACAAACCCGCTAGCGATGACATTGGGGGGCCGCTGAATCGAAATTCACTGTCATAGTCGTCTTCGAGAACCCAGGCTTGGTGCTTCTGGGCGAGAGCCAACACTTGCTGGCGCCGCGCCAACGACATGACGGCGCCGGTCGGGTACTGATGCGAGGGTGTGGTGTAGATGATGCGTGGGGCATGCCGCTCGTCGGCTGGTGTGGGAGCCATGCCGTCCGCGTCGACCAGCACGCCATAGGTGCGCAGTCCATTTGCCATAAATGCCTTGACTGCACCCCAGTAGGCTGGGTCTTCCAGCCATACCGTGTCGCCATGGTCGGCCAACATTTGCGCACACAATTCCAGTGACTGTTGGGTTCCACTGGTGATGATGACCTGGTCCAGGTCCAGCGGCACGCTGCGTGAGACACGCAAGTAGTCGGTGACTGCCCGGCGCAATGGTGCATGTCCGCCGGAATAGCAGTAGTCCAACATGTCGGGGTAGCTCATGCGCCAATGCTTGTTTTGCAGGCGCTGCCACAGCGCCACGGGAAACGCGCTGAAGTCCGCTACTCCCGGGGTAAATGGTTGAATTTCAAGCTCCGCCGAGGTGAACTGCGTGGCCAATGCCATGCCGCGACGCGAAAGCTGGGCTGAAGCAACAGGGGTGCGGCCCGCGCGACTTCGCGGGCGTGGCCTGGGAAGCTGTTCATTGACAAAGGTGCCGCTTCCTACGCGGCTAACGAGGTAGCCCTCTGCATTAAGTTGGTTCAGTGCCGCCATCACCGTATTGCGTGAGAGTTGCAGGTCTTGCATAAGCTCGCGGCTAGAGGGAAGACGGTCGCCGCTGGCCACATGGCCATTGAGAATGGCGCGGCGCAGGCTCTCGTACAAGCGCCGGTTCAAGGGAAGGTTGTTGGCACCACTACTGTGGTGCATATCAGTCAGAAGCAAATCGGACAACATGCTGGGGTGGTGGTTTCCGTGCTGCGGCTCAAGATCAAAGTGGCACCATCTAGTTTTATTAAATGGCTCTGTTTTTAATCCAATTCTGCCGCAGAATGATCCAACAGCGCGCACTGCTACAGTGGCTCAGTTCTAACCATGCCCCTTTTGGGGTGCGCAGCAAGGAGACGGAAAATGACCGAAAACAAGATAATGAACTTCAACGACTTGGAGCAATGGCTGAACGAGCGCAGGGTGACGGAAGTGGAATGCCTTGTCCCCGACTTGACCGGCGTAGCACGCGGGAAAATTTTGCCGCGCGGCAAGTTCACCGAAGATCGCGGCATGCGTTTGCCCCAGGCCATCGTTGCCATGGGGGTGACGGGCGAGTTTCCTGAAAGCGGGCCGTATTTCGATGTCGTGGATCCCACCGACAAAGATATGCAGCTGCGCCCGGATCCGTCTTCGGTGCGTATTGTTCCGTGGGCTACCGACCCCACCGCGCAAGTCATCCACGACTGCTTTGACCATGAAGGCAAGCTGGTGCCTTTTGCGCCGCGCAGCGTTTTGCGCAGAGTGTGCGATCTGTTTGCGGCCGAGGGCCTGCAACCCATCGTGGCTCCTGAACTGGAGTTCTACCTCACGGCCCGCAACACCGACCCCAACACCTTGCTGCGTCCCCCCATTGGCCGCAGCGGCCGGGCCGAGACCTCGCGGCAAGCCTACAGCATCGATGCGGTGAATGAGTTCGACCCGCTATTTGAAGAGATCTACGACTACGCCGACAAGATGGAGCTCAATGTGGACACGCTGATCCACGAGGTGGGCGCTGGGCAGATGGAAATCAACTTTTTCCACAACAAACCCCTGGGTTTGGCGGATGAGGTTTTTTTCTTCAAACGCACCGTGCGCGAGGCCGCTCTACGCCACGACATGTATGCCACTTTTATGGCCAAGCCGATTGCGGGAGAGCCGGGCAGCGCCATGCACGTTCACCAGAGTCTGATCGACGTGGCTACAGGCAAAAACGTCTTCAGCAACGAAGACGGTACGCCCTCCGAAGCGTTTCTGCATTACATCGGCGGCTTGCAGCGCTATATACCCGCTGCAATGGTTTTGGTCGCACCTTATGTGAACAGCTACCGACGTTTGTCGCGCAATACGGCGGCGCCCATCAATATCGAGTGGGGCTATGACAACCGCACGGTGGGCATCCGTTCGCCCATTTCATCTCCGGCCGCCCGGCGCGTGGAAAATCGGGTGATCGGCGCTGACGCCAACCCCTACGTGGCCATGGCCATGACACTGGCCTGCGGTTACCTGGGTTTGAAGAACAAGATCAAACCCAAGCCCGAGATGCGTGGTGATGCCTACCTGTCGCCCTATGCCTTGCCCCGCAGCTTGGGAGAGGCGCTGGACTGGTTGCGCAAGGAATCCGACCTTCACGAAGTGCTGGGTAAAGAGTTCATCACCGTGTATTCCGAGATCAAAGAACTCGAATTTGACGAGTTCATGAAAGTAATTTCTCCCTGGGAGCGTGAGCACCTGTTGCTGCACGTTTAAGCCACTCAACCTTTTTGTCCTACGCCCATGAACACTGTTGTCGACACCGCGCTGATCCAGTCATTGGACACCGCTCACTTTCTGCATCCCTTTACCGATTTCAAAGATCTGTCGAGTCGCGGCGCGCGCGTCATCACACGGGCCGAAGGCATCTATGTATGGGACTCCGAAGGCAAGAAGATTTTGGATGCCATGAGTGGTCTGTGGTGCGTGAATGTGGGTTACGGCCGTAAGGAGCTGGCTGACGCAGCGCATCACCAGATGATGACGCTACCCTACTACAACAGCTTCTTCCAGACGACCAATGTGCCCGCTGTGCAGTTGGCAGCCAAATTGGCCAGCTTGGCTCCTTCGGTCGGGGACCGCAGTTTCCAGCATGTGTTTTATTCGAGCAGTGGTAGCGAAAGCAATGACTCCAATGTGCGCATGGTGCGCCGCTACTGGGACTTGCTGGGGCAACCGCAGCGCAAGGTCATCATCAGCCGCAAAAACGCCTACCATGGAAGCACCATGGCCGGTGCCTCGTTAGGAGGCATGAGCGGCATGCACGCCCAAGGCGATCTGCCAATCCCCAACATCACGCACATTGAGCAGCCGTACTATTTTGATATCGGCAAGCCCGGCGAAACCTCTGACGAGTTTGGCGTCCGTGCAGCGGGATGGCTGGAAGAGAAAATTTTGGCTGTTGGCCCCGACAAGGTTGCGGCATTCATTGCCGAGCCGTTGCAGGGCGCTGGTGGGGTCATCATTCCACCTGCCACCTACTGGCCCGAGATTCAGCGGATCGTCGACAAGTACGGCATTCTGCTGATCAGTGACGAGGTGATTTGTGCCTTTGGGCGTTTGGGCCACTGGTTTGGCTACGAGAAGTTTGGTTACAAACCTGATTTGGTGACCTTTGCCAAAGCGGTGACCAGTGGCTATATCCCCCTGGGTGGAGTCATGGTGGGCAATCGTGTAGCCAAGGTGCTGATCGAGCAGGGCGGCGAGTTTAACCACGGGTATACCTACAGTGGCCACCCTGTGGCTTGCGCAGTTGCATTGGCCAATTTGGCGATCATGGAAAAAGAAGAACTCCCGCAAAAGGTGCATGGAGACATAGGTGCATACTTTGCACAGCGATACGCCGAACTCAACGACCATCCATTGGTTGGTTCGGCTGAGTCGTGTGGGTTTGTTGGCGGCATGGTGCTTGTCAAAAACAAGAAAAACAAAGAGCGCTTTCAGGAAGACGATGCCGTGGGCATGCTGTGCCGCAGCCATTGTTTTGGCAATGGGCTGATCATGCGTGCGGTGGGTGACCGTATGATCATTGCGCCGCCTTTGGTGATGACGCGCGCCGACATTGACGAAATGATGCGTTTGATTCACTTGGCTTTGGATTTGACTAATCGGGACCTAAAGGCGCGTGGATTGGTATAAATCTTCGGATTTCCACTTCTATAATATTTTTTGGTCTGAAATTTGCTTATTCACACCGATTCGTTTTGATTGTCTTTAACCCAACTTTCTTTTAGTGGAGACACATTCGCCATGAAAAAATACCTCTGGTCTTTTGCACTGACAGCGCTGGCTTTGGCTGCTTGCGGTAAAAAAGAAGAAACCCCAGCGGCCGCCCCTGCAGCCGCCCCAGTGGCAAGTGCGCCCGCCGTACCAGTGAACACCGAAGAAAAGGTGCTCAATATTTACAACTGGCCCGACTATGTTCCAGAGGGAATGATTGCGGCGTTTGAAAAAGAATCCGGTATCAAAGTCAACTACGACACCTTTGAAACCAACGAAGCATTGCAAGCCAAGCTGGTTGCCGGCAACACGGGCTACGACATCGTCGTGCCTGGTACCGTATTTGCCAAGGGCCAAATTGAAGGGGGCCTGCTGCAACCCCTGGACAAAGCCAAGATCAAGAACTTGGCCAATCTGGACCCTGCCATCATGGCCACCTTGACCAAGGCCGATCCTGAGAACAAGCACTTGGTGCCTTGGGCCTGGGGTTTCACCACCGTGGGTATCAACAAGACCAAAGTAGCAAAGGCCTTGGGCAGTCTGCCCATGCCAGAAAACGCCTGGGACCTGGTGTTTGACCCCAAGTACAGCTCCAAGCTTAAGTCTTGCGGTATTGCCTATCTTGATTCGCCCACCGAAATCATTCCTGTGGCACTGCACTACGTTGGAAAAGATGCGTATTCCAACAATCCGGAAGACTATAAAGTGGCGTCTGCCATGTTGGCCAAGGTGCGCAAAGATGTGCGTTTGTTTAGCTCCACCATGATTGACGATATCTCCGGCGGCAAAGCCTGCGTGGCGGTGGGTTGGTCTGGCGATATCAACATCGCAGCCGGTCGTGCCAAGGAAAATGGTTCTAAGGACGAAATCGAGGCGCTGTTGCCCAGCACCGGTGCGCTGATCTTTTTTGACACCATGGCCATCACCAAAGATGCCAAGCACCCTAATAATGCGGCTGCATTCATTGACTTTTTCCTGCGTGCTGAAAACGCGGCTTTGATGTCCAACGAGATGAGCTACCCCACCGGCAACAAGGCAGCCATCGACAAAATCAAACCTGAAATTGCGGGCAACAAGACGATTTTTGTGGAGTCTGATTACTTCAGCAAGATGATCCCTCCTAGCAGTTTCACCAACGAAGCGCGCGAAGCGATGGCGACCGCCTACAACGCGTTCAAAAAAGGTAAGTAAAAGCTCGGCGTTATGCCAGTTGGGGCTGTTTGTACGCAGGTATAAACAGCCCTTTTTATTGTTTGCGACAGATGCAAAGGCCTTGAGATGACAGTGCAAACCGGAAAACCAGGCTACCTGGTGACAGAAAAGCTGGTGAAACGCTTTGACGAAGCTATCGCTGTGGACGAGGTGTCATTGTCCATCGCGCAGGGCGAGATTTTTGCGCTGCTAGGTAGCTCGGGTTGTGGCAAGTCCACGCTTTTGCGCATGCTGGCTGGCTTTGAATCGCCTACATCGGGTCGTATTTTGTTAGGCGGACAGGACGTGGCCAAATTGGCGCCGTACGACCGTCCTATCAACATGATGTTCCAAAGTTACGCCCTGTTCCCGCACTTGGACATTTGGGAAAACGTGGCGTTTGGCCTGAAACGCGAAGGCCTGCCCAAAGACGAAATCAAACAGCGTGTGGGCGAGATGCTGGACTTGGTGCAGTTAGGAACTTTTGCCAAGCGAAAGCCGCACCAGCTCTCGGGTGGGCAGCAGCAGCGCGTGGCTTTGGCGCGCAGCTTGGCCAAGCGACCCAAACTATTGCTCTTGGACGAACCACTGGGCGCCTTGGACAAAAAGTTGCGCGAACAAACCCAGTTCGAACTGGTGAACATCATCGAAAAAGTGGGAGTGACCTGCGTGATGGTGACGCACGACCAGGAAGAGGCCATGACCATGGCCAACCGGATTGCGGTGATGAGCAAGGGTCGCGTGCAACAAGTTGGCTCGCCGGAAGAGGTGTACGAGCACCCGGCAAACCGTTTTGTTGCCGACTTTATTGGCAACGTGAATATTTTTGAAGGCCGTCTCACTACCGACCAGCACGACCGCTGCGCTGCCCTAACGGGAATTGGTGAGATTCAGGTGGGCCATGGCGTGAGCGGCACGCTGAACATGCCGGTAGGCATTGCGGTGCGCCCCGAGAAGATTGAGATCAGCAAGGTGCGCCCGAATGTGGGGCTGAACTTGTTCACGGGCAAGGTCAAGGAAATTGCCTACTTTGGCTCCTACAACACCTACATTGTGGTGGCCACCGACGGCACCAAGGTGAAGATCACTGAGGCTAACACCTCTCGCCAAGAGCTGAGTGATATTACCTGGGAAGACGATGTGTACTTTTGGTGGGGTGATCGCTCTGCCATTGTGTTGCGCGATTGAGGCGAACCATGGCACAACTCTCATTGCCCATGCCCGGCCGCCGATTTGTCATTGGCGTACCCTACATCTGGCTGGTGGTGTTCTTCCTGCTGCCCTTCTTGATCCTGCTCTATATCAGCTTTGTTGACATGGGCAGCGACATACATCCGTTCAAACCCATCTGGGACAGCACGACCGGGCTCTTGAAGCTGAAGTACGAGAATTACTGGTCCATCTTCCGCAACAGTGAAGACGGAGCGCTGTTTCAAACCATTTATATCGAAGCCTATCTGCGCTCGATCTGGTACGCGTTGTGCACCGCCGTTTTGTGCTTGGTCATAGGTTACCCGTTCGCCTATTTCATTGCGCGGTCCGCTCCCAGTGTTCGACCCGCGCTGCTGATGATGGTGATGCTGCCCTTCTGGACCTCATTTTTGCTGCGCGTCTATGCTTGGAAGGGCATTCTGGCAGACCAGGGCGTTGTCAATCAGGTGTTGATGGCTTTGGGCTTGATCAGTGAGCCAATTCAGATGCTGTACACCAATGTTTCCATGTTGGTCGGTATGACCTATGTCTACCTGCCCTTTATGGTGCTTCCGCTTTACGCCAACTTGGTGAAGATGGATTTCCGCCTGCTCGAAGCTGCGTACGACCTGGGAACCACGCCGTTCAAGGCTTTTTGGTTAGTGACCGTGCCGCTGTCCAAGGCAGGCATTGTGGCTGGTTTCATGCTGGTGTTTATTCCCGCAGTAGGTGAGTTTGTAATTCCCTCATTGCTGGGAGGACCCGAGAACATCATGATTGGCCGCGTGGTCTGGGACGAAATGTTCACCAGCAACAACTGGCCCCGCGCGACTGCGTTGGCGGTGGTGATGATTGCGCTCATTATTGTTCCGCTGGCCGTTTATTACCACTACACCGCCGACCGCAGCGATGCGTCCGGCAAGGCATAAGGGACTGGCCATGAAAACGTGGATTGAAAAGCATTTTGGCAAGGGCTGGATGGCACTTGTCTACCTGTTCTTGTACATGCCATTGATATTCATGGTGGTGTTTTCGTTCAACAGCACCCGCCAGGACGCGAACTTCACCGGCTTTTCCCTGCGTTGGTACGAGGCGCTGACCCGAGACACCAAAATAGTCGAAGGTTTCTGGCTCTCTATCCAGGTGGCCACGATTACGGGTGTGCTATCTGCTGTGCTGGGAACCTTTGCGGCCTTTGTACTGGTGCGGTACCGCAATTTTCTGGGGCGTACCGTTTTCTCTGGCATGGTGAATGCGCCGTTGGTGATGCCGGAGGTCGTGATTGGTCTCTCGCTCCTGCTGCTGATGGTGGGTGCGCAAAACCTGTTTGGATGGCCCGAACGTGGCATGTTGACCATCATCTTGGGCCACACGTTGTTGGGCATGGCCTATGGCATGGTGGTGGTGCAATCGCGCTTGCTGGAAGTCAACCGCTCGCTTGAAGAAGCTGCGATGGATCTGGGTGCCAAGCCTTACGAAGTGTTCTTTCTCATTACCTTGCCCAATATTGCGCAGGGTATCTTGGCCGCGTTTCTGCTCTCGTTTACGCTGTCGTTTGACGATGTGGTGATATCGGAATTTCTTTCCGGACCGGGGGTGAGCACCTTGCCGCAGGTTATTTTTAGCTATGCGCGCCGAGGTATCAATCCCACGATCTATGCGGCCGCCACCTTGCTTATAGTGACGGTCACTATCGTCATCATTAGTTATAGCGTCTGGGTTGCACGCCAGACCCGCAAGCGCGAACGTGAAATTGCTGCTGCAACCCGGGCCGAAAGCGCCCCACACTAAACATTTCCGCGCTGTTTATGTGCGGCAAACAACAACGAGGTAGACATGAGTCAATTGCAGTTTGACGGACGTGCCGTGATTGGCGGCCAACGCGTGGCCGCTTTGAGCGGGGCTGTTTTTTCATGCATCTCGCCTGTGGATGGGCGGGTGCTGACCGAGGTGGCGCAGTGTGGTGCGGCCGACATTGACCGCGCAGTTAGCGCTGCCCGAACCGCTTTTGACGACAAGCGCTGGCGCGGCCTGCCGCCCGCGCAGCGCAAACGCATCATGGCCAAGTTTGCTGATCTGTTGCTGGCAAATGCAGATGCGTTGGCGCTAACAGAAACCATGGACATGGGCAAGCCAGTGAAATACGCCCGCGCAGTAGACGTAAACAGTGCGGCCAATTGCATCCGCTGGTATGGCGAGGCAGTCGACAAGGTGTACGACGAAATTGCGCCTACGGGAGACACTGCGCTGGCGCTCATCACGCGTGAGCCGGTGGGGGTGGTGGGGGTGGTGGTGCCCTGGAACTATCCCATGATCATGGCGGCCTGGAAAATTGCACCCGCGCTGGCCGTAGGCAATAGCGTGGTGCTCAAGCCCAGTGAAAAGTCTCCCTTGACGGCCCTGCGCCTGGCAGACTTGGCATTGGAAGCGGGTATTCCTGATGGCGTGTTTAACGTGGTACCTGGTTTTGGACCCGAGGCTGGTTCTCCGCTGGCCCTGCACATGGACGTGGACTGTATAGCGTTTACGGGCTCTACCCGGGTGGGCAAACAGATCCATGTGATGGCCGGGCAAAGCAACCTCAAGCGGGCTTGGACGGAGTTGGGTGGAAAGTCACCCAACATCGTGTTTGCCGACTGTCCCAATCTCGATCGCGCTGTGGAGGCAGCGGTGGGCAGCATATTCTTTAACCAAGGAGAGAGCTGCAACGCCCCCTCGCGCCTGTATGTGCAAGACAGCATCAAGGAAAAATTCCTCGAAAAAGCTCTAGCGCTGGTGCCTGCCTACGCGCCAGCCAACCCCACTTTGCCGGATACGGTGATGGGCGCGCTGGTAGACACAGTACAGATGAACACCGTGCTTCGCTACATCGAAAGTGGCAAGGCCGAGGGCGCCAAGCTGCTCGCAGGGGGTGAGCAGGTGCTGCAGTCCACTGGTGGCTGTTATGTGCAGCCCACAGTGTTTGACGGTGTGCATGGTGACATGACGATTGCGCGCGAAGAAATCTTTGGCCCGGTGCTGTCGGTGTTGTCGTTCAGTGACACTGCAGAGGTGGTGCGCATGGCCAACGCCAGCATCTACGGCCTGCAGGCCGGCGTGTGGACCAGTGACCTGAACAAGGCGCACGGTGTGGCGCGCGCGCTGCGTGCAGGCACAGTGCATGTAAACCAATATGACGAAGACGACATTACTGTGCCATTTGGCGGCTACAAACAAAGCGGGGTAGGGCGCGACAAATCCCTGCACGCTTTCGACAAATACACCGAGACCAAGACCACCTGGATTCGCATCGACAGCCCCGTGTAAGCACCTTCGCCCAAGCCACAACGGTGGCTTGCGGACTCCATTACTCCAATTTTGATAGCTGCTCGCGCATACTCCATAAGGGCTACAGGCCATTTATATGCATAACTACGCCGATACCATTCGTTCCCTGCAAGCCCAAGGCGTGCATTCCGTGCTGACCCAGTTTTGTGATCTTCATGGCGTTGCCAAGGGCAAGCTGGTACCTCTTGAGAAGCTTCAAGAGTGGGTTGAGGTCGGCGCCGGTTTTGCCGGCCCCAGCATTTGGGGGACAGGGTTGCCGCGTATGGGCCCGCGCAGTGAGTACTACGGGCGTGTGGTGCCCGACTCCCTGCAGGCGCTGCCGTTTATGCCAGGTGTGGCGCGTGCCGTGTGTGACGGCTTTGCCGGAGGTGAGGCGCTGGATACATGTTCGCGTCAGGTGCTGAAAGCCGTCGTGGCCAAGTTAGAGGCACGTGGTTGGCGCATGTGGGTGGGCATCGAGCCCGAGTTCTTCCTGTTGCGCCAAGTAAATGGCGTCTGGCAGGTGGCCGATTCACATGACCAACTGGACAAGCCCTCGTACGACCTCAAGTCCATCCACCGTAACGCGGCCTACTTGGAGGATATGCGGAGCACGCTGGTGCAGTTGGGTTTTGAGCTGCAGCAAATCGACCATGAAGACGCATGTGGTCAGTACGAGATCAACTACCGCTTTGACCACGCTTTGGCCGCGGCCGATCGCTACATGCTGTTCAAGCTGGCCGCTCACGCCGTTGCCGAGCGCCATGGCATGGTCTTCAGCGCCATGCCCAAGCCCTTGGCTCACGCGCCAGGCAGTGGGCTGCATTTCCACATCAGCATTACTGATGCACAAGGTCGTGCAATTTTTGCTGATCCACAAGGCACCTTAGGGCTCAGCACAGCAGGACACCAGTTTGCAGCGGGCTTGTTGCACCATGCCGATGCGCTGTCGGCACTATGTGCGCCAACGGTGAACAGCTACAAACGCCTCGCCTCCAGCGAGAGTGCCTCGGGCACCACCTGGTCTCCAGTATGGAAAGCCTATGGTTCCAATAACCGAACCTGCCTCGTGCGTGTCGTCGACGGGCGACTGGAGTGGCGCCTGCCCGATCCTTCGTGCAATGTCTATGCCGCGATCGCGGCCACCTTGGTGGCCGGCCTGCATGGCATAGACCACGCAATGCAACCTCCGCATCCCGTGGCCGACGATTTGTACCAACGTGCGCAAGCTGGGCAAGCCTTGCCGCCCGCTTTGCCTGTGGACCTTCGGGCGGCGCTTCACGCTTTGCAGAGCGACCATGCGTTACGTGAAGGGGTGGGGGATGCCTTCTGTACGCAGTTCTTGCAGCTCAAGCGGGCCGAATGGGCCGCGTATAGCCAACATATCAGCGGATGGGAGATGGTGCGTTACGCGCATGCTTTCTGATTCGGCACCAGTATGGTGCATGTAGGGGCTGTCGTGTTTTGATATGCGGCAGCCTTTTTTTCATTGTGAAATTGGTTGTGCGTTGATACCAATCTTCAATTTCACCTGCAGCGCAATGCATTTTGTATTGAGAAATAGCCATCGTAAGTCGTTGATTGGCATAGAGAAAATTTATGTCTTATATAAGACATAAGATTGATAATATGTCTTATATAAGACATAGAATTCATCCATGGGCATCGGAATTGCAAAGAAAGCGGTGCACAGCCAATCAACCAACCTAGGAGTGTTCTCATGACGCAAAACCTGAACTCACAACTGAGCCGCGAACAACAAATCGCAGCACTAGAAAAAGACTGGGCGACCAACCCCCGCTGGAAGCTGGTCAAGCGTGGTTACAGCGCTGCTGATGTCGTGCGTCTGCGCGGCAGCCTGCAGCCTGAGTACACATTGGCTCAGCGCGGTGCGGAAAAGCTGTGGGACAAAGTGAACGGCGGCGCCAAGAAGGGCTACGTCAACGCCTTTGGCGCGATCTCTGCGGGCCAGGCCATGCAGCAAGCCAAAGCCGGTCTGGAAGCGGTGTACTTGTCGGGCTGGCAAGTCGCTGCTGACGGCAACACATCAGAGACCATGTACCCCGACCAGTCGCTGTACGCCTACGACTCGGTTCCCACCATGGTGCGCCGCATCAACAACACCTTCAAACGCGCTGACGAAATCCAGTGGGGCCGTGGCATCAACCCCGGTGACAAGGAATTTATCGACTACTTCCTGCCTATCGTGGCCGATGCAGAAGCTGGTTTTGGCGGCGTGCTGAACGCGTTCGAACTGATGAAGAACATGATCCAGTCGGGCGCTGCTGGCGTTCACTTTGAAGACCAACTGGCGGCCGTGAAGAAGTGCGGCCACATGGGCGGCAAGGTGCTGGTTCCTACCCAAGAAGCCTGCGAAAAGCTGATCTCCGCACGTTTCGCGGCCGACGTGATGGGCGTATCCACCATAGTTCTGGCCCGTACCGATGCTGAAGCAGCCAACCTGATCACGTCTGACCACGATGCCAACGACAAGCCTTTCCTGACCGGCGAGCGCACGCAAGAAGGCTTCTACCGCGTCAAGAACGGTCTGGAACAAGCCATCAGCCGCGGCGTGGCCTACGCTCCCTATGCCGACCTGGTGTGGTGCGAAACCGGCGTGCCAGACATTGGCTTTGCCCGCGAATTCGCCCAAGCCGTGCACGCTGCCTGCCCCGGCAAGCTGCTGTCGTACAACTGCTCACCTTCGTTCAACTGGAAGAAGAACCTCAACGACACACAAATCGCTTCCTTTCAGGAAGACCTGTCGGCGCTGGGCTACAAGTACCAGTTCATTACACTGGCTGGTATCCATATCAACTGGTTCAACACATTCCAGTTCGCCCACGCATATGCCAACGGCGAAGGCATGAAGCACTACGTGAACATGGTGCAAGAGCCAGAATTCGCAGCACGTGACAAGGGTTACACCTTCGTGTCGCACCAGCAGGAAGTTGGTGCCGGTTACTTCGACGACGTGACCACCGTGATCCAGGGCGGATCTTCCTCCGTCAAGGCGCTCACGGGTTCCACCGAAGAAGAGCAGTTCCATTAAGCTGATTCCGATGCCCTATGCAAGTAGGGCAGAGAGCATGGCCGGTGTCTTGCAAGGGGCATCGGCTTTTTTTGTTTGCTGTAGACGCTGAACTACCGAAGACTAAGCTAACAGCCCCAACAGTGCGGCCACCTTCTAGCGTCTAGTCGCAGGCTTCATTTGGTGCAATGCCAACAATAGCGCAGTCACCTTTTCATCTTCACAGTACAGGTAGGACAGCGGCGCAGCCATCGCATTGGCAATCAATCTGGCTGTAGGCAGGGGCGGCTCATCGACACCGAGCTCGTAGCGTTTGATTCAGAGTTGCAATTCCTTCATAAAAACTGTACAGTCCTTTAAAAGTAACTTTAAAAGGAAATGCCATGTTTTATGAACCAGACGCCTTCATCTCCATTCCGCTACCCACGGCATTGGTAAAGGCGCTACTTGAGCGGTCCCCCAAAGGCGTCAGTTCGCTAATTGAAACCGTCGTCTACGATTTTCTAGACAGAACTGGCGTCGAAGCCAGTGCACCAGCCAAGCCGGAAGGCCTTTACTGGGAGTCCTTGTTCCTGCCAAATGGGACCGAGGTCAGAACTAGATATTTCGGCGAATACAAGACAGCCCAAGTGATCGGAGAAAACATTGTGTGGGAGGGCAAAATTTACCCATCCTTCGCAAGACTCACAAACGCTTTGCGTGGTGGAACAATAAACAACGCTTGGAAGGAACTGCAGATCAAGCGGCCAAGCGACAAGGCATGGGTGAATGCACTATTACTGCGGCGACCTCTGTAAAACTTTAGTTACGCCGATTCGCAAATCAATATCGAAGCACTGTGCAGCCGTCTTATGCTGTAAAGTGAAAAATTCACAATTAGCATCAGGGCAAGGCGGAGGATTTCAAATATGCGCACAGTAATCGTCTTATCAACGTTTGTACTAATGTCATGTGCAAATCCATATGCGCAGTACTATCAAGGCGATTTAGATGCTCGCCTTGTTCCGAACTACGATCCCATCGGCGCATCAATTCAAATTTACGGTACAGATGATTTTGATAAAGACACTCGAGCCCTTTTCCGCAAGGGCTACATCGCTATCGGGCAGTCCTCATTTAACGCCGGATCAAATTCAGTCAACGAAGCACAGCTCAGAGAGCAGGCTACTAAAATTGGCGCACATATTGTTCTTATCGCGACAAAGTATTCGCATTCGGTTGCCGGTGCGATGCCACTAAGCGTTCCGCAGACTGCAACTACTTTTTCATCCGGTACCGCTACGGCCTATGGGTCTGGTGGTGTCGCAAACGCTTATGGTCGAAGCACCACTACTACTTATGGCTCCCAAACTGTTTTGGTGCCATATTCGGTAACACGTTCAGATTTCGGCGCGCGATACTTTTATAAAGCCAGGTCCCGTCTGGGTGTTCATCCAGAGTCTCTAAGTGATCAGGATCGTAAGCGTATTCAATCCAATGCAGGCATTGTTGTTCTAGATGTTGTTGAGAACACAACCGCCTATTCGGCAGATGTATTGCCTGGAGATATCATCCTTTCCATAGGCGGTGAGCTTATTCAGTCCGTGGAAAGCTACTACGGGCTACTCGATAAATTTCAGGGAAATAAACCACTATTCAAAATCAATCGAGATGGAACGATGATTGAAAAAGCGATTGAAATTAAGACCTATTAGGTGATGACGTGACCACCGTGATTCAGGGTGGTTCTTCCTCCGTGAAGGCGCTGACTGGTTCCACCGAAGAAGAGCAGTTCCACTAATCGACTGCTCTCTATGCTAGGGCCGGACTCTCAAGCAGGGAGTCCGGCCCTTTTTTTAGGCAGATGCCCCGCACTTGAGGGAGGGAGTTGGCAATTTTCCCTCTGAACGTCGAGTATGCTCAACGGATAGGATTTGAACTTGCCACTGTGCACTGTGAGTCCGTTTCCCAACATTATTGATTTGGCAGCTTTAACGCAAGGCGTATCGCAAGCAACAGAATATGACAATTGAAGACTCGGTTTGGATCGATGTGAAGTCGCTACGCGTGGGGCTTTATATTGAGTTGGATGTGGGGTGGATGTCCCATCCCTTCCCCATGGGAAGTTTCAAGATCAGTTCGCAGAAGCAGATCGACACGCTCCAGAGTCTGGGCCAACCCCGTATACGTTGTATACCCTCCAAAAGTGATCCCGACCCAGCCGCAGAACAAGACGCTGCGCGCGCACGCGTGCAAGCTGCGCTGCTGGAAGGGCGACAGCAAGCAGTCTTGCAAGAGAAAGAGCAGCGTCGCCTGCGCGCTGTGGCATTGGCGGCACAAGACCGCAGCCTCATCGTGTGTGAGCGTCGTTTTGGTGAGTCAGTGCGGCAGTACCGCAAAGCCGTTGATCTTGTGCAGACCCAGCCCAAGGTAGTAGCCGAGCAATGCGCCGCCATGGTCAATAGTTATGTATCGGAGCTGCTCGACCAGGGTGAGGCTTCCATTCGCTTGCTATCAGAAGCAGCGGGCGACAAGTCATCCATGCATCCCGTCAACGTTACCATCGTGTCCCTTTTGTTGGGCAAGGCGATGGGCATGTCACCGGAGGAACTGCAAGACCTTGGAATGGCTGCTTTCTTGCACGATATTGGCAAGGTCAAGTTGCCCGATAGGGTGCGATGGGTGGAAGAAAACTTCTCCACAGCCGAATACCGCATGTACCAAGAGCATGTCTCGCAAGGGTCGCTCTTGGCCAAATCCATGGAGCTTCCGCTTCGAGCCCAGTTGGCAATGGCGCAGCACCATGAGTTAACCGATGGCAGTGGTTTCCCGACGAAACTCAAGGGAGACGCGATGTCAGGGGCAGGACGCATCCTTGCTTTGGTCAATCGCTATGACAATTTGTGCAACCCCAGTCGCCCAGCGGCGGCGCTAACTCCTCACGAAGCACTGTCCCTCATTTTTGCCCAGCTGAAGACGCGGTTTGACGGTGCAACCCTGAGTGCTTTTATCCGCATGATGGGGGTGTATCCCCCAGGCTCTGTCGTGCAATTGATTGATGACCGGTATGCGATCGTGGTGTCGGTAAATTCTGCGCGTCCGCTGAAGCCACGAGTCATCGTGCACGAACCCAGTGTGCCCAAGCATGAAGCCCTGATTTTGGATCTGGAGCGCGCCCCACAACTGGGAATTCGGCGCAGCCTGAAGCCTGCCAGCCTGCCTCCATCGGCGCTGGATTACCTTGCACCCCGCATGCGCATTTGCTACTTCTTTGAACAAGCAGCAGGCGTTGAGTCGGGTGAACTGGTTGCATGAGTGATGGCAGCCTGGTCGAATTGCTAG
>REAW01000025.1 GCA_004293725.1 Curvibacter sp.
AAGACGTATTCCGGCAAGCGGAACCTGTAGTGAGGGCCAGCCGGAGCTGGCAGGGAGCAAAACGCTAAACTGTGGGGATGATTTTAGCCAGTGCGTCCCTCGTTAGTCTGACTCTGTCGGTTTTGGCCGCTACTGCCTATGCTTGGGTCGCCCTGCGCGCTAGCCACCACTCTGTGAACGCTGCCCGCAATGGCGTGATTGCTGCGTGGGTTTTACATGGCGCTGCACTGGCGTGGAGTTTGATGGGTGTTACCGCCCATTTCGGATTCGCGCCCGCACTATCGGTCACGGCGTGGCTGGTAGCGGCGGTGTATGCCGTGGAGACCAAGTTCTTTCCCCAGCTTCAGACACGCTGGACGCTGGCTGCATTGGGTTCGTTTACCGTTGTGCTGGCATTGCTGTTCCCTGGCGCGCCATTGTCCGCAACCGCCTCCATCTGGCTTCCCTTGCACCTGCTGTTTGGTGTCGCCTGTTATGGCCTGTTTGGCACCGCTGTAGTGCATGCCTGGTTCATGACGCGGGCGGAGGCCCGCATCCGCCAGGCTGCCGACCCGCATAGCGGCTTGCCGCTGCTAACACTAGAACGCCTGACCTACCGATTTGTGGGGGCGGGTTTCGTGCTGCTGAGCGCATCCTTGGTCCTTGGCTATATCTATAGTGATCCACTGCCGGGGTCCTCCCATGCCTGGCACTGGGACCATAAAACAGTGTTTTCCTTGCTGGCATGGATTACCTTTGCCGCATTGCTGGCGGGGCGCTACCAGTTTGGCTGGCGTGGCAAACAGGCGAACCGCATGCTGTACACCGGAACCGTTTTTCTGTTGCTCGCTTACGTGGGTTCCCGCTTTGTTCTGGAAGTGGTGCTGGGGCGTAGCGCATGAAGTATTTCATTGTGCTCGTAGTGGTGCTACTGGTGGTTTGGCGCTGGCGCAGCGCACGTAGCAGCAGCATAGAAGTGAAACAGCAGCGCAAGACCCCGACACAGACCCAACCAACGGATATGGCGGCCTGCCACCATTGCGGCCTGCATCTGCCCACAGCCGATGCACTACCCGGCCGCGACGGCAGTTACTGCAGCCGCGAGCACCGCACACTGGCAGAGGGCTAATGCCGAACGAGGCGCCTGAGCACTCCTGGTTTGGTCCGACCGCACTGGAGCCTGCACCCGAGCCAACCGGAGACACCCAAGAGTTCACGCGCTTGTGGCAAGCGTTCATGACAGCGAGGCTGACGCTTGGCTTGGTGCTCTTTGTGCTGCAAAGTGGTTTGTATGCCGCTGGCTTGAACCAAAGCGGGCTCTTGATTGGCATTTGCCTGGCCTACTTTCTAGGCACGCTCGGTACCCGATTGTTTCTGCGCCCCCGCTATTTGGGGCAAGCATTCAACCGCGCTTGGGGGGTGTTGATCGGGCTGGACATCGGTGTATTTTCCGCGTTGCAGTTGATGCAAGGCAACGCCCTGAACTACACGCCGCTGTTTGCACTGCCGATTTTGCTGACTTCCGTCTTGGGATCACTGCGGCTGGCCTTGGGCACCGCAGCCAGTATCACCATGCTGCTACTAGCCAGCACTTATTGGATACACAGGGAAGCACCGGGCGATGCCACATCGGCGTTTGTGCAAGCCGCACTGGCGGGTGCAGGCTACTTCTTGATTGCACTGCTCGCCCACCAATTGGCGGCCCGACTGGCCAGCGAAGGGCGCCGTGCCCGACAGAGCCAACTGGCGGCCAACATTCAGCGGCAGGTCAACGAACTGGTCATTGAGTCGCTGCCCGATGGTGTGTTGATCGTGGATGCACATGGCTGGGTGCGGGCGGCAAACCCCGCAGCGCGCATGCTGCTTGGCAATGTGAAAGAGCCGCTGCGCATGGCCAACTTTGACCTCAAAGGCAATTCAGCGTGGCAAGCTTTACTGCACCTGACCCGCCTGAGCATGGGCTCCGGGCGCGCCCAACAGGCCGAGATAACTATTCACCATGCAGGCAGTGGGCCACGCAAGGTGTTGGCCCGCACCAGCCTGGCTGCGCCACAGGGTATTGCGCAAGACAGCTTGTGCGTTTTGTTTTTGCAAGACCAACGCGAGCAGCAGGCACGGCTGCGCACCGAAAAATTAGCCAGTATGGGGCGCATGTCAACAGCCGTGGCCCACGAGATTCGGAACCCGCTTGCAGCCATCACCCAGGCCAATGCCTTGCTGGACGAAGACATTAGCGACCCGCATCAGAAAAAGCTCACCTTCATGGTGGCGCAAAACGCGAAGCGGCTTGAGAAAATTGTGGACGACATCCTCAATGTCTCTCGCGTGCGCGGCAATGACCCCGGCCTCTTGACCCACGATATCCCCTTGCATGAGCTAGTGCACCGCATCGCCACAGACTGGGGGGAGCAGACGGGGTATTTGCATCAGTTGCGCATTCAGGTGGAGGAAGACGCTTTGTCGGTCCGCTTTGACCCGGACCACCTGCGCCAGATATTAGTGAACTTGCTGGACAACGCGCACCGCTATGCGAGCAAACGGCCGGCCAGCATTCAGGTAACGAGCCGACGCAACGACCGTATCGCCCGTGTCACGGTCTGGAGCGATGGTGCCCCCATGGATGCCTCTGTCCAGCGCCACCTGTTCGAGCCTTTCTTTTCGTCCGAGAGCCGCTCGAGTGGGCTGGGGCTTTACATCAGCCGCGAGTTGTGCGAGCGGCATGGTGCAACGCTGGCTTACCACCGCACCGCACACGACATGGAGGGCATGAGCACCGAAGGAAATGCGTTTTCTATCACCTTGCCGCTTCTCGAAGGCAGTGCTGGACGCGACAATACGGACGCACCATGGCAAACAACCCTGTACTGAACGACGCACGCATACTGGTCATAGACGATGAACCGGACCTGCGCACCCTCTACGAACTGACACTGCTGCGCGAAGGTTATCGCGTGGAGACGGCAGGGAGCGTGCTGGAGGCGAGGGAGCAGTTAAAGCAACACCGCTTTGACGCCATCATCACCGACATGCGCTTGCCCGATGGATCAGGCACCGACATCCTCTCGCAACTGCGGGCAGAGCAACGTGCGGAGCGCTGTGTCGTGATCACCGCGTATGGCTCTGCCGAGAACGCGGTCGAATCACTCAAGGCCGGCGCTTTTGACTACCTCTCGAAGCCGGTCGACCTCAAGCAATTTCGGGCCGTTGTAGCAAACGCCTTGCAAGGGCCTATTCCACTGGTCAATGCACAGACCCGCATCGCTGCCACCAAAACCAACCAAGGCGGCACGGCCACAGAGACAGCATTGACCAAAATGGTGGGCGCCTCCAGCGTCATGCTTCAGGTCAAAGACCGGATCGTCAAAGTGGCGCGCAGCATGGCCCCGGTACTGATCCGGGGAGAGTCGGGCACAGGCAAAGAGCTAGTGGCTGGAGCCATCCATGCCAGCAGCCACCGGGCACAGGGCCCTTGGGTTCCGGTCAATTGCAGTGCGATTCCAGAGACGCTGCTAGAGGCGGAGTTTTTTGGCGCGCGCAAAGGCGCGTACACCGGAGCGTCGCAGGATCGGGCAGGGTTTTTTCAAGCGGCGCATGGTGGCACCTTGTTTTTGGATGAGATTGGCGATCTGCCTTTGGCGATGCAGTCGAAGTTGCTGCGTGCCATCCAGGAGCGCAGCGTGCGCCCCTTGGGGGCATCACAAGAAGAACTGGTGGATGTTCGGATTGTCAGTGCCACCCACAAAGACCTGGCAGCCGAAGTATTGGCGGGACGATTCCGGCAGGATTTGTATTACCGCCTCAATGTGATTGACATATATATCCCTCCGCTGAGGGAGCGCGCCGAGGACCTTCCGGCGTTGTGCGATGCATTGCTTGCACGCATCGCTGCGGAAGCAGGCCTTGCAGCACCAAAGCTGTCAACATCCGCCTTGGAGCAAATTTGCGCACTATCACTGCCTGGCAACGTGCGAGAGCTGGAAAATGTGTTGCACCGTGCCATGGCGCTTTCAGAGGGGCCTGTACTCGAGCTAGACACCCATGCATTGAATACCAAGCCTGCGCCATTGCAAGAACTGCCCGGGTCACCTGGGTTTGTAGAGACCTTGGCAGCGCCATTGGCGAGTGGCCCGGTAGAGCCAAGCCCACCAGAGTCGATTCCGAGTGACTTGCAGGTGTATCTGGACCGGATTGAACGCGAGATTCTGGTGCGCACCTTGCGCGAGACCCGATTCAACAGAACGTTGGCGGCCCAGCGGCTAGGCATCAGCCTGCGGCAAATTCGATACCGCATGGCACGTCTGCAGATCGATGCTCCGCAAGCCGCTGAAGAAAACTCCGATGGATGAATCATCCCAAGACCTGTGGCAGCGCGGCTGGTACCGTTTTGCCCGCCCTTGCGCCTCACCCAATTTCGGCCCTCGCCCAGGTGGAATTGTCATCGACCTGGTGGTACTGCACTCCATCAGTCTTCCACCTGGACACTATGGAACACCCCATGTGGCCGAACTGTTTACCAACCAGCTGGATTGGAATGCGCATCCTTACTTCAAGACGATAGAAGGCCTGCAGGTATCGGCCCACTTTTTCATCACCCGCCATGGCGACCTTTGGCAGTTCGTCAGCTGTGAGGACCGTGCCTGGCATGCGGGGGTGTCCAGCTATCGTGGGAAAAGCAACTGCAACGACGACTCCATCGGTATAGAGCTGGAGGGGCTGGAGGGTGACACCTTTACAGACGCGCAGTACGAAGCCTTGCAGTCATTGATGCCCGCCTTGGGGGTCCAGTACCCGATACGCCACATTGCGGGCCATGAACATATCGCACCGGGCCGCAAAGAGGACCCAGGACCTGGCATGCGCTGGGATTACTTGCAGGACAGCCTGGGTTTTCCCGAGGCTTTCTATCCCTCCAGCACCCATTTACAACAGCCAAAAAAATAATTTTTGCGCCAAACTGCGATTGACCTGTCGCACATTCCAAGGACAGCAATGGAGCACGCCCAAGCTTCATGCGCCTTTGCCGGGCAAAGTGGGCGAAAGCGCCCGTAAAACGTAGCGACAGGAAAAAAAGGCGCGATTTCACGCGCGTCTGCGATGGCTGCTTTGTTTGGTACTTTTGGGTGCATAAGTCGCTCCTCACCGCCAAACCTCAAATCGAGCCCTGTACACTACCGGTAGTGGCTTGCATCCACCTCAAGCCCCAGATATAGTGTGCCTCTTGAGTTCAGACATACTGACCCAAACAGAAAAACTGGGGCAGTTCATGCGTGACGGCAAGCCCCTAAAAACACCGATTTAGACGAGGAAATCATGGAATCTGTTTCTACCGCAACGCCGAGCCCTTCTACTAGCTTGTTGACCGCCTATGGCACAGGCCATAGCGAATCCAGCATGGTCAATACCTTGAGCCATTACCAAATCATTCGCCGCAATGGCGCCGTGGTTCCTTTTGAGCCAAACAAAATTGCTGTGGCGATGATGAAAGCCTTTTTGGCCGTGCATGGCACCCAAGGCGCCGCTTCAGCCAGTGTTCGTGAAACCGTAGATGGCTTGACCCAGCAAGTTATTCGCGCGCTGATGCGTTCGCGACCAGGTGGTGGAACCTTTCATATTGAAGACGTACAAGATCAGGTGGAGTTGGGATTGATGCGTGGCGGTCACCACGAAATCGCTCGCGCTTACGTGCTGTACCGCGAACGCCGCACCCAAGAGCGCGCCAAACAAGTCGCGCAAGCCAAGCCCGCAGCTCCTGTGATTCATGTTCTGGAGGGCGGTCAGCGTATTGCGTTGGATCTGGACCGACTGCAATTACTCATTGAAACAGCGTGCGCAGGCCTGGGCGCAGATGTGAAGGCTGCCCCCATCGTGGCAGAGACCATGCGCAACCTGTACGACGGCGTGCCGATGGACGAGGTTTACAAAGCGTCCATCTTGGCCGCACGCACCTTGATCGAAAAAGATCCGGACTACACCTACGCGACTGCCCGTTTGCTTTTCCACACGATTTCCCGCGAAGTGCTCGGCCGTGATGTGGCTCAGGCAGACATGCAGGAAGCCTACGCGGATTACTTTCCTGGTTTCATCAAGCGCGGCGTGGAAGCCGAATTGCTGGATGAAAAGCTGCTGCAGTTCGACCTGAAGCGCCTGGGCGCCTCCCTCAAAGCCAGCCGCGACCAGCAATTTGACTACCTCGGTCTGCAGACCTTGTATGACCGCTACTTCCTGCATGAAGGCAAAACCCGTATCGAGCTTCCGCAGGCATTCTTCATGCGCGTGGCCATGGGTCTGTCGCTCAATGAAATCGACCGCGAAACCCGCGCCATTGAGTTCTACGAGGTGCTTTCCAGCTTTGACTTCATGTCCAGCACGCCTACGTTATTTAACAGCGGCACCCTGCGCTCGCAGCTGTCTTCGTGCTACCTGACGACCGTCCCTGACGATTTGGACGGCATCTACGAGTCCATCAAAGAAAACGCGCTGCTGTCCAAATTTGCAGGTGGCTTGGGCAACGACTGGACCCGCGTGCGTGCGCTGGGCTCCCACATCAAGGGCACCAACGGTGAATCGCAAGGTGTAGTCCCATTCCTGAAAGTGGTGAACGACACCGCAGTTGCGGTAAACCAGGGCGGCAAACGCAAGGGCGCTGTGTGCACGTACCTGGAAACCTGGCACTTGGACATTGAAGAATTCCTGGAGCTGCGCAAGAACACCGGCGATGACCGTCGCCGCACGCACGACATGAACACGGCCAACTGGATTCCAGATCTGTTCATGCGCCGCGTCATGGAAAAAGGCAGCTGGACTCTTTTCTCGCCGTCCAACGTGCCCGACCTGCACGACCTGTTTGGCGCTGACTTCGAGAAAGCCTACGTGGCCTACGAAGCCAAGGCTGCCCGCGGAGAGATCAAGCCTTCGCGCACGGTAGAAGCCAGTGACCTGTGGCGCAAGATGCTTACCATGTTGTTCGAAACAGGCCACCCCTGGATCACTTTCAAAGACGCTTGCAACGTGCGCTCGCCCCAGCAACATGCGGGTGTCGTGCACTCCTCCAACCTGTGCACCGAGATTACGCTCAATACGAGCGACACAGAAACTGCAGTCTGCAACCTGGGATCAGTCAACCTGCGCCAGCACTTGAAAGACGGCGAGAACGGCAAAGTTTTGGACCACGACAAGCTCAAGCGCACCATCTCGACCGCCATGCGCATGCTGGACAACGTGATTGACATCAACTACTACGCAGTCAAAAAGGCTCGCGATTCGAACATGCGCCACCGGCCAGTGGGCTTGGGCGTGATGGCCTTTCAGGACAGTCTGTATGCGCTGCGCATTCCTTACGCCAGCGATGCCGCCGTGGCATTTGCGGACCAGTCCATGGAGGCGATCAGCTACTATGCTTACTGGGCTTCGACCGATTTGGCCCGCGAACGCGGCCAGTATTCCAGCTTCAAGGGCTCGCTTTGGGACAAGGGTATCCTGCCCCCCGACACGCTGGACATGCTGGCCCAAGCCCGCGGTGGCTATGTAGAAGTGGACCGTTCTTCCACTTTGGACTGGGATGCATTGCGCAAAAAAATCGCTGCCGACGGCATGCGCAACTCCAACTGCGTGGCCATTGCGCCTACTGCAACTATCTCCAACATCATTGGAGTCGATGCCTCCATTGAACCTTGCTTTGGCAACCTGTCGGTCAAGTCCAACCTGTCTGGTGAGTTCACTGTCATCAACAGCTATTTGGTGCGTGACCTCAAGGCCCTGGGTTTATGGGACGATGTGATGGTGATGGATCTGAAGCATTTCGACGGATCATTGAGCCCGATCGACCGCGTTCCTCAAGAAATCAAACAACTCTATGCCACCGCATTTGAAGTTGAAACACGCTGGCTAGTCGAAGCCGCTGCACGTCGCCAGAAATGGATTGACCAGGCGCAGTCGCTGAACATTTACATGGCTGGCGCATCCGGAAAGAAGCTTGACGAGACCTACAAGCTGGCATGGTTGCGTGGTCTGAAAACCACCTACTACCTCCGCACGATGTCGGCCACCCACGCGGAGAAATCTACCGTAACAGCAGGCCGCATGAACGCTGTATCTTCCGGCAACGATGCACCAGGCTCTACCAAAATGTCCAGTGCATTGGAAGCGGCAGCGGCTGCTGCGCACGCACAAATGGAGTTGGCCAGCAACGCAGCCACTGACATCAAATTTTGTGGTGTGGACGACCCCACTTGCGAGTCCTGCCAGTAACAAGAGGAGCGCATCGCAAGCACCATTGCGATGCAATTGAGCAACACAAATGGGCAACGAAATGCATGACTTCTTTTCAATTCATTTCGCTGCTCTCATAATCCCCTGATTGGAATCACTTATGTTGACCTGGGACGAAGAAGTCAAGCCCACACTGCCGAAAAATTTTGCGCGCAACCCGTCTGATCAGGCGTCGGTTACGCAGACTTCGGTCGCTCCAGTTTCCGTTCAAATACCGGTTGCCGCTGTAGCCGTTACGCAGACCGGAACACCACGCCGCATACGCGCCGATGACAAACGCATCATCAATGGCCAAACCGATGTGAACCAGCTGGTTCCCTTCAAGTACAAGTGGGCCTGGGAAAAATATCTTGCCTCATGCGCCAACCACTGGATGCCGCAAGAAGTCAACATGACACGCGACATTGCTTTGTGGAAAGACCCCAACGGGCTGACCGAAGACGAACGCCGCATCGTCAAGCGCAACCTCGGCTTCTTTGTAACGGCTGACTCACTGGCTGCCAACAACATCGTGCTGGGGACCTACCGCCACATCACGGCACCAGAGTGCCGGCAGTTCCTGTTGCGACAAGCGTTCGAAGAAGCGATTCACACCCATGCGTACCAGTACATCGTGGAGTCGCTGGGCTTGGACGAGAGCGAGATCTTCAACGCGTACAACGAAGTGCAGTCCATACGCGACAAAGATGAATTCCTGATTCCGTTCATATCAGCCATCATGGACCCCAACTTCCAGACTGGAACCGCGGAAGCGGACCAGACCCTGCTGAAGTCGCTGATCGTGTTTGCTTGCCTGATGGAGGGCCTCTTCTTCTACGTTGGCTTCACGCAAATCCTGGCCCTGGGGCGCCAGAACAAGATGACCGGGGCTGCGGAACAGTACCAGTACATTCTGCGCGATGAGTCCATGCACTGTAATTTTGGCATCGACCTGATCAACCAACTCAAGCTGGAAAATCCCCACCTTTGGACCACCGAGTTCAAAGCGGAAATCAAAGCCTTGTTTGAGAAAGCCGTTGAACTTGAATACCGCTATGCAGAGGACACGATGCCACGTGGCGTGTTGGGCATGAATGCGTCTATGTTCAAGGGCTACTTACGCTACATCGCCAATCGTCGTGCCACGCAAATTGGTTTGGAACCCTTGTTCCCGCATGAAGAGAACCCATTCCCCTGGATGAGCGAAATGATTGATTTGAAGAAAGAACGTAACTTCTTTGAGACCCGCGTCATCGAGTACCAGTCGGGCGGCGCCCTGTCTTGGGATTGAATCGCTGAATATGTTTTCTAGAATTTCACACATCCAGCACCACAGCGCAGACTGCGGATTGGATGTGTGTCACCCCGTTCATATTGCTGGGACTGCGCCCAACTTTATGAATCGCTTCTTGCGTCCAACTTGCAAGAAGTGCTCTTTGTAAATTGATCAAGGAGAAAATCATGGCAACTGCAAAAAAACCGGCCGCAAAAAAGGCCGCTCCCGCGAAGAAAACCGCTCCCGCTAAAAAGGTAGCAGCAAAGAAGGCAGCTCCTGCTAAAAAAGCCGCTCCCGCTAAGAAAGCGGCTCCGGCCAAAAAGGTAGCAGCAAAGAAGGCAGCTCCCGCTAAGAAAGCGGCTCCGGCCAAAAAGGTAGCAGCAAAGAAGGCGGCTCCCGCTAAAAAAGCCGCTCCCGCTAAGAAGGCAGCTCCGGCCAAAAAGGTAGCAGCAAAGAAGGTAGCCGCAAAAAAAGCTCCGGCGAAAAAAGCCGCTGCTGCCAAGAAGCCTGCCGCGAAGAAGCCCGTAGCCAAAAAAGCAGCGAAGAAGCCCGCTGCGAAGAAAGCCGCGAAAGCACCCGCTGCCAAAGCTGCACCTGCAGCCCCGGCTGCGCAAACCACGCTGAACCCGCAAGCGGCTTGGCCGTTTCCGACCTCCAGCAAACCCTGAACGTTTACGCCTTAGGCGCCAAAGCCCGAAACCGAAAGGTCTCGGGCTTTTTTTCTAGCCCGATCACGGGTAAAAAGCCAACAAGCGGTAGCCTGATATGCGCTCGTTCGCACTTCCAGATTTAACGGCAAAAGGAAGTACGGCTGTGAGTTCTGCTCCCGCGTCCAAAACTTCTTTAGCTGCACCTAGCTCGGACGGCAGCAGCACGCGTCGCACCACCGCCTGATCTTGCAAGTCAGTAAGGGTCAATTCCAATGCAGGTACCGCCAAAGAGATTGCGGCAGTGCTTTTCAGTGTGAAGTTCAAACGGTAAACGTCTGCGCGAACTTTCGTAAATGAAGAGCCATCGATAACCACCGACTCGATTTGGCGCAGGGATTGCACCTTGCAGCCAAGCCAGTCACACAACACCAGCAGCGCACCTTTGGCTGCCGGATTCGTAGCGGCAATTCGGTCGCGCTCATGAACTACCACTTGCAAAGCGAAGCCAGCCACCAGTACTAGTGCCAACAAGGACAGCAGGACACGTACACCAGTGCTCTGCCATGCACTATCCACGCGCGACTGGCGCATAAAGGTCAACTTGGGCGAGTCTGCGTGCTCTACAGTTTTGACTTGCACTTGTGCAAACCGGGGCTCAACAGACTGTGCGGGCTTTACTACCTTTGGCGACACTTCATCTGGAATGCCGTGCGCCTCTCGAGCATGGCCTGGGCGCAAATCCAAAAGATCGTCCAACTCCGGCTCCTGCATACGCGCAGTGGACACCTCCTGCTGGACTACCTCTTCGCTCGTAATTTCATCCGGCCGATCCGGAATATCGACCTCCACAGCCTCTTTGATTTTGAAGGCAACGTCTTCAGCGGGGAGTTTGGATAGATGTCGCTCGTTTGCGAAACTCAGAGAAGACGTCCAATCCTCGCGAGCCTCGCTGGCCTCAGATGCTTCTTGAACAATGGGCTCTGATTGCGGCTCGGGATCGGCGTAAAGATTGGCGTTTGCATCGAACACCTCATCACACTGCCCACAACGCACCCATCCATCAGAAATACGCAACTGATCCGGAACGACCTTGAACATCGTTGCACAGGCAGGGCATTGGGTAATCAGGCTCATCGCAATAGATTGTAGAGCCGAGGCCGCCAACGTCAGAGAGTGGCGGTCATCAAGATCCAGCCATCTTCCTCGTCGGACACCGACAGGGTGCAATAGGCAGCATACGCCGCCACCAACTCTTCAGCCTGCCGAGCCAGAATGCCTGCCAACACCAAGTGGCCACCAACCTTTACATGCGCGCACAACAACGGCGCGAGCACCTTCAGAGGTGTAGCCAAAATATTGGCAAGGACCAAGGCATAGGTACCCTCGGCCTTGTCGGGCAGGCCGGCCACGAGTTGGACACCGTTGGCATCTGCATTGAGTAGCGTGGACTGGACGGCCGCTTCATCGATATCTACAGCCACTACACGCTTTGCACCAAACTTGGCGGCGCCAATGGCCAAAATGCCGGAGCCACATCCGTAGTCCAATACCTCGGCTTGACCAGGATGCCCCGCCAGCCACCGTAAACACATGCGTGTGGTGGGGTGGGTACCCGTCCCAAACGCCAAACCGGGGTCCAAACGAATGACTTGCCTGGCTTGCGCAGGAGGTTCATGCCACGTAGGAACGATCCAAAACTCGGGTGTGATGTCTACAGGCGCGAATTGCGACTGCGTCAAACGCACCCAGTCTTGGTCCTCAACAGCCGCAATGCCTAGCACTTGGCATCCGCCAAAAAAATCTTGCGCCTGCAATAGCCGTGAAGCATCGTTCGCCAACGCCTGATCCGCAAACAAGGCAATCACACGGGAGCGCTGCCACCCGTCCTTGGGTGGAGGCATCCCAGGTTCGCCAAAGAGAGCTTGCTCAGCATCGGTCTGGGCGTCTGCGTCTTCCACGCTCACGCTCAGGGCATCCAAAGCATCGAGTGCATCGCTCAGGTTTTCTACCCGGTCTTCGGGACACATCAAACGCAATTCAAACATGCCAGCCTTTACCGCTTGTGCTGTTCCAGCCAGTGTTCCAGGTAGTGGATGTTGGTGCCACCATCCATGAATTTTGCGTCCACCATCAACTCCCGATGCAAGGGGATATTGGTGTTAATGCCTTCCACCACCGTTTCGGCCAATGCGGTGCGCATGCGGGCCATGGCCTGCTCTCGAGTATCGCCGTGGACAATGATTTTTCCAACCATCGAGTCGTAATTGGGCGGCACAAAGTAGTTGGTGTACACATGCGAATCTACTCTTACACCAGGGCCACCCGGAGCGTGCCACATCGTTACGCGGCCCGGCGAAGGGGTGAACTTGTACGGATCCTCCGCATTCACACGACACTCAATGGCATGTCCGCGCATTTCGATCTGTCGCTGGGTAAACGGCAATTTCTCGCCAGCAGCCACCATGATCTGGGTTTTTACGATGTCAATGCCTGTAACCATCTCTGTCACCGGGTGCTCCACTTGCACGCGGGTGTTCATTTCGATGAAGTAGAACTCGCCATCCTCATAGAGAAATTCAAAGGTACCTGCACCGCGGTAGCCAATTTTCTTGCAGGCAGCGACGCAGCGCTCGCCGATACGCTCTATCAGCTTGCGGCTGATGCCTGGGGCCGGCGATTCTTCCAACACTTTCTGGTGGCGACGCTGCATAGAGCAATCGCGTTCGCCCAGGTAAACCGCGTTTTTATGTTTGTCCGCGAGGATTTGAATTTCAATATGGCGAGGGTTCTGGAGAAACTTCTCCATATAAACAGCGGGGTTGCCAAACGCTGCGCCTGCTTCTGCCTTGGTCATGGCCACCGCATTCACCAACGCAGCTTCCGTATGCACCACACGCATACCCCGGCCTCCGCCGCCGCCCGCCGCCTTGATGATGACGGGATATCCGACAGACTTGGCCATGCGTTTAATCAACACGGGGTCGTCAGGCAACTCCCCTTCTGAACCGGGAACGCAAGGCACACCCGCCCGAATCATGGCCTGCTTTGCCGACACTTTGTCACCCATGATGCGGATGGATTCCGGCGTGGGGCCAATGAACTGAAAGCCGCTTTTTTCCACGCGCTCGGCAAAATCCGCGTTCTCGCTCAAAAAACCATAGCCGGGGTGAATGGCCTCGGCGTCCGTGACTTCGGCGGCCGAGATAATTGCCGGCATATTGAGGTAACTCTGTGCAGAGGGCGCAGGGCCAATACAGACCGCTTCTTCGGCCAATTTGACGTACTTGGCTTCGCGGTCTGCTTCGGAATAGACCATGACGGCCTTGACGCCCAGCTCACGACACGCGCGCTGGATACGCAAGGCTATCTCGCCACGATTGGCGACCAGGATTTTCTTGAACATGGCTGCGGACGCTTATTCGATGATGAACAAAGGCTGCCCGTACTCCACAGCCTGTCCGTTTTCGCACTGAATTTTGGTAACGGTACCTGACTTGTCGGCTTCAATCTCATTGAGAATCTTCATCGCCTCAATAATGCAAATCGTATCGCCTTGCTTGATCGTGTCGCCAATTTCCACGAATGGCTTCGCGCCGGGCGAAGACGAACGATAGAACGTACCCACCATGGGGGACTTCACTGCATGACCTGCCGCCACCTCTTCTACTGGCGCAGCAACCGCAGTCACAGGGGCGGCAACTGGCGCAGCGACAGGCGCACCAGAAGGAGCAGCCGCATACACGGGCTGCGCATAGCCTTGCACCATTGCACCGCCACCCTTGACGATACGCACCTTGCCTTCGGCTTCCGTGATTTCGAGTTCCGACACATTGGAATCCGAGACCAGGTCAATCAGGGTTTTGAGTTTGCGTAAATCCATGAAGTCTCCAACAACCGACATTTGAGAAGGGGCGAATTTACCGCAAAATGCCGGCATCTGCCTATATTTTTATTTATCTCTGCACAAAAATGAAAAAATCAGTTTCTGCGAAAGCCCTAACGAGAAGCAAAGTAGACCGCAAGAGCCCGCCCGCCTAGGTTGAGCGCTCTATTTTAGCCCAGTCCATGCCTCTAAATCGGCGGGAAGGACCCTTCCCATTTTGCGCTGGCGTACGACACCATCGCTGGACAGCACCACGGTGAATGGCAATCCACCGGTGATATTGCCCAAGTTCCGTCCCAATTCTGCGCCCGCCAATCCGGCAAGCCCTACCGGGAAGTCCAAGGGCATGCGCTGCAAAAAGGCCTGTACCGAGGCTTTTTTGTCCACTGCCAATGCCAACACTTGCCAACCTTTAGCGCGATTTTCTCGGTAAAACTGATTGATAAGCGGCAACTCCTCCACGCAAGGGGGGCACCAAGTCGCCCAAAAATTGATCAGCAGCGGGCGTCCCTGAAAACTCTTGAGCGCCACCGGGGCACCGTCCGGCGACTCCCAACGCTGCCCCCAAAACCCGACCACGGGTTCCGCCACAGACTCCTGCGCTTCGCCCCGCCAGATGGCAACTCCAATACCGGCTAATCCGGCACCGCCCGCCAAACCGCGCAGCAACCAGCGGCGCGAAACGAGCACGGACTTGTCTTGTGGCGAATCTTGGTACTCAGTCATGGTTTGCATCATGCAACAACTGGCGCAGGGCAGCTGCATCTCCCCGCGGGCGGCGCCCGCGCGCATCAGGCTGCAGGGCACCACGCACATCATCCAGATCGTAAACCAGCAGGTGTACACCAACATGCTCACCCAAAGAACGACACAGGGCATGCACACTCAATGCGTCCACCATCTCGCCATGCAAGCCGGGCACCGAACGCGCAGAAAACTGGACACCGCTGTCAATCAGTGCAATTTCAGCGGATTTGGGGTCATCGCAAAACAACTGCAGATAAATATCAGAACGGCGCGTGGCAGACCCTTGCCAAACAGCGCCACTCACATGCGGCCGAAACTGCGCTAAACGCTCCATCCACTCCAGCGCCAATTCGCGCAAAGCCTGCAGTTCGGAAGGCTGGGTATCTGCGCAAAAAATGGCGATGTAGTCCTCAACCGCAGATTCAAGGAGCGCATTGTCTGGCAACGCTGAGCGACCCGGCGAACCTATTTGCTTCAGTGCCCGCCGCTTGGCCGGACCGTATTCCAGGCCCTCCTCCACCACCAAGCGGGCGGCGAAAGCGGCGATTTCAAGTTTCAAGTCATCCATGCTGCAATTGTGCCGCGCACTTTGAAAACCTTACGACGCAACTAGATTGCTTCATTTTTGATAGCTACTTGCGCATATTGCACGGGCGCTATTGGCAAAAAACAACCCGGACGTCCACGCGCGATGGACACGTAAAATACGCCGATGCATATTCATATTCTCGGTATTTGTGGCACCTTCATGGGCGGTCTGGCCGCCCTGGCGCGCGAGGGCGGCCACCGCGTCACCGGTTGCGACGCTGGTGTCTACCCCCCCATGAGCGACCAACTGCGCGCCCTGGGTATTGAGTTGATTGAGGGCTTTGGTGCCGACCAGGTCGCGCTGAAGCCCGACTTATTTGTTATAGGCAATGTGGTGAGTCGCGCGCACCTGGCAGACGGCACACCCAAATTCCCATTGATGGAGGCTATTCTGAACGCCGGTGCGCCGTACACCAGCGGCCCGCAGTGGCTGGCTGAGCACGTGCTGCAAGGCCGCCACGTGCTGGCCGTGGCCGGCACCCATGGCAAAACCACCACCACGGCAATGCTGACGTGGATTCTGGAAAGCGCCGGCCTGCAACCCGGTTTCCTGGTCGGTGGCGTACCGATGAACTTCGGCATCTCCGCCAGCCTAGGTTGCGGGGTGGCTGTGCCCCCTGCGCAGGCAAAGGAGGAGCCCGCGCTGCGAGCGGGGGACACGGAGCAGGGGGCACAGCCACCCCGCCACCGACCTCTCTTCGTCATCGAAGCCGACGAATACGACACCGCCTTCTTCGACAAACGCAGCAAGTTTGTGCACTACCGCCCACGCACGGCCGTACTGAACAACCTGGAACTCGACCACGCCGACATCTTTGACAACCTGGCCGCCATTGAGCGCCAGTTCCATCACCTCGTGCGCACAGTACCCAGCACCGGGCGTGTAGTGGTAAATGGACTAGAAGAAAGCCTGACCCGCGTGCTGCACCAGGGGTGCTGGAGCGAAGTGCGCAGCTTTGGCTCCGCCGTGAGCGACTTTACCGCTGTGGGCGAGCCGCATGACTTTGCGGTGCACTACCAAGGCAAACCTGTTGCGCAGGTGCAATGGACCCTGGGTGGCGTGCATAACCAACTCAACGCGCTGGCCGCCATTGCCGCGGCTGAGCATGTGGGTGTCAGCCCCGCGGTGGCAGCGAAAGCGCTGGCTAGCTTTGAGAACGTAAAACGCCGCATGGAAGTTCGCGGCCAAGTGACCTTGCGAAGCGGTGGAATACCCGTCACGGTGTATGACGACTTTGCGCACCACCCCACCGCTATCCACACCACCGTCAACGGCCTGCGCCGCAAAGTTGGGGCGGGACGTATTCTGGCAGTGTTTGAGCCCCGCTCGAACACCATGAAACTGGGGGCTATGAAAGCCCAGCTACCCTGGAGTCTGGAAGAAACCGACCTCGCCTTTTGTCACAGTGGTGGCTTGGGTTGGGATGCTGCCGAAGCGTTGGCACCGATGGGTTCACGCGCGGTGGTGTCAGACTCTATGGAAGACCTGACGCGCCAAGTCGTTGCACAAACCCAGGCGGGTGACCACATTTTGTGCATGAGCAACGGGGGGTTTGGCGACATCCATGCAAAACTGTTGGCGCTACTTCAAGCCTAAATCAACATTGAATGCTGCCCCGAAGTAAGCACGCGGCGTCCAGCTCCTTCAGGAAGGGCTCCGATTCCCAGTTTTGAAGTGCGTGCCATGCCGACCCCGGCTTCACCCAAGCGCAACACCAAGCACATCTAGGATGACATCGGGCGAACGTTCAAGGTCTTAGAAACCATGCTGTAAGCCCAAACTTGGGCCTACGGCATGCTTGGGTCACACCGCCCCATCGGAATGAATCGGCGTTACTTCAGCGCGCGACGGGCCCGCACCGCGGCGGACAAAACCTCTAGAGAAGCGGTGGAATCATCCCATCCGAGGCAGGCATCGGTGATGCTTTTTCCGTAGACCAGTTGTGCAGCGTCATCCTTGCCGGGGGTAAATTTTTGCGCTCCGTCTTGGAGGTGGCTTTCAACCATCACCCCAAAAATGCTCGTGGATCCCCCGCTGATTTGGCTTGCAATGTCCTTGGCTACTTCCAGCTGCTTCTCGTGCTGCTTGCTGCTATTGGCATGGCTGCAATCCACCATTAATGCTTGCGGCAGTTTGGCCTTGGCCAGGTCGGCACACGCTTCAGCGACATGGGCGGCGTTGTAGTTGGGTAACTTGCCTCCGCGCAGGATCACGTGGCAATCCGGATTGCCATTGGTTTGCACAATCGCCACTTGTCCATTTTTATGAACTGACAAGAAGTGGTGGCCACCTGCCGCCGCTTGAATCGCGTCGGTCGCAATTTTGATATTGCCATCGGTACCGTTCTTGAAGCCAATTGGAGCGGACAGACCGGAGGCCAGTTCGCGGTGCACCTGGCTTTCGGTGGTCCGCGCGCCAATAGCGCCCCACGAAATCAAATCACCCAGATACTGGGGAGAAATAACGTCCAGAAACTCGCTGCCAGCGGGCAATCCCAAACGGTTGATCTCGATCAGCAACTGGCGCGCAATGCGAAGGCCTTCATCAATGCGGAAGCTTTCATCCAGGTAGGGGTCATTGATCAGACCCTTCCAACCCACCGTAGTGCGGGGCTTTTCAAAGTACACGCGCATCACAATTTCAAGCGTGTCTTTGTACTTCTCGCGTTCGATTTTGAGGCGACGCGCGTACTCTAGTGCGGCGGCAGGGTCATGGATAGAACATGGCCCGATGATGACCAAGAGGCGGTCGTCTTTGCCTGCCATGATTTTCTGGATGGCTCCGCGGGTGTCCGTAATTAATGTTTCCACCGCGCTACCGCGAATGGGGAAGAAGCGAATGAGATGCTCAGGAGGGGGCAACACAGTGATGTCCTTGATGCGTTCGTCGTCGGTTTTGCTGGTGCGGTCGGCAGGGTGAGATGGGCCGTACCAGTCTCCGGTGGCCGTAGCTTGTGCATTCATGGGTCGCTCCTAAGATCAAAGTAAAAAAACGGACATAAAAAAACCGCCGGGGTTGCCGGCGGTTTTTGGGAAGATTCAGGACGTTTCTTTTGGGTACGTTCAGATCTCTCGACCGCCGGATGTGCGTGAGAACCAAAAGTAGCTAAAAAAGAAACGTGCTGAAACCATGGCCTCAATGTAGCACAGGTTGAAAACTTGCCGCTGACGGCACCGTTCAGGCCGTTCCGCCGACGGTCAGCCCGTCGATGCGCAAGGTAGGCTGGCCTACCCCCACGGGCACGCTCTGCCCTTCCTTGCCACAGGTGCCGACACCGCTGTCGAGCTTCATGTCATTACCGATCATGGAAACGCGCTTGAGGCACTCCGGGCCACTGCCCACGATGGTTGCCCCTTTGATGGGATAAAGAATCTTGCCGTTCTCCACCCAATAAGCCTCAGAGGCTGAGAACACAAACTTTCCGCTGGTAATGTCGACCTGGCCGCCACCAAAGTTGGGCGCATACACGCCCTTCTTGATGCTGCCGATGATTTCTTGCGGATCCTTGTCGCCCCCCAGCATGTAGGTATTTGTCATGCGTGGCATGGGCACGTGGGCGTAACTTTCGCGGCGCCCATTGCCGGTGGGTGGGACACCCATCAGGCGTGCATTCATGCTGTCCTGGATATAGCCCTTCAATATGCCGTCTTCGATGAGCACATTGCGTTGACTGGCATTGCCTTCGTCGTCCACATTGAGCGAGCCGCGGCGGTCGGCAATGGTGCCGTCGTCTAGGACAGTCACGCCCTTGGCAGCCACGCGCTGACCAATACGCCCACTGAAGGCACTGCTTCCCTTGCGGTTGAAATCGCCCTCGAGCCCATGGCCAATGGCTTCGTGCAACAAGATTCCGGGCCAACCGGATCCCAGCACTACCGTCATCTCGCCGGCGGGTGCCGGACGGGCGTCTAGGTTGGTCAGCGCGGCGTGCACGGCCAGGTTCACGTACTCTTCGATCTGCGTGTCGGTGAAATACGCCAAGCCAAAGCGGCCACCCCCACCGCTGGAGCCGACTTCGCGCCGCCCTTTTTGTTCGGCAATCACCGTCACGCTCAGGCGCACCAACGGGCGCACATCAGCGGCCAGCGTACCGTCGGCCCGCGCGACCATCACGACGTCGTACTCACTGGCCAAACCCGCCATCACCTGGATGATGCGGGGGTCTTTGGCGCGCGCCAGTTTTTCGACCTTGCCCAGCAGCGCCACTTTGGACGTGCTATCCAATGTGGAGATGGGGTCTACGCCTGCGTAGAGCTTTCGGCCACCTGCAATCTTGGTGCTGGCGGCCTTGGTCCGCTTGGACTGGGCAGCACTGGAAATGGTGCGCACGGTGCGCGCCGCGTCCAACAGGCTGGCTTCGGAAATGTCATCGGAGTAGGCAAAGGCCGTTTTTTCGCCGCTGACGGCGCGTACCCCCACACCTTGGTCGATGCTGAAAGAGCCGGTCTTCACGATACCCTCTTCCAGACTCCAGCCTTCGGAACGGGTGTACTGGAAATACAGATCTGCCTCGTCCACCTGGTGCGCCTTGATTTCGCTCAAGGCACGGGTGAGGTGGCTCTCATCCAGCCCAAACGGGGTCAGCAGCAGGGACTTGGCGGTCGCCAAGCGTTCGATGGTAGGTTCGCGGTTGATCATGCGGCCATTTTAGGCCGCAGCAAGAATGTCAGCAGCGCAGCGTCATCCAGCCCCTCCAGGCCTGCGGCTACTGCCGCGGCAAACACCGCGCTGGCGCTGGCGCCCAAAGGGCCGGCAAAACCGACTTGCAAGGCCGCCTCTTGTGCCAGACGGGTGTCTTTGGCCAACAGCGTCATATGGGCGCGCGGCGCCAGATCGCCCGCAATCGCGCGGCGCATGCGGTCGCTCCCAATCCAACTCTGCCCGCTGCTTTGCTCCACCACATCCAGGGTGCGGCCCAAGTCCAAGCCCATCCGGCTGGCCAGCGCCATCACTTCCGCCGCACCGACCAGATTGATGCCTGCCAGCAAGTTGTTGACCAACTTGGTGCGCGCGCCGTCGCCCACGCGCTGGCTTATGCGAAACACCTGGCCCGACAACGCGTTCAGCAAGGGCTGGCAGCGCGCCACTACGGCGTCCGCACCGGCCACCATCAGGCTCATGCTGCCCTCCAGCGCACGCGCCGGACCGCCGGACATAGGGGCATCGAGCGCGGAGATGCCGCGCTCGGCCAAGGTGTCTGCAATGGTTTCCACATCGTGCGGTGCGATCGTGGAACATAAAACAACTACATGGCCCGACGGTAACTTCGAGGCCAGGCCGTGCGGGCCGAATAGCACATCGCGGGTCTGCGCCGCATCGACCACACAAATAATGGTTGCTATGGATTCAATAGCTGCTTGCGCAACATCCACCGGGACTAAAGCCCCAAATGGCATCAAACACCGGACTTTTTCCGCGTCGACATCGTGCACCCACGGCGTCCAGCCCTGCCGGCAAAGCCGCTGCGCCATGGCGCCGCCCATATTGCCCACACCAACAATGCCTACGTTCACGACTGCACCAATCGCTTGGAGTTGGCAATGGACATGAGAATGCCCAGCGCCAGCCCCAGCGTCACCATGGCGGTTCCCCCGTAGCTCATGAAAGGCAGGGGCACCCCCACCACCGGCAAAATGCCGCTGACCATGCCAATATTCACAAAAGCGTAGGTGAAGAAGATCATGGTTACCGCACCTGCCAGCAAGCGCGAGAAAAGTGTGGGTGCTTCCAGCGCGATGACCAATCCACGCATGATCAAAAACACAAAAGCCGCCAGCAGACACAGGTTGCCGATCAAGCCAAACTCTTCGGAAAATGCGGCAAATATAAAGTCGGTGGTGCGCTCAGGAATGAACTCCAGATGCGTTTGCGTGCCCTTCATGAAGCCCATGCCCGTCACTCCGCCAGAGCCAATGGCAATCATGCCCTGGATGATGTGAAAGCCCTTTCCCAGCGGGTCGCGCGTCGGGTCCAGCAGCGTGCAGATGCGTTGCTGCTGGTAATCGTGCAGCACCACCCAACGCAAGCCATCGACACACAACTTAGGCTCAAACAACACCAGCAGGACAATACCGATCAAGCCAATCGCCACGGGGGGAATCACCAGTTTCCAGCTTAAACCCGCAAAAAACAAAACCGCCAAGCCCGCCGCCAGTACCAACAGCGAAGTGCCCAAGTCCGGTTGGCGCATGATCAGACCCACCGGCACCGCTAGCAGCACCCCCGCCACCACATAGTCCAGCGGCCGCAACTGACCCTCGCGCTTCTGAAACCACCAAGCCAGCATGAGCGGCATGGCAATTTTGAGAATCTCGCTGGGCTGAATCACTATTCCCACATTGACCCAGCGCCGCGCACCTTTTTTGGTGATGCCAAATATTGCCACCGCGATCAGCAAACCCACTCCCACCACATAGAGAGGCACCGCCACGGCCATGAGACGCTGAGGCGGAACTTGGGCCACCACAAACATGATGGCTGCCGCGATCAGCATATTGCGGCCATGGTCCTCAAAGCGGGTGCCGTGGTCGTACCCGGACGAATACATGATCAACATGCCTGCGCAGGCCAGCATAAAGACCGCAAACGCCAGCGGCCCGTCAAAACCCGCAAACCAGGGCGCGATGCGTTGGCGCAGGGAAACTTTTCCAAATTGGTAGGACATCCGCCAATTATCCTGCCAACTATCATTCAGACATGGCCCCTACGCTCACAAAATCCCGCACCACCCACCTGCTCTACCTCCACGGCTTTCGCTCATCACCCCTGTCCACCAAAGCCCGCAAGCTGGCGGGCCATATGGCATTCCACCATCTCGATGTGCACTGGTGGTGCCCACAGCTTCCACCGTCTCCCCGGGAAGCCATGGCATTGCTGCTGAACGTCATATCCGATTGGCCCAGGGACTCGATGGCGGTGGTCGGATCTTCTCTGGGCGGGTTTTATGCAACGTACGTTGCAGAGCAAACGGGGTGCCGTGCAGTGTTGATCAACCCTGCGGTAGATCCTGCGCGCGACCTAGCCCACTACATCGGCGAACAAAGCAGTTGGCACAACCCGGCGGACCGCTTTTTCTTTCTGCCAGCGTATGTGGAGGAACTGCGCGCCCTGTCCTTGGGGCCTTTGACACACCCCGATCACTACTTGGCCTTCATCGCCAAGGGAGACGAGGTGCTGGACTGGCGTGAAATGCACGCGCGGTATGCGACCAGTCCCATGTTGCTGCTGGAGGGCGGTGACCACGCACTGAGCGATTTTGACGCCCATCTGCCACGCCTTCTGGCCTTTCTGGACCTAGCCTGAAGCCCTCCAAAGAGGCCCGCCCCAATTTGCAGGGACAATCGACCCCCTATGTTTGTACTGTTTGAAGAAGCCGGAAAATTTATGGCCGGTCGGGTGCTGTCAGAGGCGGATGCTTCTGCACAGGTGGAGCTGGATTCCGGCAAGCGCGTCAAGGTAAAGGGCGCCAACCTCTTGATCCGATTTGAAAAACCTGCCCCGGCAGAGCTGCTGGCGGCTGCCCAGGCTCAGGCCCAGGCGATTGAACTGGACATGGCCTATGCGTTTGCGCCGGAGGCGGAATTCAGCTTCGCCGATCTCGCCAAAGACTACTTTTCTGCCAATGCCACGTTGACTGAACAAGCGGGCATGCTGTTCAAGCTGTTCGACACCCCGCACTATTTCAGACGCGCGGGCAAAGGGCGCTTCAAGAAGGCACCGGCCGACATCATTGCCCAAGCGCTGGCGGCCATTGAAAAAAAACGCCTGGTGACCGAGCAGATCGCCCAGTGGGCGAACGACCTGGGCGCAGGGAATTGCCCGGAGCCGATCAAGGAACAGCTCTACAAGATCCTGTTCAAGCCCGACAAGAACGCGCCTGAGTACAAGGCGGTGGTCGAGGCCAGCCGCGCCACCCATACGGCTCCGCTCGAACTTCTGCACAAGGCCGGCGCTATTGCCTCGCCCTACCAGTTCCACTGGAAGCGCTTTTTGCTGGAGAACTTCCCCAAGGGCACGGGCTTTCCCGCCATTACCGCGCCGGCCATTGCCGACGAGCTGCCCTTGGCGCCAGTTCAGGCCTTTTCGATTGATGATTCGCAAACCACCGAAATTGACGATGCACTGAGCCTGCAGGGCTTGGGCAGCGGCACGGTCACCATTGGCATCCACATCGCCGCGCCTGGCTTGGCCGTGCAACCAGGCAGCCCTATCGACATGCTGGGCCGCGCGCGCTTGTCCACGGTGTACATGCCGGGCTACAAAGTGACCATGCTGCCCGACGACGTGGTGCAAACCTACACCCTGCAAGAAGGGCGCGACTGCCCGGCCCTCTCCCTCTATGTCACGCTGGACGAGATCACCCTCGAAGTCAAGGGCAGCGAAACCAAGCTGGAACGGGTACCCATTGCACACAACCTGCGCCACGACCAGCTCGATGCCGTGGTTACCGAGCCCTGGCTATTGGACGCTGCATTTGAGCATCAAAATACACCCCAACCCCTGCCAGCATTGCGTGAGCAGCTATCATTTTTGTATCGACTCGCGCGCGATCTGAAAGCCAAACGTGAAGTGGTGCGCGGCAAGCCCGAGACCTTCAACCGGCCGGACTACAACTTCCGGCTGCAGGGCAATGAAGGGGCAGAGCCACAAGGCGACGAGACCGTGCTGATCAGCATTCGCCAGCGTGGTGCGCCACTGGACCTGATCGTGGCCGAGGCCATGATCCTGGCCAACAGCACCTGGGGCAGCTGGATGGCCGACATGGGCGTGCCCGCCATCTACCGCAGCCAGGCCAGTCTGGCACCGGGGGTGAAGGTGCGCATGGGCACCAAAGCCCTGCCGCACGCGGGCATTGGAGTCAAAAGTTATGCATGGGCTACCTCCCCGCTGCGTCGCTACACCGACTTGGTGAACCAGTGGCAGATCATGGCGTGCGCGCGCCATGGCAAAACCGCCGCACTGGTCGCACCGTTCAAGCCGAAAGATGCTGAATTGTTCGCCATCATTTCGGCGTTTGACACGACCTACAGCGCCTACAACGGCTACCAAGGCGCAATGGAACGGTTCTGGACCATGCGGTATGTCCAGCAACATGGCATCACGGAGCTGGTGGCGACCGTATTCAAAGAAAACATGGTGCGCGCCGACGACATCCCCTTGGTGCTTCCCGTCATGGGGGCGCAAGGCTTGCCGCGCAATGCCAAAGTACGCGTCAAGCTCGGCGAGATGGATCTGATCACGCTGGACCTCCACGGAACTGTGTTGGAGCGACTGGATGCCCCAGCCGAGACACCCACCGAAGAGGCCGAAGACGGTGAAGACGAGGACGATGTGGCAGGCCCGATCGCCATTGCCGTGGACGTCAACGATGCGCCAGATGGCGGCAGCGATAATTCTTCCTCGTGAAACTGCACAACATCACTACCCTCCAATGGGCGCTGGGCGTCTCCGTCGCAGTTCACGCGTTACTGCTCACCGTGCGCTTCGTGGATCCGGAGTCGTTCAACCGGGTGTTTGAGGACACACCGCTGGAAGTGATTCTGGTCAATGCCAAAGGCAATGAAAAGCCTGACAAGGCTGCAGCCATCGCGCAAACTTCGCTGGCCGGCGGCGGTGACGCGGAAAAAGGCCGCGCGACCAGCCCCTTGCCCCCCTCGTTGTTGACCGATGTGGGCGACTCTCTGGAAGAGGAAAGTGCGCGCAAGCTGCAAGCGATGCAAGAACAGCAAAGCCTGCTGCTGGCCCAAGTCAAGAACCAGATCGCCACCCTGTCGCCACAGCGCCCGAGCCAGGAAACCAGCAAGTCCGAAGCCGCCGAACGGGAAGAGAAGCACCGCCAGCTCGTCAAACTCCTGGCCGAGATAGAGCGACGCATCAACATGGAGAATGCGCGCCCGAAGAAGCGCTACATCAGCCCCGCCGTGCGGGAGGAGGTGTATGCCATCTACTACGACGGGCTGCGCCGCGCCATTGAAGACCGTGGCACGGAAAACTTCCCCCAAAGTGCCGGCAAGAAACTCTACGGCGAATTGACCATGGTCGTCACGGTGAACCACGATGGCCGCGTCATCGACACGGAAGTGGTGCAAAGCTCCGGCATCCCCGCACTAGACAAGCGCGCAGAAGCCATTGCCCGTACAGCCGGTCCATTTGGCAACTTCAGTCCCGCCATGCGCAGACAGGCAGACCAAATATTGGTGGTGTCGCGTTTCAAATTCACTCGTGACGAGACCCTGGAAGCTCAGGTCTCCACCTCGCCGTGAAGAAATTGTGGCGTTGGGTCTGGTTGTGCGCGCTGGCTTTGCTGGCCTTGCAACTCTACTTTGTGGGTCGTATTGCCGCCATGGCCGTGGTGGCGCCCCAAAGCACCGCATTTGAGCGCTCCGAGGCTTGGCGTGTGACCACCGAAAAGGGGGAATTGCGCTGGCGCCAGGAGTGGGTGGACTACGCGCAGATTTCGGACCACCTCAAACGCGCGGTGATTGCCTCGGAAGACGATGGTTTCAGCCAACACGACGGAGTGGACTGGGAGGCACTGGAGAAAGCTTGGGCCAAAAACGCCAAAGCAGAGCAGCGTGCCGAACAACGCGCCAACCAAGGCAAAGCCAGCGCCAAGCCTCCCAAAGTCGTGGGGGGCTCCACCATTACGCAGCAATTGGCAAAAAATCTGTTTCTTTCGGGCGAGCGCACGCTCATGCGCAAGGGCCAGGAGTTTGTGCTGACCTTGTTGCTGGAACAGCTATTGAGCAAGCAGCGAATCTTGGAGATTTACCTCAATAGCGTGGAGTGGGGCGAGGGCGTATTTGGCGCTGAGGCCGCGGCCCGGCATTACTACCGCAAGCCCGCCAGCAAACTCAGCGCCTATGAGGCGGCACGCCTGGCCGTTATGTTGCCGCGGCCCAAGTACTTTGAGAAGGTGCCCAACTCCGGCTACCTGGCCAACCGCGCAGGGACTATCGTGGCGCGTATGCCGGACGCGCAATTGCCTTAGTTTTTCTTTCGCACGCACCGGACCAGGGTTCTGCCTCGCCGGTGACCGCCCGCACACCCCGGATCTCCACAGGGATGTTCGGTAGGTATCATCACCGCCATGCTAGCCAAGTTGATGAGTTACTTTTTGTTGGGCCTGATTCGGGTGCTGACCGGCGCGCAAGCGCGCTGGCACGGCTGCCCGCCCAAGGCCGAACAGCGCATTTATTTTGCCAACCACCAAAGCCACGCCGATCTGGTCATGATTTGGGCGGCACTGCCCAAAGAGCTGCGCCACATCACCCGCGCCATTGCCGCCAAAGACTATTGGACCAAAACGCCATTCAAGAAATGGCTCACAACGGAAGTGTTCAACGTCATCTATGTTTCGCGTGACCGCTCCGCCGACGAAGACCCGCTGGAGCCGCTGATAGACGCGCTCACCAACGGGGACTCCATCATCCTTTTCCCGGAGGGCACGCGGGGCCATTTGGAGGAGCCCCAAGCCTTCAAGGCAGGACTCTACAACCTGGCCACCAAGTTTCCGAAAGTGGTGCTGGTCCCCGCTTGGATCAATAACGTTCAGCACGTGCTCCCCAAAGGAGAAGTGGTGCCGGTGCCGGTGTTGTGTTCGGTTACCTTTGGCGCTCCCATGCAGGTGAAGGAAGGAGAAGACCATCGCAGCTTCTCGGCCCGTGCACGCAACGCTGTCATCGCCCTGCGCGACGTTTGAAGGGCTCCTGTGTATTTCTATCTGAAGAACCTCTCCGCCACGCAACAGATCGGTGCGTTGTTCATTCTCGTTTTCGGGGTTCTGCTGCTCTTCAGTATTGTGGCTTTTGTGCTTTCTCTGCGCGAATATAGCGACGATGCAACAGGCGACCTGCGCCGCAAGGAACTCAAAAACCTGGATGGCGTGATCCGCACCAGCTGGCTCATGATGTTTGTATTTTGGGTGGGGTGGGTCGCAGGGGACTGGGTTGCCCTCACGCTGTTTGGTTTGGTGTCTTTCTTTGCGCTGCGTGAGTTTTTGACGCTGTCACCTACCCGCCGGGGCGACCACCGCAGCCTGGTGCTGGCCTTCTTTGTGGTGCTGCCCCTGCAGTATTGGCTGGTTGGCACCGAGCACTTTGACATGTTTGCCGTGTTTATCCCGGTCTATGTGTTTTTGGCGCTGCCACTGACCAGCGCACTGGCCAATGACCCCCAGCGCTTTCTGGAGCGCAACGCCAAACTCCAGTGGGGCATCATGGTCTGCATCTACGGCATGAGCCATGTGCCCGCGCTGCTGATGCTGAATTTTCCGGGCTACGACAATAAGAATGCTTTTTTGGTGTTCTTTCTGGTGCTGGTCGTGCAGACCTGCATGGCCACGCAGCATCTGGTTTCGCGCAAACTCATGCGTCCTCCCGTGGCGCCAGCCATCAGCCAGAGCTTCAACTGGCCCAGTTGGTGGATTGGAATTGTCGTGGCCAGCCTGTTCGGCGCACTCCTGGCTGGCATCACGCCCTGGGTGCCGGGCACCGCGTTTGCTTTCAGCTTCATCGCGTGCCTTGCGGGGTCCATGGGCCACTTCGTCATGAAAGCCCTGAAACGCGACCGTGGAATTCCAAGCTGGGGCAGCGAAGGCCGGGGTGTCACGGGTGCGGGGGGCCTGTTGGACCGGGTGGATGCACTCTGTTTTGCGGCACCTGTATTTTTTCATTCGGCCAAGTGGTACTTTGATCTCTAACCCCTATGGTCAAAGCGCAATCCGCTCCTAAAAATATAGCATGAGAATCCTAGGTATTGACCCTGGCTTGCGCACTACCGGGTTTGGCGTGGTGGACGTGGTAGGGGCCGATGTGCGTTACGTGGCTAGCGGCACCATAGGAACCCAGCACCTCGACACCCGTGCTTTGCCAGAGCGATTGAAAGTGCTGTTTGATGGCATGGGCGAGGTGGTGCAGCGCTATCAACCCACCTGCGCGTCCATCGAAATCGTGTTTGTGAACGTCAACCCGCAGTCCACGCTGCTGCTGGGCCAGGCCCGCGGGGCACTCATCACCGCGCTGGTTACCGCCAGCCTTCCGGTAGCCGAATACACCGCGCTGCAAATGAAGCAGGCAGTAGCTGGCCACGGTCGGGCCCACAAGGACCAAATTCGCGAGATGGTCAAGCGTCTGCTATGCCTGCCTGGACTGCCGGGACCCGATGCGGCCGACGCGCTGGGACTGGCCATTACCCACGCCCATGCCGGCAAGGCCATGGCCCGCTTGGCTGCCGCCGATGGACTGGGTGGCAATGGCAAGGTTTCCTACCGCGCCGGGCGACAACGCTGAACGCAACGTTTTGACATGCATCAACGTCCTGGGCCCCTTCACGACTAACATGGCCATTTTGATTTTTTGTCAAAGCTCGCTATGGTCACACTTCGCTGCATCACCGCTGTATTGGGGGCCGTTTCGGTTTCTTGTGCCGTCGCGCATGCCCGTGGTGACGCGGACAACAACTTGGTAGCCTATACCGAGCAGTGGCCACCCTATAACTTTGAAGAGCATGGAAAAGTACGCGGCGTGGCGACCGATGTACTCCGCGCGGCGTGCGCCCATGCCCAATTGCGCTGCAGCTTTCGGGTCGTTCCATGGGCACGCGCACTCAAAGTCGTGCGCAGCACGCCCAATACCGTGCTCTACACCACTGCGCGCAGGCCTGACCGCGAAGACCAATTTGTGTGGGTCGGCCCCTTGCTCCCCCGCACCACCTGGGTGTACATACGGACTGATTCTGGCTCTGCACCCAAAAATGCCAACGAACTCGGCCAACTGCGCATTGGAGTTGTACGGGAGGAGGCGGCCCAGCAAGATTTGCTGGCGGCCGGAGTCCCCACGCAATCGTTGGTCGAGGCCAGCGACAACGATGCCGTGTTTCGCATGTTAATGGCCGGAATGGTGCACGCCATGGTGGACACTGAAATTGGCATGGCGTGGAATCTGCGCAGCCAAGGCCGCCCGATGCACACGGTCTCCAAATTGCGAAAACTCAGCGACAGTGGGGACTATTACTTCGCGCTCAATGTGCAGAGCGACCCTATCGTTGTGCGCAAACTGCAACAGGCTTTGGACAAGCTCCGGAGTGAAGGCCGCATCGATGCGATCGTTCGCACCTACGAGCCTGCGCCCTAGGCTTTGGTGTCCAGCAAGGCTCCGGCCATTTGATTGCTGGTTTTGAACACGGCCAAATTTGCAATAAAACTATTTTTGGCTTGCAACTGGCTCACCACATCCTTTTCCAGCGCGTTGCCTGGAGTTTCAAGCCGTCGGACTTCAGCATTTACGCCGCCACCCGGCTGCTCGGTTTGTACTGCTTCCTGTCGCTTGAAGCCCTCGGTGGCCAAGTTGGCGACATTGTGTGCACTGGCATTCAGTGAGGTCTGCGCCGCGTTCATACCCGACAGGGAAATGGATGACAGAGAGTTCATGGTGTTTCCTTTCGCGCCCCACAGGCCAACTACAGTGCCATTATGCGACCCGTTCCAGAATCAGCACAGCAAAAAATCCCCCCGCAGCCAATAGGGCCCATTTCAAGGTCACCCCACCGTAATGCTTGAACCGCGGCTGGCCCGTGCCAGCGTAAAAGGCAAAACAAATGGCGGCCCCCAACAAGCACAACAGGATTAGCCAGCGAAACACCAACATGGCTAGAACAACCTTACCAAGCCCGTACGGGCTGTGCAAAGCCCAACGGGGCCTGTTTGACATCGTCAAAGGTCACCACTTCCCATGCGTCGGGGTGGGCCAGCAATTCCCGCAGCAGTTTGTTGTTGAGCGCATGGCCTGAACGATGCGCACTATAGGCTGCCAACAGGGGTTTGCCAACGATGTACAGGTCGCCCATGGCGTCCAGGATCTTGTGCTTCACGAACTCGTCGTCGTACCGCAGCCCGTCGGCATTGAGCACCTTGTAATCGTCCATCACGATGGCGTTGTCCAGGCCGCCCCCCAGGGCCAGACCATTGGAGCGCATCATCTCGACGTCTTTGGTAAACCCAAAGGTGCGGGCGCGCGCAATGTCGCGCGAGTATGAGCCGATACTCAAATCGAACTCGACCTTCTGCCCGGTAGAGTCCACAGCCGGATGATTGAAGTCAATTTCAAAGCTGAGCTTGTAACCATGAAATGGATCCAGCCGCGCCCACTTGACATGGGCGCCCTCGCCTTCTCGGACCTCTACGGGTTTGATGAGACGGATGAAGCGGCGCGGCGCGTTTTGCATTTCGATGCCTGCGCTCTGCAGCAAGAACACGAAAGAGGCGGCCGAACCGTCCAAAATCGGAACCTCTTCGGCCGTAATGTCCACAAACAGGTTGTCGACCCCCAGGCCGGCGCAGGCCGACATCAGGTGCTCTACCGTATGAACCTTGGCATTGCCACAAGACAGCGTGGAAGCCAGGCGCGTGTCGGTCACCGACTCGGCCGACACCACAATGTCCGGTGCATTCGGTAAATCCACCCGGCGAAACACAATCCCCGTATCCGGCGCGGCCGGGCGCAGCGTGATTTCCACGCGCTGGCCACTATGCAAGCCCACGCCTACGGCGCGGGTCAAAGATTTGAGGGTTCGTTGTTTCAGCACAGGTCTATTGTAAAAGTAGCGCAAATAACCTCCGGAACACCTGCCTCAGGCCAGAAGCATCGTGGAACCGGCTATGCCGGGCCACAGGTGATGCCCCCGGCAAGGGGGAAAGCGGCCACACGCTGTGGGCAAGCCGGGGGGTGTGCCCAATCAGTCAGCCTGTTTACGCAGGAACGCTGGGATCTCGTAGTCGTCCATGCCACCGCTGGACAGCGCGTCTACTTTGGCAGCCGCTTGCGTGCGGTTGGTGCGCCACACGCTGGGGGTGGACATGCTGCCGTAGTCGGGTTGGCTGGCGGTGTGGCCAGTGCCACCCAAGGCCGCTGCTGCACCGGATGGTGAAGCAATGGTGTTGAGCGTAGGCACATGGAAGGGTACATTGTCGGTACCGGTGCGCAATACCTGCAGCGGAGGGGCCGTGCGACGGGCGCCCTGGCGAGACAGGCCTGTGGCCACCACGGTCACGCGGATTTCTTCACCCAGTGCGTCGTCGTAGGCTGTGCCGTAGATCACATGGGCATCGGGTGATGCGTAAGCGCGAATGGTGTTCATGGCCAACTTGGACTCGGACAGCTTCAAAGAGCCCTTTGCGGCCGTAATCAGTACCAACACCCCCTTGGCGCCGGACAGGTCAATGCCTTCGAGCAGCGGACAGGCGACAGCTTGCTCTGCAGCAATGCGTGCGCGATCGGGACCTTTGGCCACAGCGGTCCCCATCATGGCCTTGCCGGGCTCACCCATCACGGTACGCACGTCTTCAAAGTCGACGTTGACATGACCGGGCACATTGATGATTTCTGCGATTCCACCCACGGCGTTTTTCAACACATCGTTGGCATGGGCAAAAGCTTCGTCCTGGCTCACCTCGTCGCCCAGTACTTCCAACAATTTCTCGTTCAGCACCACGATCAGCGAATCCACGTTTGCTTCCAATTCGGCAAGGCCTGAATCGGCGTTGCCCATGCGGCGCCCACCTTCAAACTCGAAAGGCTTGGTCACCACACCCACGGTAAGAATGCCCATTTCTTTGGCCACGCGTGCGATCACGGGGGCGGCTCCCGTACCGGTACCGCCGCCCATGCCGGCCGTAATGAAGAGCATGTGCGCTCCTTCAATCGCCGCGCGAATGTCGGCCTCGGCTTGTTCAGCGGCTTCACGACCCTTGTCGGGTTTGCTGCCTGCGCCCAGCCCGCTGCCGCCCAGCTGGATGGTCTTGTGTGCCGTGCTGCGAGAGAGTGCCTGTGCGTCCGTGTTGGCGCAGATGAATTCCACTCCGCCCACGGCGGTCTGGATCATGTGCTCCACCGCGTTGCCGCCGCCGCCCCCCACGCCGATAACCTTGATTTGGGTGCCTTGGTTGAATGCTTCTTCTTCGATCATTTCGATTGGCATAGTGTTACTCCTGAAAAATTAATTGAATGGATGTTGGTATCTGTATTGGGTGGTTGGGGTGCGTGTTCATTTATGAAGGCGGACTCCCCCGAGCAAGCCATAACGCCCAACACCCGTGGGACAAGCTTTCGACTTGGGCAGTCATATTTCTCATGGCTAAAAGTTCCCCACAAACCAATCCCTGACGGAACCGAATGTTGTTTTCAACGAGCCTGCTTTTTGCGCCACTTTGTAGCCCCGCATGCGGGCCAGGCGGGCTTCTTCGAGCAGTCCCATGACAGTTGCCGCACGGGGTTGGGCCACCATGTCGGCCAATGCGCTGTTGTATTTGGGGATGCCGCGGCGGACCGGCTTGAGGAAGATGTCCTCGCCCAGCTCGACCATACCCGGCATGATGCAACTGCCACCCGTGAGCACAATGCCGCTGGACAACACCTCTTCGTAACCGGACTCGCGCATCACCTGGTTCACCAGGCTGAAAATTTCCTCGATGCGTGGCTCTATCACGCCGGCCAGCGCTTGGCGGCTCAGCATGCGCGGGCCGCGATCACCCAGCCCCGGCACTTCCACTTGCACTTCGGGGTCCACCAGCAATTGCTTGGCGTGGCCGCTTTCCACTTTGATTTCTTCAGCGTCCTTGGTTGGCGTACGCAGGGCCATGGCGATGTCACTGGTGATCAGGTCACCGGCAATCGGAATCACGGCAGTGTGGCGAATGGCACCGTTGGTAAAAATGGCCACGTCGGTAGTACCCGCACCAATGTCCACCAGCGCGACACCCAATTCCCGCTCGTCTTCGGTCAGCACACTTAGACTGCTGGCCAGCGGGTTGAGCATGAGTTGCTCGACTTCCAGGCCGCAGCGGCGCACGCACTTGATGATGTTTTCGGCGGCGCTCTGGGCGCCGGTCACGATATGCACCTTGGCTTCCAGGCGAATGCCGCTCATGCCAATCGGCTCGCGCACATCTTGTCCATCGATGATGAATTCTTGCGGCTCCACCAACAGCAGGCGCTGGTCCGTCGATATATTGATGGCCTTGGCAGTCTCCACGACACGGGCGACATCGGCCTGGGTCACCTCGCGGTCCTTCACCGCCACCATGCCACTGCTGTTGATACCGCGAATGTGGCTACCCGTGATGCCGGTGTAGACACGACTGATCTTGCAGTCCGCCATCAGTTCGGCTTCTTTCAGGGCCTGCTGGATACTGGCCACGGTCGCGTCGATGTTGACCACCACACCCCGTTTCAAGCCATTGCTGGGTGCAATCCCCAGTCCCGCCAGTTTCAGTTCTCCCCCGGGCATGACCTCGGCCACCACGGCCATAACCTTGGCGGTGCCAATATCCAAACCCACTACCAAATCTTTGTACTCTTTTGCCATATGTGGTCCTGCAATCCCTTGTGCGCTACTTTTTCGGAGCATCCGCCACCAGCGTACTTACGCCGCGCAGCTTGATGGCATACCCGTTCTCATGCCGCAGGTCTGCCGACTCGACGGCCAGCAGCGGCCGTGCGTAGCGGGAAGTCACCTGCGTCAAGGTTTTCAAAAATCGTTGTACACGTGCATCCACGTCTGCCGCGGTGCCGCGACCTAGTTCGAGGCTGGCTCCGGTATCCAGCCGCGCGCGCCAACTGCCGCGCCCTGTCAGTTCCAGTTGTTCGAGCGGCAGTTCCATCTTGGCAAACTGCGGTGCGAGCGCGCGGTACACCGCCAACACCTCGGCGCTTTGCCCCTCGGGTCCGCTCAGGCGCGGGAGGTTCTCCTGATCCACCTCACCCACATTCGCCTCAAACACTTCGCCATGGCTGTTGATCAACCGTGACTCTGCATCAGCACCCCAGTACGCCACCGCTTGGTGCTCTTGCACACGCACATGCAGGCGATTGGGGAACTCGCGGTGCACCACGGCACGGCGTACCCACGGTACCGACTCAAACGCAGAGCGCACTCGCGCCAGGTCCACCGTGAAGAAGGTCCCGGCGAGGCTGTGTGCCACATTGGCGCGCAGGGTGAGTGGGTTGTTGTGGTTCATATCACCTGAGACGCTGATGCCCTGCAGGTCAAACGCAGGTAAACGCGAAACCCAGCGTGCCGTCGCCACTATCGCCAAGCCGGCAAACGCCATGAACAACACCGCAGCGGTGGTGTTCATGAGTTTGACGTCCAGCGGAGTGGCCACAGAAGATCTCATGCAAGCACGCCCCCATCCGTGGTGGCGCTTTGCAGCAAACGTACACACAGGTCTTCGTAGCTGATGCCAGCCGCACGCGCCGACATCGGTACCAGCGAATGGCCAGTCATGCCGGGTGAGGTGTTGATCTCCAGCAAATAGGGGGTACGGGTCCGCGCGTCAATCATCACATCGGCCCGTGCCCAGCCACGGCAGCCCAGCACCTGGTAGGCCTTGCAGACGAGGGCCTGGATAGCTTCCTCTTCACCAGCGGGCAAGCCAGCGGGCACCAAGTACTGGGTCACATCCGTGAAGTACTTGTTCTGGTAGTCGTAGTTGCCGTCAGGTGCCACGATACGAATGACCGGTAGCGCCTGGGGCGCCTCGGTGGGGCCCCAGACAGGACAGGTCACTTCATCACCCGCAATGAACTGCTCACACAGCACCATCGTGTCGTGCCGCGATGCAAGAGCGTAAGCCGCATCACACTGGTCTGCGGTCAACACTTTGGTGAATCCGATGGAAGAACCTTCGCGTGCGGGTTTCACAATCATGGGAGCGCCCAGTGCCGCGAAAGCCGAATGGGTTTGTGCAGCACTGTGCACCGGCTGCCAAGCCGGGGTGGACAAACCCTCAAAACGCCAGATGCGCTTGGTCATGACCTTGTCCATGGAAATGGCAGAGGCCATCACACCAGAACCGGTGTAGGGAATGCCCAGCAATTCGAGCGCGCCCTGCACGGTGCCGTCTTCGCCAAAACGGCCGTGCAGCGCGATGAAGCAGCGCGTAAAACCTTCGCGCTTGAGGTCGTCCAGCGGCCGTTGGGACGGGTCGAACGCATGCGCGTCCACACCTTTGGACAGCAGAGCCTTGAGCACACCGCTGCCCGACATCAACGACACCTCACGCTCTGCGGAAGCGCCACCCATGAGCACCGCCACCTTCCCGAGTTTTAGATCATTTTGGCCCATAGCCCTCATCCACGCTGCGCAAGCAGCTCCTGTTTTTGTAGCAAGTCAGCAATCTTTCCAGGCACAGCACCAATCGACCCGGCGCCCATGCACACCAGCACATCGCCGTCGCGGGCGTTGTCAATCGCGGCCTGTGGCATCGCGGCAATCTCGTCCACAAAGATGGGCTCGACCTTGCCACCAATACGCAGTGCGCGCGCCAGCGAACGGCCATCGGCCGCCACGATAGGCGCCTCGCCTGCAGCGTAGACCTCGGCCAGCAGCACGGAGTCGGCCCCTGCGCCAATCACTTTCACAAAGTCTTCAAAACAGTCCCGCGTGCGGGTATAGCGGTGCGGCTGGAACGCCAGCACCAAACGGCGGCCCGGGAACGCGCCGCGCGCAGCGGCCAGCGTGGCCGCCATTTCCACGGGATGGTGACCGTAGTCATCAATGACGGTGACGGTGCCACCAGGCTTGCCATCGCTGGCGGGTAGCGGCAGATCCCCATAGCGCTGGAATCGGCGTCCTACACCCTTGAATTCGGCCAGCGCCTTGACCACTGCGGCATCGGCAATATTGAGCTCCACTGCCACGGCAATGGCCGACAATGCATTGAGCACGTTGTGCAGGCCTGGCAGATTCAGCACCACCTCAAGATCGGGCAACACCACGCCGTTGCGGCGCTGCACGGTGAAGTGCATCTGCCCGCCCATGGCACGCACGTTCACGGCGCGCACTTCGGCGTCCTCGTTAAAGCCGTAGCTGGTGATCGGGCAGGTGACCTGCTCGCAGATATCCCGCACCGCTGCATCATCGGTGCACAAGATGGCGGTGCCGTAAAACGGCATGCGGTGCAAGAAGTCGACAAAGGCCTTCTTCAGTTTGCCGAAGTCGTGGCCGTAGGTCTCCATGTGGTCGGCGTCGATGTTGGTGACCACTGCCATCACTGGTAACAGATTCAAGAAAGAGGCGTCCGACTCGTCGGCCTCCACCACGATGTAGTCACCGCTGCCCAGTCGCGCATTGGCGCCCGCGCTATTGAGGCGGCCACCAATCACAAAGGTCGGGTCCAGCCCGGCCTCAGCCAGCACGCTGGCCACGAGGCTGGTGGTGGTGGTTTTGCCATGCGTTCCTGCAATGGCAATGCCCTGCTTGAGGCGCATCAGTTCGGCCAGCATCAGTGCGCGCGGGACGATGGGGATCTTCATCTCGCGGGCGCGCACGACCTCCGGGTTGTCCGACTGCACAGCGGTGGACGTGACCACTGCGTCGGCGCGTTCCACATGGCTGGCCGCATGGCCCACATAGGTAGTGATGCCCAATGCCGCCAGCCGCTGGGTGGTCGCGTTGTCAGCCAGATCGGAGCCCGAGATCACGTACCCCAAGTTGCTCAGCACCTCGGCAATGCCGGACATGCCGGAACCGCCAATGCCCACAAAATGGATATGTTTGACCGCGTGTTTCATCGTGCGAGCTCCTCGCAGGCAGCCACCACCGCTTCTGTGGCGTTCATTTTTTGCATATTTTTGGCCTCTAGACCCCGTTGAATAAGCGCAGAACGCTCTATTTTTTGTAGCATTTCGGCTAACGCTTGGGGCGTCATGTCCGCCTGGGGAAGCAACCAGCCGCCGCCCTGATCGACCAAGAAACGGGCATTGGATGTCTGGTGGTCGTCCACCGCCGCCGGGAATGGGACAAACAAGGCGGCAGCTCCCACCGCTGCAATTTCGGTCACCGTGCTGGCACCGGCGCGGCAAATGACCAGGTCTGCGTCCGCAAAGGCTTGGGCCGTGTTGTCGATAAACGGAGTCAGCGTGGCCGACACACCGGCGGCCGCGTAGTTGGCGCGCAACTCGTCAATCTGTTTCTCACCCGCCTGGTGGGTCACCAAGGGGCGCTGGGCTTCTGGAATCAGTGCCAGTGCTTGCGGCACACCGGTGTTGAGTGCGCGTGCGCCCAGGCTTCCACCCACGACCAATACCTTGAGCGGGCCGCTGCGGCCAGCAAACCGGATGTCGGGCGTCGGCTGGTTCAGGAATTCGGTGCGCAGCGGGTTACCCACCCATTCGGCTTTGGCCATGACATTCGGGAAGGCGGCAAACACACGGTCCGCCACCCCGGCCAGCACTTTGTTGGCCATACCAGCTACCGAGTTTTGCTCGTGCAGCACCAGCGGCTTGCCCAGCAGCACGCCCATCATTCCACCTGGGAACGTGATGTAGCCGCCCAACCCCACCACCACATCAGGCTTTACGCGGCGCACCACTTGCAGGCTCTGCCAAAAAGCGCGCAGCAACTTGAAGGGAAGAAATACCAGGGTTGGGAGACCTTTGCCCCGCACACCACCAAAGTCCACCAGCTCCAGCGGAATGCCTCGGGACGGCACGATTCGGCTTTCCATGCTGGCGGGCGCGCCCAACCAATGCACCCGCCAGCCTTTGTCCAGCAAGGCCTGCGCCACCGCCAGCCCCGGGAAGATATGTCCACCGGTGCCGCCGGCCATGATGAGGGCGCATTTCTGCGTCATGCGCGACCTCCTTGCATGAGCTGCCTGTTTTCATAGTCCACCCGCAGCACCACCGCAATGGCAATCAGGTTCAGCAGAATGGCCGAGCCGCCGTAACTCATCAGTGGCAGGGTCAGTCCCTTGGTCGGCAGGGCCCCCAGGTTCACGCCCATGTTGATAAAGGCCTGAAACCCCATCCAGACCCCTACGCCCTGCGCAACCAGCCCGGCAAATACCCGGTCCAGTGCGATGGCCTGGCGGCCAATATGCATGATGCGGCGGGTCAGCCAGAGGAATGCACCGATCACCACTACCAGGCCTACCAAGCCAAACTCTTCACCGATGACTGCGAGCAAGAAGTCGGTATGCGCCTCAGGCAACCAGTGCAGTTTTTCTACGCTACCGCCCAGGCCGACACCGAAGACCTCGCCACGGCCAATGGCGATCAAGGAGTGCGAGAGCTGGTAGCCCTTGCCCAGCGTCATCTTTTCATCCCAAGGGTCCAGGTAGGCAAAAATCCGCTCGCGCCGCCACTCGGAAGTCGCAATGACCACCGCAAAGATCAGCACCATCAGCGTAGCCATCAGAAAGAACATCCGGGCATTCACGCCCCCCAAGAACAAGATGCCCATGGCGATGACAGCGATGACCAGGAAGGCGCCCATGTCGGGCTCGGCCAGCAGCAGCAGGCCTACCACCGCGACGGCCACCGCCATTGGCGCCACGGCGCGAAAGAAACGCTCCTTCACATCCATCTTGCGCACCATGTAGTCTGCGGCGTAGAGCAGCACTGCAAACTTGGCCAACTCGGAGGGCTGGAAGTTGATGATTCCCAGCGTGATCCAGCGACGTGCCCCGTTCACACCCTTGCCAATAAACGGGATGAGCACGGCAATCAACAACACCAGAGCAAGTACAAACAGCCAAGGCGCAAGTTTTTCCCATGTTTGCAGGGGAAACTGAAAGGCGATCAAGGCGGCCACAAAACCGATCGCAATGGAGGAGGCATGCCGCACCACAAAATGGGTGTGTGCGTAGTTCGCAAACTTGGGGTTGTCCGGCATGGCGATGGAGGCCGAATACACCATGACCAAACCCCACAACAGCAGGGCCACGATTACCCACACCAGGGGTTGGTCGAACCCCTTCACTTGTGCGGGGGTGGTATTGGCCGCAAACGAGCCACGCCCGCCAAGACGTACCGGCAAAGGACCAGAGACCGCATCGGCCTTGCTACTGAACCAGTCCACGAGGGTTTGGCGCAATGCGGTCATGCCACGTGCTCCATGTCCACGCCGCTGGCCAAGGCCAGCTCTTTCACTGCTGCGCAAAACACCTGTGCGCGGTGTTCGTAGTTCTTGAACATGTCAAAGCTGGCGCAAGCGGGCGACATCAGCACAGCGTCTCCGGCATGGGCTCGGGTGTTGGCCAATGCGACGGCAGATTCCATCGAATCCGCGTCCAAAAGCGGCACCTCGGCAGCGGCAATGGCTTCCCGTATGTGCGGCGCATCGCGGCCAATCAACACCACAGCGCGCGCGTACCGGGCCAGCGGCGCGGCCAGCGGAGCAAAATCTTGGCCCTTGCCTTCGCCGCCCAAGATCACCACCAGCTTGCGATCCGCGCCCAACCCCTGCAAGGCAGCCACGGTCGCTCCCACGTTGGTGCCCTTGCTGTCGTCAAAGAACTCGACTCCGTTCAGAATGCCTATCGGCTCTACCCGATGGGGTTCGCCTCGGTACTCGCGCAGACCAAACAAAGTGGGCCCCAAAGCGCAACCGGCTGAGGAACACAAGGCCAAGGCCGCCAGGGCATTGCTGGCGTTATGGCGGCCGCGGATTCTCAGCGCATCGGCCGGCATCAGGCGCTGGAAGTGCAACTCTTGCGCTTCTTCCTTGCGCTTTCGGCGTGTCTCATCCGCCTCCAAGGCGCGCACCAGCCAGACCATGCCATTGACCTCTTCCAGCCCGAAGTCACCCGGGCGCTGGGGCATGTCACTGCCAAAGGTAATGTGGGCACGCTCCTGTGGGCGCTGTAGTTTGACACGCAGCGGCTCGGGCAACATGGCCATCACCGTTGCATCGTCACGGTTCAACACCATCAGGCCCTGCGGGCCAAAGATGCGGGACTTGGCCTCGGCATAGGCTTGCATGCTGCCATGCCAGTCCAAGTGGTCCTGCGTCACGTTCAGCACCACAGCCGCCGTCGGCTCGAATCCGGTGACGCCGTCAAGCTGGAAGCTGGAGAGCTCCAGCACCCAGACGTCGGGCAAGGTGTTGGCATCCAAATGATCGGCGAGGGTATCGAGCAACGTGGGGCCGATGTTTCCAGCCACAGCCACGCTTTTGCCTGCATACGTGACCAATTGGCCAGTCAGCGAGGTCACCGTGGTCTTCCCGTTGGTACCGGTAATGGCCAGCACTGCGGGCGCATAACCCTTGGCGCTGCGCAGGCCTTGTAGCGCCAAGGCATACAAGCTCAACTCACTGCCAACAAAAATACCTATTGCGCGAGCAGCTCCTAAAACAGGAGCAATCTCTTCCGGGCTCAAACCGGGCGAACGGTACACCGCGTGCAAGGTCTGGCCATCCACCAGTGCTGCAGAGAAGTCACCCGCAACAAAAAGTACCTGGGGCAGTTCCTGCTGCAATGTCGCCAGTTGGGGAGGCGCAGCGCGGGTGTCAGCCACGGTGATGCTGGCGGCACCGCAGCGGTTGCACCAGCGCGCCATGGCCAGGCCCGAGGCGCCCAGGCCCAAAATCAGCACATGCTGATCGGCCATGGGCGCGAACGGGGTATCCACAGCATCTTCCAGCGAAGCACCGTCCGACGACGCTGGGTCAGTCGCTGGCACGGTGGCGTCCACCTGCAGCACCAACTCTGCCTTCTCGGCCTGGTTTGCAGCAAATATTTGGGCCACGAAGGCGGCAGCATCGGATGCAGCGGTCAAGGTGGTGGGCAAGCCAGGGACACCTTTAACGGCCTCGCCCACAGCAGGTGGCGCAGCGTCGTGCCCGACCGGAAGCACCCCGTCGCCCAAAGTGGGCGACGCAGGGAGCGCGTCAGGGTAGTGCGACTCGTGTGGATTCATCGCAACTTCAGGGTGGACAGGCCCACCAGACACAACAACATGGTGATGATCCAAAACCGAACCACCACTTGGGTTTCTTTCCAGCCCGATTTCTCAAAATGGTGGTGCAGCGGTGCCATTTTGAGCAACCGGCGGCCTTCGCCGAACTTCTTCTTGGTGTATTTGAAGTAGGTGACTTGCAGCATGACCGAAATGGCTTCAGCCACAAAGATGCCCCCCATGATGGCCAGCACAATTTCCTGACGCACAATGATGGCAATGGTGCCTAGCGCACCGCCCAAAGCCAGTGCCCCGACATCGCCCATAAAAACCTGCGCTGGGTGTGTGTTGAACCACAAGAAGGCCAACCCTGCACCCGCCATGGCAGCGCAAAAAATCAAAAGTTCGCCTGAACCTGGGATGTGCGGGAAGAACAGGTATTTGGAGTAAACGACACTTCCAGTCACATAGGCAAACACCCCCAGCGCCGACCCCACCATTACCACCGGCATGATGGCCAAGCCATCCAGGCCATCAGTTAAATTGACAGCGTTGCTTGAGCCGACTATGACGAGGTACGTCAGCACGACAAAGCCCAACACACCCAGCGGGTAACTCACTTCTTTGAAGAACGGCAGTTGCAAACCCGCTTTGGGCGGCAAGTTGACGTCGAAGCCCGACCGCACCCAGCTGAAAAACAACTCCAACACGCGCAGATTGGAGCTTTCCGAAATGCTGAACACCAGGTAGAGCGCGGCCAGGAGGCCAATCACAGACTGCCACAGGTACTTGTCCCGCGAGCGCATGCCTTCGGGATCTTTGTGGACCACTTTGCGCCAGTCATCTGCCCATCCGATGGCGCCAAAGCCGAGTGTGACCAGCAGCACGATCCAGACGAAACGGTTGGACAGGTCTGCCCACAGCAGGGTGGAGATGGTGATCGAGAGCAGGATTAGCACACCACCCATGGTGGGCGTGCCGCTTTTGCTAAGGTGGGTTTCCATGCCATAGCCACGAATGGGCTGGCCAATTTTGAGCTCACGCAAGCGCCGAATCACATACGGCCCGGCGGCCAGACCAATCAGCAGACCCGTAAGCGCAGCCAGAACCGCACGGAAGGTGAGGTACTGGAAGACGCGGAAAAAACCCCATTCGGGCGACAGGGTTTGCAGCCATTGGGCCAAGCTCAGCAGCATGAAAGCGCTCCAAAAAAACTACTCTGCATAGACACCACCTGCCAAAGCAGGCGCGGGTTGGGCCAGTGCCTCCACCACACGCTCCATGCGCATAAAACGCGAGCCTTTGACCAGCACGCTGGCTACCCCGGGCAACCATGTTCTGGCCCGATCCAGCAAAGCCTCTACATCGGCAAAGTGCTCCGCACCTGGGCAGGCTTGGGCAGCGTGCACCGCCAGATCTCCCAACGCAAGCACATGGGTGATGCCCTGCGCGTGCGCGAACTGTCCTGCTTCCGCGTGGAAGGCGGGACCCTGCTCGCCCACTTCGCCCATATCCCCCAGCACCAACATATGGGGCCCTGGCAGATCCGCCAGCACTTGAAGGGCCGCACGCATGGAGTCGGGGTTGGCGTTGTAGGTGTCATCCACCAAGGTGATGTGCAAGCCACTGTGGGTGATCTCCAGGGCACGGCAGCGACCTTTAACGGGGACAAAAGTCTGCAGGCCCTGCTCTACTGCCAAGGTGCTGACCCCGGCGGCCAGGGCACATGCGGCGGCGGCCAGCGAGTTCTTCACGTTGTGGCGTCCGGCAATGGCCAAACGGTAGTTCAGTTCCCCCCAAGGGGTGCTTGCCTGTACCTGCCACGCGCCACCCACCCAATCGGCACAGGTGCAGAGCACTTCTTGTGCCGCACCAGCGGAGTTCCAGCCAAACTGCACACTCTTGCGATGCGCTGCAAGGTCTCGCCAGACAGAGGTGTAGGCATCATCAAGTGGGAAAACGGCGATACCGTCTGCAGGCAATGCGGAAATCACCGCTCCGTTTTCCTGAGCTACGGCTTCGACGGTATGCATGAATTCCAGGTGTTCACGTTGCGCGTTGTTGACCAAGGCAACGGTAGGCTGCGACATGGCGGCCAGTCCTGCGATCTCGCCGGGGTGGTTCATTCCCAGCTCCACCACCGCCAAGCGGTGTTCGCTGCGCAGTCGCAGCAGGGTCAGCGGCACACCAATGTCATTATTGAAATTTCCCCGGGTTGCCATGGATGCACCATCGGGCGCCTGCGCCTCCAGAATCGCCGCCACCATCTGCGTCACCGTGGTTTTTCCATTGCTGCCCGTCACGGCAACCAAAGGCAGCGTGAACTGGGCGCGCCATTGTGTGGCTAACTGGGCCAGCCCGCGCTTGGTATTCGCCACTTCTATCCGCGGCAAACCTTCGGGATAGGCAGATGCTGCCAAACCAGCGTGACACACCACGGCGGCGGCCCCCTGTGCTTGTGCAGCGTGCAACATGGCATTGGCATCGAAATGGTCGCCCTGCAGGGCGACGAACAAGTCACCCGACATAACGGTGCGGGTGTCGGTGTGCACGCGCGACAAGGGCACGTTGGCGTGACCCACCAAGTGCGCATCTTCCAGCCATGCGGCTACTTGGGCCAGCATCACCATGGTGCTCATGCCGCACCTCCGGCTGCAGTTGGGCGCAGTTTCAATGCCGCCAACGCCTCTTGTCGATCGGAGAATGGGAGTTTCACGCCACTCAGTTCTTGAGTATCTTCATGGCCCTTGCCTGCCAGCAAGACCACGTCGTTGGCCTCAGCCTGCAGCACCGCTGCGCGGATGGCCGTTGCACGGTCCACCTCGACGTCCACGCCCTTGTTGTCCATCAGCCCCAACAGGACCTGCGCCACGATGGCCTCAGGACGCTCGCTGCGGGGGTTGTCGCTGGTAACCACCACACGATCTGCATTTTGCGCTGCGATCGCACCCATCAAGGGACGCTTGGTCGCATCGCGGTCGCCCCCGCACCCGAAAACAACCCACAGTCGCCCGGCACGGGCCTCGGCCAGGGGGCGAAGTGCTTGCAGCGCCTGCGCCAGTGCATCCGGCGTATGGGCATAGTCCACGGCAACCAGCGGCACCCCTTGCCCGCCCACACACTCCATGCGACCGGGCACAGGCTGCAACACGCTGCAGGCAGCAACGGCCGCAGGCAACGAGACGCCAAGACAGCGCATGGCAGCAATCACACCCAGCAAATTGGAGACGTTGTAGTTTCCAATCACATGGGTCTGCAAAATGCACGATACGTGGCCTTCCACGACATCAAAGGCCAACCCCCCGGTGGTGTGACGCAGTTGCTGGGCGCGCAAGCGCGCCGGTTGCTGGCTTGACACTGTCCACAGATCCAGCGTCCCCGCCAATTCGTCGGCCAGGGAGGCGCCCTGCGCGTCATCAATGTTTACCACCGCGTGGGCCAAGCCAAACCAGGCAAACAACTTGCGTTTGGAGGCCCAATAGGCAGCCATGCTGCCGTGGTAGTCCAGGTGGTCTTGGGTAAAGTTGGTGAACACGGCCACGCGAACGCGGGTGCCAGCCAGACGCTGCTCTTCGATCCCGATGGAAGAAGCTTCCATTGCACACGCGCGCAGCCCCTGGTCGGCAAACTGCCGAAGTGTGTGCTGCACCCGCACAGGGTCAGGGGTTGTCAGCCCGGTCGACTGCACATGGGGTGGCTGGCCCACACCCAGTGTACCGATCACCCCACAAGGTAGCGCCTGCGCGCCAGGCAAGCCGCTCAGGGCCTGGGCCAACCACCAAGCGGTGCTCGTCTTGCCATTGGTTCCGGTTACGGCCACCACAGGCAATTGGGCAGATGGCTGGCCATAAAACGCATCCGCAATCAGCCCCGCGTCCGCTTTCAATCCAGCATAGCTGGCGACGGACCGGGTATCGAATTCGAAGCTGCTTGCACCATCCTGCTCTACCAAACAGGCCACAGCGCCACTAGCCAGGGCATTGTTGACAAATGCACGGCCGTCCGCTGCGGCGCCGGGCCAGGCGATGAACGCGTTGCCCGCAACCACTTGTCGGCTGTCGGTCCGCAGGTCCGTCGCACCACATGCGCGCAACCACTGCACAGCCTCTTGCGGGGACGTGAGATGGCGCATCAGAAACTTTCCTCCACCACATCCGTCACGATCTGCGGGCGAACCGCCATGTCAGGTTGGACGCCCAGCATGCGCAGGGTTTGTTGCACGGTTTCGCTGAACACAGGCGCGGCTACATCTCCACCATAGTATTTGCCATTGCTGGGCTCATCGATCATCACCGCCACCACGATGCGCGGGTTATCAATCGGGGCCACCCCAACGAAAAACCCGCGGTACTTCTTCTCCGCGTATCCCTTGCCTTCTTGTTTGTGCGCGGTACCGGTTTTTCCGCCCACGGAGTAGCCCATGGTTTGTGCTTTGGGCGCAGTGCCCCCCGGGCCAGCGGCCAAATGCAACATGTTGAGCACCGATTTGGCGTGGCGCGATTCAAACAC
>REAW01000058.1 GCA_004293725.1 Curvibacter sp.
TCTTCACTGCTTGAGGTGGGGACGGCAGACACCACACGGCTGGACGTGGCGGGCAAGGGGGGTACGGCAAAGTCGTCGGTCTGAATGCTCACGCAATGGGCCTATGGGTTGCAAAAAGAGATACACGGGGTGGGCTTCCACTATAGCGCGCCAGTCCGGTTGCTTAAGAAAGAGACCCGGTGTGCCGATAAACTGACAATCCGTTTGCCCCACTGTGCTCGCCTGAAAGGTCTCGCTGCGCATGCTTTCCCGCCCCCCACTCAGTTTGCACCAGCGCCAAGGGCTGCGCTTCGCCTTGATCTGTGCGCTGGCGTTTGGGGCGGCGATTGCCTATGCAGCCGATCCCCCGCCAACCACCACCGCCAAGAAACCCACCGCCGACATTTCCGCCACCAGCGCTTCCAGCGCCAAAGAAGTGGGCGCCCAATTGCGCGAAGCACTGGGCACCTCAGTTGCGCCCCAAAAGAAACTCACGATAGTGGTGAGCGGCAAGGCCGCTGCGAACCGCAGCACTCCCACGACGGTCAAAAGTGCACGCGCAGCCGCAGTGGTAGGCCATAGTCAGACTACGCAAATGCAATCAGTCCACGGAGGCGATGTGCACTGGACCTATGAAGGCGAAAAGGGGCCGCAGGCCTGGGGGCGACTCAAGCCAGATTTCAATGTGTGCGCGATTGGCAAGCGCCAATCACCTATCAACATCGACGACGGCTCTACGCTGATGGGTCCTGCAGAGCCCTTGCTGTTCAATTACACACCCAGCAACGGCACGGTGCTCAATAACGGCCACACCATCCAAGTCGAAGTGCAAGGTGACAACAGCCTCACGGTACGGGGCGGCCGCTACAGGCTCGTCCAATTTCACTTTCATGCGCCATCCGAAGAGCAGTTCAACGGCAAGCGAACCGCCATGGTCGCCCATCTGGTGCACCGCAACGATGAGGGGCAATTAGCCGTGGTCGCTTTGCTATTGGAGCCTGGCGCCGCCAACCCTTTGATTGACAAGGTGTGGACCTACATGCCACTGGAAGTCAACGATCGTGTACGCATGCCGCGTGAGCTGCTCAACCTCAACGAGCTGCTACCAATCGACCAACGCTACTACCAGTTCATGGGGTCTCTCACCACGCCGCCTTGCACCGAGGGCGTGTTGTGGACTGTGCTTCGGCAACCCTTGCAAATCAGCCCCGCGCAGATCAAGTTGTTCACCCAGCTTTACCCCAACAATGCTCGGCCGGTGCAAGCGCTGAACGGCCGCCCGGTGCGCGAGGCGCAGTAAATCACCGTATTTTTGCTACAAATTTTGTAGCTACTTACGCAATATTGACGAGGGTTATGGCCTATTTTGCCAATGACTTCAACGCCAGCTTGATACCGTCGCTGACACCCACATCCTTGGGCAGGGCCTTGAGTGCGGCCGCAGCCTCCTTGTCGCTGTAGCCCAAGGCCAGCAGCGCCTGCAGGATGTCGGACTGCGCATCGCCCACGGCGCCCAAGGGTGCTCCAAGGTCTGCCCCCAACTTGCCCTTTAGCTCCAGCAGCAGTCGCTCGGCCGTTTTTTTGCCGATACCCGGAACCTTGATCAGGCGACCGGCCTCTTGCAGCGTGACGGCCTGTGCCAAGTCGCCCACGTCCATGCCCGACAGCACTGACAAGGCAGTACGTGGCCCCACACCGGAAATTTTGATGAGCTCGCGGAACGCTTCGCGCTCGGTGCTGGTGGCAAACCCGTAGAGAATTTGCGCGTCTTCCCGCACCACAAAGTGGGTGAGCAGCGTGACTTTGGCGCCATCGGCGGGCAAGTTGTAGAAGGTGCTCATAGGCACCTGCACCTCGTAGCCCACGCCGCCGCAGTCGATGATGACTTGCGGTGGATTTTTGTCGCTGACGGTGCCTGTGAGTTTGCCGATCATGGTGTGAAGTCCGGAGTTCTGGGGTGGTGGGTGGCCGTGCGGGCCAACATTAGGGACAATGCAAGGGTCGCGCGCTCGTAGCGCCCCTCTAGCACTCAACCTGCTTTGCCGGATTATCAGCTTGATTCTCAAACACATCTTCACGCCGCTGAACAACACGCGCCTCTCACACCTGTGCGGCCCGACGGACGAACACCTGCGCACCATCGAGCGTGAGCTGGAGGTCAAAATTGCCCACCGGCATGAGCAGTTCAAGGTGGAAGGTGCCAAGGCCAAAGCCCAGCGCGCCATGGAGATGCTGCAGGCCCTGTACGAGATTGCGGGTCGACCCATTGCAGCCTCCACCGTGCAACTCATGCTCAGCGGCGATGGTGGCATGGATGGCGAAGACGGCCCAAGCCTCTCCACCCGCCGAGCCGACCTCAAGCCCCGCAGCCCAAACCAGGCGCTGTACCTGGACAACATTGCCGAGTTCGACATTACGTTTGGCATCGGTCCCGCAGGCACCGGCAAAACCTATCTGGCGGTGGCCGCTGCAGTGGATGCGCTGCAGCGCAGCTCGGTGCAGCGCATTGTGCTGACCCGCCCCGCGGTGGAAGCCGGCGAGCGCCTGGGCTTTCTGCCCGGCGACTTGAACCAGAAGGTGGACCCGTATCTGCGCCCCCTGTACGACGCGCTCTACGACCTGATGGGCTACGACCAAGTGCACAAAGCTTTTGAGCGCCAGCAACTGGAAATCGCGCCACTGGCCTTTATGCGCGGGCGCACGCTGAACAATGCCTTTGTAATTCTGGACGAAGCGCAAAACACCACGCCCGAGCAAATGAAGATGTTTTTGACGCGCGTGGGCTTCGGCACCAAGACCGTCATCACCGGCGACTTGACCCAGATCGACCTGCCCAAAACGCAGATGAGCGGACTTTTGGAGGCTGAACGTGTTCTGCGCCGTACACCGGGCATTGCGATTACCCGCCTGACCAGCTCCGACATCGTGCGCCACCCGCTGGTCGCCCGCATCGTGGATGCCTATGAGGCGGCACGGCTGGAAGACCTGCCGCAGATCACCATTCCCGAGCCAGAGCCCGAACTCCCCCGCGAGGGCCTGCCCAAGACCCGTACTCCGGCACGGACAGCGCGCCGCAGCTAAACCCTTTTTACACCTACGAACCCCATGCTTCCAGAACTCAGCCTCTCCCTGCAATTCGGCAAGATCAAAGACGCCGACAAACATCGCGACGCTCTCAAGCGCCACAAAGTCATCCGCTGGATCCGCAACACCTTGGAGGTGGACGGAGAAATCACCGTGCGCATCGTGGACGCGCTTGAGGGCCAAACCCTGAACCGCGAATACCGCCAAAAGGACTACGCCACCAACGTGCTGACTTTCGATTACACCCAGGAACCCGTCACCGCCGACCTGGTGCTGTGCGCACCGGTAATTGCCCAAGAAGCCAAAGAGCAAAAGAAGACGCTCGAAGCCCACTACGCCCACATGATCGTCCACGGCACACTGCACGCACAAGGCTGGGACCACGAACTAGATGAGGACGCCGAGGTGATGGAACTGCGTGAGAGCGAGATCATGGCGCGGCTGGGGTTCAAGAATCCGTATTAAGTGCCTGACCAACGCCTAAATACACGATGAACCCCGTTTAAATAAGGGGTGCTTCCGGGACTGCCCCTGTTACATTACTTTTTGAACTTGCAACACGGAATTTTTCCATGAACATATTGATCTTCCTGGCTGGCCTGGCGGCACTGGTGGTGGGCGCAGAACTGCTAGTTCGCGGTGCGTCCAAACTGGCGCTGAGTTTCGGCATTTCTCCGCTGGTGGTGGGGCTGACCATCGTGGCCTTCGGCACCAGTGCGCCTGAAGTGGCGGTATCGGTAGGCGCGGTGCTGGATGGCAGGACCGACATTGCCATCGGCAACGTGGTCGGGAGCAATATTTTCAACGTCCTCTTCATTTTGGGCGTTAGCGCCCTGATCGTGCCGCTGGTGGTAAACATCCAACTCATCCGGCAGGAAGTCCCCATCATGGTTGGCGCCAGCGTTTTGCTGCTGGCCCTAGGACTGGACGGCTCGCTGAACTGGATGGATGGCGCAATTTTGTTCGGTCTGATGGTTGCCTACACGGTGTTTCTGGTGGTGCAATCGCGGCGCGAAACCAAAGCAGCACAGGATGAATTTGCACAAGAAGTCCAGCCCGCTGCCCAGGGCGCCTGGGACAGCAAACTGCCAGTGCAGTTGGCGCTCATTGCCGCGGGCTTGGTCGCATTGGTATTGGGCTCTGAATGGTTGGTAACAGCCTCTGTCTCGTTTGCCAAGGCCATGGGGGTGAGCGATCTGGTCATCGGGCTGACGATTGTGGCGGCTGGCACCTCCATGCCCGAAGTGGCCACCTCGATCACTGCCGCCATCAAGGGCGAGCGGGATATCGCGGTGGGCAACGTGGTGGGTAGCAACACTTTCAATATTTTGGGCTGCTTGGGCATTTCCGGGCTGGTGTCGGGAGAAGCCGGCCTCGCCATGTCGCAAGCGCTGATGAACTTTGACATCTGGGTCATGCTGGCCGTGGCCTTCGCTTGCTTGCCCGTGTTCTTGACCGGCCGTGAAATCGCCCGCTGGGAGGGCGGCGTGTTCATCGTCTATTACGCTGCCTACGTCACCTACCTGATTCTGGCCGCCCAACAGCACGCATTGCTGGGAGCGTTCTCTACCGCCATGATGAGTTTTGTGGTGCCCATCACGGTCATTTCCCTGATCGTGGCAGTCATCCGCAAACCCCAGAGCCCTTAACCTCGCTCTTGCATGCGTTTGAAGTGGCTTGCAACCACCCGCGCTTTACCTAAAGAATGAATACTTCAGCCAAGTCTCATAGCCCCCCATGAAGACAACAGGATGAAATGCGCGTCTAGTGCTTGGCCGGGTGCGGTTGGCGCAGGTAATGGCCAACCGCTGGTTAGGCTCAGTAAGACGCAGAGCTGATTCGACTGCGTTTGCTTATGCGACCAATGAGCAACAGTCCCAGACCAGCCAACACCACCAACACGACTACCCCCAAAAACCAGATCACCCACAACAACGGGCCAACCCAATCCAGAAGCGGGGTGATCCAAGGCATGGCAACGGCGAGCATTTCCACAGACCACACGATCGTCGCGCGCACCGCTTCAGCAGTGGCAGGGTCTGTCCACAACGCGATCCATGGCGGAATTGGCCATTGCGCGATGGTCTGCAAACCACCTTGCAACTGTCCGCCTTGGCCAGCAACCCAGTCTGCCAAGGCAGCCGAGATTCCAATAAATCCGGTCCAGAGCAAGGCAAGAAGGACCGATCCGATAGCGAGTGCGATTTTCATACGCAAATTATCCGAGCAAGGCGATCTGCAAGGCCCATAGTCTGGTGCAAGAGCTTGTTTTTCACAGGGCCATCACGTATCTGGACTTGAAGAATTATTTGGCAAAATCAGCCTCCAGCCATTACTAATCATGCGCAAGCAGCTACAAAATGCATAGCAAAAACTTTTGGCCTTTCGGTCTGCTTTTCGTATTGGTAAGCTGCGCACAAGCCGCCACCTGGAATTTTTCGCCAGCGCGGGATGCCTTCAGTGCCGATGCCTTGCTGGACCTGCGCAACCTGAATGAAGCCACCGCTGGCGAAACCGGCTTTGTGCGTGCGAATGCGGACGGCGATTTGGTGCGTGGTGATGGCAAGTTGCTGCGTTTTTGGGCAGTCAATACCCACGTTGCCAACCAAACCGGGGCAGCGCGCCCCCTATGGCAGTTGGCCCCGCCTGACTTGGCCAGGCACGCGCGCTTCTTGGCCAAGCGTGGCGTCAATATGGTGCGGCTGCACCAGCAGATAAGCCCGGCTCTGGATAAAACACCATCGGCGGCCATCAGCGACATCAATACTGCCGAACGCGACGCCATTTGGCGCACGGTGGCAGCCATGCGCAAGGAAGGGATTTACACCACCCTCTCGCCCTACTGGGCGTCGCCCATGAAATTTGCCCCGGGCTGGGGGATGGCAGGCGGGGAAAAACAGTCTGCCCAAGGGCTTCTTTTTTTCGACCCCACTTTGCAGCGTGCCTACAAGGCGTGGCTGCGCGCACTGCTGACCGAGACCAACCCCTACACCGGTATCCCGCTGACCCAAGACCCCAGTGTGGCCATCATCCAGTTGCAGAATGAAGACAGCTTGCTATTCTGGACGGTGAACGGCATTCAGGGCCCCCAAAGGCAGGCGCTGGAGCGACTGTATGGTGTGTTCCTCGCACGCAAATACGGCAGCGTAAGCAAAGCGCTCACCAACTGGAAGGGGGCAGATGAGGCAACCGATGCGCCCCAGGACGGGCGTGTGGCCTTGCTGAACTTATGGGAACTCACGCAACCGCCACGACAATGGCCACTCGTTGGCGACCCGCAGGACTTGCGCGGAGGCAAGGCACAACGCAGAGCCGACCAAACCGAGTTTTACGCCCGCACCATGCACAACTTCAACGCCACGATGGTGCACTACCTGCGTCAGGACTTGGGTGCCAAGCAGCTGGTCAATGCGGGCAATTGGAAAACTGGCAGTGCACGTTACCTCAACGATGCTGAACGCTGGTCCTATACCGCTGGCGACGTAGATGCGGCCAATGTCTACACCGGCGGCATCCACAAAGGAGTGAACAACGGCTGGGCCATCATGAATGGCGACCAATTCACCAACGGCAGCATTCTGCGCTCGCCCCAACTGCTTCCCATCAACCTCAAACAAACCCAGGGGCGACCGATGCTGCTAACCGAGGGGAACTGGGTGCTTCCCAACAACTTTGGAGCCGAGGGCCCTTTTTTGGTCGCTGCGTATGCTTCGCTCACCGGGGTAGATGCGTACTACTGGTTTGCAACAGGTGATGAGGGCTGGACTCCTCCGCAGTCCGCGAACGGCTACCTCGCCTCCCAAGGCAAGTGGCTGTTTGCAACACCTGAAATCCTGGGCAGTTTTCCTGCCAGTGCGTTGGCCTTTCGCATGGGGTATGTGCGCCGTGGCACCCCGGTTGTGCAAGAGCACCGTACGCTGGATGAAGTGTGGCAACGAAAAGCCCCGCTGATCGCGGAAGAGACCAGCTTTGACCCCAATCGTGATTCTGGCGATGCCCCTCTGCGCGAAGGCAAGCCCAAGGCAGCGCGCAGCCAAGCCTTTCAGGTTGGGCCTGTGTTGGTACGTTTTGGGACAGAAAGTACCGCTACCAGCACGGTAGTGCCGCTGGCGCCTTGGGTGGGGCCCGATCACATCACGTCCAACACCTCGGAGTTGGTGTGGAATACGTTGCTCGGTTATTGCACGCTCAACACCCCAAGAGCCCAAGGCGTTGTGGCGCATTTTGGCAACGCCGCCACCCACCAATTGCAAGATGTGCGTTTTATTGCCCGCAATGAATTTGGAGCGGCAATGGCCGTATCCATGGATGGTGAGAAGTTGCGTGCCTCTCGGAAAATACTGATCCAGTTTGCCACCCAAAGCAGGCCCAACGGCTGGAAAGAAACACCTTCTAGCATTGCGCTCGACAATGGAACCAGCACACCGGGGTTCACCCTGCAGTCGTTCGGGCAATCGCCCTGGCAAGTACAAGCAGCGGAACTCGATATCACGGTACGCAACCCGCATATCAGCCGCGGTACCGTGTTGGACATGAACGGCATGGCCATTCAGACGATCCCACTCACCCGCGCGGGGGAGATGGCAAGTGTGCGCTTCCCTCCTACTGCGATGTACTTGGTACTGCAGTGAGGCGCCCAGGGCCACCCTCTCGCAGTTAGGCGGCCGGCGCCACCCGCATCGGAATCGTTACCGGCCCGTCATTGACCAACTCCACCTGCATATCTGCGGCAAAAATGCCGGTCTGCACGATGGGATGTGCGGCATTGGCCCTTACAACAAAGTCGTCGTACAGACGCCGCCCTGCCTCGGGCTCCGCAGCAGCTTTGAAACTGGGCCGGTTGCCGCCCGACGTGTCAGCGGCCAGCGTGAACTGGCTCACGATCAGCAGGCCGCCATGCAGGCCTGCGCCATCCAAGTCTTGCACGCTGCGGTTCATCTTGCCTTCTGCATCGCTGAAGATACGCAGCTTGAGCAGCTTGGCCAGCAGCTTGTCGCCTTGCGCCTCGGTGTCGCCTTGCTCCGCGCAGACCAGCACCAGCAGGCCTTGGTCAATCTTGCCCACCGCGGCGCCGTCCACCACTACCTGCGCGCGGCGAACGCGCTGCACCAAAGCCAGCATGGCGCTAAATCAGGCCAGGGTCACGCGGGCAAACTTGCGCTTGCCCACTTGCAGCACGTAGGTGCCTGCACCGAGTTTCAAGCCCTTGTCGCTCACCACGTTGCTGTCCACCCGAACGCCGCCACCGTCGATCAGGCGGTTACCCTCGCCACTGGATGCGGCCAGGTTCGCGGATTTGAGCAAGGCCGCAATTCCCACCGCAGCGCCGCCCTCGCCCAAGGGCAGGCTGATCTCGTCAATCTCGTCGGGTATGCCGCCCTTGCTGCGGTTGATGAAGTCCTGCTCTGCCGCATCGGCAGCGGCTGCGCTGTGGAAGCGAGCAGTAATTTCCTTGGCTAGCGCCACCTTGGCGTCTTTGGGGTTGCGGCCGCCTTCGACTTCGGCCTTGAGCGCTGCAATCTCTGCCTCGCTCTTGAAGCTGAGCAGGGTGTACCACTTCCACATCAGCACGTCGGAGATAGACAACACCTTGGCGAACATGGTGTTGGGTTCTTCAGAGATGCCGATGTAGTTGTTTTTGCTCTTGGACATCTTCTCCACCCCGTCCAGCCCTTCGAGCAGTGGCATGGTCAAGATGCACTGGGGCTCCTGGCCATATTCGGCCTGCAGGGTGCGGCCCATCAGCAGGTTGAACTTCTGGTCGGTGCCGCCCAGCTCGAGGTCGCTCTCCAGCGCCACCGAGTCATAGCCCTGCATCAGCGGGTAGAGGAATTCGTGCACCGCAATGGGGGTGCCGGCCTTGAAGCGGTCGTGGAAATCGTTGCGCTCCATCATGCGGGCAACGGTATAGCGGCTGGCCAGCTGGATCATGCCGCGCGCGCCCAGCGGGTCGCTCCACTCGCTGTTGTAGCGGATCTCGGTCTTGGCAGGGTCCAGCACCAGGCTGGCCTGGCGGTAGTAGGTCTCAGCATTCACCTTGATCTGCTCGGCCGTCAGTGGTGGGCGGGTGCTGTTGCGGCCGGACGGGTCACCGATCATGCTGGTGAAGTCACCGATCAAAAAGATCACCGTGTGGCCCAGATCTTGCAGCTGGCGCATCTTGTTCAGCACCACGGTGTGGCCAATGTGGATGTCAGGCGCGGTCGGGTCCAGCCCCAGCTTGATACGCAGCGGTTTGCCGGTGGCCTCGGACTTGGCGAGCTTTTTCACCCATTCGTCTTGTGGGAGTAGTTCTTCCACACCGCGCAGGGTCACGGCCAATGCTTCGCGGACACGATCGCTTACAACTAATTGGGGGCTTGAGGCTTGATTCATAAGGGTTTTTTCTCGTTGCCGGGGTGTATGCGGCAGCTATACTGCGGGCTCTCTCCTGCAACGTGTTCGTTGCCAGCGGCTGGATTTTAGTCGGGCCGCACCATCCACCGGAGTCCCAGATTTTGAAACACGGATTGATCTATGCCGTTGAGACTTGTCTTGCATTCTCACGCAACCTGACAGAACGTCACCCTAAACGCATCACCGCGATCGTGGCCGCCATGCTAATCGGTGGCACTGGTGGCACTTTCGCGGTGGCCAACTTGGCGCCCGATGCGGCCGACCTGCCCGTGCGTACCGTGGTCGAGTCCATTCCGTTGCAAGTCAGTGCATTCAATGATCCACTGGCAGCGCTACCCAGCATACCCCTTTACCGGTCTGAGGTCACCCGCTCTACCGACACGGCCGACAGCCTGCTCAAACGCTTGGGCGTGTTTGATGCTGCGGCCTCAGCATTCCTCAGGTCCAACAGCCAAGTGCAACAGGTTCTGCTTGGCCGCGCCGGGCGCAATGTCACCGCTGAGGTCGACAGCCAGCAATCACTACTGAGCCTGACCGCTCGCTGGAGTCCGCTGGACGATGGATTGTTCCAGCGCCTAAGCATCCGGAAAACCATGGGCGGCTTCACGGCTCAACTAGAGACCCTGCCCTTGGTCGCCTCCACGCGTTTGAGTGGCGGCGTAATCCAAACTTCCCTTTTTGCCGCCACCGACGATGCCCGTCTCCCTGACGCCATTGCAGTCCAACTCGCCGAGATTTTTTCGGGAGACATCGACTTCCATCGCAGAGGGTGATGGCGAGCCCCTACGCTCTGGACGAGTACTGAGTGCTGAGTTTGTTAACGCTGGCAAGGTGCACCAAGCCATGTGGTTTCGCGAGCCTACAGTTGGCGGCACTGTTCCCGCCAAAGGGGGGTACTACACGCTGGAAGGCGAGAGCCTGCGCCGTGCGTTCCTCGCCTCCCCTATGGAGTTTTCGCGCGTGAGCAGTGGCTTCAAAATGCGCTTTCATCCCATATTGCAAAAATGGCGTGCCCATCTGGGTGTTGACTACGCCGCAGCAACCGGTACGCCAGTGCGCACGGTGGCCGATGGGGTGGTGGACTTCGCGGGTGTGCAAAATGGCTTCGGCAATGTTGTGTTCGTCAAACACCGCAACAATCAGACCACGGTGTACGCCCATTTGAGCCGCATCAGCGTCAAAAAGGGGCAGAGCGTGAGTCAAGGCCAGAACATTGGCGCAGTGGGCGCTACTGGATGGGCCACTGGACCTCATCTACATTTTGAATTCCGGGTCAACGGCGTGCACCACGATCCACAGACCATTGCGCGCCAAAGCGAATCTATCCCCATCGCTGCATCTGCCAAACCTTTGTTTAACAAGGCAGTTGCCGAAGTTCGCGCCCAACTTGGTGCTGCCTCCCTCGTCAGCCTGGCTAGCGCCGAATAGACCAAAGCACCGTGTCCGAGTTATACATTGGACTGATGTCCGGTACCTCGCTGGACGGCGTAGATGGTGTTTTAGCTGACTTCAGTGATGGCCAGATGCTGGTGTTGCACCATTGCAGCACCTCGTTCCCTTCCGATTTGCGCGCCGAACTACTGGCTTTGAATACTGCGGGGCCCAACGAACTTCATCGGGCGGCACTTGCCGGCAACGCGTTGGCGCAGCGTTACGCCAGCGTAGTGCAAACTTTGCTGGAGCAAACACACACTCCGGCGAATGCCGTGCGCGCGATAGGGGCCCACGGACAAACGGTGCGGCACCGCCCCCAAGAATTCGGCGGCACCGGATACACCCTGCAGCTCAATCAGCCAGCCTTGCTTGCAGAGCTATGCGGCATTGATGTAGTGGCAGACTTTCGCAGCCGGGATGTCGCCGCAGGGGGTCAAGGCGCCCCATTGGTACCACCCTTTCACCAGGCATTTTTCGGACACCCCGATACGACGCTGGCGGTATTGAACATCGGGGGTATCGCAAACATTACTTTGCTGGATCCAACATCCGACACCCCGGTGATCGGCTTTGACTGCGGACCCGGAAATGCGCTCATGGACGGATGGTGCCAGACCCATACGGGGCAGCCGTTTGATGCCGGTGGAAACTGGGCCGCCAAGGGCTGCGTTAACTCGGAATTACTGGCTACGCTGCTTTCTGAGCCCTTTTTTGAAAAACTTCCGCCCAAGAGCACGGGCCGCGACTTGTTCAATGCAGCTTGGCTGAACCATCATCTGCTACCGTTTGAGAACTTGCCTCCGCAGGACGTGCAAGCCACCCTTGCAGAACTTACAGCCCAGTCTTGTGCGCTTACGCTGCGCACTCTCACTCCGGCATGCAGTACGCTAGTCATATGCGGCGGTGGCGCCTTGAATAGTCATTTGATGCGACGCCTTGCCCACCAATTGCCAGCCTGTCAGGTGCAATCCTCTCAAGCCTTGGGACTCCCGCCACTGCAAGTAGAGGCAACTGCCTTCGCTTGGCTGGCGCGCCAAACCCGTTTGCGCCGAACATCAAGCCTGCCAAATGTGACGGGCGCCAAAGGCGCCCGGATACTTGGTGCGATTTACCCTGCGTAAGCAGGGAAATCGAGAGTCAGGTCGAAAACGAAGAACCACAGCCACACGTCGTAGTGGCATTGGGGTTTTTGATAACAAATTGCGCACCCTGCAAGTCTTCTTTGTAGTCGATCTCGGCACCCAACAAGTACTGGTAGCTCATCGCATCAATCAACAAAGACACCCCATTTTTGGTCATGGTTGTGTCGTCTTCATTCGTGATCTCATCAAAAGTGAAGCCATACTGAAACCCAGAGCAGCCGCCGCCTTGGACAAATACGCGCAATTTCAGGTCAGTGTTGCCTTCTTCTGCGATCAAGTCTGCCACCTTGGCAGCTGCGCTGTCAGTGAAGAGGATTGGGGCGGGCATTTCAGCTTGGATGTTTTCGGCAACGGCACTCATAGTGGACTCCGGTCTCGTTCAGGATATTGGCTAATAGTACAGGAATTCGCTCGGGAATTTTTTCACTGATTATTTGCCGCTAGTTTCAGTGTGGGTTTTTCTTCGTTGTCCAGTAACGGGCGCAATTTACCAGAAATCAGTGCCCCTTGATGCATTTCGAGCGCAGCGTACTCAACGTCACCTTCGATACGCGCCTTAGGCTGTAGCTCCAACATGTGACGGGCATGGATAGGGCCTTTAACAAGACCATTCACAATGATGTGATCCGCTGTGATTTCTCCTGTGATGCTGGCGGAATCGGAAATCACAAGCATGCTTGCACAGCTATCGCTAGCCAAAACATTTCCAATAATCGTCCCATCCACACGCAAACCATCGGAGAAGGCCATATTGCCTTCAATATGGGTGCCTTCTGCAATCAGGCTTTTTATCGGGGGCTGCTTCTTTTTGTTAAACATGATGAACCTCTGTAAACATTACAGCTTGATGGTCTGCGTTGCGCGAACAACAGAACCGTCAAGAACCCGTGCCGAGACACTTTTGACTTGCACCTGAGGGGGAAGAGTCAACTCGCCTTCCATCCGTCCGTACTGTTTCACCTTGATGGGCATCGCACCATCGGGCAAGGCCGCAATCCAAGGTTTGCCATTCACCGTGCCCGTAAAAGTCAACTCCAAACGTCCATTGAACTCTTGCGTATTGCGACCCGGTTGCATCACTAGCGCCTGCCATTTTAGCGTCGCAGGCGCGGTAAGTTCGGCCTGCAATCCACGAATCGCAAGCCCGTCCACGGCGCCAGCAGGAATCAGCTTCTCGAAAAAACCCAAGTCGTCGCGCAAGAGTCGGTTGTCGGTCTCTAGTTGCTTAACCTGTGCCAGCAACTTTTCATGCGATGCTTTTTCTGCGGTCACCAAAGTACCTGCCGTGTTTGCAACAGACTGCGCCTCATCGCGCTCTGACTTCACTGCCAGCAGTTCATTGCGCAATGAAATTGCCTCGGTCCTAAGTTGCACCAGTTCTTCAGTGGCACCCTTCTCAAGACCTGCAATGTCTTTGCCGAACTCAAATGCCCATAGACCAATAGCCGCACAAAAACCAAGCACGATGGCCAGCACCGCCCACCGAAAAGGCCACGGCAATGCACTGCGCACTGCCATGCGGGGGGCACTGATGGTCAAACGACGACGGAGCAAACGAAATCTCATAGAGGGCGGAGTCTAGCAGCCCAAAAACAAAAAGCCGCCAGGATTTGCACCCGGGCGGCTTTAGCAATTGCAACGATTCGTTGCCGGCGATTAACGCTTGGAGAACTGCTTGCGACGGCGAGCGCCGTGGAAGCCGACCTTCTTACGCTCGACTTCACGTGCATCACGTGTTACGAAGCCAGCCTGGCTCAAGACGGGCTTGAGGGTTGCGTCGTAGTCAATCAACGCACGCGTAATGCCGTGGCGGGTTGCACCAGCCTGGCCAGACTCACCGCCGCCAGCGACGTTGACCATGATGTCAAACGTTTCAGCGTGGTTAGTCAGCAACAAGGGCTGCTTGCAAATCATGATAGAAGTTGCACGACCAAAGAAATTTTCGATGGCCTTGCCGTTCACTACGATTTGGCCAGAGCCTTTTTTCAGGAACACGCGGGCGACGCTGGATTTGCGACGGCCGGTTCCATTGTTCCATTCACCGATCATTTGGCGGCCTCTCTTTTCACTGCATCAGTAGAAATACCGGGAATGTCCAGAACCTTGGGCTGCTGGGCGGTATGGGGATGCTCAGCACCACCGTAGACCTTGAGCTTCTTGATCATGGCGTAGCCCAGAGGGCCCTTCGGCAGCATGCCCTTGACGGCTTTTTCCAAAGCGCGGCCAGGGAATTTGGCTTGCATATCACGGAAGTTGATGGCGGAAATTCCACCAGGGTAACCGGAATGGCTGTAATACACTTTGTCAATGGGCTTGGCACCAGAGACACGCAATTGAGATGCGTTGATGATGACGATGAAGTCACCGGTATCGACGTGAGGCGTGTAAATGGCCTTGTGTTTGCCGCGCAAACGGAGAGCAACTTCGCTGGCTACTCGTCCGAGGACCTTGTCGGTCGCG
>REAW01000026.1 GCA_004293725.1 Curvibacter sp.
GGTGCAGGCTGACATGTGCGCTCAGAGCTTTCCGAGCAGCAGGTACTCCATCAGTGCCTTCTGCACGTGCATGCGGTTTTCAGCCTCGTCCCAGACCACACTTTGCGGGCCGTCGATGACTTCGGCTTCCACTTCTTCGCCCCGGTGGGCAGGCAGGCAGTGCATGAAAACGGCGTCAGGGGCAGCCACGGCCATCATCTTGCGGTCCACACACCAAGCGGCAAAGGCTTTGCGGCGTACTTCGTTCTCTGCTTCAAAGCCCATGCTGGTCCACACATCGGTGGTGATGAGGTCGGCGCCGCGGCAGGCTTCCAGTGGATCGCTGTAAGTTTTATAGCTGCCTGCGCCCATTCCACCTGCACTGGCGGCCAATTTCTCATTCACTTCGTAGCCGCTGGGGGTGCTGACGCGGAGGTGGAAGCCCAGGATGGCAGCGGCCTGCAGCCAGGTGTTGGCCATGTTGTTGCCGTCGCCCACCCAGGTGACCGTCTTGCCTTCGATCGGGCCGCGGTGCTCGATATAGGTGAAGATGTCGGCCAAAATTTGGCAGGGGTGGAATTCATTGGTCAGGCCGTTGATCACCGGCACGCGCGAGTTGGCTGCAAAAGCCTCCAGTTTGGTCTGCTCGTAGGTGCGGATCATCACAATGTCCGTCATGCGGCTGATCACTTTGGCACTGTCTTCAATGGGCTCCGAGCGGCCGAGTTGGCTGTCGCCGGTGGTCAAGTGCACCACGCTGCCGCCCAGCTGGTACATGCCAGCCTCAAAGCTCACGCGTGTGCGTGTGGAAGCTTTCTCGAAAATCATGGCCAGTGTGCGGTCCACCAGCGTCTGGTGGCGCTCAAAGCGTTTGAATTTGGCTTTGATGAAGGCTGTGCGTACCAGCAGGTAGCGGTATTCCTCGGTGGAGAAGTCGTCAAACTGCAGGTAGTGCCGTACGGGTGGCGCGCCTTGGGGCAGGGTGCTGGGGATTCCGTTGTTCAAGGGGCTCATGCAGCTTCCTTCAGGAATGCAGAAATCAGGGGTGCGAGGATGGCGACGATCTGGTCGGCCTCGCCCGTGCTGAGGATCAGGGGCGGCACCAGGCGCACCACGGTGTCGGCGGTCACACTGATCAGCAAGCCGTCATCCACCGCGCGCTGCACCAGTGCACCGCAGGGTTTGGCCAAGTCAATGCCCAGCATCAGGCCCTGGCCCCGGATTTCTTTGACCGTACCGCTGGCCAGCTCGGCGGCCAGCGCCTTTTGCAGTGCCGCTTTCAGATGTGCCCCCACGGTGGCAGCATTGGTCAACAGGTCTTCTTCTTCCATGGTGCGGATAGTGGTGACACCGGCACGCATGGCCAGCGGGTTGCCGCCAAAGGTGCTGCCGTGGTTGCCGGGGGCAAAAATCGTGGCCGCCTTGGGCCCCACCACCACCGCACCCACGGGCACGCCGGAGCCGAGGCCCTTGGCCAGTGGCATCACGTCGGGCTTGATACCGGCCCACTGGTGGGCAAACCACTTGCCGGTGCGGCCCATGCCGCACTGCACTTCGTCAATCATCAGCAGCCAGTCGCGCTGGTCGCACAGGGCACGCACGTCGCGCAGGTAGTCCATGTGCATGGGGTTCACGCCGCCTTCGCCCTGGATGGCTTCAAAGAACACCGCCACGACATTGGGGTTGCCTTCAGTGGCGGCCTTGAGTGCGTCAATGTTGTTGACCGGCACGCGGATAAAGCCTTCCACCAGTGGGCCGAAGCCCGCCTGCACCTTGGGGTTGCCGGTGGCGCTGAGGGTGGCGATGGAGCGGCCGTGGAAGGCCTTTTCGTAGACCACGATCTCGGGGCGCTCAATGCCCTTGTCGTGGCCAAATTTGCGGGCCAGCTTCAACGCGGCTTCGTTGGCTTCCAGCCCCGTGGAGCAGAAGAACACATTGGTCAGGCCAGAGCGCTGTACCAGCATGCTGGCCAATTCTTCCTGCAGCGGCACATGGTAGTAGTTGGAAGTGTGGATCAGCTTGGTGACCTGGTCCTGCAGTGCGGCGACCAGCTTGGGGTGGTTGTGGCCCAGGGTGTTGACGGCAATGCCGCCCAGCGCGTCCAGGTACTCGCGGCCATTCACGTCCCACACGCGGCAACCCAGGCCATGGCTCAAGGCGATAGGTAGTCGGCCATAGGTGTTCATGACGTGGGGTGAAGACGGCGTGGTAGCTGGCGTGGCGGCGGTCATGCAATAACTCCGGTTTGACTACAAAAGAAAGCGGCCCAACTTGAACAAAGGCAGGTTGGGCCGTTGAAGCCTGATTTTAGGCGCATGGCCCATGCCAGTTTCGTGACAAATTCACATCACAGTGATGCGCGGTGACAAGGCCGGGGTGTCGTCTGGAAGACAGCGATGCGGGTAGAATTCTTGTGCGGCGCAGCACACCACCAAGACCCCTGCGTAGACCGTTGCGCACTTACCCATCTACTTGATGCCTTCCATACCTTCCAAAGAACTCTTCATCCTGGGGCTGACCTTGCAAGGCAAGACGTTTCGCCCCAGTGACTGGGCAGAGCGATTGGCTGGTGTCATGAGCCAGTTTCGCCCCGGTGGCCCGCAGCCGGGGAGCCATTTGGGCTATTCGCCTTGGTGTGTCCCAACGTCGATCGGCCAGGTGAAGTGCGTGATTATTCACAGCGATCTTCGCGACTACGATGTGATGGCTTGGGATTTTTGTCTGAACTTTGCACGCGATAACGAACTCCAGGTGAGCGAAACCCGCCCGGAAGCTGCTTCGCGCTGATCCCCCTATCTGTCGGCAGCCAACCTGCCGGGGCCCACAAGCAAAAAAGCCGTTCAGATGAACGGCTTTTTTGCTTTTGCTGACAGCGCACCCACTACAAACGGCGAATCCTGACCAGCAGGACTCGTGCGATTGCCTAACGAGTTAGGCGGCGAGTGCCAAGGCTTTCACCTTGGTAGCCAGGCGGCTCTTGTCGCGAGCTGCTTTGTTCTTGTGGAAGATGCCCTTGTCAGCCACGGTGTCAACCACGGCTTGCATCTTGGCAAACAATTCTGCGGCTTTGGTCTTGTCACCAGCCACCACTGCTTTTTCCACGTTCTTCACCGCGGTGCGGTATTTGGAACGCAGAGAGCTGTTTGCTGCATTGATCTTGATGTCCTGACGGACGCGTTTACGGCCCGACGCCAGGCGCGGGTTCTTTTTCTTGGGTTTACCAGATGCCATGATTAAATTTCCTTGTGTTGGAGGATGTTGTCAGCAAACCCGATGATTATATATCGGGACGGGACATCATTCCTGCCGGTTGTTTCTTGCCCGCGCGGCGCGGCTTGCCAGCGCCGCTACACTCGCCGTGTGAGCTTGATCAAATCCGTATCTACCGTGTCTTTATGGACACTCGTTTCCCGCATTACCGGGCTGGCCCGCGAGCTGCTCATTGCCGCCTCGTTTGGTGCCAGCGCGATGACCGATGCCTTCAATGTGGCATTCCGCATACCCAACCTGTTTCGCCGCCTGTTCGCTGAGGGAGCCTTTAGCCAGGCCTTTGTGCCGGTGTTGGCCGCGAACAAGGCGCAGCACGGTGAGGCGTCGACCAAGTTGCTGGTAGACCGGGTTGGCAGCTTGCTGGCTGTGGCCCTGCTGGTCACGTGCGTGCTCGGTGTGTTGCTGTCCCCCTTGTTGGTTTGGGCCATGGCGAGTGGCTTGCAGCAGAACGTAGAGGGCTACGAAGCGGCGGTGCAGATGACCCGTTTCATGTTCCCCTACATCGGCTTCATGTCGCTGGTGGCGTTGTCGTCCGGCATTTTGAATGCATGGAAGCGTTTTGCAGTGCCGGCCGCCACGCCGGTCCTGCTCAATGTGTCCATGATTACCGCAGCCTGGTTGGGCGTGCCTTGGTTGTCTGCGCGGGGCATAGAGCCCATTTACGCCATGGCGGGCGGCGTGATGCTGGGGGGGGCTTTGCAGCTTGCGGTGCAAATTCCGGCATTGGCGCAGTTGGGCATGCTGCCGCGCTTTCGGCTGATGGGTCCTGCGCTGCGAGAGGCCTGGATGGATCCCGATACTCGCCGCATTGGAAAACTCATGCTGCCAGCCATGCTGGGCGTGAGCGTGGCGCAAATCTCTTTGCTCATCAACACCCAAATTGCCTCCCATTTGCCCACTGGCAGTGTGAGCTGGTTAACCTTTGCAGACCGGCTCATGGAGTTTCCCACTGCTCTGCTGGGGGTGGCCCTTGGCGTGGTGCTCATGCCGCAGTTGGCGGGCGCTAAGGCCAATGGTGACTCCGGCGAGTATTCGGCCTTGCTGGACTGGGGTTTGCGCATCGTGGTGCTGTTGTCGGTCCCCTGCGCCATTGGCCTATTGGCATTCGCCAAGCCCTTGGTCGCCGTGCTCTACCACTATGGAGCATTTACGGCCAACGATGTGCAGCAGACCACGTTGGCCCTGATGGGCTGGGGCGTTGGATTGGTCGGCATTGTGGCCATCAAGGTGTTGGCCCCAGGCTATTACGCCAGCCAGGATATCAAGACACCCGTACGCATTGCCGTGGTGGTGTTGGTGATCACCCAATTGATGAACATTGCTTTTGTTCCGCTGTTCAAGCACGCCGGGCTGTCTCTGTCTATTGGCCTGGGGGCCATGATCAACGCACTGTGGTTGTTGTTTGGCTTGCTGCGCCGAGGCAGTTACCAACCGCAGGCCGGTTGGGGGCGGTTTGTACTGCAAGTGTTGGCTGCCAGCGCGCTGTTGGTCATTTACCTGCTGTGGGCAGCGGGGCTGGTGGATTGGGTGGCGTTGCGCAGTCACAGTCTTTTGCGCGCTGGCTGGCTGGTGCTGTTGCTCAGCGGTGCCGTAGTGGTCTACTTGGGGGCGGCCTGGGCCGCTGGTTTGAATCTGCGGCAATTTTTGCGCCGTTAACGGGAGGAATTGCCATGGCATTGGATTTTTCCGTTCCGACTCCGCTGGACTATTTTGGGGCGCTTGTGCGCAGCGACGGAGACTTTACGTTGTTTGAAGCCGCCGCAAGTTTGGCGCTGGATGAGTACCCGGAGACCGATCTTCAACGGGTGCTGGGTGATGTGGACCAGCTTTTGGCACGCGTCAAACGCCGCTTGGCGGCAGATGCGGCCCCGATTCAACGGTTGCGGGTGCTGAACCAGTTCTTCTACGATGAGTTGGGTTTCGGCGGTAACCTCAACAATTACTACGACCCGGACAACAGCTTTCCCAGCGTACTTTTGCGGACCCGGCGCGGCATTCCGATTTCATTGGCAGTGGTCTGGATGGAGTTGGCCCAGGGCCTGGGTCTGGAGGTGTCAGGGGTGGGTTTCCCAGGGCATTTTTTGGTCAAGGTTGTGTTACCGATTGGCCAAGCCATCATCGATCCCTTGACGGGGCGTTCGCTTAGCAGTGAACAACTGTCTGAAATGCTGGAACCCTACCGCAGACGCGCCGGGTTGGCAGATGGCTCAGAGCTGCCCTTGGGTTTGTACCTGCAGTCTGCAACACCCCGCGAGATCTTGGCGCGCATGCTGCGCAATCTCAAAGAAATCTACAAGTCGCAAGAAGACTGGCCCCGCTTGCTGGCCGTGCAAGAACGCTTGGTGGTCTTGTTGCCAGATTCTTGGTCTGAGTACCGCGATCGCGGGTTAGTCCACGCATCGTTGGGCCAACAGGAGGCGGCCTTGGCCGATCTGGAATGCTACCTGGTTCATGCTGAAAACGTGGTGGACGTGAAAGCCGTGGCTGAGCAGGTGAATGTGCTGCGCAGCCAATTGCGCTAGACTGGGCCTAGTGTCTTAGCAGGTATTGCGGCACTGGGCCACCATGGCCCGGGAGGGCGCGGTTCAAATCAACGCCCATAAGGGTTTCGGGCTCCGTTTTGATGCCCGGCGCAAAGACAGACAGGCGGCTGCCATGTACCAGAGATTCTTGCGCTGGCATCAAGCTCGCGGCACGCGAAGCCTGAATGGTGCTGTTACTGGAGCTTACGGCTGCGGGAGCGGGAGCGGTTGGCGCAGTTACAACCGGGACTTGCAGTCGAGCGATGGGACGCAGCCAATGAAGAATGGGCTCCCACTGCGCCAAATCGGATTGTTGGGCCGTTCCTGCGGCGTCAAAGAGGGTGACACCGGTCTCCAGTCCGCGCACATATCCTTGGGTTTCGCGCAGCACGCCGAGAAAATTCACTTTCAAGTCTTCGGCCCATTGGCGCAACGTCTCCGCTCCTTTGGTGCGGGCGTCCAGTCGCATTCCGACGACTCCGAGCTGGCAACGCCCTGAAGCCACGCGCGGCATGGCGGACAGTTCGGCCAGGCAGGCAGCAGCGGATTCGCGGTCAAACAAAGAATTGCACACCGGCACAACCACGGCGTCGGCAGACATGATCACCCTTGCCAATTCAAATCCATGCATTCCACCGGGCGTATCCAGTACGACATGGGTAACGCCTGGTGGCGCCTTCAAGACGTTTTTTTGGTCCACGGCCCACGAAGAGATGGCCGGCAGGGTGGGTGCACGCCGCTTCAGCCAGGCCTTGGTGCTCTGCTGGCGGTCCACATCGCCGAGCATGACAGCGACACCTTGCCTCGCAAGCCATGCGGCAAGATGGGTAGCCAGGGTGCTTTTTCCACTACCGCCCTTGCGGTTGACGACTGCGATGACCGGCATGTTGCTCCGTGTGGTAACCAACGAAGCACAAAGTTTGGAGCAAAAAGCCTGAAAAGTCCAGATGTGGCGTGCGCCAGCAGCTATAAATTTACTAGCGTAGGTTGGTGCCGTGGCTAAACAGCCCGGGCGAACCCTTACGAAACGACGACTTGTGCGCCGTTGCCTTGGGGCGCAATCACGCCGATGGTGTGGACCGATTCTCCATTGGCGCGCAGGGTGGCCGCCGTGGCTTCTGCGTTGGCCGCATCCACCACGACCACCATGCCAATGCCATTGTTGAAGGTTCGATTCATCTCGGTATCGTCAATGCCTGCCGTGGCCTGCAGCCAGGCAAACAACTCGGTTTGTGGCCAGCTGCCTTTGACAAGATGCGCCGCCGTACCATCGGGCAGGACGCGCGGAATATTCTCCAGCAGGCCGCCGCCGGTGATGTGCGCCAACGCCTTGATCGGGTGTGTAGCCAGTGCGGCGAGTACGTTTTTGACGTACAGGCGGGTAGGCTCCATCAGCGCTTGCTTGAAGGGCTTGCCGTCCAGAGTGGCGGGAACGGTGCCTGCGGCTTCAGAGCGGTCTATACATTTGCGCACCAGGCTAAAGCCGTTGGAGTGCACGCCGCTGGAGGCCAGACCCAACACTACATCGCCTGGCTTCACATCTGCGCCGGTCAGGATTTTTGATTTTTCGACCGCGCCAACTGCAAAGCCGGCCAGGTCGTATTCGCCCGCGGGGTACATGCCCGGCATTTCGGCCGTTTCGCCGCCGATCAGTGCACAGCCGGAGAGCTCGCAGCCCTTGGCAATCCCGCCGACCACCGCCGCTGCGGTGTCGATGTCCAGCTTGCCGCAGGCAAAGTAATCCAAAAAGAACAGGGGCTCTGCGCCCTGTACCAACACGTCATTCACGCTCATGGCCACCAAATCGATACCCACGGTGTCGTGCATATTCCACTCAAACGCCAGCTTGAGCTTGGTGCCCACGCCGTCGGTGCCACTCACCAGCACGGGTTCCTTGTAGCGTTTGGGAACCTCAAAGAGGGCACCAAAACCACCTATGCCGGCCAGCACACCCTCACGCATGGTTTTTTTGGCCAGGGGTTTGATGCGCTCGACCAGCGCGTCGCCGGCAACGATATCGACACCGGCGTCTTTGTAGGAAAGCGGGGTAGGGGAAGTAGATTGGGTCATGGGAAGTGGCTTTGGGGCGGAACGGAGGCAGACCCCGATAGAATTTGCCCAGATTTTAAGGGTTTGCCCCCGTCCATTCCTGTATGCAATTTACCTCCACCCAAAAAAGATTCACTGCTTGGTCCCTGATCGCGGGCTTGGTCGTGTTGGCGCTTTGGCTACTAGCCCCGGTGCTCGCTCCGTTTGTGGTGGCTGCGGTACTGGCTTATGCACTGACGCCTTTGGTGAATTGGCTGGACGATGTGGGCAGGGGACGGATACCGCGCATGGTCGCAGTAGTGGTGGTCGAGGTGTTGTTTGTGGTTGCGGTGCTTAGTGTGCTGTTGCTGGTTGTACCCATCTTTGCCAAGGAACTGCCCCTGATGCGGGAGCAGTTTCCCGCACTGTTGGACAGCATCAACAACACCGTGAAACCTTGGCTCGCTCAGTGGGGATTTCGCGTATCTCTGGATGTTGCCAGTATCAAGGGCTTTGTCATGAAGTACCTGAACGCCAACATTGAGGACGCGTTGGGTTCCGTTCTGGCCTCGGTCAAGCTCGGTGGCAGTGTGGCATTTGCAATTATTGGCAATGCGATTTTGATTCCTGTGGCCCTGTTTTATTTGCTGATGGACTGGGATCGTTTTGTGAACCACCTGCGCAATTTGGTCCCGCCCCGCTTGCGCGAAGGGGTCGACAGCTTCCTTTCTGAGGCTGACGAGGTGCTGGGTCAGTACCTGCGCGGCCAGTTGTTGGTGATGCTGATTCTCGCGGTGGGTTATAGCGCGGGGCTTGCCTTGTTTGGTCTGGACTTGGCGCTACCGATCGGTATCTTTACGGGTTTGGCCATGGCGGTGCCTTATCTCGGGTTCGGCGTTGGGTTGTTGATGGCTACGTTTGCTGGATTGCTGGAGTTTTCCAGCGGCGGCTTGATGTATCCCTTGGTGATGGTGGCGGTGGTCTACGGATTGGGGCAAGTGATCGAAAGCCTGTACCTGACGCCGCGGCTCGTGGGGGAGCGTATCGGCCTGCATCCGCTTGCGGTGATATTCGCCTTGTTGGCCTTTGGGCAGTTGTTCGGCTTTGTAGGGGTACTGATTGCCCTGCCTGCCAGCGCTGTGCTGTTGGTCGCGGTGCGCCGTATTCGCGCCGGCTACCTTTCCAGCCGCCTTTATCTAGGATGAGTTTGTTGTCTCTGTGTTTGCCTACTTGGACTAGTCCTCGGCCCCCGCATGGCGCCCCCACTTGCTTGAAGCGGCCGCGTGCCGCATATTGGTAATGCAACAAATTGCGTTGGATATTGGATTGTCGGCCGGGCCTACCATGGCCAACTTTTTTACCGGCCCCAATGCGGCGGCGGTGAAGCATCTCGAGCTCTGGATCGGCGCGAAGAGCATCGCGCAAAGCCGATCGCCCGTGCCCACCTATTTCTGGGGCGCTGAGGGCAGTGGCAAAAGCCATTTGCTCAAGGCCGCGCGAGAGGCGTTGCGTGAGCAAGGCGCGCGCGTAGGCTGGTTGGATGCCAACGTGCTGGAGCCTGCGGAGTTCAACGAAGCCTGGGCCGCCGTGCTGATGGACGATGTTCATCTCTACACCGCGGAGCAGCAGCACATGGCCTTCAATTGGTTCGTGAATGCCCAGACGCATCAACGTCCGGTGCTGGCAGCGGGCGCGATGGCACCCATCGAGCTCAAACTGCGCGATGACCTTCGCACCCGCTTGGGTTGGGGTCATGTGTTTGGGCTGCATGCCCTGAGTGAGACCGAGCGCCGGGCCGTTTTGCGGCAGGCCGCTGACGCGCGTGGAGTCTTCTTAAGCGACGACGTGATGGATTTCATGCTCAACCGCTTTAGCCGCGACTTGGGCAGCCTCATGGAGCTGCTGGAACTGATGGACGGCTACGCGTTGCGAACCCAGCGCGCCATCACCATTCCGATGATCAAAGCCATGCTGGACAACCCATGACCCTGAAAAAAATTGCTCTTTTTGACTTGGACCACACCCTGATCCCCTTGGATTCCGACTTCGCCTGGGGCGAGTACACGACTGCCCTGGGTTGGACAGATGCGGCCAGTTTCCAGCAGCAAAACAACGCGTTTTACGAACACTACAAAGCCGGCACGCTGGACATTGGTGCCTATTGCCGTTTTGCTACAGCGGCGGTGGTGAAGCAAGGCGCTACGAAATCGATAGCTGCTCACGCAGACTTTATGAGGGATGTGATACAAAAAGCCATTCAACCCCAAGCCTTGAAGCTGGTCCGCGACCACCAAGCCGCGGGTGATGCGGTGATCATCGTGACCGCCACGAATGCCTTTGTGACCCGTCCCATTGCGACGGCGTTTGGCGTGGAAGACCTGATTGCCGTCGATTTGGTGGTGGACGACGCGCCTGGCGGAACTGGTTGGTACACCGGTGCGATTGCTGGCGTTCCGTCCTTTCGCGAAGGTAAGGTCACCCGCGTCGAACAATGGCTCCATGCGCGGGGTCTGGACTGGGCGACGGTGCACACCACCTTCTATTCCGACTCCATCAATGACGTGCCTTTGATGGAAAAGGCCACCGTCCCGGTGGCCACCAACCCTGATGCGCGCCTGCGTGCCCTGGCCCAAGAGCGCGGATGGCGCATACTTGAGCTCTTTCCCTGACCCGCGGCGCTGGCCGTTTGGAACCTCCTCTTGATCAAGAAATTCATCGATAAATTGCTGGGCAAGAGCCCGTCCGCTGCGGGCAAGAAGCCCCAGTTCGGCAAACGCGTGGATGTGCCGGTGTCCGTGCACGGCATCGACCCCAATCTGGTGGATGAGCGCGCCATTCATGTTGTACGCACCCTGCAGCAAGCCGGTTTTGAAGCCTATGTGGTGGGTGGTGCGGTACGCGACCTGTTGGTCGGCCTGCGCCCCAAAGACTTTGACGTCGCCACCAACGCCACGCCCGAACAGGTCAAGGGTTTGTTTCGCCGCGCTTTTATCATTGGCCGGCGTTTTCGCATCGTGCACGTGGTCTATGGTCGCGGGCGTGAGCATGAAGTGATTGAAGTTTCCACCTTCCGCGCGTATCTGGACAACGCCGCTGCTGAACAAGTGGCGGGCAACGAACGGACCAGCAAAAGCGAGCTGGCCGGTATGAAACACGCGGTGGACAGCACCGGCCGTGTGCTGCGCGACAACGTCTGGGGCCCGCAGGAAGAAGACGCTGTGCGCCGCGACTTCACCATCAACGCGATGTACTACGACCCCGAGACTCAAATCGTGGTCGATTACCACAACGGGTTGAAGGACGCGAAGAGCCGCACCTTGCGCATGATTGGTGACGCCGCCACGCGCTACCGTGAGGACCCGGTGCGCATCATTCGCGCCATTCGCTTCTCAGCCAAACTGAGCCCGCTAGGCTTCAAGCTGGAAGCCAAAACTTCCGGCCCATTGATCAAGAGCCAGAGTCTGTTGAACGACGTGCCGCAAAGCCGACTGTTTGACGAGATGCTCAAGCTGCTGCAGACCGGTCACGCATTGGCCTCGGTAGAGCAACTCAAGTTTTTGGGTATGTCCCGTGGCATCTATCCCTTGCTGGATGTGGTGGTGGAGCGTGCCGAGCAGCCATTTGTGGCTGCTGCCCTCAAAGACACCGACCGCCGCGTGGGCGAAGGCAAGCCCGTAGCCCCCAGCTTTCTGCTGGCGTGCGTGCTCTGGGCCGATGTGCGGGACGGCTGGGACCAGCGCGTTCAGAGTGGCCAGCACAGCCACCCGGCGCTGCAGGACGCGATTGAGGACGTGTTCAACGCCCGTATTGGCGATGTGTCTGGCCGCGGCAAGCTGGCTGGCGACATGCGCGAGATCTGGCTCATGCAGCCGCGCTTCGAAAAGCGCGTGGGCTCCACCCCGTTTGGGATGGTCGACCAACCGCGCTTTCGCGCTGCGTTTGACTTCATGCGCCTGCGGGCCGATGCTGGCGAAATTGACGAGGTGTTGGCAGACTGGTGGCAGGAATTCAGCATGGCCAGTGACGATGTGCGCCAGGACATGGTGGACCAGGTGCGAACGGAACAACAGCAGCAGCGCAAACAGGCGCCGCGTGTGCAACGTGCGCCAGCCAAAACAACCTCAACGGAACCCGCAGCGCCCCATGTGGCGGACCGCCCCGAAGCGGAATTTGCGGCGGATGGTCACGATGCTCCGCGCAAACGCCGTCGCCGCCGACGCTCAGGCGCAGCCAAAGGCGAGGGTGGCTCCGGCGGCCACGCCGAGTAAGGCGAAGACCATGCGCGCGCCGGTGCTGGCCTACGTCGGCCTGGGGGCCAACCTGGGTGAGCCCGTGGCTGCGCTGAACGCTGCGCTTGCTTCACTGGAAGAACTGCCGCAGTGCGTGTTGCTGCGCCATTCGGCCTTTTACCGGAGCGCACCGGTCGACTCCAGCGGCCCAGACTACGTGAACGCGGTGGCCGAACTCTCCACCACCCTGACCGCCCCGGCTCTGTTGCAGGCGCTGCAGCAGATCGAACGGGACGCTGGGCGTGAACGCCCCTACCGCAATGCTCCGCGTACGCTGGATTTGGATCTGCTGCTGTACGGCAGCGCCATCCTCCACAGCGCTTTGCTCACCGTGCCCCATCCCCGAATGTACGAGCGTGCGTTTGTGCTGTTGCCTCTTGCTGAGTTGGTGCCAGAGCAGGTCGACGCCTCCCGTTTGGCTGCTGTGCAAGGTCAGGGGGTGTGGCGTATGCCCGGGTAAACCCTGAATTTTGCGTTGCTTTTTTTGGGGCCTTGCATGGTTTAATTAAAAAATAATTACAGGAGATTGGAATGCAATTAAGTCGTTTGCGTTTGGCCACCAAATTGTGGTCTGCCATGGGCGTCATGGTTGCGGTGCTTGCCATCATCATCGCCTTCACGGCCTCTCAATCGGGTAAAAATCGAGAGGCCTATGCGCAAGTCAATGCGAGCATGCTCGAAAAAATCCGGGCATCTACGCAGTGGGCACGACTGGTCGATGTCAACATCACCCGGGCCTATGCGGTGGTAGTCGCTGTAGACAATGGCGTAGCGGCAGCCTTCAAGGACGAGATTGCCCAAAGCAACAAAACGACCGAAGATTTGCAAGCCAAGATAGAGGCCTTGGAGCTGAGCGAAGCAGACAAGGCCAAGATTGCGGAAATCAAAGTGGCCCGCAACAAACTCAATGATTTAACGAGCCAAACCGCGCTTCTGAAGGTCACCAAGCCCGGTGAAATGCCGGATTTCATCGCCAACCAATACCGCCCTGCCGTTGGCGCCTTGCAAAAGGCGCATCAGGACTTTGTCGACTTGCAAGACCAAGCCAGTGATGCCATGCGATTGCAGTTCGAGAGGGAAAGTGGCAAATTGATATTTGCATCAGCCCTTAGCCTGATTGTGATGATTTTGGGAATCCTGATCGGTGCGGGTTTCCTCATTCGATCCATCAGGCAACCCCTGCTACAGGCCAATGACTTGGCCGCTCGGATTGCACAGGGCGACTTGAGCTGCCACATCGACGAAAGCCGGGCCGATGAATTTGGGGACCTGATGCGTTCTCTCTCCGGTATGAACCGTTCGCTGGGGTTGATGGTCTCGCAGGTGCGGCACAGTACCGACAGTATTGCCACCGCCAGTTCGGAAATTGCCACCGGCAATAACGACCTGGCCCAGCGCACGGAACAAACGTCGAGCAACCTCGCATCCACTGCGTCAAGTATGGACAGCCTGACCCAAGCCGTGCGCATGAGCTCTGAAAATGCCCACCAGGCAGCAACTTTGGCGGCCAATGCCTCCAACGTCGCGCAACGTGGCGGGGAAGTGGTTGCCCAGGTGGTGAGCACCATGCAGCAAATCGACGCCAGCAGCAAGAAGATTGCCGACATCATCAGCGTGATTGACGGCATTGCCTTTCAAACCAATATCTTGGCGCTCAACGCTGCCGTAGAAGCCGCCCGTGCCGGAGAACAGGGCCGCGGCTTTGCAGTGGTGGCATCAGAAGTGCGCAGCCTTGCTGGTCGCTCTGCCGAAGCTGCCAAAGAGATCAAAGGCCTGATCGGTACGTCAGTGGACAAGGTCGAATCGGGCACCAAGCTGGTGACTGACGCCGGGGCCACTATGCAGGAGATCGTGCAAAGTGTGCGCAAGGTGGTGGATGTGATTGGTGAGATCACTGCAGCATCCAGTGAGCAAAGCGCTGGGATTGCCGAGGTCAACCAATCTATCGGCAACTTGGACCAGATGACGCAGCAGAACGCTGCGCTGGTGGAGGAGAGCGCGGCAGCAGCCGAGAGCCTGCGCGATCAGGCAGCCCAATTGGCCCAAGCAGTAGCGGTGTTCAAGGTGGCGCCGCAGGTGTCGCATGCGGGGCCATCGGGGTCGCATCTGTTGCTCAACTAAACGTTCCAAACGAACCTAATAAAAAACGCTGCCGTGGCAGCGTTTTTTTCCTCGAAGCTGAGGCGCGGGTGGGTCAGGCCACTTCGGCAATCAGTTCTATTTCCACACACGCACCAAAGGGGATTTGCGCAACGCCAAAGGCGCTGCGGGCATGTGCGCCCGCCTGGGGGCCAAACACTTCTCCCAGCAGTTCGCTGCAGCCATTGGTGACCAGGTGCTGTTCGGTAAAGTCGCCGGTGGAGTTGACCAGTGACATCACCTTGACGATGCGCTTGACGCGGTTGAGGTCGCCCACGGCGGCGTGCAGCGTGCCCATCAGGTCGATAGCGATGGCGCGTGCGGCCGCTTTGCCCTCTTCGGTCGAGGTGTTTTTACCCAACTGGCCCACCCAGGGTTTGCCGTCTTTTTTGGCGATATGTCCGCTGAGGAAGACCAGGTTGCCGGTTTGTACAAACGGCACATAGGCCGCGGCAGGCACGGACACGGGCGGCAGGGTGATGTTCAGGGTGGCGAGTTTGTCGTAAATGCTCATACAGTTTCCTTTAAATGAAATGTGCCTCTGGAGCTCATGCTTATAGCGCAAGAAGCTATTTAATTGATAGCGCTTTGGCTTTGGCTCATGCCACCGGCCATGGATTGGCTTTGCCCCTGGCCTTGGGTTTGCGATGCTGAGCCCGGGGTTTTCCCGTCCGTATTGTCGCTGCGGATGTCTTCCACCGTCACGCCCACGGTCAGGGTGTGGCTGGCGCCGCCATGGATCACGCCCCGCAGCGGCGACACGTCGCTGAAATCGCGCCCGGTGGCAAGCGTCACATAGTCCACTCCCGGTGCAAACCAGCCCCAGCGGTTGTTCGTGGGGTCCAGATCGACCCAGCGCTGGCCCTCTGGCAGGTCGCCGAGGTAGACGCTCACCCAGGCGTGTGACGCGTCGCTGCCCACCAACTTCACTTCGCCCGGAGCGGGTTGGGTCAGCAAATAGCCGCTCACATACCGCGCAGGAAGCCCCATGCTGCGCAGGCAGGCCAACATGATGTGGGCAAAGTCCTGGCAGACGCCCTTGCGCTGTTCCAGCGCTTGCAGGGCGGGGGTGTTGATTTGGGTGCTTTCGCTGTCGTAAGTGAAGTCTGTATGGATGCGGTCCATCAAATCTATTGCCACATCCAGCACGCTGGAGCCCGCCACAAAGCTGGGACGCGCGTAGCCAGCAAATTCCGGGCGGCGCGGTACAAAGGGCGATGCAAACACGAACTCGGACGCCGCCTCGAAAGGTGCATGGGCCTGGTAGCGCAGCCGGTCACGCAGTTGCTCCCAGGGCAGCGCGCTGGACGGGCGCACATGCGCGGTGGTGGACACGATGCTCATGGCCTGCACCTCCAGCACGGGGTGCAAGACCTCGAGCGAGAAGAAGCAGCGCGTATTCCCATATACATCCAGTGTATTGCGCTGTTGCGCTGGTTGCGGTTGGATCGTAAGGGCGTGGCTGAGCAAACTTTGCCCCGCGTGTTGCAGGGGCTGCAAATAGGCCACGTGCTGCGCCGTCTCCACGGCTGGCTGGTAGTCGTAGCGTGTGTGGTGGGTAATCTGCAACAGCATCAGGTACCCACGCTGTGTTTGGCGTAGCCCGAGTGGGTGAAGTAGGTGGTGCTGATCGCTTCGGACACCGTAAACGCGCACGCACTCAAATCGTCCAGCAGATCGCGCAGTGCTTGCGCACTGAGCTCTCCTTCAGGGGTGTTGCACAAGTAGGCAAGGTCCCATGTGTCAGGGTTGGGTACTTCCAATGACAGGGCGCAAAGTTCGCTGGGCGGACTTTGCGCCAATTTGGCCAGGCGCCCGCGCAGCGTGTGGGCCACCCAGCCCAGGGAGCGCGGGTTGTCGCGGTCCAGCACCAGCAGGTCGGTGAGTGCGGCAATGTCGCGGCTTTGCTGGTACTGGGCGTGGAAGGTGATGGTGCTGTCAAACAAGGTGAGCAGGGCTTCAAACCCGCCATTGGTGTCGACCGCGCCGACCTCAAAACTCCGCGCCAGCGCGCTGGCCAGAAAGTGCAGGCGCTCCACATGGCGTCCGATGCTCAGCAAGCGCCAGCCGTCATCGCGGGTCATGCGGTCGGTTTGCGCGCCGGTAATGGCGGCCAATTGGTCACTCAGGTCGCCCAAGACGCGAAGGGCCTGGGCCGGTGTGTAGTCGCCCTTGTCGGCAAGCTCCGCACACTGGGCAAACAAGGTTTCCTCGGCCCGCACAATGGTGTGCCAATGCTCTTGCGAAAGGCGTTCGCGCACGGTGGCGGCCGCCATCTTGAGCGCACGCACATTAAAGCCCACGCTGGTAGCGCCTTCGGCCGAAGCCAGGCTGGCGATCAGCGCACGTTCGAACACACGACGCGCTTGCACTGCAGAGGGTGTGCCCGGCAGCACCAGGGTATTGGCCACGGCCATTTGGCTGAGCCATTGCAACAGCGGTACCGAACTCTGTTCTTCGCCACCCAGGCAGTCCAGCGTCAACCCGGCCAGGCGTACCGAGTTTTCTGCGCGCTCGGTGTAGCGGCCCAACCAATACAGGTTTTCGGCGGCGCGGCTGGTGACCAGGCGCTTGCGTTGTGCCAGCACGGCCGGCGTTAGTGCAGTGGGAAGCAGGGAGGTGGTGTCTACCTCGCCTTCGGTCAGGGCCCACACGTCGGCACTGCTGCCGCCACGCTGCATGCTGGCGATGTCGGCTGTCGTGCCTGCCACGCGGGCCAAGCCACCGGGCAACACGCGCCAGTGCGGGCGTCCCGTCGCATCCTGCCCGTCAGACACCGCAAACACGCGCAGTAACACCGAGCGTGCCACCATGCCACTGGGCTGCCCCCCGCCTGGGCTGTACCAGGTGGGCATTTGTGACAAGGGCATGTAGGCCTGCACCGTATGGTCTTCGCTTTGCCGCATGATTCGGCCCGCCCAGGCGTCCAGCGCTGTTTGTCCCAAGCTGCGGCCCATCACAGACTCGAAACTGGTGTGGATGCTGGAGCCGGGGTAAGTCGGTTTGATAGTGTGTTCGCGCAGCCGCGGCAGGGCCTCATCCATGGCACTGCGCTCGCCGCACCACCAGCTAGGCAATGCGGGCAGACTCAAGTCTTCGCCGAGCGCATGGCGCGCCAGGGCGGGCAAAAAACCCAGGAGTGCGGGTGATTCAAGAAACGCGGAGCCTGGCGCATTGGCTACCAGCACATTGCCTGCCCGAATGGCTTGCAGCAGGCCTGGCACGCCCAAGGTGGAGTCGGGGCGCAGCTCCAGTGGGTCCAGGTATTGGTCGTCTACCCGCTTGAGCAACCCGTGTACGGGTACCAGGCCACGCAGGGTCTTGAGGAACAGACGCTCGTCGCGCACGATCAAGTCACTGCCTTCCACCAGACTCAGACCCAGATAGCGCGCCAGATAGGCATGCTCGAAATAGGTTTCGTTGTAGGGGCCAGGCGTGAGCAGGGCGATGTGCGCTTCTGCTCCGGCCGGGCTGTGGGCTTTGAGGCTATCCATTAGCGCACGGTACGTGCTGGCCAGACGTTGGACTTTGAGTGCCTGAAAGGCTTGCGGGAACTGGCGCGACACGGCCAGCCGGTTCTCCAGCAAGTAGCCCAGACCACTGGGGGCCTGGCAGCGCTGGCCCACCACCCACCAGTTGCCGTCGGGCCCGCGTGCCAGGTCAAAGGCAGTGACGTGCAAGTAGCGCCCGCCCACCGGCCGCACGCCAGCCATGGATCGCAGGTAGCCCGGATGTCCATGCACCAGAGCGGGGGGCAGCAGGCCTTGGGTCAGGTAGGTTTGTGGGCCATACACATCGGCCATCACGGCCTCCAGCAGGCGCATGCGCTGCTGCACCCCCGCTTCTATGTGTTGCCAGCTAGGGGCATCCACCACCAAAGGAAACAAGTCCAGCGACCAAGGGCGCTGCGGGCCTTCGGCGTCAGCATAGACGTTGTAGGTCACTCCGTTGTCGCGAATTTGGCGCTGCAAGCTGGCGGCCCGGGCGTCGAGTTCGGCGCTGGTGCGGGCCTCCATGTGGGTGAAAAATTGGCCCCAAGCGCCCGTCAAATATGCGCAATTAGCTATTGAATTGATAGCTATTTCCGCGTCGGACGATGCAGGGCTGCTTGTTTTGGACTGTACCGCCGCACGGAGTTCGTCAAAGTGACCGGGGGCGGCGGCACACAAGCGGGCCTGGTGCAGCACGTCGGCGTCGATGGGGAGGCGGTTCACAGCAAGGGGGTCTAGAAAGGAATTCACTGGGTTGAGTATGCCAGCGCCCAGGGATCCGGGTGCTCAGATCACGTACGCAAGCCCCATGCCGTGCCAAACGGGATAAAGTCCGCTAGGATTCGTTTCAACTTCAAGCAATGGGGTGCGTATGAAACCATGTAGGCGAAGCGGGCTTGTCCTGTGGCTAGTGGCGTGCCTCTGGTGTAGCACCGCTTTGCCTGCAAGGGCGGCAGACTACCAGCTTGCAACCCTTGAATGGGCGCCCTTCACGGGCGCAACCTTGCAAGGCAAGGGTTCTATTTCTGCGACGATTGTGGACTCCATGAAGCTGGCGGGTGCCAATGCCGAAGTGAAATTCTTTCCGTGGGCACGTGCCATGCGTTTGGTCGATACCGATCCGGCATACGTCGGATTTTTTCCGGCGTACTACTCCCGCGACCGGGCTACGCGCTATCTCTACTCAGACCCCGTGGGCAGTAGCAACGTGGTGTTTTTGGAGCGCGTCGATGCGCCTGTTAAATGGGATTCGTATGACGACCTGCAGGGCAAGCGCTTGGGTGTGGTGCGCGGTTATGTCAATACCGAAGAGCTGGATGCGCGTATTGCGCAGAAGACCTTGCGGGCTGAAGAAGCCACAGAGGACCGCGGCAATATCTTGAAACTTGCCGCTGGCCGTTTGGACTTGGCGGTCATCGATAGCCAAATCTATCAGCACTTGGCAAGTACCGATCCTGAGGTAGCACGTGTTGCACCTTTACTCAAGATCAATCCCAAAGTGCTGGAGGTGAAAAACCTCTATGTATGTTTTCAGCGAAGCCCGGCCGGTGTCCAGGCACAGCGTGCGCTAAATACCGGCTTGCGCAAGTTGCAAGCCAAGAAGTAGTCAGCTCCGGCCCACGATGTCGCCCAGCGGCAATGGCCGTGCATAGTGGTAGCCTTGGCCGAACTCGCAGCCCATGCTGGACAAAAGAGCGCCGGTGGCCGCATCTTCAATGCCTTCGGCCACAGCAGAAATGCCAAGCTGGCGTGCCAGTGCCAGCGCTGACTTGATGATTTGAAAGCTGCGCTCGGCCGCATGCATGTGCGCCACAAAGGCACGGTCGATTTTGATGGCCGTGAACGGCAAAGTTTGCAGATAGTCCAGCCCGGCATATCCAGTGCCAAAGTCATCCAACGCGATGCCAACACCCATGGCGCGCAGCGAGGCAATCGAGGCGGATACCTTCTCCAGGCTGCTAATGATCACGGTCTCGGTCAGCTCAATACGCAATTCCTGCGGGTCCATGGCCGCGTTACGCACTGACCGCTCTACCGCATCCACAATCCCGGCGCTGCACAACTCCGGAGCTGAAAGGTTGATGCTGACGAACGGTCGCACTCCGGCATTGGCCGCGCAGGTAGGGCGCAGTGCCGGCCAGTCGGCGGTCGCGCGCTGCAGCACCCATTGGCCAATGCGGTGTACCAGGCCCGTTTTTTCCGCCAGAGGAATAAATTCATCAGGTTGCACCACGCCCAATACGGGGTGGCGCCACCGCACCAGCGCCTCATAGCCCGCCAGCGAACCGTCGGTCAGGCGCACGATGGGTTGGTAGAACAGGTCAAGTTGGTCCCGGGCTATGGCGTCGGAGAGGTCATGCGCCAGGGACAGTGTGCGCACGGCTGCGGCGTGCAGGTCTTCAGGGGGAGCAAACGCGGTGTGGTCCGACAAGGGCGGCAGGGTAGGGGGTAATTCGGATTTGCCACTGCTGCTGCGAAAGCGCTCCAGCAGCAACCGAAGCAGGTACTGGATCACCGGGTCGGCGCGCACCAGCAGCTCATCCACATGGGCGCGGTCGATACGTACCAAGGTGGTGGGAACGAGGGTGCGAACGGTGGCAGTGCGGGCCTGGCGGTCCAGCAGTGCCACTTCGCCAAACATCGCGCCTTCGGCCAGTACGGCCACGCGTTGCTGGGGCTGCGTTGCACCCACCAGCACCTCTACACAGCCCGACTCGATCACATAGGCAGAGTCCCCGGTATCGCCAATCTGGAAAACCGCCTCACCTGCGGCAAGGACTTCACGGCTGAATTCGCTGATCAGGGTGTGCATGGAACGGCCTTCCAGAATGCAAGAAGTTTATTTGGCGAACAGTTGCCCCATATCTTTGAAGGCCTTGAACTCCAGCGCATTGCCGCAGGGGTCCAGCAGGAACATGGTGGCCTGTTCACCCACCTGTCCTTGGAAGCGGATGCCGGGCTCCAGCACAAAGGCGGTGTGGCGGTTTTGCAGGCGCTCGGCCAGCGCGTGCCAAGTGTCCCAGGCTAGTACCACGCCAAAGTGCGGCACCGGCACGTGGTGGCTGTCCACTTCGTTGGTATGGGCATGGGTTTGCGAGTCGTTTTTGGGTGCCAGGTGGATCACCAACTGGTGGCCAAAAAAATTGAAGTCCACCCATTGCGCGCTGCTGCGGCCCTCGGTGCAGCCAAACACCTCGCCATAAAACTGGCGCGCCAAGGCCAGGTCGTACACGGGAATGGCAAGGTGAAAGGGCTGGAGCGACACGGCAGGTTCCTTGGTGACGATGGCGGTAGCCGATGCTAACCCAGTGTCAGCCCAGCGGCAGGGTGTCCAGTGTGGCGTAGCTGTTCTTGAGCCAGGTCTTCACCCGCTGGCGCTCCAGCATGCCCAATGCATCGTCACCGTCTTTGCGGTGGATGGCAGCCCAGAAGCTGGCGTTCTGCCGGTCAATCTTGCGCATGCTGGCCTCGTGCAATTGGGCCAGGCTGATGGTGTGGCCACCCAGTGCGATAGCTTTTTTCAGGGCTGCCGAGTCATCCAGTTGCGAGAAGTCAGTGCCCCGGCCCTGGTTTTTCACCACGATGTAGTTGGGCCCCGCGCCATAGGTGGCCACCAGGCGGTCCAGCAGGTCTACCGAGTCTTTACCGGCGTCGGCCACATGCCAGAAGTTCACCGTCACTCCCAGGCTTGCCATGAGCGAGACCAGGTCGGAGTCTTTGACCCAACGCGCCAGAGGTGCGGCGGTTTGTGCGGCCAGGTCCACAATCACATTGGGTGGCTCGCCCACCACGGGTTCTTCTTCAAACACACCGGCAATCAGGTCCAGGCCCTCGTAGGTGTCCACCACCACCGGGGCAGCGTAGTCGGCATAAAAGCGGGTGAATGAGGTGTGCGAACGGTCGGTATCAAAGCCTGTGAACGCGCGTCCCTTGTCGATGAAGTACTGCGCCAGGACACGGGCGACGACCGATTTGCCGACTCCGCCTTTTTCGCCGCCAATGAAGTTGATAGAAGGCATGGATTTCCTTAAGTGAGGCCACAGAGTATGCAATTTGCATGCAAGGCATAAGTCTGCCCCAGTGCCACACAGGCGCGAAGGGCAAGGTTGGCAGGCATTTTATAAATAAAAATAATAAAAAAATTAAACAATATATTAAAAGATATACTTGTGGCCGGTGATTCACCGGCATTTCGCTTCCCCTGCGCTGCAGCGCCACTGTGTGGCCCCGCGCGCTTCTCTAGAAAGGCTCTGACATGAGCAGCAAAATTTACGTGGGCAATTTGCCCTACTCCGTGACCAACGAAAGCCTGCAAAGCAATTTCGGCGAGTTTGGTGACGTGACATCCGCCAAGGTCATGATGGACCGCGACACCGGCCGCTCCAAAGGCTTCGGTTTTGTGGAAATGGCATCTCCCGAGATGGCCCAAGCCGCCATCACCGGCCTGAACGGCCAATCGGTGGATGGTCGCTCCATCGTCGTGAATCTGGCCCGCCCCATGGAACCCCGTGGCGCCTCGGATGGCTACCGCGGTGGGCGCAGCAGCTACTAGGCTCGCAAGCTAGCCAAAAAAGAAGGCCCCTTGATTGGGGCCTTCTTTTTTTGTCCAAATGTTTATTGTTTGGTCGATGTCTCGCTGCTGGGCACGGCGGGTTTCTTCTTCGTGAACTTCAGCGCCGCCTCCGCCAACTTCTGCTTGCGCTCCTGGTTCAGCCGCTCCAGCTCTTGGTGCGTGCTCTTCTTCATGTTGGGATCTTTGCCAAATACGCCTGCCATAGTGATGTTTCCTTTGGGGCAGTCTAGCAGGGGCCGCAGTCGCACTGGTTCTCTGTAGGCGAGAGTTGATGCAGAATGAAGTTCCATTCATCTAAGCAATGCATTCCGTGACTCTGTTTGTCCACTGGGTACTTGCCGCAGCGACGTCCCTGGCTCTGGTGGGTGTCGGAGTAATTGTGGGCGCACCTTTTGCCGCTTTATGTGTGCTGGCGGCCTTGGGTGCTGCGGGGGGCTATTGGTTGGGCTACGTCGCGGTGGTGCGGCCCATGCGGATGCTGAAAACCCGACTTCAGGCGCAGAGAGAGCAGAGTGTTCTGGTTCAGTGTTTCTTGGACAACGCGCCATTGGTCATTGCCGCCAAAGGCAAGGATGGGCGGTACTTGAGCGCCAATGCCGAGTTTGGGCGCATGCACGGAATCACCTCTCAAGCCCTGGTGGGCAAGCTGGACCTCGACTTCATGCCACCCGAGTCCGCGCAGGCTGTGCGCTCGACTGATCAGCGTGTTCTGGACGCTGGTGAGTCCTTGCGCTACCAAGTACCCATGCAAACCAGCCGTGGATTGCGCCAGATGGAGGCCATCAAGTTTGCGCTGCTTGACGCACAGCGCCACACCGTGGGCGTCGGTCTCGTTGCCACCGATGTCACCGAACGTGAGGTCAACAGCGAGAAGTTTTCACGTGTCTTTCATGCCAGTCCCAACTGGATCGTGATTACCCGATTGGCAGACGGCTTGGTGCTAGATGCCAACGAAGGTTTTGAGAATTTGAGCGGTCACTCCCGTGTGGATGCGATTGGGCACCCCATCGGCAATCTGAACATCTGGGTGCACCCCGAGCAACGCGCTGAAATCGTTGGAACGCTGTTGCGAGAGGGGCGCGTTCTCAATGCCAAGCCACAAATGCGCCGCAAGGACGGAGAGATTCGAGACTTTGCAACCAACGCGGTGCTGATTGACCTTGAGGGGCAAATCAACTCCCATGCTGTCTGGATCGCGCGGGACGTGACCGAAGAGCTCGCGCTCCACGAGAAGTTCGTGATGGCTTTTCGCCTGACACCTGACTTCATGTCCATCTCCCGCTTGTCGGATGGCCGTTATGTTGAGGTTAATGACGCTTTTTTGCGCTTTACCGGGTACAGCCGAGAAGAGGTAATGGGGCGAACTGCCTTGGAAATTGGGCTGTGGCATAGCCCTGAGCAGCGCGAGTCCATGCTGGAAATCATTGCGCGTGCGCAAGAGGTGCGAGGCTTTGAGGCACAGCTGTGTGATCGCCATGGCACGGTACGCGAGTGTGTGGGGCATTGCTCGGTGTTTGCGTCCCAAGGCGAGCAATACATGATTGCCGTGATACGGGATGTCACGAACGCGAAGTTGGCGGAGCGGGCCTTGCGGGAGAGTGAGGCGCGCTTTTCCAGCCTGTTTGAGCTGTCGCCCGTGCCAATCTCTTATGGCTTTGACACGGACAACTACACCACGTACCACCGCAACGCTGCCTTCAATGCAACATTTGGAATTGACAAAGCAACCACTGAAAGATTGTCTTTCGCTGAAATGGGGCTATGGGTCGATCCGCAAGACGCCGTGACGGCACGGGAGTTGCTGGGAAAATCGATGGATTTTGACAACTGGGTAGTTCAGTTACGTCATGCAGACGGCCGGTTTTTATGGGTGTCCCTCTACGGCAGAACGATCCAAGAGCCGCATCGCAAGATGATGGTCACCACGGTGATAAACATTACCGAGCAGCGTGGCGCGCAGCGCAAGATTGAAGAACTCAACGCAAGCCTGGAGCAACGCGTTCAGCAACGCACCGAACAGTTGCAAGCCGCAAACGCGGATCTCTCACAAGCCATGCGCACCCTGGAGCAAGCCCGTGACCGGTTGGTCCAATCCGAAAAACTTGCGTCTTTGGGCGCCTTGGTCGCTGGTGTCGCCCATGAACTCAATACGCCCATTGGCAATGGCCTGACAGTGGCCACTGCACTGGATGAGAAGGCTCGTGTATTCGCGCACATCATCAAGCAACCGATGCAACGCTCGGTGCTTGATCAGTTTGTGAACGATACGCAAATGGCCTCTGATCTGCTGGTGCGTAGTCTGAGTCGTTCCGCAACCTTGGTTTCCGGCTTTAAGCGAATAGCGGTTGACCAGACCAGTGAGCAGCGCCGCAGCTTTGATTTGGCGGGACTTGTTGGTGAGGTGGTGCTGACCATGGGCCCGACGACGCGGCGGGCACGCTGCATGGTTCATACCGACGTTGCAGCCGGCTTGGTGCTGGACAGTTTTCCGGGCCCCTTGGATCAGGTGCTTACCAACCTGATTGACAACGCCATCACCCATGGAATTGGGCAAGACCAGAGTGGAACCATCGAAATACGCGGCCATTTGGACCGGGCAGGGTGGGTGCAACTCACCGTGCGTGACAGCGGGCATGGCATTGCGCCAGAAAACCTCAAACGCGTTTTCGATCCGTTTTTTACAACGCGCCTTGGCCAGGGCGGCTCTGGGCTTGGTTTGCACATTGTCCACAACATCGTCACCAATGTGCTTGGTGGTCTGGTAGAGGTCCACAGCGAGGTTGCCACTGGCACCCGTTTCGTACTGCTCCTCCCCTTGATTGCCCCTCCCGCTTCGCCAAAAGACGCTGCGCAGACTTGATCGAAGTCAGCGCACCAGTTCAAGGACCTCATCGCCGTGGTCATCGATCGCGCCTGTACTTCGCCAGCCGAGGTGGCGGTAGAAACCGTAAGAGCGGACGCAGGGGTCTGACGAGCAGCCAAGGTACAACCGGTTGTGGCCCAGTGCGTGCAACTGAGCCACGACGAGGCTGAGCAAGTGGCGGCCGATCCCCCGGCTTTCGTAGGCTGGTAACAATGCCAAAACAATGACCTCACCGGTTTTTGAAGCGCCGAAACAGTAACCCGCCATGTGGCTGCCTGCGGTGCAGACGAATCCTGGCAGATCGCCAGTGCTGACGTCGGCGGCCCAGGACTCGGCAGTAATGCCAAAGGCTCGAAGTCGTTCCTCCGATACTGCATTTTCACGGGTCAGGCCACGAATACGAATGCACTCAGGCACGTCGGCACGTTTAGCCGGTCTGTATTCCAAATGCATGCAACTCCTCCTGGGGTGGTCCCCGTCACAACACCCAAACAATGGACGTGCGTACCTTGTACAAGGGCGGGAGTGCTATGAATTCAATAGCTTGCCGCGCATGCTTCAAAAGGGCTGGAGCCCGATTGGGCTCCCAACCAATCAGTCCCTGCGCAAATCCCGCGTAAACGGAAACTCCTTGCTGCCTGCGACGTGGATGGTGGCCGGTGGCACCACCAGCTTGCCGGGCGTGTGACCCATGGCGGCGAAGCGGGACAGGCGTCGGCTTTCAGCTTCGTAGCCGTTGACCGGGAAGGTCTCGTAGTTGAGCCCGCCGGGGTGGGTAACAAAGTACTGGCAGCCGCCCAACGAGCGCTTCATCCAGGTGTCCACCATGTCAAACGTCAGCGGTGCGTGCATGCCGATGGTGGGGTGCAGGCTGCTGGGCGGGTTCCAGGCCTTGTAGCGCACGGCGGCGACAAACTCACCCACCGTGCCGGTGCTCTGCATGGGCAGCGCTTGGCCGTTGCAGGTGACCACGTAGCGGCTTTCATTCAGGCCGGTTACGCGCACCTCGATGCGCTCCAGGCTGGAATCCACATAACGCGCGGTGCCGCCGGCCGAGCTTTCTTCGCCCATCACATGCCAAGGCTCCAGCGCATTGCGCAGTGTCAGCTCCACACCGGCAGCCTTGACCGCGCCGATCAGCGGGAAACGGAATTCGTAGTGCGGCGCGAACCAGCTGCTGTCAAAGGCATAGCCCGCCATATTCATGTCGGCCATCACATCGTCAAAGTCCATCTTGATGAAGGTGGGCAGCATGTAGCGGTCGTGCAGCTCGGTGCCCCAGCGGGTTACGGGGGCCTTGTAAGGCGCCTTCCAGAAGCGGGCGACCAGCGCCCGTAGCAAAAGCTGTTGCACGCTGCTCATGTGGGGGTGCGGCGGCATTTCAAACGCGCGCAGCTCCAGCAGCCCCAAGCGACCCGTGGCGGAATCGGGCGAGTACATCTTGTCGATGGAAAACTCGCTGCGGTGGGTGTTGCCGGTCACGTCGATGAGGATGTTGCGCAGCGTGCGGTCCACCAACCACGGCGGCATGCTCTGGTCGTACAGCTCGCGGTTTTTGTAGATCTGCTCGATGGCGATTTCAAGCTCGTAGAGCTGGTCGTTGCGGGCTTCGTCCACCCGCGGGGCTTGGCTGGTGGGGCCGACAAACATGCCGCTGAACAGATAGCTCAAGCTGGGGTGGTTGTGCCAGTAGAGCAGCAGGCTGGCCAGCAGCTCGGGTTTGCGCAAAAACGGGCTGTCCGCCGGGGTGGCGCCGCCCATCACAAAGTGGTTGCCGCCACCGGTGCCGGTGTGGCGGCCATCGGTCATGAACTTCTCGGCTGACAAGCGCGACTCGAACGCCGCGTTGTACAAGAACTCGGTGTTGTAGACCAGCTCTTTCCAGTTGGTGACCGGGTGGATGTTGACTTCGATGACGCCGGGGTCGGGCGTAACTTGCAGCAGCTTCAAGCGCGGGTCGCGTGGGGGCGGGTAGCCCTCCAGCACGATTTGCATCTTGAGCTCGGCGGCAGTGGCCTCAATGGCAGCGAGCAGGTCCAGGTAGTCTTCCAGGCGCTCCAACGGCGGCATGAAGATGTACAGCACGCCCGATTTGTAGCCCACGGCCTCGGCCTTGGGGCCGCTGGCGCGGCGCGGGTCGCGCACCTCCACACACAGCGCTGTGCGGGTGATCCAGTGGGCGGACTCGAAGCGCTTGGGCGCTTCGGCATAGCGGGCGGGCTCAGGCTGGCGTGCGCTTTGGGCTGCGGTAGCGTCACCTGTGGGGATGCTGCCTTTGGCAGATTGCATTTTGCGGCTGGCCTCTGCCGTGGCCAGGTTGCCCGCCAGGTAAGGCAGGCCACTGGGCGACACGCTGCCGCTAGGGGTGGTGGCTGTGCTGGGCGCACCACTTGCACCGGGCGCATACCGCGCAGCAAAACTGGTGTGGGGCGGCAAGTTGCCGCGCGCCACGGTCGGGTCGCGCTCCACCAGGTAGGGGAAGTCGCCTTCGCTGACCCAGGGCAGCGAGTCGAGTGGCAGGCGCAGGCCCATGGGCGAGTCGCCGGGCATGAGGTACATACGCTCGTCACGGAAGAACCAGGGGCCGGTGGTCCACTCCGGGCCGCTTAGGCCCGGGTTGCCGCTGGCGCCCACCTTGAGCGGCAGCACGTAGCCCACCACCGAGTCCAGCTTTTGCGTAAACACGCGACGCAAGCGGGCACGTTCCATCTCGTCGTCCAGCTTGGCGTTGAACGGGTCCACATTGACCGGCAAGCGGCGCTCGCGCCACAGGTAGTACCAGGTGTCTTCATAGCCGGCCTGTACGTACTTGTCGGTCAGGCCCAGCTTGCCGGCCAGGGTGCGAATGAAGTAGCCCGCGTCTTCGGCAGAGTAGTGGGTGGGGGTGCGTTCGTCGGTGAAAAGGGCGGGGTTGCCCCACACTTTTTGTTTGTCGGCGCGCCAGTAAATATTGAGCGCCCAGCGCGGCAACTGTTCGCCGGGGTACCACTTGCCCTGGCCAAAGTGCAGAAAGCCGCCTTGGCCGTACTCGTCGCGCAGCTTGTGCACCAGTTCGGTGGCAAAGCCGCGTTTGGTGGGGCCCAGGGCGTCGGTGTTCCACTCGGGCGCATCGCGGTCGTTCACCGCCACGAAAGTGGGTTCGCCACCCATGGTCAGGCGCACATCACCAGCCAGCAAGTTGGCGTCCACCTGGTCGCCAAGCTTCATGACGGCAGCCCATTGCTCGGGTGTGTAGGGTTTGGTGACGCGCGGCGATTCGTAAATGCGGGTGACCTGCATGTGGTGGCTGAACTCCACCTCGCACTCGTCCACGCCGCCTTCAATGGGCGCCGCGCCACTGGGCTGCGGCGTGCAGGCCAGCGGAATGTGGCCTTCGCCGGCCAGCAGGCCGCTGGTGGCATCCAGCCCAATCCAGCCAGCGCCGGGTAGGTAGACCTCACACCAGGCGTGCAGGTCGGTAAAGTCGACCTCGGTGCCGCTAGGGCCGTCAAGCGATTTCACATCGGGCGCGAGCTGAATCAGGTAGCCCGACACAAAGCGTGCGGCTAACCCGCAGTTGCGCAGCAATTGCACCAAGAGCCAGGCCGAGTCGCGGCAAGAGCCAGAGCCCAGCTCCAACGTTTCTTCCGGCGTTTGCACCCCAGGTTCCATGCGGATGGTGTAGTCGACCGACTTGTGCACCATGGTATTGAGGTCTACCAGGAAGATGACACTGCGCCGCTTGGTGCGGTCAATCTTGTCCAGGTAGGCCTGCACCAGGGGCGTGACGGGGTCGGCGGCCAGGTAGGGGGCCAGTTCTTGTTTGAGTTCGGGGGCGTAGGTGAATGGGAACTCTTCGGCCTCAGGCTCCAGGAAGAAGTCAAACGGGTTGTAGACCGCCATCTCCACCACCAGGTCCACCGTGACCTTGAATTCTTTGGTCTTTTCAGGAAACACCAGGCGACCCTGGTAGTTGGCAAACGGGTCTTGCTGCCAGTTGACGAAGTGAGTGCTGGGTTCTACCTTGAGGGAGTAGGACACCACCTTGCTGCGGCAGTGGGGCGCGGGGCGCAACCGGATGACCTGGGGGCCGAGATTGACCAAACGGTCGTAGGTGTAGTGGGTGACGTGGTTCAGCGCTGCGTGAATGGACATGGGCCGTTCTCTCGGTAATCTCACACGGGGACACAGGTGCAGCGAACGCCGCACCAGCCCCATACTAACAATTGGGCTTGACGCAGGGCTTCAAGCAAGTCCCGCGCCATGCATTTCAAGCGCCTCGGAACGGGTTAGCATGGCGCCATGTTCTCCGCCGCCAACCGCACCAGCGCGTGGCCCCGCACGGTGTTTGCGGCGCTGCTGGGCTGGGTGTTGGGCGCTGCATGGCAGCTGCAACAGGTGGCTTTGTGGCCGCTGTGGGCTTACATGCTTTTGTTGCTTCTGGCCCCCGTTCTGTATGCGCAAGAAGCTCCCGAAAAGATAGCAATTTGGATGCGCCACTCGCCCGCTTCAGCGGTGGCTGCCGCACTGGTGTTGCTGTCTGGCATGGCATTGGGGTGGGGGAGCACCGGCGCACGGGCCGTGGTGTTTTCCAGCACGGCGCTGGCGCCTGTGCTGGAGGGGCGTGACTTGCGCGTGACCGGTGTGGTGGAGGGGTTGCCACAGGCCAGCGAAGCGGGTTTGCGTTTCACGCTCCAGGTGGAGCAAGCCCTGTTGGATGGGCGCGCAGTGGCTGTGCCTGCGCGCATGGCAGTGGCCTGGTATGCCAGTGGCTACGCGCTGCTGGGCGAGCAGACGGGCTTGCAGCGGGTGCCTGCGCCATTGCAGGCGGGCGAGCGTTGGCAATTCACCCTGCGCCCACGGGCGCCGCACGGCAGCATGAATCCGCATGGGTTTGACTATGAGTTGTGGATGTGGGGGCAAGGTGTGCAGGCCACTGCGTATGTGCGCGCCGGCCCCAAAGACCCCGAACCCCAGCGCCTGGGCCCGACGTGGCAAGCCCCTGTGGCGCTGGTCCGCCAGGTGCTGCGCGACCGCATCCTTGCCTCTGTCGAAGATCGGCGAGCGGCGGGCCTGTTGGCCGCTCTGGTGGTGGGCGACCAGGCCGCTGTGGAGCGCTGGACAACGACAATAGAGTCGTTAATCGGCCTTCGCTCTTAAAGGCCCCATTTTCGTAGCACTGACAGACATTAGTGTCCTTAAATCGAATGTTTGTGCCCGAAACCAAACCGACATTCAGGTCGTTAAATGAAATATTCTAGGGCGTAGACTGTTGTGTAGCCGGCATTCACTAGTGGCCAAAAATAAGGCGAAATTGAACTGACACTTAGCAAGCTACTGGCAATCTAAGGCGGTCAGTAAAGCCCCGCACCAATATGGTGCAAATGAAAATCGGTGAATCAATCCGGAATTTACTGCACATGCGGTGTGCATTTGGGGATGACTTGCGCCGCTCACACTCATATCGGGCATTGATAGTCTCTGACCTTCACACACGGTTGATGGAGAAGTTGCAATGAGCCGCGCTCAAATTAACTGCTCGATTCCTGCTGTCCTTCTTTTCATGGTTGCTGTCGTCTCTGAAAGTGCAGCGGCGCAATGCGCAGACAACCTATTCGGTTCTAAGCTGCAATCAAAATTTTGATTTGCCGTATCAGAGGCAAAATCTCAGCACGAATTCAGCGGTAGGCTGGGTCCTTGCAGTTATGGCTACTTGAAAACTCACTTGGGCTTCTCTCTTTACCCCAAATCTTGTTGCCTGCGCGTCGCGGGTTGACCTTGAAGTTTCCGTTCCGTTCTTCGAAGTACAGATTAATTGCCTGAATGGCGGCATCCTTGGACTCATAGTTGCTGCCATGGATGATGGAGCGTGCCATCCCGCTGAACACCGACTCGATGACATTTAAAAATTGCGCTGAGGCAGGAAGGGGAACCAGCTCTACCGTGGGCCGGCTGTTATCGATGGCAACTTCGTTGTGCTCATCGATAAAACTTACTAAAGCCTTTGACATGTGCCACGATGCCGCGTCCCAAGAGATAAAAAGCTTAGTTGTGGTCTTGTACTCTTCGACGAGGGTGCCAATCATGCGAATCATCTCGTTTGTGTTCTTGGCAGTTGAGTAAAAGTGGGTTACTTGGTTTGTTGAAAGCTCAAGTGCAGCAGTCAAAATCAGCCAACCCTTGGACTTTTGCCATTGAGGCACTGAAGGACTTTCATCGGGTCCAACCAGCCAACGACCTCCCTTCATCTTGATTGCAAAGGGACCATATTCATCGATGGAAAAGAAGCGTTCAGAAGGCAGAAGTGCGCCGAGAATTGATTGAAGGTGTTCAAGCTTTTCGCGATATTCCGGGTCAGTGCTGGTCAGCACGACTTTCGCAGAACGCCAGCGGTAGCCGGCACTCTTGATAACTTGAAGGATGGTTTCGTGGCAGGCACTTACTCCCTGCAACTCGAGCGCGTGTCTTAAGTCGATTAGGCGCCAGACACTTCGGTTGATTCCGCTCAATGAAGGCGGCTCATGAAGCAGCCGGAAGATGGATGCGCGAAAGCGCGGGTCATCGGATTTTTTCTCTCTTGGAGCGCGCGCGAATAGTCCAGCCGTGCCGGACAAACGATATGCGACTAGATATTTCCTGACCGTATTGACGCTAATGCCCAAGAATTCACTGATTTTGTGCTGACTGAACCCCTTGCCGTGAGCCAGTACAGTGAGCGCCTTTGTTCTCAGTCGCGCCGGGTGTGGCCAAAGCATTCTTGTGAGCTGCCCGCTATCGACCCCGGCAAATTCGGGCTGATTGCGCCCACGTTCAATTTCTGAAAGCCAGCTATTCCACTCGGATTCTGGCGCCGGCTTCGCAACCGCAGGCGGCGCAACTTCTTTCGCCAACTTGGATTGAGGCTTTCGCTTTGACTTGTCGTAGCCAGGTGGAGCCTCGAGCTTCAGAATCTTCTTGACAGTATTACGGCTCATCCGCTCTGAACGGCTAACACTTCCCACGGACTCGCCGCGAAGAAGAACTCTTCTTCGAATTTCGGCCCACTGCTTTGGGTTGGAGTACATATTGATTCCAATTTACAAGGGTTTGGTCACCCTACTGCAATAGAGACCACCAGTCGGTGTTTTCCCAAATTAAAAATGTCTTTCGCAGATAGAAACGACACGACCTGTCGTTCACGCGATGAATACTGCAGTTCCTTAATACGTTTCTGCAGGAGTTAAATCATGTTCTGGCTGGCAATCATTGGAATTGGAGTGGCGCTTACATTTATCAAGCTTGGCGCGCTATCGGTATGGGTGGGGGTATTGGCAGCGGGCATAAAACTGGCATTGCTTGCCATCGCCTGTCTTGCAGCCGTCCTGATTTGGAAGATGGTTTCAGGCTCAAAGCGCTGAAGAGTGCACGTCGCAGCAGCACGCTTCCAATAGTATTCATTGAGTGAGGCCAATGCCAATGGCCGTCCCGAGCCTGCCCATACGGAGCCGTTGCCGCGAGTATCATCTTTCTAATAATTGCGTATATCGCAAAGAACAATTCAAAACGGGGGGGTACATATGGCAATAGGCGCTGAGGCATTGTTGAATGTCGCGAAATTGCATCCAGCAGGGATGGTGCTGAGCTCAATGGCCACGGCCATTCAAGGCATTTACAGCATGGGCGCATCGGTCAATGAGTTCATTGACGACCACATAGATGCGATGAAGAAGTCTGCCAATCCAACCGTATCAAAGACGGGCCGGGTTCTGGAAATGGCCAAGTTCGGGTTTGGTCTTGGATATATGAGTTCCGTCACCATCATTGCAACCGGACAGTTGCTGCTTGGAAATACCCTCAGTGCGGTCGGGACAGTCGCGACCGCAGCAACGTTGACGAATCCGATTGCGATGACCTGCGCTGCATTCGGGGCCATTTATTACGGCTGGAGCGCGCTCAGCGACGCTGAACGCAATGAGATTCTCGACAAGTTGCGCGCTGGACTGGAAATTGGGGTTGAAACAATCAAGGCAATCATTGCGTTCGTTGTAAAGACAACCAATGAAATATTGAGCCCGGAAAACATCGCGGAATTCAAAGGTTTTATCAAAACCTATGCCGCCAAGTTCGGAAAGAGTTTGTCAGACGTCACAGGCAAGATGGTTGACATCTTGAAGGATGCTGCTGAACAGACCGTAAAAAAATCGAACGAGATTTATGAGTCAACCGCAAGCGTGCTCTCAGAGGTTGCCACCCAAACCGGACAAGCTGCTTCCAGCGCGGCGGAAACCACATCCAGCGCAGCTAAGAGTGCATTGGAGTCAACCGGAGCCATGTTGGGAACAACTTCAATGGCAGTCAAAGGGGCGGTGGGCAAAGCCAGTGAAGCCGCTTCCATCGCTGCGGGTGCTGCATCTGAGACTGCAAAGGGACTTTATGAGCGGACGGTTGATGCCGCGCAGCAGTTGACGACATCCAAAACAAAGCCTGAGTTGCCAGCGGTTGATACCCCCAAGGCAGTTGCGGATGAAGTGGCAGTAAAAGACATCCGCCCACCAAAAGTCTGATTGCAGGGAATCATCAAGACTACTGACTACAAACTTGACCGCTGCCAATCACGACACCCTTGTTCGCCGGCTGGCGATGATTCTCTTCAAGCTTAATCAGGGTGAGAAGCTGGACCCAAGGCAGCTTGCGCACGAGTTCGACGTCAATTTGCGCACAGTGCAGCGGGATATCAACGAGCGATTCAGCTATTTACCCTTAGAAAAGAGTGATGGAAAGTACTTTTTGAATCCTGCCTTCCTTGGCAAGCTCGCGCTGAAAGACATTGAGCGCTTTGCAAGCCTCGCAGGAGTGGCGGGACTTTTCCCGACACTCTCAGAGGACTTCCTTCGGGAGATATTTGATGCGCGGATTCAATCGGCGCTCCTGATAAAGGGGCACCACTATGAAGACCTTCGGGGAAAAGAAGAGTCCTTCAAAAAGCTCGAGCAGGCCATCTTCGCGCGCGCTGTTGTCAGTTTTTCTTACCAGGGCGCTGACAGTTCAAAGGTCTATGACGTTGAACCTTATAGGCTCGTGAATAACAAGGGCGTTTGGTACCTTGCAGCCAGGCATTCCGACAAGTTAAAAACCTTCTCTTTTTCGAAAATTGAAGGCCTTCTTGTATCCGAGCAGAAATACCACTTCAATCAGAGCGTGAATGACAAGCTGGATTTGGAAGAAGGGGTTTGGCTGAGCGAGCAACCCACCGAAGTTGTTCTTAAGGTGGACAAGGCCATTGCGCCCTATTTCAAACGACGCAAGCTCATTGCCAATCAGGTCATCGAAAAGGAACTGGTAGACGGCAGCCTGATTCTGTCGGCGAAGGTTGGCCATCACAAACAGGTGGTTCCCATCGTCAAGTATTGGATTCCCCACATTCGGGTTATCAGTCCTGATGGATTGCAGGAAGAAATTGACGCAGAGTTGCGTGGCTATTTGTCAGATTCACGATACTGATGCAGGAGTTAACAAGGTGTACCGGAGAAAACTGACTTTTGTTATTGCGGTGGCGGCGCTCATTTCGGCCGGTATCGTGTATTGGTCGACATCATTGCCCTTTGCACACAATCTGATTCGAATCCAGACTGAGAAGAAGCTGGGCGCAATTGACAAGCGCATCGTTGATGCGCCCTTGGAGACCCAGGCACTGCTCCTGGACTACGCCGGGGATGAAGACATAGATGCCAAAAGCCCACGTGGCGAACTTGTGCTGAAGGCCTGGATTGCGTTCTCAAAATATCCGGAGCAGTCGCCCGAGGTCTTCCGGCTGTACGGCTCAGACCCCGCCTTCCAGAAAATTCTCAGGAATTACGGAGAAATCATCGTTCCTGTCATCCAATATTTTTTGGACAATGATGTAACTTCCTTGCATGTCATGAGTAGCGTAAACAACGTGATTCAAGCCACCAAGCAAACTGCCGAGAGCGCCACGAATGCAGTCAAGAATTTCTTTGGCATAGGCCAAGGAAATCCCGAACCCCAACCCGAACCCCAACCTCAGCCTCAGCCTCAGCCTCAGCCTGCACAGCAACCTCTTGGCCCAACGGAAAGGGGGTTGTATGCCATTGGCTTCATTGGTGCAGAGGGGCACAAATTTTTAGGGCAATTTGTATTGGACTCAAAAGGACAAGTCCAGTGGAATACAACAGACAGAGTTGCAGGAGGCGTGGTCAATTTTCTTGTCGGCGGCGTAAGTAACCTTGAGACGAAAATTCGACGCGATGAAGAAATTGAAAAAAGTGACTACTTCTTCGCCGCTCTCGATGTAGTTCCCTTCGTGGCATCAGTGAAACTGTTGAAGATGGGAAGGGTGGCCGCAGCCTCGGAGAAGGAATTGAGCCTGGTCAGCAAGACCAGGCTATATGGGGCCCGCCTGATTCCAAAAAGCGAAGCTCTTCAGAAAATGGGAAAGTACGGTGTCATAGCCGCGACCGGATACGTCATCGTCACGCATCCAAGTCTTCTCAACAGCGTATTTTCGGCCATCGCAGAACTGTTGGGACTGAACCCCACGCTAGTTAAGTTTATCGGGTGGTTCGCATTAATTTCGATTGTTCTCTATCCATTCATGGGCCTACTTAAGTTAACTGCGCGTTTCCTGCTGTATTTATTTTCATGGTTGCAATCGTCACTAAAAGTGCAGCGACGCAATGCACAGCCAATCTAGCTGGTATTCGGCTGCAATCGAATATTGATTGGCTATATCGGAGGCAAAGCTAAAGTTCTTCACGTAGACCCCGTACGACTCTCCACAAGAACTTCCAGAATCTCAGGCAGTGCACCGCGTTTCCCCAATCTGTGAAACATCGCACTCGCATTTACCCACGTGCCAACTTTGTAATTGATTTCCTTCCAACTCTGGTTTGTAGCCAGTTTTTCCAAGACGCCATCAAGAAGGTCACGCTGAGATAGCTTGTAGTTGCTCGCTTTTTGGCGAGAGGTGAGAATTACGTTTTCTACCTTTTCCCATTCGAGGTCGGACAATGCAGAGCTACCGTCGCTATGAAAAGGAACGGTGATTTCAGTCGTAATTTTGGGTTTTCCGAGTGCACTTTGATGCAGTAGAAATGTTTTTGGCAATCCTACGAGGTCATCGATGGGAGCGTCTAATGGCGTTACCGTCATAACGCTCGCGTCCACTACAAATATTGTCTTCGCGACTCTTACTCCAGTGAATACTATGCGTGCTTCTGCATCTGGGAGTGACAGGTCGATGCGGCCCGAACGAGCGTTCGTATGTACGCTACCAGCTGACAAGCTTGCACTTGGGTGAGCGAAGAACCAGGAAATGGCAGATTTCCAACCGTAGGATTGACCAGAGCTTGCAGCTTTTGCCCAGCTAGCGTCGATTTCCACTTTTAGCCCGCTTTCTGAAGGCGTAATTCGTCCAATCTGGTCGAGTGCTTGGGGACGGAACATTGCTGGGAGCATATGTAACGCTGGCCTGAATAGTGCGCGCATCAAAGCCAGGGCTGGGATAACAAAGCGCCGTCCATCTATCTCTGTTTCGTAGAACTGGTGCTCATCTGAAATTGAGTCTGGCAGTTGAAATCCAAATGTGCTCAGGTATTCAGAGGCGGACACTTTCCGCCAGTCTGAAAAATTGGATTCAACTCTACAACGAGTGGTCTTGGTGCCTGTGGGGAGTCCACGGTTGTGCAATGTCTTTAGTGGCAACAAATTCAGCTCGCCGGCGGACGTGACTGTTCGACAAAAAAAATTACTACCGTTGAATCCGACGCCAATTGCGAGTTCCATTTTTACCTCCAGTTATATGGAGATGAATAGGAATCGCGTTTAGCCTTGGAGTCTTTCCTACACAGGAAGGATATAGTGGCCCGACCACCCTGCAGTTAAGGTGGAGTCAAGTCTATGTCTGCAAGCGGAAATTGAATCCCACTCGCGCAATGGTGTCTAAATAGTTACTTTAATGTGCCCTTGTCGCTGGTCAAAAAGACTTCAATCTGACATCGATTAAGACTCACTTGCTACCTGATTGAACCGCGCTGGATGCCGCTTCCTCCAATAGTCCCTAACACCAATTTGTCGTTCGGACTGCTCGGATTTTCGAAATGCCACGATGAACTCGGCTGACTTTGGTAACAGCTTTCGTTTGTGGCGAAAGATTTGCCATGACCCGGAACCACTTAAAAGCTCCTTCACGGTCAGCCGCAGATTCTTCTGCTGCGCCTTTTGAACAGCAGTCTGTAATCTCTTTGAAAGTCGAGTGTCCAAGCGTTTGAAGTCAGTGCCCAACTTTCCAGGTTTCTTGTATGCAGATTCAACTGTCACTGCCGCGGACGGACTTTGCTCAAGAAAGGCTTGCATCAACACATACTTTGGTGTCGCGAATGGCACCAATATGTTTGGTTGCAGCATCAGAGTTGGCCAGGGAGCGCGTTGGCAAAGTCGGCTTCCGGTTTCCGACAGCAGCGCTGCTCCATGAAACCTCTGCAATGCAATTGACAACGCATGCCCTGCAACATCACCTGACTTCCTTTTGTATCCTAGTTCCATCGCCTTCGAGCGAAGCCTTTGCCGTAAGTCTGACTCAGACTGGAAGGTCTCACTTAGAACCTGAACTGAGAGTTTGGCGATGGCAAGCAGCTGACTCAAAGGCAGTGACGTTTCTACCGGTACATGCTCGATTAGATTTGGCAAAACGCTATCCCGTACTTGAGTCCGTCCACGCACTTGAAGAGTTGTGACATGAAGCTTTACTTCGTGCCGCAGGCATACAAGTACTCCAGGTAAGTGATGCTGCCTGTGCCAATAGCTTTCTCCATAGGTCTTCATGTCCTCTTGAATGCAAAGAGAACAAACGCGACGATATGGAACTCCGTGCGACACGTTTTTGGTTATAGAAGAAAGGCAGTCCTCACTTGAACTTGATTTCAGAGCCTTTGCCTTGAGAACCTCGCGAATCTCCAGCTGCATGTAGGCGGTCGCATACGGAAAAACGGTGTGGGAGAGCAGCAGTTCTTCTGCGTCTGTCCCAGTCATGCGCTCGAGTCGAGAAAACCCGGTACCCAGTAGTAATGAATAGTAGCTTCGCTGGGGTCCGAATACATCTCGCACCAATGCTTTCACCGGTAGCCCAGTGTGCCAGGCGCCTCTGGCAATCACACTACCTATTAATTCGTCAGGGTAGGGTTTCGACAGCAGGGTCATCAGGAGATGTCCAAGAGCTCCTCGAGTGGCAGTGCCATTCTCAATCGCTGCAACTCAAGATGAACATCAGATTTCCCGATTTTGGCTTGAACCTCGGCATTTCTGTAGTCATCAGCGTCGTATTCGACGGCGGCTACGACCAATTGACCAGACAAGCTCTTAGTGCCCCTTGTAGCCTTCTTAGGTCTAGTCGCAGTTACCTCTTTCCATGCTTCCTGAACTCCCTCCCTGAGATTCATGGCCGTACCGGCCTCGACAACTGCGGCAGCCGCATCCAATGCAACTTCATCGTTGATTCCTCCGGTAATTAGAGACGCGGCGATACTAGCCTCGTAAGTTGGGTCCGATGGTTTCACGCCATAAGTGTCTGACGTCCGAGCGCGAACTTTGCGTACTGCGCTGTTGACCAAATCTGCGGTACCTATCGGCGCGATGTCGGGAAACTGAGCCAATTTGTTCGGATTTCCTTCGCGTAGTGCATCAAGCATCGGGTGCAGCAAACTGAGTTCAGAGTCGTATACATCACACAAAAGTTCGGACGTAATGCACTCGGATTTATCAAAGATTGCCTTTACCTGCGCAGATGCAAAAAGCTTTATGGCGATATCGATGACACCTTGACTGAGGTGGTACATATTTGCAGCCAAGTCTGCATTCAACTCCACGGGATTGCGGACCCATTGAAAAGTCCAAAGCACCTCTAGGAAGTCGCGCCATTCTCCGTGTGAGTTGTCGTCGTTGAATTCTTGAAGTCTGTCCCAGTGTTCAATGCCATGACCAGACGCGCGCCGAGACTTTCGAAAATCCAATGAGAAGACGCTGGCAGCCTTGTTTGTGCCGACAAAAAGAATGGGAACGCCCAATTCGTTACAAGCTGACACAAGCTCGGTCATTACAGTTTCCTTGCCTTTTCTCGAGTTGGTCAAGTTTTGGATTTCATCCGCGATAAGAAATCCAACGAAATGCTGGTTCATAACTCGAGCGACGCTACGCATTAACGTGTCTGCGCTGGACTTTCCTTTCGCGTACAGCGCGTAATAGTTGGCACCTGGTATGAGTCGGTCAATCTGCTGCAGTATTCCGTGTGCTAAGCCTTTGATACTGGCACCGTCACTGGGCATTTCAACATGCAGGTAGGTGATTTGGTAGATGTGAAGCTCAGGGTGGTAAATCACCTGCGGGATATTTGAGAAGAAGCGCTTTATCGAGGTAGTCTTCCCCATTCCGGACACACCCATGAGCAAGGTCGAGAGCTGTGGGTTACTCGCCAGAACTTCTAAGGCTGATTGCTTGCCATGCATGCGAGCGTCGTAAGTCTTCTGCAGCCTCGCGGCGTGCTCGGTAGTGCGAGGCATACGCCCACAATATCCCGCACGCAGCATGGAGTCCAGCGAACGAGCCATTGAAATGTGCCGCGGAAGCGGAATGGTGAAGTTGCTTAGAGTCAGAATCATTTGTATGCGTTCATCGTCGGACCAACTTTGCTGTTGTTGCTCGAACTCGGGCAGCAATGTCATTGCTTCAAAGATTTCATCGTTGGTCATTGCCAGCGGCAGCGCTTCTACTAAGGGATTTCCTTTGAACTGGGGGAGGCGCTGGGTGTTGTACTGCGCTAATACTGCTTCGGGGCAGTTGAGTTGTCGGTTATCCATGGAGCATTTTTTCTTTCAATTGTTTGATTCGTTCTTGGGGTGTCAGCGTCGTTGTCACTAGTGCCACTGATGTGCCCTCTGGAGGCAGCGGTTCATTGGCAGAAACATCCGACTTGAGTGCAGGTACAGGTGCCCTAATTGAGATTACTTTCGCGGGCAGCTGCGTACTGGAAACATGCGGGTTAGCAAGTTCCTGGCGTTCCGCGCGTAGGTTTTCTTCGCGTGCTGGCTTTGTGTCTGCTCTGCGTGCTGCGCGCGATGAGGACAGCTTTGCATTCTTGAGGTTTTCCTTGGCTTCGTCGAACACGGACTTCGTCTTACGGTTGTAGTCAGCAGTCACCTGTGTTCGAACTTGTTTCAGATGCACATTGGAATTTCTTTTTAGCTTTTCGATGGCGAAAACTTCTGAGAAGGAAAATCCCTCGTAGCGTTCGCTAACGGTTGTCAGTGAGCAGGTGTAGATTTTTCCGGTATTGGCGGGGTCGTGAACATAGATGGTGTCTACGAGGCGACGGTCAAATGAGACTTCAACTTTGAATCGCTTCTTGCGCCCAATTTCGAACCATCCGTTTTTTATTGCTTCCGCGCAGGAGTAATGGCAATTCTCAAACTCAATGCCTGCCTCGCTGACACTTCCCTGGCTCCTTGGAAGTAATGCCATGCGGACGCTGTCTTCGGCATAACGTGGCAGCAGTCCAGACCTTTCGACGATGCCGTGATTCCAAAGTTCGATGGGAATCGGTGCGACCCCGTCACCAAACTCCTTGTGTGACAAAGGGTAGTCGAGTAGGGGTCTGCGGTTGTGCGCGATGATGGCTTCAAGAATGACTTTCTCAAATTGCTTCAATGTCATACATGCATCTTTGTCATAGCGCTTACCTTGACGTGCCATGGCATTTTCTGGCGGGTCAAAGCCTGGAGCTCCCGCTTGAAGTGTCATACGGGTTTGCTTAAATTCGGACTCGATGACTGGCTTCCAGTCTGGGCGCTTTGAGGGTACCGTTGTTACGATGACATCCAAGTTCTCAGCGAGTTGGTCACTCGTCTTTGTAAGTACTTCGCTTCTGTCAGCCAGTACCTGTTTAGGAAAAACTTGATGGGCGGGCCAATCAGCCGGGTCATAAACTACGCCGAGCCGTTCGCAGAGCATTCGCTTATCTTGAGAGATACTAAAAAATGCCTGCATAGCGCAAATCCAGCTGGCGTTTTCTAAGCCGACATACCATCCCACTATGAGCCGGGATTTACGGTCTATGATGATGTAGATAGTTGGCTTACCGATGATTTTTCGAATGTCATCCGATGCTACGAGGTAGACGTCAGCAATCGTTGCGTCCGCTTCGTAGTAATGTCCAACCCCCAGGCAGTCAGCCATGACGGTTCCCAGCACAGCTCTGTGGTCTCTTTCAAAGTCCTTATCTCCCTCCCGCGACCGAAGACGAACTTTCAGTGGGTAGTTCTTGCGAAGGAAGTATTCAAATTGTTTGAATGTCGGACGTTCGCCCTCCGGCAAGACAAAGGGGTCACCGTTCCCATCCAAAGTTTCATAATCCTCCTCCAGCATGTGTTGGAAACATTTCGTCATCTGACGACGCTTGTCTTTCAGGTAACGCGACTCAATTTCCTTCTTGAAATTTCGGATGTCTTTTTCGCTGAGTTGGTAAATATCACGCGTGAACTCTGGAGGTGCTCCGCGTCTACCGGTCAATCCAGTGCTCGAGCCGCCGCAGCGGTGAAAATTGCCGAGTAGAGCTGCTGGCGTTTGCCCGCCTACCCAAAATTGACGAAGATGCTTGTAAATTGTTGGAACTGAGCAACCAGCCTCTTGGGCTCTAGCCAGGACGATTTGTCCCCTTTGGTCGGCTTTGAATATCTCGGGCCTATTTGGCAGGTCCCCCAATAGCTTTACGGCGCTGTCACGCACAGCCAACATGGGTGCGGTTGGGGTGCCCCTGCTGCGGCTATAGGTCTTACCTTGAAGGTTTTGAGACTCAGTGTTGGTGCCTTCTTCTTCTTTCTCAATCTCGGCCGCAGGTGTTGGAACGCGATTATTGTGAGGTTCGAGCTTGTGAAGCTGGCTCCAGCTGAACTCCCTAGGCCACGCCTTTTGGTCGTCAACGTTGATTGCCCAGGCCTTGTCCTCATTTGTTGCAATGTGTAATAGACGATACCGCCCACCATGGAGGAAGAATATGTCGTTCTTAAAGAGCATCATTGGCCTCCAACAGAACGCAGCTGCCCTAGGGAGCCTGTAACCTGGAAGTTCCGCATTGGAAGCGCCACGATGTTTGGCTCTCGCAAGTCAACTAATAGAACCCTGTCCGACATGAGCATCCGAGCGGCGCGCAGACCTGTACCTGCGGCGACTCCATTGCTAGTGTCAAAGTCGCCGCAGAAAGCCGCTAAAGTTTTGTTGTTTGCGCCGGCATGGCTAAGCGCGTTCTCCATCTTGGCCGACATACCGTTCCAGAAGCCCTGAAAAGGTTCCAATTCGTTTTCCTTTAGCTGGCTGTCTCTAATCCAATCAACGTTTTTGATGTTTTGGGATGGAAGGTCTGTGCTGAACACCAGGTGGTGAGGTATATCGAGTTTTGCCATGTACCGCCGTTGCATCTCGAGTTTCTCGAGGGAGCGTTCGTTCGAGGCTTCAGCGCTGCACTTGGAGTTCAATGCCTCCAATTGTTCTTCCCCGTGCTTTATGCGAGTGACCATGAAGTCAGTCGTCATTACTGCGGGAATTTGGGTACCGGGATAGCAGGGGTGCCTCGCCCTCATCTCATTAGCGACCGTCTGTGTGAGGTCGCGTTCAAGAGGGAACTGTTCTCTGATGTCGACGATGTCCCGTTGCCATTCGAGCACAATGAAGAGGTAGTACTCGATATCCGATAGAAGGTGATGTACGCGGCCAGTCTTTTTGCTGAATACACGGCGGCTACGACCCAGGCTGCTAAACGAGCGCACTTCAAGCCAGGGTCGGTAGTTGGCACCTTTACCTAGGCCGTATCCTTCGGCCACCATCCTTGCAATTTTTGTCTCTGTCCATTTTCGGTTGTTGCTCATTTAAATTTCCTAAAGTTAAGAAGTTGGTGTGCACGAGCCGGTTGGCTCCACCTCTTCCACTTCTGTTTAGAAATTCAATCAATTTAGGTACTTCGCTTCCTGTTACTAAATTAGTTTAAAGACTGGTAATGTCATAAATGCGCATATTGTTGTCATAAATGACATTGTAGGTTGGCTCTATTGAAAATGACACATATCCATCTAAAATGTGATTTAAATACCACAAGTGACATATGACCAATTGGGATAAAGAGGCCAGTCTGATACTGAAGGCCGAGTTGACCCGGCGAGACATCAATTACAGAGTTCTAGCTTCAAGACTTGCGGCAATTGGGGTAATCGACTCGGAAGGAGCCATTGCGAACAAAATCAGCCGCGGTTCTTTTAGGATGAGTTTCTTCCTTCAATGCATGAAGGCGATAGGTGTGGAAACTGTTTCCGTTGCAACTCAGGACCCTGAGTAGGTCGGTGACGTTTGGTGTCACTGAGCAGTAGTTTGTCGGCAATCCGTTTAGCTAACGCTAAGGCAATGTTGGATATGGTCGTGACCAACGTTATGACCATTTACCAGTTCGGCGACAAGCAACCCCCAGTTTCCCAACAAGGCCAGTAAGCTTGAATCCACCTGATTCACCAGACCGTCAGATGCGACCAGCATCGGTAACCATCGCTGTCCAAACAATTTGGTCAGTGAATGCTGTCTCAGCAGTGCTTCTTGTACTGAATGGAGATGGCACTGAAATTACGGGCGATATTTTGCGCTCAATGCCATGCTCCTGATTCTGTTCGCGCTTGTTAAGCACCTGACACTCGACCTAGACCAGCTTGTTACACCCGAGGCGCAACAGATTGCTTTATTGAACGAAGCCGATGTAAAGGCACGACTGTCAGAGCTTTAACGTTGGCAAGTACGGCATAAAAAGTCTCGCATGCAACGGAATCTGCGGAAAGAATAACGTATGTAGACCAGGGCCTTGAGCGATGTTCACGCTACCTCGCGGAGGTAGTGTATGTTTTTGCAGCTTTCAAAATATTTGCCACGTCAATTTCAGCAAAGCTACCTAGCGCGAGCAAATCCTGCTCGGAAATTCTTCCGGCGATGATTTGAACGAGCAGATATGGAATCTCCAAATACGACGAACACGCTCGAAAGAATTCATCGCTCAGAGTATTTGCGTGACGTGTGCCGGTTCCAATCATGTTGAAGTAACCCTTTGTGACCGCCAGTGCATTGCAAAGCGCTGCCTCCTCTTCGCCCTTTTTCATCGCTGCTCGGAGCAGCGCCTCGTAGAGAACCCAGCCGCCAAACAAGACAACTCCATGCGAC
>REAW01000027.1 GCA_004293725.1 Curvibacter sp.
ATCAGTTTGCCAACTGCCCATTGATCAGGTTCAGGTCTTCTGCCGCCAGCGTGCCATTGGCCTGCTTGAGCTTCAAGCTCCCCAAAAGAACGTCATAGCGCGCCTTGGCCAGCTTGGCCTTGGTGTCAAACAACTGGCTCTGGCTGTTGAGCACATCGATGTTGATGCGCACACCCACCTGGTAGCCCAACTTGTTGGCATCCAGGGCGCTCTGGCTGGATGCTTCGGCAGCTTCCAGTGCTTTGACCTGGCCTTGGCCGGACAGCACACCAAAGAAGGCGGTACGCGTGCCCTGTGCCACCGTGCGCTTGGTTGCTTCCAGGTCGGTGCGCGCCTTGTCTTCCAGTGCCAAAGTCTCTTTGATGCGGTTTTGCGTGGCATAGCCTGCAAACAGGGGCAGGTTGAAGCTCAGTCCCACCGTGGCTAAGTTCACACGGGTGTCTGCTGCTGATGCTGACGTGCCGTTGTTGTTAATGGCCGAGTAGCTCCCCGTCAGGTCCAGTGTGGGCTTGTGGCCAGCTTCGGCCTTCACGGTTTCGAGCTTGGCCACTTCCAGCGCAATCTCTTGCTGCTGGATGCCAGGGTGGCGTGTGGTGGATTGCAGGACCCAGGCTTCTGCATCCGCCGGGCTCAGTGGGGCCAGCACCACGGGTGCGGCCAAAGGCTTGGGGGTTGCATCACTTTTGCCTACCAGCTGGTTCAAGGCAATGGTCTTGACGCGCAGGTCATTCTCGGCCCGATGCCAATTGCTCGGCCACGGCAATTTTCTGGCTCTTGACAAAGGCCAGGCTGTCGGTGGAGGCCAGCACATCAAAGTAGGCTTGGCTTACCCGCACGATCAGGTCCTGCTCGGCCGCTTGCAGTTGCGCTTGGGCCAGGTCCACCTGTTTTTTGCCTTGCTCATAGCTGGCCCAGTTGGCAGGGCGGTACAACGGCTGGGAGGCGCTGATGGTGGCAGTTTGCGACCCGTAGGAACGATCTGGTGCGGGAAGGACTTCCTGGTTGGAGCGACTGGCGCCCAGGGCGAAGTTGGCCGCGTCGAATTGGCTCTTGGCAGACTGGTAGCTGGCGTCATAGCTGCGTGCAGCGCCGTAGAGGTCTACCAGGCTTTGGGCGTGGAGCGAAGGCAGCGCACCGCCTGCCAAAGCGAGGGCGAGGCTCAGCGCCTTCCAACGGGGGATGAAAGGGGGGCGTTGCATATCGTTACTCCAAGTTGCGGGCCGCTATCGCATGCGGGCCAGCATGGTTTCCAAGTTTTTGAACATGTCATCCATATCGTCCTTTTGGGACGCGTCGGGTTGCATGCGGGTCTCCAGTTCCTGCTCCAGAAAGCACAGGGTCATGCGCAGATAGGTGCTGTCCAGCGCCTTGCGTACGGCGGAGAATTGGTGGCCAATCTTCAGGCAGTCTTCACCCTCTTCCACCATGCGCTGTATGCCACGCAGCTGCCCTTCGGCACGGCGCAGGCGGTTCAGCACATCAGTGCGGGCGGCTTCGTCAGTCAATGCGGTCTTCATACAGTCCTCCGGAATAGTCTGGGGGGTATTGTCTTCGGAGCCTGATGGAAGCGGTGCCACGGGGTTAAACCTCAGCGGTTGCAAGCCACTTTGGATTCGGGAACACCCAGCTTCTTGAGCATCCAGCCCATGAGACACACATCGGTAAGGCCGAACTGGAACAGATTGGCACCCACAAAGGCGGTAAAGGCGAGCCACCACTGCGACACAAACAGCGGGCTGCCCTGCACACCGAGTGCCAATGACAAAAGGATGAAGATGCCTGCAAACAGGTGGATATAGCGTTCTACGGTCATGGTTTTCTCCGGTGAAGTAATGAAATGGGAAGTTCAGGATTTGGTCTTTTCAACCAAGCGGGCGATGCCAAGGGCCTTGAGCACGTACTTTTCGTAGACGGGCTCGGAGTTGCCCTTTTTGATCTTGCGCATGAAGTATTTTTCAAACGCGATCTTTGCCAGGTGCACCCACTTGCCTTTTTTGAACCAGTTGACGTTGCGCGGCGGGATTTGCGGCAGCGCCACAAAGGCTGCGCCGGTATCACCCATGTCGGCGAGACAAATGGCATTCCATGTGCCTTTTTCTAAGGCAGGCTTGCCGGAAAGTTCGTTGGCGATGTTGTGGGCAATGGCACCCACCATGCTCTCGATCATGTAGCCGGTTTTGGGTGTTCCCGTGGGCACTGGGGTCACCTCTACCGGCGGAATGGCCACGCACACGCCCGCAGAGAAGATGTTCTTGTAGGCCTTGCTGCGCTGGTACTCATCAATCAGCACCATGCCGCGCGGGTTACACAGGTTGGGAACCGCAGCTACGGCGTCCACACCCTTGAAGGCAGGCAGCATCATGGACAGCTTGAAAGCCAGCTCATGCTCCTTGTACACATTGCCCAGGTCGTCGAGTTGGGTCACAAACATCTTGCCCTCTTCGACCTTGGTGGTCTTGGCGTTGGTGATCCACTTCATGTCGCGGTTGCGCATTTCAGACTCCAACATCGACTTGCTGTCGCCCACTCCGCCCAGACCGAGGTGGCCGATATAGGGCTCACTGCTCACGTATGTGATGGGAACCCTATGGCGCAGCTTGCGGCGGCGCAAGTCGGTGTCAAGGATGAAAGCAAACTCATAGGCCGGCCCGAAACAGCTGGCGCCCGGCATGGCGCCGATCACCAGCGGTCCAGGGTTCTTGAGGAAGCTTTCATAGTCGGCAAAGAAAGCCTGGGCATGGTCCACGCTGCAAACCGAATGGGTGAAGCCACCACCACCGTGCGAGGTCGGCCCGGCACCAGGCACTTCGCTGAAGGCCAGTTTGGGGCCGGTGGTAATCACCAGATAGTCGTAGGCCAGCGTTTGGCCACCGACCAGCGTGAGTTGGTTGGCCTCTGCGTCGATCTTTTCCACGCCTTTGGGGATGAAACCAATGCCCTTGCGTGTGAGGTAGGGGGCAATGGGCAAGGTAATGTCTTGACGCTGGCGCCAACCCACAGCCAGCCAAGGGTTGCTGGGCACGAACTGGAAGTAGTCGGTGTTGTTGACCACCGTGACCTTGTGTTCTTTGCCAAGCAGCTCGCGGATTTCATACGCGGCGGGCATGCCGCCTATGCCTGCGCCGACGATAACGATATGGGCCATGGTGTTTGTCTCCTGGGTGCGTGGGGGTTTAGGTACCTGGCAGGGCCGCGTCTTCGCGCGACTCCATACGGCGCCGGTACAGCGCGTAATACAAGACCGGTATCACTACCAGCGTGAGCAGGGTAGACACCAAAATGCCGAAAATGAGGGACACGGCCAGTCCATTGAAGATGGGGTCGTCCAGGATGAAGAAGGCGCCGATCATGGCGGCCACGCCGGTTAGCACAATGGGCTGTGCGCGTACCGCAGCTGATTGCAAAACGGCGGTGCGGAAGTCCATGCCTTGGCTCACCTGCAACTCAATGAAGTCCACCAGCAAAATGGAGTTGCGCACGATGATGCCGGCCAGCGCGATCATGCCGATCATGCTGGTAGCGGTGAACTGCGCGTTCAGCAAGGCATGGCCGGGCATCACACCAATGATGGTGAGCGGAATGGGCGCCATGATGACCAGGGGCGTGAGGTAGCTCTTGAATTGCGCCACTACCAGCAAGTAGATGAGGATCAGCCCCACACCATAGGCTGCGCCCATATCGCGGAAGGTGTCGTAGGTAATTTGTGATTCACCATCCCACTTGAGCGCGTAGCCTCGGTAGGTATCGGTCGGCTGGTGAATCCAGTACTCGCCTACCGTGGCATCACCTTCTTTGGCGGCGCTGTCCATGGTGCTGCGAATGGCAAACAAGCCGTACAGGGGCGAGTCCAGCTTGCCGGCCATGTCGCCAAACACATAACTCACACCCTTGAGGTCTTTGGTGAACAAGGGCTTGTCGATGATTCCACGCTCCACGGTGACCAGCTCGGACAGTGGCACCAGTTGGCCGTTGGTGGCCCGCAGTGACAGGCCGAGGATGCGCTCCAGCCCCACTTGGCTCTCCAGCGGAAGCTGAATACGCACGGGCACAGGGTACTTGCTTTGGCCGTCGTGCAAGTAGGCCGCATCGGCACCGCTGAGTGCGCCAGACACGGTCTGCGCAACAGCGGCTACGGGAATGCCAAGGGACTCGGCACGCTGACGACGCACCTGGAGGAACACGCGGGGAGCGTCTTCGCGCAAGCTGGTATCCACACCGACGATGTCGTCGGTGGCCTCGAAGGACTGTGCGATCTTGGCTGCCAGCGCCTGGCGGCCGGCTTCGTCGGGGCCATACACCTCTGCCACCAGAGGAGACATGACCGGGGGGCCGGGAGGCACTTCCACCACCTTGATGCGGGCGCCGTGTTTGGCACCAATTTCTTCAAGCGCTGGGCGCAAACGCTGGGCGATCACGTGGCTTTTTTCGCTGCGATGTTGTTTGTCAACCAAGTTCACTTGCAAGTCGCCCTGCTCGGCGTCGGCGCGCAGGTAATACTGGCGCACCAGGCCATTGAACGTGATGGGCGAAGCCGTGCCTGCATAGCCTTGCAGATTCAGCACTTCGGGCTGCTGGGCCAGGTACGCGCTGAGGTCTTGCAGCGCTGCGGCTGTGTTTTCCAGGGCAGTGCCGGCGGGCATGTCCACGACCACCTGGAATTCGCTCTTGTTGTCAAACGGCAGCATCTTGAGCACCACGCCCACCATGGAGCTGGGCACCAGCGCCAGGCTGACCGAGAGCAGCAGCGCGCCCACAATGCCGCCCAGCAAATACCAGCGCTTGCGGGCGCTCTGCAGCAGGGGCATGAGGATCTTGTCGAATATGCGTTGCACCTTGCCAGGCTGTGGCGAGACAGAGGCTGTGTGTGCCGCTTGGCCAGCGCCATGCTCGCGCATGAACTTGAGCGCCAGCCAGGGCGTGACGGTGAAGGCTATGACCAAAGAAATGGCCATGCCAAGACTGGAGTTGATCGGAATGGGGCTCATGTATGGGCCCATCAGGCCGGACACAAAGGCCATGGGCAAGAGCGCCGCAATCACCGTGAAGGTGGCCAGGATGGTGGGGCCGCCCACCTCATCCACCGCGCGGGGAATGATGGCTTTGAGCGAATCGTTGGGGGTGAGCTGCTGATGGCGGTGGATGTTCTCCACCACCACAATCGCGTCGTCCACCAGAATGCCGATAGAAAATATCAGGGCGAACAGCGACACGCGGTTGAGCGTGAACCCCCAGGCCCAGCTGGCAAACAGCGTTGCGGTAAGCGTCAGGATGACTGCTGCTCCCACGATGAGCGCCTCGCGGCGGCCCAGCGCAAAGCCGACCAACAATATCACCGAGCCGGTGGCGAAGGCGAGCTTCTGGATGAGCTTGTTGGCTTTTTCGGCAGCGGTTTCGCCGTAGTCGCGGGTTACGGTGGCTTGCATGTCGCCGGGAATGACCGTGTTTTGCAGGTCCTGCAAACGTGCGCCCACAGCGCGCGATACATCCACCGCGTTTTCGCCTGGCTTTTTGGTGACCTGGATGGTTACTGCGGGCAACGCCTGGCCCGCTGGCGCCGTTACGCCATTGCTTGCGACACCTTTGGCCGCGCCTTGCATGAACCACACATAGCTGCCGGCCTGCTGGCCACCAGTGCTGATGCGGGCCACGTCGCGCAAGAACACGGGCTTGCCCTTGCTGACACCCACCACCATGTCGGCCACGTCGTCGGCACTGCGCAAGAACTCGCCGGCTTCCACGCTCAACATCTGTGCGCCGCCTGGGCTGGCTTGGGTATCTACCACCTTGCCGGCGGGCATACCGAAGTTGGCGGCGGCAATGGTTTTTTGCAGACTCAGCAAATCCACGCCCCGGTCGCGCATGCGGGTGGGGTCGATGTCGATCTGGATGGAGCGGCCGGGAGCGCCAATGGTGGTGACTTCACGTACACCGGGCACCGACTTCAACTCACCCTCCAGCGTATGGGCCACGGCTTCGAGCTCGCTGGCAGGGGTACCTTCGGGGCTCCACAGCGTGATGCCGACCACTGGCACATCGTCAATGCCCTTAGGTTTGACGATGGGTGTCAAAGTGCCCAAGTCGCGGGGCAACCAGTCCTGGTTGGCATTGAGCACGTCGTACAAGCGCACCAGCGCTTCGGTGCGGGGTACGCCCACCTTGAACTGGACGGTGAGCACCGCCACGCCGGGGCGGGAGACGGAGTAGGTGTGTTCGATGCCGGCAATTTGGCCCAGTACCTGCTCGGCGGGTTTGGCCACCATGTTCTGCACATCGGCACTGCTGGCCCCGGGGAACGGGATCAACACATTGGCCATGGTGACGTTGATCTGGGGCTCTTCTTCGCGCGGGGTGACCAACACGGCAAATAGGCCCAGCAGCAGCGCCACCAAGGCCAGCAAAGGGGTGAGGGCGTTGGACTGGAAGGCTGCGGCAATGCGGCCGGAGGCACCCAGTTTTTGGGGGTTGGATTCAGGAGCGTGCATGGCAGCCTCGGTTCGGTGGTGGCGGCTTATTTGGTGGAGGGGCGGGCTTGTGCGGCGCGGACGGTGTCCAGTGCCACCACATCACCTGCCTTCAGGCCAGCCAGTACTTCGGTGCCGTCGGCGCCCAGCTTTTGGCCCAAGCGAACGGCGCGCAAGGTGAAGATCTCTCCGTTTTTCACATACACCGCCGTCAACTCACCGCGGCGAACGATGGCCTGCTCTGGCACTGCCAGCAAGCTGCGGTTAGCGGCAGCAGCGGCGCTGAACTTCACCTGCACTTGCAGGCCGGGCACCAACCCTGCGCTTTGTGCGGCGGGAAGCTCCAGGCGCCATTCGGTGGTTTGCGACACAGGGTCCGATGAGGGAATGACGCTGGTAGCGCTGGGAGTGATCCACGCATCGGGAAGGGCTTCGCCGGCCTGTACTTGCACTTGGGCTGCCTGGCCCACCAACACTGCGCGGGAGGCGGGCACCTGCACCACTACCCGCAGGGGTAGCGGCGCGTAAATCACCAGCAGGGGCTTGCCAGGCACGGCAAGGTCGCCCGCCTGAGCGTCGGTTTGCAGCACCCAGCCATCAAACGGGGCGGTGACGCGGGTAAAGCCCTGGGCCAGGCTGCTTTGGCGGATGGCTGCGCTAGCCTGGTCGCGCTGGGCTTTGGCGCTTTTGAGATGGGCATCGGCGGTGTCCAGCGCGGCTTGGCTGATAAACCCTTTGGCTTGCAAATCTTTGGTGCGGTCGAAGTTGGCTTTGGCGTTGCGCAGGTCAGCGTCGGCCTGGTCCACCTGGGCTTGGCTGCGCTGCTGGCCTACAGAGGCTTCGCGATCGTCAATGGTGGCGAGCAGTTGGCCGGCTTTAACCTTGTCACCCGCCTTCACCACAAAGCTGGCAATGCGGCCGGAAGCCTGGGCAGATACCGTGCTTTGCTTGACAGGTTGGACCACGCCGTCCAGAAAGGTGCTGGCGCCGCTTTGCTTCAGGCCGACGGTGAACGTCGGCACAGCCTGTGCCTTCACGCTTGCGGGAACCCAAGCCAACACCGCAGCCAACCCCATGGTTGTCATGAGGACCAGGTGACGGTGACGCAGAGACTGGATGTGAGTGGTGTGTGCCATGATAATTCCTTGATACCCCACGTAGTATATTTGATACCCCATTGGGTATCAAGACTTTTTTGAAATTCCTTTATAAAACTTGAGCGATTGACCAGATTTCTGGCGGCACTGCTAGTGCGTTGATCACCAGAATCGTTCAACAAGTGGTCAAAACTTGATCTAAATCATCTATATGGATACCCATACCTGTATTCTTAGTAGTGGCACCATCTCAGCGTGCTTGAGGTATTTTTATGAACCCAGATGCCGATTCCACCCGCAAAGTGATCCCCATCGCCGTATCCAGCGACCGCGGCCCCATCGAAGCGCCGCCGGGTGCAGAGCCGGAAATGGTGGCTCTGTACGAGGCGCACAAAAGGATTTACCCGCGTAGTGTTTCGGGCTACTTCGCCAAGTGGCGCTGGGCGCTGGTGTTTTTGACGCAGCTGGTGTTTTATTGCACGCCTTGGCTGGAGTGGGGCCAACGCCAAGCGGTCTTGTTTGACCTGGGCGCGCGGCGCTTTTACATCTTCAACCTGGTGCTGTACCCGCAGGACTTCATTTACCTCACGGGCATCCTGGTGATCTCGGCGTTTTCGCTGTTCCTGTTTACTGCGGTGGCAGGCCGTCTGTGGTGCGGCTATGCCTGCCCGCAAACCGTGTACACCGAAATCTTCCTTTGGTTGGAGAAGCTCGCAGAGGGCGACCGCTCCGCCCGCATGCGACGCGATGCCGGCCCCTGGAACTGGGACAAGGTCTGGCGCAAGGGCGCCACACAGGGCATGTGGATCGCAGTGGCCCTGTGGACGGGCTTTACGTTTGTGGGTTACTTCACCCCCATCCACGCCTTGAGCAGCGCTGTACTGCAGTGGACGCTGGGCCCCTGGGAAACCTTCTGGATTTTCTTTTACGGTTTTGCCACCTATGGCTTCGCCGGGTACATGCGCGAGCAGGTGTGCAAATACATGTGCCCGTACGCGCGTTTTCAGAGCGCCATGTTCGACAAGGACACTCTCATCGTCACCTACGACAGCGAACGCGGTGAGCCGCGCGGTGCCCGCTCCAAAAAGGCCGATCCACGCGCTTTGAACCTGGGAGCTTGTGTCGACTGCAGCCTGTGTGTGCAGGTCTGCCCCACCGGCATCGACATCCGCAAGGGCCTGCAGTACGAATGCATTGGTTGTGGTGCGTGCGCCGATGTGTGTGACTCCGTAATGGACAAGGTGGGATATCCCCGCGGCCTGGTGAAGTACTCCACCCACAACGCGGTACACCAACACTGGACCCGCGCACAAACCTTGCACCATGTGTTACGCCCGCGGGTGCTGGTGTACGTGGGCATTCCGGCGACGGTGTTGGTGGCCATGGGTGTGAGCCTGGCGCTGCGCAGCCCCTTCAAGGTGGACGTGGTGCGTGACCGCGGCACGCTGGCACGCATCGTGGCGGGCGGCAAAATGGAAAACGTTTACCGCCTGCAGATCATGAACGCCACGGAACTGGACCAGGAGTTCTCGGTGGACGCCACTGGCCTGGACGGCATCCAAGCCTCCATGGACCAGCCCACGCTGGCCATTGGCCCCGCGCAGGCTCGCTGGGTGGCGGTGCGGGTGCAAATTCCGTATGAAGCCGCCGTGGCAGGTTCTCATCCATTCGAGTTCGTCATCACCACGCAGCAGAGCCCTGCCAAGGTGGTGGAGAAGTCGGTGTTCATTGTTCCCCGCTGAAGGAGCCGTTATGCAAAAGAAGTGGATGCTGGTGGTCTGGCCCGCGTTTCTGGCGGCCTGCGTGATGGAGATGGTGGTGTTTGCCTTGTTTGACCCGCACGACTTGCAAGGCTGGGCGCGTGGCTGGGGCCTGGGCCACCAAGGTATTTACACACTGGCCTTTTTCGCCTTCTGGAGCATCACTGCGGCCAGCAGCTGGCTGACCTACACCCTCGGCCTTTCGGCCGCCCAACTCAACCAAGGACCTGACCATGACTAATACCCACCCCATCGACCGTTTTGTGCGCGCGCTTGCAGGCGTTTGCCTGCTGCTGCTTGGATTCTTTTGGCTCAGCGGGGCCTGGCAATGGACCGCCTACGCCGCCAGTGTGGTGATGCTGGCCACTGCGGCACTGAATTTCTGTCCGCTGTACCAATTGCTGGGCATCAACACCCGCAGCGCGAATACGCTATCCGCCAGTCCGATGCGAACCGGCATTGCTTGGGCCGTGCTGCTGGCAACTCTGGTGGGCGGCAGTTATGCAAGTGCTTTTGGCAGCCGCAAGCTGTTCTTGGAAGACTTCAATGCCATGAACGGGTTCTACAAGCAAACCTTGTTTCTGACCGGTAAAGGCGAGCGCGATAAGGCCAATGCCCAGTACGCACTGTTGGTACCAGCTCTGGAAGTGTTTTCAAGCAAATACACCCGCTACCAGCCGTTTACACTGCGCGGCGATACGCAATGGGTTGCCGATCTGGACCGGGTGCGCCGGATGGTGGGCGACGTGGCCGGGCTTGTGAAGACCGGGGATTTGCAAACCGCGCACTTGGCGCTGGAACAAGTGCGCCCGGTGTTTCAGGATGTGTTCAAGCGCAATGGCTTTTCCTTGCTAGCCGTGGCTCTGGTTGATTTTCATGACGCCATGGAGCTGATACTGGATGCAGCCCAGGCCAAGGACATCGCCAAGTTGGCAGCCCTGTACCCCGGTGTGAGTGACAAGCTCGTGGCCGTGGAGGCAGAGGCCCAGGACGCGGACATCCAGGCGATCCGGCGCAACCTGGATGCGGTGGATGCTGCAGCCCGCAGCCAACAATTGGATGCCTTGCCCGCCCTGGGCGAAAAACTCAAAAGCAGTTTCGTGAAAGTGTATTTGCAGCGCGGCTGAGAATACAAGGCCCTGGTCGCGGGCACGAGCCGAGGCACGGGCCAAGTTGATAGACTGAGATGGCAATTGCGAAGCGCAGCGGCGCCCCGCACAACGTCGGCCCCTTGCAGGGCAGTGCACTCAAGGAGAAGCTTGTATGGCAAAAGGTTTGGGTAGAAAAGTGGCGATTGACATCGGAATCAATGACCGCGACCGCAAGAAGATTGCGGAGGGACTGTCTGGCCTTTTGGCAGATAGCTACACGCTGTACCTGATGACGCATAACTTCCACTGGAACGTCACCGGCCCCCAGTTCAACAGTCTGCATGCCATGTTCATGGCGCAGTACAGCGAGCAATGGGCGGCCCTCGACATCATTGCGGAGCGCATTCGTGCGCTGGGCTTTCCGGCGCCGGGCACTTACAAGGAGTTTGTGAAGCTGGCCAGCATCAAGGAAGTGGAAGGTGTGCCCAATGCCGACGACATGATTCACCACCTGCTAGCGGCCCAGGAAGCCACGGCCCGCACGGCCCGCAAACTATTCCCCGTAGTGGACGCTGCCAACGACCAACCGACGGCCGATGTGCTGACCCAGCGCATCGACGTACACGAAAAGACCGCCTGGATGCTGCGCAGCCTGATTGCGGAGTGAGCGTTTCGGCCTTGCCCCGCTGCTCCAGTAATGGCGCGCAATCTATCCGGCCCCCCGCATCCAAGCCTCAACGGGCCGGATTTATAGTCAAAAGTGCCCTCAGTCCTTATAGATACTGCGCATGCAGCTATTTATTCAGGAGTGATTTTGCCTAGGCAGCGTCATCGCCAATAACGACCCGGTTGGCACCGGCAAAGTAGTGCGGCGGAATTTCGAGATTGGTGGGCGCGGGCTTGTTCTTGAACACCCGGCCCGCACCGTCAAACGTGGAGCCATGGCAGGGGCAGAAGAAGCCGCCCGCCCAGTCCGCATTCAGACTGGGGTTGCTGGTTCCGGCCGCCACCGCAGTGGGCGAGCAGCCCAGATGCGTGCAAATGCCGATGGCCACAAACACATCAGGCGAGCGCGAGCGGGTGGCGTTTTGGGCGTATTCGGGTTGCTGTTCTCGTTGCGATTGTGGGTCCACCAACTTACTCTCTTGGCCTTTAAGGGTTGCCACCATCTCCGGGCTGCGGCGGGTGATCCACACCGGCTTGCCCCGCCATTCCACGGTTTTGGTCTGTCCGGGCAACAGGTCGCCGATGTCCACCTCCACTGCAGCGCCCATGGCTTTGGCCCGTTCGCTGGGCGCAAGACTCGCAACAAAGGGAACCGCAACACCCAAGGCACCTGCGGCGCCTAGTGCGCCGCTGGCCAGCATCCAGGTGCGGCGGTCCGGGTTGATTGCGGCTGGCTCAGTAAGCAAAGGGCTGGAAGGGAGTGTCAGGCTGGTCATGGTGCCCTCCTTGGGCGGGTTGGAATGGGGTGCTGTTCGGCTACAGCGCGTTTAGCGGGATCTTGAGGTAGGCAACGCCATTGGCCTCAGGTGGTGGCAATGCACCTGCGCGGATATTTACCTGCACCGAAGGCAGGATCAGGTTGGGCATGGCCAGGGTGGCGTCTCGCGCCTTGCGCATGTCCACAAATTCGGCCTCGGTGACGCCCTCGTGGACATGGATGTTGGCGGCCTTTTGTGCTGCCACAGTGGTTTCCCATTGGGCGCTTCGGCCTGCGGGCGGATAGTCGTGGCACATGAACAGGCGGGTGGTGTCCGGCAACGACAGCAAGCGCTGCACGGACCCGTACAGCACATGCGCGTCACCCCCCGGAAAGTCACAGCGTGCCGTGCCGACATCTGGCATGAACAGGGTGTCACCCACAAACACGGCGCCCCCCACTTGAAACGCCATACACGCCGGGGTGTGGCCTGGCACCGCCAGGGCCTGCAGCGACAGGGGCCCCACTCCAATCACTTCACCGTCTTGCAGCAAGTGGTCGAACTGGCTGCCGTCGGGGGCAAAGCTGTCTTCCAAGTGAAAGATGGATTTGAAAACTTTTTGAACTTGGGTGATGGGCGCGCCAATGGCGATCTTGCCGCCCAGGATGCCACGCAGGTAGTGCGCGGCAGACAGGTGGTCTGCATGCGCATGGGTTTCCAGAAGCCACTGTACTGAGAGTTTGTTCACACGTACAAAGTCTGCAATCTGGTCGGCAGAGGTGGTGCTGGTGCGCCCTGATTTTGCGTCGTAGTCCAACACCGCGTCCACAATGGCGCAGTGACCACCGGGCTCGGCATACACCACATAACTCACGGTCCAGGTGGCTGGATCGAAAAACGCCTTGACGGCGGGGACGGGATGGGTTGTCATGGAATGACCTTACGAGTTCAACTAGTGATTTTATAGTTTATTGATTGATATAATGTTTGTCAATAGAATATCTGACATATTTACCTCCCTTGCCCGGAATGATTCCTATGCGTCCTGATGCTCCTGCTCCACCGGCTTTGGCCTTGGTGCGGCTGCGCGAGTCTGCCGACAGCGCCTGCCGGTTGCTCAAAGCCTTGTCCAACCCGGACCGCCTGCTGCTGCTGTGTCAGCTGGCGCAAGGTGAAATGCGCGTAGGGGAGCTGGAGGAACAAGTGGGGGTGCTGCAGCCCACCTTGTCCCAGCAACTAGGGGTGCTGCGCGACGAGGGCTTGGTGAGCACCCGCCGCGAAGGCAAAAACATCTACTACTGCATTAACAGTCCTGAGGCTTTGGCCCTGCTCGAAGTCCTGTACAGCCAGTTTTGCGCAACACCCAAGGATTCACAAGCATGACGATTGACTTGACCCAATTCACACCCTGGACCTCGTTGGGCGGCGGCCTCCTACTGGGTATTGCCTCAGCCCTGTTCATTTTGGTGAGCGGGCGGGTGCTGGGTATCAGCAGCATCCTCGGCGACCTCGTGCGTGGCGCGCGTGCCGACCTTGGCTGGCGCCTGGCTTTTTTCGCCGGGCTGTTGGTGTCGCCACTGGTGTATTCGTGGATGGCGCCCTTGCCTGCGATGCGCATTGACGCCGACTGGGCCACGTTGGTGGTGGCGGGCCTGCTGGTGGGTGTAGGCACGCGGTATGGCGCTGGTTGCACCAGTGGCCACGGCGTGTGTGGGCTCTCGCGCTTGTCGACACGCTCGCTAGCGGCCACGCTCATGTTCATGGCGACTGGTTTTGCCACCGTGTTCATCGTTCGCCACGTGCTGGTTTAGGGGCACCCACCATGACATTGCAACGCGCATTCGAATTTCTGGCAGGCCTGTTGTTCGGACTGGGCCTGATGCTAGCCGGCATGACCGACCCTTCCAAGGTCTTGGCGTTTCTGGACCTTGCAGGCGCTTGGGACCCATCGCTGGCCTTGGTCATGGGCGGCGGCATTGCGGTAGGCCTGGGCGCTTTCACTGTGGCCAAAGGGCGCAGCAAAGCCCTGTTGGGTAGCGCCATTTTTCTGCCCCAGGCCACGGTCATCGACCGGCGCCTGCTGGGCGGCAGCGCCTTGTTTGGCGTGGGCTGGGGACTGGCGGGCTTTTGCCCGGGTCCGGCCCTGGTGTCACTGGGCTTGGGCGATGCCAAAGTCTGGGTTTTTGTGGCCGCCATGGTGGCGGGCATGCTGGTTTTTGAATGGTTGGAATCTCGCGCGGACCGCGCGTTGTCACAAGGAGTTTGAAATGGCTATTTCTGCACGTGCAATCACCCCCGCATTTTTTGTTGCCCCCCAACTCAGCCCGCAAGACGTGGCCGAAGCTGCGGCCCAGGGCTTCAAGTCCATTCTCAACAACCGCCCAGACCATGAAGGCGGCGCAGAACAACCGCTGAGCAGCACCATTGAAGCCGCAGCCCATGCCGCGGGCTTGGCCTACGTACACCTGCCGGTAGTGAGCGGCGCCTACACCGCTGAACAGGTGCAAGCCATGCACAAAGCCTTGCAGGAGTTGCCTGCCCCCGTGCTGGCCTTCTGCCGCTCCGGCATGCGCGCGGGCCAAATGTTCGAGCTGGCCCAAACTGCCCGTTAAATCCGTTCTCACGTTCGAGACCTGCATGCAAAAGCTTCTGCCCAATTGGCTGCGCAACTACCAGCGCGGCTGGCTGGGCGGTGATGTGTCGGCGGGGCTCATCGTGGCGGTGCTGGTGATTCCGCAAAGCCTGGCCTACACCCTCTTGGCCGGCCTGCCCGCAGAGATGGGGCTGTATGCCAGCATCCTGCCGGTGGTGGCCTATGCGCTGCTAGGCTCCAGCATGACGCTGGCCGTGGGGCCGGTGGCGATTGCCGCGCTTATGACGGCCAGCGCGCTGCAGCCACTGGCAATCGCAGGTACCACCGAGTACACCCAAATGGCCATGCACTTGGCACTGATCTCGGGGCTGATGTTTCTGGCCTTTGGCGCGCTGCGCTTGGGCTGGCTGGCCTACTTTTTGAGCCACCCGGTGGTCAGCGGTTTTGTCACCGGCTCGGCCGTTGTGATCGCGCTGGGACAGCTCAAACACATTTTGGGCGTGGCTGCGCCCAGCAGTTCCAGCTGGGCCACGTTGCAAGGGCTTTGGCGCGCCCTGCCCCAAAGCAACACCACCAGTCTGACACTGGGTGTGGGCAGCATGGTGTTTCTGTTTTGGAGCAGGCATTACTTGGCCAGTAGCCTGCGCCGTGTAGGCGTGGCACGCCAGGCGGCAGACCTGCTGGCGCGCATGGCGCCGATTGCCGCCGTTGCCGTGAGCACCGTCCTGGTGGCCTGGGGCGGGTGGGATGTGGCCCGCAATGTGGCCGTGGTAGGCACGGTGCCCGCCGGCTTCCCAGCCCTCAGCATCTCCCTGCCCGGCATGACCGAGCTAGGCCAACTGTGGCTGCCTGCCCTGCTGATTTCGTTGGTAGGCTTTGTGGGCAGTATTTCGGTGGCGCAGTCGTTTGCCATGCAGCGCCAGCAGCGCATTGCGCCAGACCGCGAGTTGTGGGGGCTTGGCGCAGCCAATGTGGCGGCGGCGCTGTCCGGCGCGTACCCGGTGCACGGCGGGTTGTCGCGCTCGGTCATCAATTTTGCGGCGGGTGCACAAACGCCGCTGGCATCCCTCATCACCGCAGCCGCCATGGCCGTCATCATCTATTTCTTCACGGGTCTCTTCTACTACCTGCCGCTGGCGGTGCTGGCAGCCAGCATTTTGGTGGCAGTGACATCGCTGGTGGACATTCCCACGCTCAAAGCCAGCTGGGCCTACGACCGGGCCGATGCGCTGTCGCTTGTGGCCACGGCGCTGGGTGTGATTGTGCTGGGTGTAGAGACCGGAATCGTGCTGGGCGTGGCCATGTCGCTGGCCGCCCTGGTGTGGCGCAGCAGCCATCCGCACATGGCGGTGGTTGGCCGGGTACCCGGCACCGAGCACTTCCGCAACGTGGAACGCCATGCTGTTCAAACCGTGCCGGGCCTGCTCGCGCTGAGGGTGGACGAGAGCCTGTTTTTTGCCAACGCCACGGCGCTGGAAGAACGCATCGAAGCGCTGGTGCAGGCGGACGCCAGCGTCCGGCGCCTGTTGCTGGTCTGCTCCGCAGTCAACCAGATTGACGCCACCGCACTGGGCATGCTCACCGCGCTGGAGCAAAGCCTGGGGGGGCGCGGCATTCGCTTGGAGCTGGCCGAAGTCAAAGGACCGGTGATGGACCGACTGCAAGCCACTGTGCTGGGGCAACGGTTGCAGGGCCGGGTGTTCCAAAGCGTGCACGATGCATTTGTAGCGCACGAACGAGGCTGATATGCAGACACGGGCCTCACACAGCGGCCGAGTTCGATATCAACAAATGGACCTCGAGCCGTCCGGCCCGGTAGTGGCCCCAGCCGACCTCGAGTGGCGCTGCAGCAGTCGCTGGGTGCAGGCCTAACCGCCATTGCCAGCAGCCCGGAATCACTACCAATTTAGGAGCTGCTTGCGCAACTGCAGCGAGGGCTCAACGTAATCTAACCTGAAAATCAGCCGCGCAATGCCAGCGAATTCGCCAATGCAAACACCGAGTTGGGCGCGTTGGTGCGCACCGGTGCCAGCGGCTTGATCTTTTGCAGCACGCCTTTTTTGGCGGGCTTGCGTTCTTGCACCTGAAAGCCCTTGGCACGCTGTTCTTGCGCCAGACTCTTCAGCGTGATGGTCTTCATGTGCGCGACGATGGTGGTCTGCAGAGCGGCCCACAGGTCCTGCGTCATGTCTTGTGTGCCATCGCGCGGGTTGCCTGCATCGGCAGTGTCTTCAATCGCGCCAATGATGTCTGCCACGGTGATGCTATTGCCACGGAAGCCCAAGGTATAGCCGCCACCCGGGCCACGTGTGCTTTCCACCAGCCCGTGCTGTCTCAGCTTGGCAAATACTTGCTCAAGATACGATAAGGAAATGCGGTGGCGCAGCGCGATGTCTTGCAATGGGACGGGCTGGCCGCTGTCGCGCAGGGCCAGGTCAATCATGGCGGTAATGGCAAAACGGCCTCGGGTACTGAGTCGCATATGTTTACTCCTTTGAGTAAGTGACTAGGAAGATTCGAACTGTAGTTGCTTGTATGCTTCGCGTAAATTCGTATTTTGTATTTTTTTACTTCGATTATTTCGCAGTGTTTCAGTTTGTTTCAGAGGGAACTCCATGAACTTCAAGCACCTTCACTATTTTTGGGTCACCGCCAAGGCGGGCGGCGTCATGCGCGCGGGCGAGCAGTTGCACACCACGCCGCAAACGCTGTCGGGACAGATCAAGTTGCTGGAGGACTGGCTGGGACGCAAGCTATTTCAGAAAAGTGGGCGCAATCTCGAGCTGACCGAAGATGGCCGACTTGCGCTGGGCTATGCGGACCAGATCTTCACGTTGGGTGCCGAGCTGGAAAACGCGGTGCGCCAGGCCAGTGGGAAACGCCGCGTGCTGGACTTCAAGGTGGGCGTGGCCGACTCGGTGACCAAATCGCTAGCCTACCGGCTACTGGAACCTGCATTGGAGGTAGAAGCCCCAGTGCGCATGATTTGCAGCGAGGGCAAGTTCCCCGACCTGCTGGCCAAGCTGGCTCTGAACCAGTTGGACTTGGTGATTGCCGACGAGCCCATGTCCAAACGCATCAGCGTGAAGGCCTTTAACCACCCCTTGGGGCGCAGCCCCATGAGTTTCTTTTGCACACCGGCGCTCAGGGCGCAGCTTAAAGGCGCCTTTCCTGCGTGCCTGAATGGCGCTCCCATGCTGCTGCAGGGCGCCCAAGCCTCGGTGCGCCAACAGTGGGAGGGGTGGCTCAGCCACCACCAGATTCACCCCACCACCATCGGCGAGTTTGACGACGGAGCGCTGATGAACGCTTTTGGTCGCAAGGGCCGTGGTGTTTTCATGGCACCTTCGGTCATGGAGTCAGACATCGTGGAGCAGTTTGGCGTGGAAGTGATTGGCCGCAGCAGCGACCTCGTGGAGGAGTTCTTTGCCGTGTCGGTGGAGCGGCGCATTACCCACCCGTGTGTGGTGGCCATTACCACTGCAGCGCGCGATCAACTCTTCACTTGAGCCGACAATTCGGGTTTTCCAATTTACGCACCGCCAAAGGATTTATGTACGACATTGCCAAGCTCATTCACCTCGTTGCAGGCATAGTGTGGATGGGGGGCATGACCTTCATGCTGCTGGCCCTGCGCCCGGCGACCCTCGCACTGATGGAGCCCCAGCCGCGCGCGCGTCTCATGAGTGAAGTGTGGAGTCGCTTCTTTACCGTGGTGCTGGTTGCCATTGCTGCGCTGTTCTTCAGCGGTAGCCACCTCTACACCGCCGCATTCAAGGCAAGCAAACTGGCCGGCGGTGTCGGCAGCGTGCCCCTGGGCTGGAATCTCATGCTGGTGCTGGGCATTGCCATGATGCTTATTTTTGGGCACATCTACTTTGCGGGTTTTCGCAAATTTAAGCGTGCCGTGAAAGCTGCCGAGTGGCCCCTGGCCGCCAAGGCGGCAGGCCAAATTCACACGTTGATGCTTGCCAACTTTGTTTTGGGCTGGTTGGCTATCGCGGCCGTGCGCTTGATTCGTTGAATGCGCGCAAGGCGCGCGTGCTGAAAGCGAGCATGCTCTCAGGCGTAAAACGCCTCCACCTTGCCCTTGAGTTTGATCAATAGCGGCTTGCCTTTGCGGTCCACCGTCTTGCCCGCAGGCACTTTGATCCAACCCTCGCTCACGCAGTATTCCTCAACGTCTGAACGCTCCTTGTCGTTGAAGCGGATGCCAACGTCGTGCGCAAACACGGCCGCAACATGGTGCGGGCTGCGGGGGTCAGACGACAATTGGTCTGGCAGTGGGGGGCGTTGTGTGGTGTCGTTCATAAATGCTTGGTAGGGTTTGGGCTTAGCCCAGAATGCGGAACAGCCCGTAGGCCGAGAGTACGCCAGTAACCACCAGTAGAACCGTCTTGGTAGCGCGCGCGCCAACCAGTGCACCGGCAATGCTGCAAAGGAGGATGGCGCCGAATAGGTAACTTGTCTTCATGGGGCGTGATGGTAAGGCATGGGGCCTGCATCAGTGACAAGGACAAGCAGAGGGTGGTGATTGTTTCTTTGTCGGAGGTGCACTTGCATTACAAGGTTGTCACCTCTGCAATGGCATTGGCCATGTACTCAATTTTTTGCTGCATGTCCGCATCCGTATCGGCATGGCGCTGTGCGATGGCTGCGAACGCTTCTTGCACCTGCAAAAAGGCATCCACCACGTCGGGATCAAAGTGCGCACCGCGCCCTTCGGTAATGATTTCCACGGCACGCGCATGCGAAACACCGTCTTTGTAAACCTTGTTGCTGATCAACGCGTCATACACGTCGGCCACGGCCACGATGCGCGCGGAGAGGGGAATCTGCGCGCCCCATTGGCCCTTGGGGTAGCCGGTACCATCCCACTTTTCTTGGTGGCACAGTGTGATTTCTTTGGCGATCGTGAGCAAGGGCGACACATACCCCAATGTCTTCTCAGCGCGGGCCAAGGCGTCATGGCCCAGCGTGGTGTGGGTGCGCATGATGGCGACTTCATCGGCTGTAAGGCGACCGGGCTTGAGCAAGATGCGGTCTGGAATCCCCATGGTGCCCATGTCGTAAATCGGCACGCTGGTGAGCAGCATTTCGACATAGGTCGGAGTGAGTACCTCGGCGTGCGCCGGCAATTTTTGCAGTTGGGCACACAGGGCACCAACGTAACGCTGCACACGCAGCATATGGCTCTCGGTATCGGAGTCCCGCATGTCAGCCAGCGTGGCCAGTGCAAATACCACCACCTGGGTGGCCTGCAGGGCATCCACAGGGTCCAGCGTCGTAACTGCCGGGGTGGATGGGGTGGTATCGGATGTCATAGGTTTTCTCCTGTGGGCGCAGACAGAGGCGCTTGGTACAGCCACACCATTTTGCCACCTGCGGTGGGCAAGCTGGCGGTGGGAATCTGCTGTACTGCTTCAAAGTCCAAACTGACCAACCAACTCCCAGGGCGCAATTCTGCGCGGGCCTTGGCCGCTGCGCGTGCCATGCTCTCTGGCCGCTGGAAAACATAGACCATGTCGTAGCCCGACCAGTCTGCCTTCCAGATGTCCCCCTGCCGCACCCGTGCCCAAGGGCAACGCACAGCGCACACCGCGCGCAATGGCCAGCTCCATTCAATGCCTTGCAGCTGGGCCTGCGGGTACGCCAGGCGCAGCGCCTGCAGGCCATGGCCTAGTCCACAACCGGCGTCCAGCACCAGGGCACCAACGGGCAGGGGCGCATGGGCTGGCAACGCGGTGAGTGCATTCAGAGGCGTGGGAAACAGCGGCGCATCGCGCCAGGCATTGACGGGATAGACCAACAACAACAAACCCAGCGGCAACAGCCAGGCCCAGGCCGGCACTGCACTGCCGCCCAGCAACCCCAGCGTAAGTGCCAGCGATACCGGAAAGCCCGCCGCAATCAGTGCGCGGCGCCACCAACTCGCACCCCACAGGCTCAGCAGCACCCCCAGCGCACTGGCCAGCGCCAGCGACCAAGGTAGCGCCAGGCCCTGCTCCCACACGGAGCGAAACAAGGTCCAACACAGCACCCAAGCCACAATGGCGGGCAGCGGCCAAAGCCAGTGAGCGGGGTTCAGGCGTTGCCACGGTTTAAGGGTCAAATCAGCCTCCAGCCCTTATGGAATATGCGCATGCAGCTCTTTTTTTGGTAGCAATTAGCGGCTACCACCGGGTGCCAGCCGTTCAATCAGGCCATTGAGTTCATCCAGTGAGCCAAACTGGATTACGACCTCCCCCATCTCCTCCATGCGGCCATGGCGCTTGACGCGTTTTTTCACCAGCACCTCGACTTGCGCCATCAACAAGTCCGACAGCTCTTCTTCCACCCGTTTCAGATCCCGTGATTTTTCCTTGGTCGGTTTTTGCGGCGTCAGCGAGAACTCGGCGCTGAGTTTCTTGACCAGGCTCTCCGCTTCGCGCACCGACATTTTTTTGGTGGCAATCTGATTGGCTGCAGTAATTTGGGTACCCCGGTCCAGCGCCAGCAATGCGCGCGCATGGCCCATGTCGATGTCACCCGCCATCAGCATGGTTTGCACTGGGTCGGCCAGGTTCAAGAGGCGTAGTAAATTGGAGGCTGCGCTGCGCGAACGACCCACGGCATGCGCAGCGGTTTCGTGCGTCAGGCCAAATTCTTTGATGAGGCGCTGCAGACCCTGCGCTTCTTCCAGCGGATTCAAGTCTTCCCGCTGAATATTCTCGATCAACGCCATGGCCGCAGCGGCTTCATTGGGCACATCACGCACGAGCACCGGCACCTCGGTCAGGCCCGCAAGCTTGGCAGCGCGAAAGCGGCGTTCTCCAGCAATGATTTCGTAGATAGCGCGTTGGCGGCCTTCACCTAGGTGCTTGGCAGCATCTGCTTCACCCAGTTGACGTACGAGGATGGGCTGCATGATGCCCTGCGCTTTGATGGATTCGGCCAGCTCGTACAAAGCACCTTCGTCCATGCGGGTGCGTGGCTGGTACACACCGGCCACCATGTCGCTCAGCAGCAACGTGCTGGGCAGACCAGAGTTGGCGGGTGCCGCCTCGGCTGCGGGCGTGTCTTTGACCTTGGGCCCCAACAGGGCTTCCAGTCCCATTCCCAAACCCTTGGGCTTTTTCGTAACCATAGCAATCTTCTCTCTAAAAAATGTTCGTCTTATTCGGTGCGCGCAATCAGCGCTTGAAGCCGGGCCTGGCCATCGGCCCAGTCGCCCAGGCCGGTGTCGGCATTGATATGCCCGGCATTGCCATAGTCCACAAAGTCTGCACCCCAAGCAGCGGCGAATGTTTGGGCACGTGCAAAGCTGCAATACGGATCGTTGTGGCTGCCCAGCAGCACGGTAGCAAATGGGAGTTTGTCCAGTACCACGGGCGACCAACTTTTAAGCACTGCGCGCAGCTCTTCACGTTCCGGGTCACCGGGGGCGACGAGGAACGCGGCCTGAACCTTGCCTGTGTTCTGCGAATGCTGTGCCCACGCCGCAGTGAGCATGCAGCCCAGACTGTGCGCCACCAGCACCACCGGGGTGGTCGCAGCCAGCACGGCCTCTTCCAGTTGCATCATCCAGTCACCACGCAGTGGCTGCATCCAGTTGTGTTGCTGCACACGGGTGTAGCCGTGCAGCAACTCCCAGCGGCTTTGCCAGTGGGCGGGGCCGGAGTTTTGCCAGCCGGGCAGGACGAGAATGGTTGGGGAGGACATTGTTTGCTATGAATTCAGGAGCTAGTGGCGCAATACAGACTTAGGCTAGTGGCCTTGTTGACGTACGAATGCGCTACATCGCCTTGATGCGGTCGACCATTTCTTCGGCAAACGAGACGAAGGCTTGCGCCCCTTTGGAGTTGAGGTCAAACACGACGCCGGGTACACCGTAGCTGGGGGCTTCTGCGAGACGCACGTTGCGCGGAATTACGGTGTTGAACACCTTGTCCGCAAAATGGGCCTTGAGCTGGTCGCTCACTTGCTGCTGGAGCGTAATGCGGGGATCAAACATCACGCGTAACAGGCCAATGATCTGCAGGTCGTCGTTGAGGTTGGCCTTGACCTGTTTGATGGTGTTCACCAGATCGGTCAGGCCTTCGAGTGCAAAGTACTCGCACTGCATGGGCACAATGACACCGTGCGCACAGCACAGGCCGTTGAGTGTGAGCATGCTCAAGCTGGGTGGGCAGTCGATCAGGACAAAGTCGTATTCCGCATCCACCGCCGCCAGCGCTTGCTTGAGCCGTTTTTCACGGCGCTCCACTTCTACCAACTCCACTTCGGCGCCTGCCAATTCGCGGTTGGCACCCAAGATGTCGTAACCGCAACCAGCTTCCACAAGTTTGGGGCTGGTGGTGCGCGCTTCGGCCACAGAAGCTGATTCGAGCAACACGTCGTAAATGGTGAGCTCGAGTTTTCTTTTGTCCACCCCCGACCCCATGGTCGCATTGCCTTGCGGATCCAGGTCAATCATCAACACACGCTGGCCCACCTTGGCCAAGCCCGCTGCCAGGTTGACGGTAGTGGTGGTTTTGCCAACGCCACCTTTTTGGTTGGCAATGCAGAATATTTTGGCCATAGAGCGTTTGAGATAAAGAAACTAGAAGACCGAAACGAAGGACGGTGGGTAAGAAACTAGCGCGACTGCAACGCGAGCTTGATGCCAAAACCCACCAAAAACAGGCCGGCAATTTTTTCCAGCCAACGGCCCATCTTGGGGTTGGAGCGCATCCGCTCTGCCAGATAGTGCGTCAGCAAGGTGGCGCCCAGTCCGTACAAGAACGTGAGGAATGCAATGGTGGTGGCCATGAAGGCATAGGTCACCAGACCCCGTTGGCTGGCACGGTCTACAAACAGCGGAAAGAAGGCCATGTAAAACAAGATCGCCTTGGGGTTGAGCAAGGTAATGAACAGCGCTTGGCGCAGGTAATGACCCGCCGTGATGTTGAGCACGGGGGCGGCGCCAGGTTTGGCGGTGAGCATCTTGCAACCCAGCCAGGCCAAGTAGGCAGCACCCGCCCACTGCACAGCGTGAAAGGCGTCGGGGTACGCGGCCAACAACGCCGCCACGCCCGCCACAGCAGACCACATCAGCACTTGGTCCCCAAGAATGACGCCCAGTGTTGCAGCCAATCCGCCGGCAACGCCCCCTTTGCTGGTGGAGGTCACCAGTGCCAAATTGCCCGGGCCTGGAATGGCCAGAAACACAATAATCGTGATGACAAAGGTGCCGTAATCGGTGACGCCGAGCATGATGGTTTTCTTTCAGGGGAAGGGTGGAGTTTACGTTGGAACCATGTGCGCAGGCGCGGGTTGATTTCTGAAGCCTCCAATTGCGCGGCGGGCGATGTTTCACGTGAAACTTTAGGCGACGGTGATGAGGCGTTGTACTGGGCAGGTACTAGCAATAAAACCGACGCAGGCTGTTTGGGGTGGCGTGTTTTGCGTAGGTAAAGGAGGAGGCCAAAGGCCGGGGGACACGAAGCAAAGCGCGCGACCCCAAACCGCCCATCCCGCCCAAGCGGCCAAGCGCAGCGGAGAAAGAGTAAACCTACGAGCGCTTGCGCATCCAGACAATGCAACGCTCCGCATCCAAGCCCGGCACGGCAAGTTGTTCCACGTGAAACACCTCAACAGACACAGGCAGGGCGGCTAGCTCATCCGCAGGGTGCTTACCCTTCATACCCATCCACACGCCCTGCCCTGCCAACGCTTTTTCCGACCAGGTAGCGAAGTCCACTAAGGACGCAAAGGCCCGCGAGCTCACCACGTCATAGGGTTCGGACAAGCTCTCCACCCGCGCATGGATGCCGCGCAGGTTCGGCAACTTCAAAGTCACCGCCACCTGCTGAATGAACGCAGCCTTCTTGGCCACCGTATCCACACAGTGCACCATGATGTGCGGGCAGCAAATAGCGATCACGATGCCCGGTAGCCCCGCACCCGAACCTACGTCCAGCAAGCGCGGCTTGTCACCGCAAACGCCCTGCTCTTTCAAAACATTGAGCTGCTTCTGCAGAGGCGCGATCACCGCCAGACTGTCCAGCAAGTGATGCGTGAGCATCTCATCCGGATCGCGTACTGCCGTCAGGTTGTAAACCTTGGTCCACTTCTGGATCAGTGCGAGGTACTCCAGCAATGCAGCAAGTTGGCCCGCATCCAGATCCAACTCAAGCGCTACGGCTGCTTTACCCAGTTGCTCCAAATGGCTGGCGCTCATACGGCATCCGCCTTTTCAGCGAAGCCGCGAAAGCTGCCCTTCTTCAAATGGATCATCAACAGCGAGATAGTGGCAGGCGTGATGCCGGACAAGCGTGATGCCTGACCCAGAGTTTCAGGCCTGTACTTGGTCAGGCGCTGGCGGGCTTCGATGCTCAGGGCCGTGACTTGCATGTAGTCCAGGTCCTCTGGAAGACGCAGGTTTTCGTAATGGGCGGCGCGCTCCACCTCGTCCTTCTGTCGGCTGATGTAGCCGGAGTACTTGGCGGCGATTTCCACCTGCTCTACCACCGCAGCCACAAAGGCCCCCTCCGCCGCATCCACCACAGGCAGGCCAGCTGTTTCACGTGAAACAGCATCCAGCAGATCGCGGCTAGCGTACTTGCCTTGGTCCAGCGACATCAGGCCGCCGTAGCTCACATTGGGACGGCGGAGCAGATCCGCGAGGTTGTACTCGTGCTCAATGGACTTGCCCAGCACCCGCTCGGATTCGTCTGCGGCCAGGTTGCGGGGGTTCACCCAGATGCTGCGCAGACGTTCTGTTTCACGTGAAACAGCATCCCGCTTGCGGCAGAAGGCATCCCAACGCGCGTTGTCCACCAAGCCCAGCTCACGGCCCACCTCGGTCAAACGAGCGTCGGCATTGTCCTCACGCAACTGCAAGCGGAACTCGGCTCGGCTGGTGAACATGCGGTAGGGCTCGGTTACGCCCTTGGTGATCAGGTCGTCCACCAGCACGCCAAGGTAGGCCTGATCCCGGCCGGGCAACCAGGTCTCGCCGCTGTAGCTGGCGCCACCCCCTGCACTCAGCGCCACATCGCCACCGCCCATGGCACGCACTTGCAATGCGGCGTTGATGCCGGCAAACATGCCTTGCGCCGCCGCCTCTTCATACCCGGTGGTGCCGTTGATCTGGCCGGCAAAGAACAGCCCGCCAATTTGGCGTGTCTCAAAACTGCCCTTCAGGCTGCGCGGGTCAAAGTAGTCGTACTCAATGGCGTAGCCGGGGCGCAGGATGTGCACGTTCTCCAAGCCCACCATGCTGCGCACCAACGCGTACTGAATATCAAAAGGCAAGCTGGTGCTAATGCCGTTGGGATAGTACTCGTGGGTAGTCAGGCCCTCGGGCTCAAGAAAGATCTGGTGGCTGTCCTTGTCGGCAAAGCGGTTGATCTTGTCTTCCACGCTCGGACAGTAGCGCGGGCCCACGCCCTCGATCATGCCGGTGAACATAGGGCTGCGGTCAAAGCCGCTGCGGATGATGTCGTGCGTACGTGCGTTGGTGTGGGTGATCCAGCACGGCACCTGCTGCGGGTGCATGGCCACATTGCCCATGAAACTCGCCACCGGCATCACATCGCTCATACCACCGGGCACGCCATCACCAGGCTGCTCAATGCATTTGCTGAAGTCAATGCTGCGGCCGTCAATGCGCGGCGGAGTACCGGTCTTCAGCCGACCCTGCGGAAGCTTCAATTCTTTGAGTCGGGCAGACAGCGACACGGCGGGCGGGTCCCCTGCCCGACCGGCGGCATAGTTGTTCAGGCCCACGTGAATCTTGCCGTCCAGGAAAGTGCCGGCCGTCAGCACCACCGTCTTGCTGCGGAACTGGATGCCCACTTGCGTCTCAGCGCCAACCACACGGTCACCTTCAATCATCAGGTCGTCTACCGCCTGCTGAAACAACCAGAGATTGGGCTGGTTTTCGAGCATGCGGCGAATCGCGGCTTTGTACAGTACGCGGTCGGCTTGGGCACGGGTGGCCCGCACGGCTGGACCCTTGCTGGAGTTGAGAATGCGGAACTGGATACCCGACTCGTCGGTAGCCAGCGCCATCGCGCCACCCATGGCGTCCACCTCTTTCACCAAATGTCCCTTGCCGATACCACCGATGCTAGGGTTACAGCTCATCTGGCCCAGGGTTTCGATGTTGTGGGAGAGCAGCAGCGTTTTGCTGCCCATGCGGGCGGCAGCAAGCGCAGCCTCGGTGCCGGCATGGCCGCCGCCGACAACGATGACATCGAATTCTTGTGGGTAAAGCATGGTGGTCTATTCGGGCGCGCCAAAGACAAGGAGGTGCACGCCAAGTGGGGGAAGGGCGTAATTTTACCGGGTGCCTGATTTTTTGGCACGCTACCGGTTCTTATTAGGCTAGGTTGCTTGAGATAGCTCGGTGGGCGGCGCTGCCTCCAGACCAAGCGGGGCGGGTACTCTGCGCCGTTCGTGTCCCCCGGCCCGTGAGGGGCCTCCTCCTTTACCTCACTTTGCAGAGCACCCACCCCACTTGATCCCCACCATATTCGCGCTCCATTATTGGCATGCGACACATCGAGCGGTTAGGGTGGGGTGTGCGTTTTGCTTAGGTAAAGGAGGAGCCCGCAACGCGGGCGGGGGACACGAAGCAAAACGCACACCCCACCCCTACCGCGGGCGAAGAGCAAAAACAAAACCCGCAGCGACAATCAAAGCCATGACCAAACTCCTGATCTTCGCGGGCAGCACCCGCCAACAGTCTTTCAACCGACGCCTCGCCCACGTGGCCGCTACCCTGGCCCGTGACGCGGGCGCCGTAGTTACTCACCTTGAACTGGCGGACTTCGACATACCGCTCTACAACGCAGACCTCGAAGCCGCAGGCACGCCGCACGACGTGATCCGCCTCAAGGAAATCATGGACGCGCACCCGGCCTGGATCATCGTCTCACCCGAGTACAACGGCAGCTACACCGGCCTGCTGAAGAATACGCTGGACTGGGCCAGCAGCCCTGTCAAAGGTCACCCGGTATGGGCCGATGGTGAGAGGCCTTTCGCTGGAAAGGTGGTGGGGTTGCTGAGTGCGTCGCCTGGTGCGCTGGGGGGTTTGCGCTCACTCAGCCATTTGCAGCCGCTGCTGCTTGCCCTGCACTGCTGGCTGGCACCCAAGCAGTTTGCACTGGGCTCGGCCGGCAAGGCGTTTGACGAGCAGGGCCAACTGATCGAAGAGCGCCAACGCCGCGGCGTGCAGGCCGTGGTGGACCAAGTGTTGTGGGCAGCCCCCCGTTTGGGCATCAGTTAAGTCCAAAAAACGATTCAAGCAGCCGTGGATATTGCGCCAATTGCTACAGTTTTTGTAGCTTTCGGTAAGCCGGCTGGTTGCACTAGAAACGGATAGTGGCACGGCCTGAACCGTGGAGCCGCTCACGTGAGCTGGAACCCCATCCGTTTGGAGTGGCCTATCCATTTCCCACCGGGGCTTTCCCTAAATTGCCGGTTTTTGGACAGCCAGCAGCCACGTTCTGAGTTACCGTGGCTGGATTCCATCAACACAGGGAAACCGAACATGGCAACACCATCCGTGCGATCGCAGGTCAGCGCCGAAGAATGGAAGCTGCGTGTGGACTTGGCCGCCTGCTACCGACTGGTGGCGCACTATGGTTGGAGCGACTTGGTCTTCACCCACATCAGCGCGCGTATACCCGGGCCCGAACACCACTTCCTGATCAATCCCTACGGGCTGATGTTCGACGAAATCACCGCCAGCAACCTTGTAAAAGTCGATCAGCGATGCAACAAGCTCATTGATTCCCCCTACCCCGTCAACCCTGCGGGGTTTGTCATCCACAGCGCCGTACACGAGGCGCGTGAAGACGCGGGTTGCGTGTTGCATACCCACACACGCGCCGGTGTGGCAGTGAGTGCGCAAAAAGCCGGCATTCTCCCCTTAAGCCAGCAGTCCACCTTTGTGCTGGCTTCGCTGGCTTACCACGACTACGAAGGAGTGGCATTCCGCGAAGACGAAAAGCCACGCCTGCAAACAGACCTGGGCCAGGCCAATTTTTTGGTGCTGCGCAACCACGGCCTGCTGGTGGTGGGCAAAACCATTGCCGATGCATTCTTAAGCATGTACACCTTCGAAGCCACCTGCCAAATTCAGATCGGCGCACAAGCGGGGGGTGCGCTCACCCATGTTGACCCGCAAATCGTGAAAGGGGTGTCTGAGGCCATGCGCGTGCAAACCGGCGGGATGGGTGGCGCCTTTGTCTGGCCCGCGTTAATTCGCAAGCTCAATCGCCTGGACCCGAGTTACCAAGAATGAACCCTATGAATAACCAAGAATTTGACTACATCGTCGTGGGCGGCGGCTCTGCCGGTTGTGTTGTGGCCAGTCGCCTGAGCGAGAACCCGGCCGTCTCGGTTTGCCTGCTCGAAGCGGGCGGCCCCGACACCAGCGCCTTCATCCACGCGCCGCTGGGCTTTGCGGCCACCGCACCGCTGGGCATCTTCAATTGGAACTACGAAAGCGTGCCGCAACCCGGCTTGGGCGGGCGCCGCGGTTTTGCGCCGCGTGGCAAGGTTATGGGCGGCAGCAGCTCGCTCAACGCCATGGTCTACACGCGTGGCAACCCACACGACTACGACCGCTGGGCCGGACTGGGGAACCCAGGCTGGAGCTACCGCGATGTGCTGCCGCTGTTCAAGCAATCAGAAAACAACCAGTGCTTCGGCACCAACGAATACCGCAGCACCGGTGGCCCACTCAACGTGAGTTACCTGCGCAGCCCCAGCCCGCTCAATTCTGCTTTTCTGGATGCGTGTGAAAGCCAGGGCCTCCCTCGCACGGCCGACTACAACGGTGCCCAGCAATGGGGCTGCGCGCCCGCTCAGGTGACGCAGAAAAACGGGGAGCGTTGGAGTGCAGCTAAAGCCTACATCACCCCGCACCGCCAACGCCCCAACCTCACCGTCATCACCCACGCCCACACGTGCAAAGTGCTGTTCGAAGGCAGCCAAGGTGAGCAACATGCCGTTGGCGTTCAGTACTTACACCAAGGGAAAACGCTGGAGGTGCGCGCGCGGCGAGAAGTGATACTGAGCAGTGGCGCGTTCGGTTCTCCACAAATCCTCATGCTGTCCGGAGTCGGCCCGGCCGACCACCTGCGTGCACATGGCATTCCGGTGCGGCATGTCTTGCCAGGCGTAGGCCAAAATCTGCAAGACCATGTCACAACGGTGCTGATTTACCGCACGCAGCAGCAAGACGCAACGCTAGGCTTCTCAGCCAAAGGTGCACTCAACATGGTCAAGTCGGTGTTCGAATGGCGCCGGCAACGCACGGGCTGGATCACCACCAATGTCGCCGAGTCCCAGGCCTTCATGAAAACGCGCCCCGATATAGAGGCACCGGACATCCAGCTTGCTTTTTGCACGGGCATTGTGGATGACCACACGCGCAAGACCCACCTGGGCCACGGCTACACCCTGCATGTAACGCTCATGCACCCCAAGAGCCGCGGCAGCGTTACGCTGCAAAGCGCCAAGCCCACGGATGCGCCGCTGATCGACCCCGCCTACCTGCAGAACCCCGATGACTTGGACACACTGGTGCGCGGCACGCAAATGGGCTTTGACATCATGCAGGCTCCTGCCCTACAAGCCTACCGTGGCCAGATGCTGTACCCCATCGAGCGCAACGACACCGCGCAGATCAAGCAGTTTCTGCGCGATCACTCCGACACCGAGTACCACCCGATAGGTACCTGCAAAATGGGTCCGGCCAGTGATCCGATGGCGGTAGTGGATGCCGAGCTGCGCGTGCATGGCCTGCAGCGTTTGCGTGTGGTGGATGCTTCCATCATGCCGGATTTGGTAACAGGCAATACCAACGCCCCCACCATCATGATTGCAGAGAAAGCCGCCAACATGATCTTGATGGCAGCCCGTGCCTGAAAGCCAAAAACCCCAAGCACGGATGCGCTTGGGGTCTGATGGTGCCAGGCCCGACCTTGTGAGGCAGGCTGCGCGGCATGGAGCTGGTAGTGCTTTGGTTGCTGCAAGGCTGTTGGTAACAGAGGACTCCAGTGTAGGCCCGGGACCTGCGCAGACAATTGCGTTGTTGCGTTGAATAGCCAGGTCTTTGGCATACACTGCCATTAATCGAATAGATTTAGGCATAAACATGAAACTAGACCGTTACGACCAGCAAATTCTGGAAATCCTGCAAGTGGATGGTCGTATCAACAACCAAGACTTGGCAGATCGTATCGGCCTCTCACCATCGCCTTGCCTGCGCCGTGTGCGTGGGCTGGAGGAGTCTGGTCTGATTACAGGCTATCGCGCGCTGCTGGATGCAAAGAAGCTAGGCCTGTCACTGATGGCTATCGTTCATATTTCGATGGACCGGCACACACCCGAGCGGTTTGCCAACTTTGAAGCCAGTGTGACCGTGCTGCCCGAGGTGTTGGAGTGCCTGCTGATCACCGGACAAGATGCGGACTACCAAATCAAAGTTGCCGTACGCGACATGGACCACTACCAAGCCCTGCTGCTCAACAAGCTCACCCGCATTGACGGTGTGACCGGCGTTCACAGCAGCTTTGTGCTGCGGCGCGTGGTCGATAGAACGGCCTTGTCCGTCGTCTAAGTCCGCTTCTCCATGTGCCTGATCGCCTGGAACTGGCAGCCCGGTAGTGCTACGCCGCTGCTCCTGATTGGCAACCGCGACGAATTTTATGCGCGCCCAACCGAGCCGCTGCACTTCTGGCCCGATACCGCCATTCTGGCCGGACGCGACGCCCAGGCAGGTGGCACCTGGCTGGGCGTAGGTCAGGGTAAAAGGTTGGCCGGCATCACCAACTACCGCAGCACAGAGCCACCACGCCTAAACGCACCCTCGCGAGGCCAACTGGTTACTGACTTTTTGCAAAGCTCTCTGGATGCAGAGGGATATCTTCAAACACTGCGAACCAAAGCCAGCGCATACAACGCGTTCAATCTGTTGGTGTTTGACGGCCACACGTTGATGGGCTTGGAAAGCCGAAGCGGGCGCATCCTGCCCATGCAACCCGGTGCGGGTGCCGTCTCGAATGCCGACTTTCACACGCCTTGGCCCAAGCTGCGCCAGCTCAAAGAGGGGCTAACAAACTTAGTAACCCGAGGGGAAGCAGACGATGCCTATTTATGGCCTCTGCTGCAATCACGCGCGCCAGCACCAGACGCTGAACTACCCGCTACGGGCGTGCCGCTGGAACTGGAACGGGCACTGTCTGCTGTTTTTGTTGCCACTCCTGGCTACGGGACGCGGGCTTGCAGTGTGGTGCGGGTCAAAGCCAATGAGATCCGCTTTAGCGAGCAGCGCTTTGGGGCAAGCGGGCCAATGGGGCACAACAGCTTACTAGTGACAGCAAAAAAAGAGAAAACCAAACGCAGCACTTGAACCCAGCGCATTGCTTACCATCTACCAAACTTTCCACTCCGCCACTGCGTCTAAATCGAGGTGGTGTATTCCATGGCATTTGCCCCGATTTTCCTCATTTCCTTCTTGTTCCATGGGTTGATTGCCTGGCGTTTGCTGCCGGATCTGCCTGACGCAGCAGCCTTGATTCTCGTCGGTGTTTTGCTGGTGTCTGCCTTGCTGGTCCCACGCGGCTTGATGGGGCGCGGCGCCAAGCGTGGCCCGTGGAGTAGTGCAATGGTATGGGCCGGTCTCCTTTGCATGGGCCTGTTTTCCTCACTGCTGGTACTCACGCTGTTGCGTGACGTATTGTTGTTGGGTGGATGGGCAGCACAAGTCTCGGGTTTGACGCAGAAGTGGGACACCTTGCGCACCACCAGTGCATTGGCTGTACCCATACTCGCGTTGCTTATGTCCATTGTGGGTTTCTGGAACGCACGCCGCACGGCAACGGTGGTGCGAGTCGACATACCAATTGTGAATCTGCCCACTGCGTTGCATGGCTTTACCATGGCGCAGATCAGCGATATCCATGTCGGTCCCACCATCAAGACACACTACCTGCAACGCATCGTCGAGCGAGTAAACAGCCTGGATGCACACATGGTTGCCATCACAGGCGATCTGGTGGACGGCAGTGTAAAAGAACTGGGCAGACACATTGCCCCATTGGTCCACTTGCAATCCACCCACGGCACCTTCTTTGTCACCGGCAACCACGAATATTACTCAGGGGCCCATGGTTGGATCGAAGCGCTACGCGCACTCGGTGTGCAAGTACTGATGAACGAACATGTGGTGATTCACCACAGCCATAACGGACAAAACCCGGGGCACGCCATGGTGGTGGTGGCAGGTGTCGCTGACTACAACGCACACCACTTTGATGAAAGCCATCGCAGCGACCCCCATAAAGCCCTGAACCACGCGCCCGCACAAGCGCTTTTCAAGCTTCTGCTTGCGCACCAGCCTCGTAGCGCGGTGGCGGCTGAAAAGGCAGGTTTTGATTTGCAGCTATCAGGCCACACCCACGGCGGGCAGTTCTGGCCTTGGGGGTACTTTGTGCGTTTTCAGCAGCCGTTCACCGCTGGATTACAGAAGCTGGGGACGCTGTGGGTGTACACCAGCCGAGGTACTGGCTACTGGGGCCCTCCCAAGCGTTTTGGTGCTCCGTCGGAGATTACCTTATTGCGCCTCGTACCCTCTTGATCACAAGCCTTTTTAGGCTTCGAAGTCAATAAATACTGCGCGAAAAGCTACAAAAACAATAGCGAATTAACGTGCGTCCGGAAGCTCAATCTTGACTTCCAACGTCTCCAGATTGTCCTGACGACCCTGAATAACTTTGATATCGGCAGGATTGATCTTGACGTATTTGCTGATCACAGCAACGAGTTCACGCTGAAGTTCGGGCAAGTAATCAGGTTCGGCCGCATTCCGACTGGACCGCTCATGGGCCAAAAGAATAGAGAGGCGCTCCTTGGCAACACTGGCCGTGGATTTCTTTTCGCCCAAGAAAAATGACAGGAGAGAGGCCATGTTTTACTTCCCTCCAAACAGGCGCTTCAGCAACCCTTGCTTGGGTACCTCGGTAAAGCGCATCGGTTTGTCTTCACCAAGGAAACGGTCAATCACGTCCTTGTAGGCTTCTGACACATCGCTACCCTCCATATGCACCGCAGGCACCCCTTGGTTGGAAGCCTGTAGCACCGATTCGCTCTCCGGGATCACACCAATCAGCTTGATGCGCAAGATGTCCTGAATATCATCAAGAGACAACATCTGACCCTGATCCACACGGGCAGGGTTGTAACGTGTGATTAGCAAATGTTCCTTGATCGGTTCAGCACCGGTCATTGCACGCTTGGTCTTGCTGGCCAACATGCCCAAAATGCGATCCGAATCGCGCACGGAAGACACCTCTGGATTGGTCACCACGAGCGCTTCGTCTGCAAAATGCATTGCCATCAACGCCCCGGTTTCGATACCAGCGGGTGAATCACATACGATGAACTCAAAGTCCATCGCCGCCAAGTCATTCAACACTTTTTCGACACCTGCTTGGGTGAGAGCATCCTTGTCCCGCGTCTGCGAAGCAGCCAGCACAAACAGGTTCTCACACTGCTTGTCTTTGATGAGAGCCTGGTTCAGGTTTGCCTCTCCCTGAATCACATTGATCAGGTCATACACCACACGACGCTCGCAACCCATGATCAGATCCAGATTGCGCAAACCCACGTCGAAGTCAATAACAGCAGTTCTATGTCCGCGCAACGCCAATCCAGTTGCAAAACTGGCACTGGTCGTCGTTTTTCCGACTCCACCTTTGCCGGACGTAACCACAATGATTTTTGCCATGAATGAAAATTCTTTCGAAATAAATATGAAAAAGGCTTATGCCTTCAACGGTTCAATGAGAAGTTTTTCTTGTCCATCACTGCTCAACCGCACTTGCGCTGCTTTGCCAAGCACTTCTTGAGGAAACGCGTGTTCACTGGTCCTGTACACGCCAGCAATGGAAACCAACTCGGGTTCAAGGCACAGAGAAAAAATGCGTGCCTGCGTATTGCCGCGTGCTCCAGCCATGGCCTTACCACGCAAAGGCGCATAGACGTGGATGTTGCCGTCTGCCGCGATCTCGGCACCTTGGTTGACCATCGCCAACACTACCAAATCGCCGCCCCTGGCATACACCTTTTGTCCAGAACGCAAAGGTTTGTCCACCACCATCGTGGCAGGCCCAGGCACTTCGCGCACCACTTCATGCACAGCAGGCTGCACAGGAGCTTCGGCTTGCTTTGCTCGTACCACCTCGGAAGGCGCCTCAACCAAACCCACTGCCAAAGCTGCCGCCATCCATTCAGCACTGGCACCCCGAACCGCCACCGGGATCAAGTTGCACGAACGTAAAACCTTGAGCAAAGGAACCATGTCTTGCACAGGCAGATCAGATGGCAAATGAGAAAAATCGATGACCAACGCATCGTGATCAAAAAAATCTTCGCTTTCACTTCCCTGCCCGTATTGCTGAAGGAGTTCTGTGCAGAGCTTGGTCCAGTCGTCTGACTTCAGGAACAAGGCTACCAAAGGCAACTGGGCGCTTTTTATTTCGAAGCATGTTGGCTTGGAAATGGATGGTGAACCTGCAGAAGAAACTGGCATGTCGGCGTTTTTACGATGGGGAAACAAAACAGGCAAATCTTACTTGATCGACACAGCTATTCTTGACTTTCTATCTCCTAGTTTTTCAGATGTTCACATATTTTTTTCATGTAAAAAAAGACGTGCACTTTCTTCATCGTTAGTTCGTCACTATGTATTTAAACATCCTATTTAAAGATAGTTGTAGTAGATAAGCAAAGCACTTTTATGTGGACAAGCCAAATTTATCAATAAAAATCATAGACTTACGACACAACAACTCTTGTGGGTGAGTATGCTTCCGATTTGCTACTGAATCGGGGACAACTTCTATCAACAAGAGAAATCTGTGGATAACTATTGCGTTATTGGAAAATTATGCACAGGGTTGTTAGAAACCTGAAGGCGAGGAGAAAAGAGTACAGTTGCGAACCATGAAATACCTTTTGCGCATCGTCCTGGTGATCGTGGTGAGCTGTAGCGTTTTTTTTGTAGCCGGTGTCATTGCTACCTGGGCACCAGATCGGTCTGTTGAAAAGCTTGCAATACGTTGGGCGCCATCACCCTCAAGTTGGCTGGAGGTATCCGGCATGCGCGTCCATGTTCGCGATGAGGGCCCGCGAGATGATCCCAACCCCATCGTCTTGTTGCATGGAACTTCCGCCAGTTTGCATACATGGGATGGGTGGAGCCAAAATTTGCGATTGAATCGCCGAGTGATCCGCTTTGATCTGCCTGCATTTGGCCTCACTGGCCCGAATCCTGCCAATGACTACTCTGTTAACGCCTATGTGAAATTTGTTGTTCAGGTGGTAGATGCCTTGGGTGTGCAGAAGTTTGTATTGGCTGGAAATTCGTTGGGTGGCCACATTGCTTGGGCGACTGCGGTAAACCAGCCCCGGCGGGTTAGTCAACTGATTCTGGTGAATTCTGCGGGTTACCCCCTTGTTTCGCAATCAGTACCAATTGGCTTTCAACTGGCCCGTATGCCTGGCTTGCGTACGCTTATGGAATATGTGCTGCCCCGTGGTGTGGTTCAGAGCAGTTTGCATAACGTGTACGGTGATCCTTCCAAAGTTACGCCTGAGTTGGTGGATCGATACTACGAATTGACCTTGCGAACAGGCAACCGTGCTGCGTTGCGTTATCGATTGCAGCAAGGCTTGAGCGGTGACACAGAGGTTCTTAAACAGCTCAAAATACCGACTTTGGTGATGTGGGGCGCCCGAGACAAGTTGATCCCGCCTGACAATGCCAGGATGTTCATGCGTGATGTGCCCCATGCGCAATTGGTGATGTTTGATGATCTGGGCCACGTACCCCATGAAGAAGACCCTCAGCGTACGGTAAAAGTCGTACGCAAGTTTTTGAATGTTGTAGACACCTTGTAATGCCATGGCCGACAAAAAACCCTTTGAAATTGCGCGCGAGACACTCAAGAAGTTGACTGAGCGCAAGCTGGTTCCCACACCGGCCAATTACCTTTCCATCTACAACGAGGTTGCAGGCATACCCCATGTGCCGCACTTTCCAGCCGATATCTTGCGAGACATAGCGCAATCCCTGCCCGTTAAAACTCCTGGGCAGGAACGACAAAAAGGGTTGTTGGACTATTCCATCGATCGCCTGAGTTGGGATGGCGTCAAATCCGCATTGGTTGCATACGGGGGATTTGCACCTTTGAACGCACCGGAAGGTACGAGTGCTGCCAATGTTGTAGGTTCATCGGTAGTGACGGACACAGGCAAGGTGTCGGCTCCTGCGTTGACTACAGAATTCCTGGATCAGATCGGTCGATTGATTGAATACGCACAACCTGCGCTGGGTAACGACGATCCCCGTTTCAATGAACAAACGCAAACGCTGATCAAAACGTTGCGGCAACCTGCTACTGACATAGTCGCGGCCAAACTAATGTTGGTGAACTACAGCCACCGTTTGTCCTTTGCTGCAGAGGACCAAGCTGAAGTTCGTGTGACCTTGCTCAAGCTCTTGCATTTGGTCTTCGAGAACATTGGTGAACTCAGCATTGATGACCAGTGGCTAAAAGGTCAGATGGATGCGCTGATGCAAGCGTCAACACCCCCATTGACTTTGCGCCGGCTGGACGATGTGGAGCGCAGGTTGCGGGACGTCATATTCAAGCAGAAGGACGCCAAGCAAAAAACCATACAAGCGCAAAACGAAATGCGCAGCATGCTGGCCTTGTTTGTGGAGCGTCTGTCCCAAATGACGCAGTCCACAGGGAACTTCCAAAAGAAATTGGAAGAAAGCGCAAAGCTGATTGAGCAGGCCAAATCGATTGATGAAATTGCACCGTTGCTCAAAGACGTTGTGGGAACCACACGTGCAATGGCCCAGGAGAGCCAGGCTTCACGCGAACAACTACAAGTTTTGCGCGACAAGGCAACGGAGACCGATGCGCAACTGACAAAGCTACACCAGGAATTGGACCGCGTGAGCTCCCAAGCACGCCATGATCCATTGACAGGAGCGTTGAATCGTCAAGGCTTGGATGAAGCATTGAATCGTGAAGTATCGAATGTGCGACGCAAAGATGTTCCACTCAGCGTAGCCTTGCTGGATATTGATAACTTCAAAAAACTCAACGACAGCATGGGTCATGCCACTGGGGACATTGCACTGACCCACTTGGCTAAGGTAGCGCGTGAATGCATGCGACCACAGGACACATTAGCGCGATATGGTGGCGAGGAGTTCGTCATTTTGCTGCCGGATACGCCCTTGGACAAAGGCATTGAAGCGATGACCCGCCTTCAGCGCGAGTTGACCAAGAAGTTCTTCTTGGCTGGCACGGAGAAAGTGCTCATCACGTTTAGCGCAGGAGTGGCACAGTTGATCCCGAATGAGGAACCTTCCGATGCCATCAAACGCGCTGATCAGGCAATGTACCTGGCCAAGCGTGCTGGCAAAAACAGGGTGTTAGGCGCCTAATCTTGGGGAAAAACCATGTCTTATTTGATCGTCGGCCTGATTGTTTTTTTGGGTGTTCATTCGATACGTATCCTGTCGGAAGACTCCCGTACCCGTTTGCGAAACCAGTTGGGAGAAAACGCCTACAAAGGAATTTATTCGGTTATTTCGCTCCTGGGATTTGGCATGCTGGTCTGGGGTTTTGGCGTGGCGCGTGAAACCCCCTTGGTTTTGTGGACTCCGCCCGTCGGTATGCGCCATTTGGCTTCATTGTTGACCTTGCTGGCATTTGTTCTGTTGGCAGCAACCTACGTACCCGGAAATGCCATCAAAGCCCGAGTGCACCACCCGATGGTGTTGTCGGTCAAAACGTGGGCTTTGGCGCACCTGTTGGCTACGGGAACTGCCGCGCATCTGCTCTTGTTCGGAAGCTTTCTGATCTGGGGGGTGCTATCTTTTGTCGCCGCACGCCGGCGTGACCGTACGCAGGGTGTTGTCTACGCGGCAGGATCTTTGCAAGGCACAGCTGTGACCATCGTGGCAGGTGTTGTGGCTTGGGCTGCCTTTGCCTTCTATTTGCACGGAGCGCTAATTGGTATTCGTCCATTGGGCTGAACTGGGCTCAAGGAGCCAGCAGCCACTGGATAACGAATTTGGCCGCAAAGCCAACCATGCCAAAAGCAAGCCCCAGAAACAGCACAAAAGTGCCAAATTTCCCGGCCTTGGATTCCCAAGCCAATTGGCCAATAATGAACAGCATGTAGAGCATGAAGCCCCCCACGCCAAAGCTCAAGCCAAAACCGGCGATTTGCTCTTCAGAAAACCCGAACATCAGCGAATTACCGGTGGGACATAGGGTGCAGAGTAGGCTTCGCGGGCGGGAAGTGCCGAAGCATCCACCAAATCCCGGTAGGCATGCCAGCTTGCATGTCCCAGCATCGGTATCACGGGAATCAGGCCCAGCAGCAAGGAGCCCAGACCCAGCAGCGTAAACCCCATAATCAACGCCGCCCAAAATGCCATGGGTACCGGATTGGCAAGTACGGTGCGCCAACTGGTAAGCACCGCCTGCAGCAACGTTATGCGGCGGTCCAACAGCAAGGGCATGGAAACCACGCTAGATGCAAACATGGGCGCGGCCATCACACCACCCAACGCCAACCATAGTTCAAACAGCCAGCTGTTTTGCGCCAACACCACGTGGTGAACGAAATCCAGAGGGGTATTGATCGGCACAGGTGCCAACAGCGTAATAAGTGCAGCGGACGTCAATACCCAGCCGGTAGCGGCCAGCGCCAGCAAAGCACCAAACTGAAACATGCACCAATAGTCATTTCCCCATTTATTGAAATGGCTGTTTTGCCAATTCAGCCAGGTTTTGAAAACCACACTCCAGTCAGCAGTCTCCTTGCGTTCCATGGCGCGGCTCAATGCGTAAAGGCTGGTTGCCAGTACCGGGGCTATTACCAAAAAACCCGACAAAGCCCCTGCCAGTAGCCAAAATCGTTGATGCGCAAAACCCACGATAGCGGCGCCGACCACTGTCAGCACAATGCCATGGGTAAAGCTGGACCAGCCCGCCCGCGCCATATCCCGCCAAGCCAATGCCAACCAAGTAACCGGACGCATCAAGTCGATGGTGTGGACAACAGGAGGGGTAAATGTAGATGGTGACATGCGGCGCAAAGTGAGCATAGTGTAGGCCTCTAACATGCTCCAGATCTTGACAACAATCAAGTGTCCGCAGTCACCGCATAATTCGAACGCAATATCCATTGGAGACACCATGCCCCGTCCTGTATTAGACGAATCGAAGCTTCACCCCAATGTGCGCCAGCGCATTGCAGAGCATCACGCAGATATTGTTCAAGAAGTCATGGCGGCTGTGGCCCGTGATGCGGTTGTTGTCGTCGGAATGGGGTTGAACCCCATGCCAAAAAAAGCGTGCGCCGCGTTGGACGCGGCGCACATTCGCCATACCTACATGGAATATGGCAACTATTTCAACCAATGGCGACGTCGCAACGCCCTGAAAATGTGGACCGGTTGGCCCACCTTCCCCATGGTTTTTGTCAAAGGCACGTTGGTCGGTGGTGCCAATGACCTGCAAGCGTTAATTGACAGTGGTGAACTCAAAACAATGCTTGGTTGAACTTACTTATGCTTGCCACCTTGGTGGCCACCCATGCGGCTGTGCTCTGCATCAAATAGCTTTTTCTGTTCCGGGCTCAGCGCAGCATAGAGCGCCTTGGTAGCGTCGTCGCGCTTGTTCATTGCTGCTTGCATGTCGGCCATGTGTTGTGTGCGCATGGCCCGCATTTGGTCCAGACGCTCAGGTGTTGACAGCTTTTCCAGTTCAGCACGGTCGGGGCGCTTTTGTGCGTCGCGGGCAGGTGGCTTCATGGCGCTGGCAAATGAGTTCCAAGCGCTCTCTTGCGCGGCCGTGATCTTTAGCTTGCCTTTCAAGTCGGCACTGCGTTTGGCATGCATTTCTTCCATCTTCGCGGCATCCATGCGTTGGCCACGCTCCATGCGCGGACTGCCATCCATCATGTGCCCGCCTTCTTTGTAGGCAAACGCAGAGAAGCCAGCGCCAGCCAGCATGGATGCAATGATCAGGGTCTTGAAATGTGTCTTCATAGGGGGCTCCTTAAGGGTGAACCCGAAGCGGACATCGCCATCAGGTTGGAGACAAGTGTGCTGCGCGCATGTATCCCGGTGAATGCGCTTGGCTAAAGCTTTGTAAAGTTGCAGCACAATGCCCGGTTCCGGAAGAAAAGGGTAAATGTGTTCAAAAACATGATGGTGTACCGCTTGGTGTCGGCATGGTCGACCACCCAAGCGCAATTGGAAGACGCGCTGGAAAGCGCTAGGTTTATGGAGTGTGGCGCGAGCCAAGAAAAGTCGGTCGGATGGGCCGAGCCACGCGGCCAGGCGCACGGCCCGCTGGTTGAAATCATCGGGAACCAATGGCTGCTCAAGCTCATGATCGAAGTGAAATCCGTCCCCGGCTCGGTCGTCAAGCGCAAGGTCCAAGAACAGTTGCAGCAAATTGAAGCTACCACTGGGCGCAAGCCAGGCAAAAAAGAGGCACGAGAGATACGCGACGATGCACGTTTGGCGTTGTTGCCCATGGCCTTTACCAAACAGTCCAGCGTGCTAGTCTGGGTAGATCCGAAGGCAGGACGGCTGATCCTGGATGCCGGGAGCCAGGCCAAGGCAGACGAAGTCATGACGGCACTGATCAAGGCCGTAGACGGATTGGCCGTTCAATTGATTAACACCCAAGTCTCACCAGCGACCGCCATGGCTGGCTGGCTGGGCGCCCTAGAAGCCCCGCCCGGCTTCAGCGTAGACCGCGAATGCGAACTCAAGGCCGCTGACGAGTCCAAAGCCGTGGTGCGCTACACCCGCCATGCGCTGGACACGGACGAAGTGGCGCAGCATATTGCTTTGGGAAAAATGCCGACGCGTTTGGCCATGACCTGGAATGAGCGGGTGTCATTTGTCCTCACGGAAGCCCTTCAAATCAAGAAAATCACATTTTTGGACACCGTGTTTGAAGAAGCGGCGAAGGCCGCAGGTGACGGCAAAGACGACAACTTTGACGCAGATGTCGCTATCGCCACCGGTGAGTTGGTTCAATTGATTCCGGACTTGCTGGAGGCTTTGGGAGGGGAAGTCGCCCTTGGCCAAACCCCTGGAATAAACCCCGGCGTAGCAAGTTAAGCCGAATAGCGTTAAGGTGGCTTTTTTTTGGAGGCTTCCATGCAACGCAAAACCGCGCAAGACTTCGACCAAGAACTGCTCATCCTGTTTGATGCCTATGTGCATGGTCTTGTAGACCGACGCGGATTTCTGGAAAAAGCCCAAAAGTTTGCTGTGGGTGGTGCTACAGCAGTGGGTCTGCTGGCAGCACTGAGCCCCAACTTTGCCATGGGGCAAGTGGTGCCCAAAGATGATGTACGCATTACCACCCGCATGTTGGATGTTCCATCCCCCGCGGGTTACGGCAGTATCAAAGGGTATTGGGCCCAGCCGGCCAAGGTAGACGGCAAGCTTCCCTGCATTCTGGTGATCCACGAAAACCGGGGCCTGAACCCGCACATCGAAGATATCACGCGCCGTCTTGCGCTCGAAGGGTATCTGGTACTGGCGCCCGATGCCCTCACACCATTGGGTGGATACCCAGGGGATGAAGACAAGGCCCGCACCTTGTTTGCCCAATTGGACCAAACCAAAACGCGCGAAGACTTTGTCGCTGCTGCAGGCTGGCTACAAGCCCAACCGCAAGGCAACGGCAAGCTCGGCGCGGTAGGCTTTTGCTACGGTGGCGGTATGGCGCACACATTATCGGTGCGCCTGCCTAACCTCGCAGCGGCGGTGCCCTTCTACGGTAACCACCCAGCCCCGGAAGATGCCGTCAAGGTCAAAGCGCCCCTGTTGATTCACTTTGCGGGAGTAGACGAGCGCATCAACGCTGCCTGGCCTGCTTATGAGGCTGCGCTGAAGGCCGCCGGCGCCCGCTACACGGCGCATCAGTACCCTGGCACCCAGCACGGCTTTAATAACGACACCACCCCCCGCTTTGATGCCCCTGCTGCCAAATTGGCATGGGACCGGACCTTGGCCTTTTTCAGCCAAACCTTGCGGGGCTAGTTCAGGCCCTGTTAATCGTCGTGGCGGTCATGTCCATGGCCGCGGTGTTTGCTGTGCCCCTTGCCTTTGCGCGGCTTGTCTCCATGGCGATGGTCATCACCGCGGTAGCCCGTGCGTTGGTATTGGGGGTTGGGGCCATAGGTTCGTGATTGGGCATGTTGCTGGGTAACGCTGCCACCAACGGCAGCACCGGCAGCACCACCTACACCGGCGCCCACCACCGCACCCGTGCGCCCACCGACAGATTGACCTACCGCCGCCCCAGCAGCGCCGCCGACGGCACTGCCGATTACGGCACCGGTTCTTGCTGAGCCATGCGTACTAACCGCCGCACCGGCCGCGCCACCCAAAGCGCCCCCTACAACGGCACCTTGGGTGCCCCCAACGCTCTGGCCAATCACAGCGCCAGCCGCCGCACCAGCGCCACCACCCAGCCAAGGCGTCCAGTCTTCCGCATGGGCGGTGTGAGCCAGAGACAACAGGCCGAAGGCGGCGACGGCAGCGCGCAAGGCACTTGCGGAAAAAGGGGCTGTATTCATGCGTTTACGGAGACTGAACTCGCACCGCCAGACGTGGCGGCTTATGCTCCAACAACGCCAGTGGCGCCGGGCAGATGACGCCTCTTACAAGGGCTTACACCTGCAGCAACTCGTTACGGCTCACCGGGCAGCGAGTGAACCCACCACTCAACTTTTCATCTTGCAGGTGCTGAACCCGAAGATGGCATAAGGAGGGCACCAACCCATCAGGCCCGTCGCCAAAGGAACGGCGCCCAACCAGCCCCACCAGCCGACTGTACCGGTGGCAGCCAAGCCCACAAGAACGGCGCCAGCGCCGATGCGGATGATGCGGTCAATGCCGCCAACGTTTGCTTTCATGGAATCACTCCTTGGTTGTGATGAAGTGATTAGACAAGTGGTTTGCCCCTTCGTATGTGACTTAGGTCACACACAAAGATGCATCCGCGTCCACCAGGTTGGTCTGCGCGGCCATGCGTTCGGCAAACAGGCCAGCACCGAGTGGGGTGAAGGTTGAGCAATCGGGAGTGCAAGGATATGCTTGATATCGTCCTGTAGAGCTTACGGTATTTGCACAAGCAGCTATCAATTACGGAGCAATTTTGCTGTCGCCTGCCAGATCATCGAGGATAGGG
>REAW01000005.1 GCA_004293725.1 Curvibacter sp.
CAACCTGCTGTTTGAAATCGCCGCTATGTACGAACGCGACACCGACTACAGCATCAAAGGCCTGTCAGCGTCTATCGAGCCCATCTTGCTGGCCGTCATCGGCGTGCTGGTGCTGCTGTTGGCGCTGGGCGTGTTTCTGCCCTTGTGGAACATGGGCCAAGCCGCCATGGGCCGCGGGGGCGGCTAGGCCATGGCTGCGCTTCGCCCGCCCGCCCAGCCCTCCCCGGTGTGGGGTGGCCGGCTCACCGAATGTGGCGTTGTGCTGGCGCTCATGATCGTGTTGGCTTCGGTATTGGGCTACCAATGGCGGGAAGTTCGTGCCCAAGCGGAGTTGGCACAGGTCCAGAGCACCCTGGGCGCATTGCGCACCGCGCTGGTGGTAGCGCACCTCAAAGCCGCGGTGGACTCCGCGCGGCAGGAAAACCAGATCGCAGGCGTTGGACCACGCAACCCTTTCGCAATGTTGCAGCAAGCACCTCCCAACTACGCAGGCCTGGCGGACCCGCAGCGGCTCGCCGCCCTGCCCGGGGGCAGCTGGGTGTATGACCCGGGCTGTGGCTGCATTGGTTATAGCCCGTTGGAGGCCGCGTGGCTGGAGGCACCCAAAAATGCCGGTGCTTTGTGGTTTCGCGTTGGGGCCACTGTCGGCCCACCGCAAATCACTGCACAGCAGCGCTATGTGTGGATGGGGCAAGCGGTGAACTAGGAGCAGGCAATCAAAAGACTTGCACTAAGTTGGTAAAACATGAGTTAATTCAGTTACTTAGAAATCAAACCTCATGTACATCTGGAATGCATTGCAATAGAATAAATTTGCAAAGCGCGGTTTGGGGCGACGTTGGGTACCCTGCTAGTTGGCGGGGCAATATTTTTTGACACGAAAGGCGGACAACATGAAACAAGTACAACGCGGCTTTACGCTGATTGAGTTGGTAATGGTCATCGTTATTTTGGGCGTGTTGGCCGCTGTGGCCATACCGAAGTTCGTGGACTTAAAGGGTGATGCACAACAGGCCTCCATGCAGGGTGTTGCGGGAGCTGCAGCCTCTGCTTCTGCCATTAACTATGGCGGCTGCTCTATTTCCACCGCCGCGAGTGCACCTGCCAAATGCAAGGTGGTCAACGACTGTGATGACATTAAAGAGGCTTTAAGCGGTGGTGTTTGGCCCGCAGGCTACAGTGTGACAACTGGCACGCCGTCAACTACCAATGGGACTGCCATGACATGCACGTTGGTACTTGCTGGATTCACCCCTACTCCAGCTGTCACCTTCGAAGTGATTGCTGCGGGTAACTAAGCTGCATTTTTGACGAATCCATAGCCTTTGCGCCGCAAGACCTGCGCACAACTTCTGGTTAAACGACAACAGCGAGCATCTCCGTGTGAGGTGCTCGCTGTTTTTTTACCCACAAGACACCCATGGCGTTTGAACGAAACAATCGACACCTCAATGCTTTGGCCCCACACAAATGGGTCATTGGCTTTACCCTGATCGAACTGGTCATGGTGTTGGTCATGCTAGGCGTGCTGGCGATATTTGCCGCGCCGCGCGTGTTCAATCGCGGTGATTTTGATGCGCGCGGATTTCATGACCAGACCCTGTCGCAATTGCGATTTGCGCAAAAAACGGCCATTGCCCAACGGCGAGCAGTGTGCGTAAATTTCACCGCAAACTCCATCACACTGACACGTGCCAGTGCAGAGGCCAGCGCAAGCTGTGACACGCCGCTGAACGGGCCCACGGGCAGGGCGGTTCTGACGGCGCCTTCTGGTGTGAGTTATGCCGCCACACCCGCCGGTTTTCGATTTGACGGCCTGGGTCAGCCGATTGAGGGCGCCAGCACTGCAGCGCCACGCACCATCCAAGTGGCCAACGCCACGCCCACTATCACGGTCGAAGCCGTCACAGGTTATGTGCATGACTAGGCGGGGCCAAAAGGGCTTCACCCTGATCGAGTTGATCATCTTCATTGTGGTGGTCGGTGCGGGACTTGCCGGTATTTTGTCGGTGATGAACCAGGTGGTGCGCAACAGCGCCGACCCCATGCTCACGAAGCAGGCGGCGGCATTGGCAGACTCGGTGCTGGAGGAGGTGCTGCAGAAGTCCTTTGCCGATCCCGATGGCACCAATGTGGGTGAGACAGACCGCACCAATTGGGACAACGTGGACGACTTCAACGGTGCCACCCAAGCCGCGTTCGGACTTCCGCCCAATTTGGCAGGTTACGCACTGCAGGTGGCTGTGGCAGATGGCGCACCGGTGCTGGGCGTTGCAGCGCGCCGCGTCACGGTAACGGTGACCATCAACGCCAACGGCGGCAGCATTGCACTCACCGGTTACCGAGCCAACTACTGACTATGCGGCACCCCCACCCTGCGCCCCTTTCTCGCCACCATGGCTTTACCCTCGTTGAGTTGGTGATGGTGATTGCCATCATGGGCGTGATTGGTGCCGTCGTGGCGGTGTTCATGCGCAGCCCCATTGACGCTTACTTTGACAGTGCCCGCCGCGCGGCACTGACCGACGTGGCCGACACTGCCGTACGCCGCATGGCACGCGATGTGCGCAAGGCCTTGCCCAACAGCGTGCGCACCCCCAACCCGCAGTGCCTGGAATTTATCCCCACCCGCACCGGAGGACGCTACCGCACCGAAGATGCCGCACCCGGGACCAGCCTCGACTTCACCACTGCCGACAGCACATTCAACATGCTGGGTCAAAACACCCTGTGGCCAGCGGACCAGCAAATTCTGGTGGGCGACACCATTGTCATTTACAACCTGGGGCCCGGCATTGCTGATGCTGACGCCTACGTGGGAAACAACACGTCCACCGTGACGGGTGTGACGGACGGTGTGGAAACGGCTATTGCCATCACCGCGCGGCAGTTTCCCTTCGAGTCAGGCTCGAAGCGCTTTCACGTGGTGCCCGTGGAAGAGCGGGTGGTGGCTTACGTGTGCGCAGGGGGAAACTTGCGCCGCACCGTGACCACAGGCAGTTTTAACAGCAGCTGTCCGGCCACGGGCCCGGTGCTGGCAACCAATGTGCAGAGCTGCGCGTTTGACTACCTGGGCAGCGATTTGCAACGCAACGGGTTGGTGCAAATCCAGTTCAACATCAGTTCCAACAACGAAACCGTGAGCCTGTACCACGAGGTGCATGTGAACAACTCGCCATGAGCCGCCCATCCAATCTTCAACGCGGGTTTGCCGCTGTGGCTGCCGTGTTCCTGGTGGTGGGGCTGGCGGCGTTGGGCGCATTTATGGTGTCGTTTTCCAATACCCAGCATCTCACCTCGGCGCAAGACGTACAAGGCTCGCGCGCATACTGGGCCGCGCGGGCTGGGCTGGGCTGGGGCTTGGCCAGCCTGACGGCCAATAGTGCAGCCTGCCCGGTACCACCCGCCCCCTTTGTGGTGGAGGGCTTTACGGTGGTGGTAACGTGTACTTCCACTACCTACTCCGACGCGGGAGTGGACAACGTAGTGATCTATCGCCTGGTGTCGCGCGCCACCCAAGGCACGGGTGTAGGGGTGGTCGAGCGCAGTGTTGCGGCATCTGTGGAGTTTTGAAGACGATGTTGTTCCCAGCATTGAAGCAATGGACGCTAGCAGTGGCTGCCTTTGGGTTTGCCAGTGCTGGTGTGTCCTCAATCGCTGCAACCGTCACCTTCACCAGCTCCGGCAATTGGACCGTACCAGCAGGCGTGACGTCCGTAACCGTGGACGCTTTGGGCGGCGGCGGGGCAGGTGGAGGGCAAAACCAGAACTCCGATGGCGGTGGCGGCGGCGGCGGCGGGGCCTATGTTCGGTCCACCAGTGTTGCCGTAACGCCTGGCGATACGATTGCTGTCACGGTAGGCTCCGGCGGGGTTGGCGTGGTCAGCGGCACCGGCGGTTCGGGCGGAGACTCGTTTTTTAACAACATCACGACCGTCATGGCCAAGGGCGGTCTGGGCGGAGCCCCTTCAACCGGCACACCACCCGCAGGGGGGTTGGGGGGCTTGGCAGCAGACAGCGTTGGGCCTGTTGGCAGCACCAAGTTTTCGGGTGGCAATGGCGGCATAGGACGTGACAACACGACAGGACGTGGCGGCCCGGGTGGTTCTTCTGCAGGTACAGCGGCCGCAGGTACCGCTGGGCCGGGAGTGTGGTCTACCCCTACCGCCAGCGCAGCACCAGCAGGCGGCGGCATTGGTGGTAATGGAGGTTTAGAAAACAATAACGGAAGCGCCCCCACCTCGGGCAATGGCGGCGGGGGCGGTGGGTCTGGCGAGGGCACGGCTCGCGCAGGTGGCAATGGTGCAGCTGGCAGAGTCGTGATTACGTATGTGGGCTTGCCCACAGCCGCAACCAATGCCGCCAGCACCATCAGCGCCACCGCGGCCACGCTGAACGGCCAAATCAGCAGCGATATAGCAGCGACCTCCGTCACCTTCGAGTACGGGCTCACCACAGCCTATGGCACTGTTGTTACGGCAACCCCTAGCTCCGTTGCGGCCAACGTCTCTTCGGCCAACGTGCTAGCCACCATCGCGGGTTTAAGTGCGAGCACCACTTACCAGTACCGTGTTAAAGGCACCAACAGTACGGGCACTGCAGATGGTGCAAACCGTAGCTTCACCACCTTGCCCCCATTCACCAAGACGGTCAGTACGGCCTCAGCCTCTGTCGGTGACGTGGTGACTTTCACCATTACGCTTGCAAACGCCACGGCAGCGGCCTACACCAATACCACGGTGACGGACACCCTGCCCACTGGCATGGCCTATGGGTCCCACGTGGTGAGCAGCGGCACCGTTAGCCAGGTTGGGCAAGTGATTACCTGGAACATTCCCAGCATCGCAGCGGGCAGTACTGCCACGATGACACTGGCCGTAGCGTTGAACCAGCAAGGCACATTGACCAATACCGCAGCGTCCGCTGGCTTTGCTTCGGCCTCCGCCACTGTGCTGGTGCTCCCAAGTGCCGTGACCCACTTCCGCATGGATGCGCCGGCGGGTGCCTGGACCGGGGCTGCCGGAGAAGTGCTCGACAGCGGCAGTACCGGCTTGCACGGTCGTCGGGTCACGACCGCCAGCCCCACGACCACCAATCAGATTGCACCTTCTCCCACTATTGCTGCGCAATTCCCGGCAGTGGTGGGCGGTTTTTGCAACGCCGCCCGTTTTGATGGCAATGCCGTGGTGGAGGTGGCGCCAAGCCCCCTCTTCGATTACACCCGGACCTTGTCAGCTTCGGCCTGGATTTACCCCACTGCATATAACGCAGAGTTGTCTTCGATCTTGTCGAATGACAGGAACTATGAGTTCCACCTGAACTCCAGTGGCCGGTTGTATTGGTGGTGGGGAGGTCCATCGTTGACCAGTGCCACCGCCATTCCCTTGAATCAATGGACCCACGTAGCCATTACGTTTGACTCAACCGCAGGCCGCCAACGTATCTACATTAACGGCGTGCAAGATGCCAACACGGCTAACTGGACGGGAACTTTGCAGCCCAACGGTTGCAATTTCTATGTGGGCGGTGACGTTGCTACTGGTTCCTGCGCTGTCATCAGTGGGCGCAACTTCCGGGGCAACGTGGACGAAGTGAAGCTTTACAGCCGTGAACTGTCAGCCGCTGAAGTGCAGGCGGACATGACCTTGGGTCGGTCTTGTTCTGGAAATTTCGACCACGTCCGTATTGAGCATGACGCAAGCGCTTCGGTCTGTACCCCGGAATCCGTCACGGTGAAAGCCTGTCTGAATGCCAGTTGCTCCACCCTTTACACGGGGGCGGTAACCGTGCAAATGTCTCCTGCGGGTTGGGTGGGGGGAAATACATTTTCTTTTAGTGGTGGCATCGGTAGCCGCCAATTGGCTGTAGGTACGTTAGGCAATGTGACCTTGGGTACGGCAAGCACATCACCGTTGGCCACCTCTGCCACGCGCTGTTTCAACGGCGCGAGTGAAACGTGCACCATGAATTTCGCCAACGCTTCTTGCAACTTCGATGCTGTTGAACCCGCTGCGGCTCCGCAAACCCGCCTGTTTACCAAGCTCGCCGCCACGTCGTTCAGTGTGGATGTGTTGGCGCTCAGCAATTCAACAACCATCAACACCGGCTTTACGGGCAGTGTGGATGTGGATTTGGTGGATGCGAGCAGTACCGTTTGCCCTACGGGTAGCGGCCTGAACACTGCAACCAGCATCTCGTTTGTGGGCGCCGATGCGGGTCGCAAAGCAGTGGCTTTTACTTACAGCAACGCGGCCAAGGATGTGCGGGTTCGCATGCGGGTGGGCGCGGCCGAACCTGCCTGTTCGACTGATAACTTTGCCATCCGACCGGCCGCCGCCCAGCTCAACACCAGCGCCAATGCTGCCGCGCCCTCCGCTGCCTCCACCCCAGTGATCGCTGCAGGCAGCAGCTTTAATTTGAGCGCAAGCACCAACGTCGTGGGCCCAAGTTATGCGGAAACCTGGACGCTGGACAGTACCAAACTTAGCGCCCAAGTGACCACGCAGGACAGCAGCGTGGTGTCGGGTGGTGTAGTGGGGGTATTGACCCCCGCAAGCCTGGTGGGCAATTCAACTGTCGTTGGCGCCACATATAGCGAAGCAGGTTATTTGTACCTGGCCCCAGGCGCCTTTATTGACACCACCTTTACGGCAGTAGACAGGGCCGTCGGTGATTGTGTGGCGTCAACGCTTGGCGGAGCCAACCTTTCTGACACCGCAGTGGGCGGCCGGTACGGCTGCGATATTGGCAATCGCACAACGGTGTCGCTCGGTCGTTTTCGCCCTGACCACTTCACCATCTCTGTGCCGGTGCTGACCCCGTTCTGTGCAGCAACTGCCACGCCGTTCACCTACTTTGGTCAGGACGGCTTTGCTACCAGCTTCACGTTGACGGCACAGAATGTAGGCAACGGCACAACCCAAAATTACCAGGGTGTCTTCGCCAAGTTTGCGACAACGGGCTATGGAAACTATGGATTTTCGACAGCCGCGTTGCCAGCAGGGGCCGCCTTGCAAACCAGTGCGACGGCACCTACTGGCAGTTGGGTGAATGGAGTGGCCGCCATTGTTGCGCGCCACCAGATTAGCCGTCCCACCAACCCAACCCCCACTACCGTTCTTTCGCTAAGTGCTGCGCCAACCGATGGTGAAGTGCCTGCCAGCGCTGCCACGGTGGTCGGGACCAACGTACGCCTGCGCTTTGGCCGTCTGCGCATGCAAAACGCCTATGGTTCTGAGTTACGTGCGTTGCCCATTCCTCTGGAGGCGCAGTACTGGAATGGCACGTTCTACACCACCCACACGGACGACAGCTGCACCGTGCTGCCGATGAGCAATTTTGCCGGCAGTCTTGCAGCCTGCGAAACTCAGATTACGCCCGTCGGCAATCAGATGCTTGCCAATGGACGGATTTCGGGCGGTTTGGTGCTCAGTCGACCGGGCGCCAACAACGCTGGCAGCGTGGACCTGGCCATCAATGTGACCACCGTTGCAACTGGCAATACCTGTACAAGTCCAGCTCCGAGTGCCGCCACGGCCGCAAGCTTGCCCTGGTTTGGGCCCAATGTCGGCGGTCGAGCGACCTTTGGCATCTACAAAAGCCCCTTGATCTATTTGCGGGAGAACTACTGAATGCGTGGCACTATTTCTCTGTATATGACAAAAAGTGCCCCTAAAGGCTGTCATGATTGCGCAACCAGCTATTAAAATGAGAGCAAGCTGCTCTGTCCGTCTTCCAACATGATTGAAGCAATATCCGACTACTGCCTTTTTGAAACCTGCCGAGGGGGGCGCTAACCATGCGCTGGCCTTGGAAGCGCAAGTCATCGAGTGACCTGCTGGTTGTTTCATGGCATGAGCAAACGTTGGCTTATGTACAGGCACGTGGGGTTGGCAAAGGCTACGAAATACTGCGCCAAGGGGTGGAGCGCCAAGGCAGCGACAGCCGGGAAGCGTTGGTCAGCAGGGTGCGGGCCCTTGGACTTGAAGGGCTGCGTGCCCACTTCCTGCTGCGCCCTGAGCAATACCAGTTTTTACAAATCGAGGCACCCGCAGTTCCGCCTGAAGAGTTGCGCGCAGCGGCCCGCTACCAGGTGCGCGAGATGGTGGATGCGCATTTGGATGACATTACCCTGGATGTGATGCGTCTGGGTACGGGCCAGGACAAGGGCCAGTCGCAGTTGTTTGTGGTAGCAGCCAAAAATGCCGTGGTGCGTGACGCCATGGAGTTGGCGGATGCCTTGAACTGGGACGTAAGCGTGATTGACGTGCAGGAAACCGCGCAGCGCAACCTGCAAACGCTCGTGGCGCAATCAGAAGGCCGTCCAGACCGGGCCACGGCAGCCTTGGTCCTGGCCGACAACAAGCAAGCCATGCTGACTATCAGCGCCAGTGAAGAGCTGTTCTACACCCGGCGTCTGGAGCTGCCAGAGGGTTTTATGACCATGGTCTGGGGTCAGAGCGAAATAGCCGCCAGCCCAGACACCTACACCCCCGTCAGCGAGTACGTCCCAGACTACAACGTGGGCGGCGTTTCTTATGGCAATGACTACTCTGACGCTTCGGCCCCCGCTGCTTCTGCCGGGGGAGCTGGCGGCAGGGCACAGGCTGACTACGAACGCGCGCAGCGCTTGGTGGTCGAAGTACAGCGCTCATTGGACTTGTGGGAACGCTCGTGGTCCCAATTGCCCCTCACGGGGCTACGGGTGTTTGCCGGTGCCCGCTCGCAAGAGCTGGCCGACTGGTTGGGCCGAGAAATGGGCCAGAGTGTGGGAGTGTTGAGCGCCACACCCCTGTTTAAAGGCTTTCTCCCCGCCGATAACCCGGACGCGGCCTACTGTCTGCCACTGGTTGGGGTGCTGCTGCGCACCGAAGGCCGCAAACTGTAAAGCCCGCCATGCCGCAGCAAATCAACCTCTGTACTCCTTTACTACTGGCGCCCAAGCGCTATTTCTCAGCGCAGACCATGGCGCAGGCGCTGGCAGTTTTTCTGCTGGTGGGCGGAGCCCTGTGCGCAACATGGGTCTGGAACCTGAACCACACGACCGCCGAACTGCTGCGTTTGCAAAACCAACAGGCAGCAGAATTGGCGGCCCTGAAAGCGGCCTTGGTTGCCAATGCTGCCAGTGCAGCGCCCCTGAGCCCTGCGCTGCAAGCCCAGGTGCAAGGCTTGCGTGCCCAGGTGCAAGCCCAAGAAAACGTTTTGCTCGCCTTGCAGCAAGGCCGCTTGGTGCAGGGTGCTGCCCACTCAGACCGTCTGGCTTTGGTTTCGCGCAGCATTCCTGCGCCGGTGTGGGTCACGGGGGTGGAGGCCGACGCCACGCGCCTGGAGGTGACAGGCTACACCTTGGAGCCTGCGGCACTGAATGAATGGGTCAATCGTTTGGCGCTAAGTCCATTGATGCAAGGGCTGCGTTTGGCTACTGTCAAAGTCCAAAGCGCCCGCCAAGCAAAGGCAGCAGCGGATGCTTTGGCCCTGCCCGCTGGGCGTGAGGCGTGGTCATTCACCTTGGTTAGTGCGCAACCGCCCGTGCCTTCGGCGGCCAAAGGGAGTACGCCATGAAAAAGTGGTGGCTGGCGCAAAGTGCACGCATTGACGCACTGAGCCTGCGCGAACGGTTATTTGTATTCCTGTCCGTCATAGCCTGTGCCTTGGCACTCGCCGATGTGTTGTGGCTCTCGCCCGCCATGGACGCACATCAACAACAGACCAAGCTGTCCAACGCGCAGGACAACGAGGTGCAGCGACTGCGGTCCGAGCTGACCAATACGCCCAAGCCAGTCGATGTGAACCTGCCGTTGCGCACAGAAATTTCGGCACTTCAACAGCAATTGGCGCAATTGCAAGCCGGCAACTCCGACGCCGCTGGCGGCGGCAGCCCGGCGCTGGAACCGGTGCTGGCAGAGTTCATGCGCCGCCGCCCAGGGCTAAGCCTGGTCTCGACTACAACGCTGAGTGCCGATGCGGCTGCGGGCAAAGAACAAGCCGTCACAGGGGTTGCGCGGCGTGGGGTCGAGCTCAAGGTGGCCGGTCCTTATGCAGAGTTGCAGCGCTATGTCAAAAGCCTGGAGCAGGCCTTGCCCAACTTGCGATGGGGCCCCATGCAACTGCGCAGTGACAAGCAGCCGCCTGAGTTGACCTTGCAAGTGTTTGTGCTGGAGGTGCAACCATGAGCGCGTTGCCTCTTGTTGCGCACGCGCGGGTCGGTGTCATGGCGCTGTTGTTGCTGGCCTGTTCTGCAATGGCCCAAGAGGCGCGCGACCCCACGTTGGCACCGCCGGAGGCAAGTGCAGCGCCTGGCGAACCAGGCAAGCCCGCGCCAGCGGCCGGTATGGCCGTGGTGGTGCAAGACGGGAAGCCCCATTTGGTGGTGGGAACCCGCCTGGTGGCGGTAGGCCAAAAGGTGGGCAATGCCCGTATAGAGCGCATTACCGAAACTGAAGTATGGCTGCGTGAAGGCAAACAGCTGCGCAAGTTGCAGCGTTTCAGTGGCATCCAGCGTAGCGTGGCCCAAGACCCCGTACCTTGCAAAGCACCGGCCACCACCACCCGCATCCGATCGAAACCGTCCTCTGCAACGGTACAGTCCGCAGCGCCCCCCGCAGTTCCCTGCGAAGGAAAGCAACCGTGAAATCCCGCACCATGAATGAATCTTCCTCTGCCGCTTTGGCGCTCGCGTCGCGCCCCACCTTGGCCCTGTGGTCTGTGCTGGGGATCGGATTGCTCAGTGGTTGTGCTGCGTTGGACCGCCCCCTGCGCACGCCTGATGTGAGTGCAGCCGTACGCGCGGAGCTGCCAGCCCCGGCGCCCGCGCCCACCACAGTGGTACCCGTCAAGGTTTCAGAAGCACTGGCCGAGCCCGCTGCGCCCAGGGTGGCGCTACCACCGGAGCCAAGACTGGACTTGCTGGTGAACAACGCCCAGGCGCGCGAAGTGTTTTTGGCGATCGTGGCCGACACCCGCTACAGCATGCTGATGCATCCCGATGTGGCGGGCACCCTGTCAGTTACCCTGCGTGGTGTGACCGTAACCGAAGCGCTGGAAGCGATTCGTGACGTCTATGGTTACGACTTCAAAATAGACGGTCGGCGCATCACCATTTATGCCCCCACGTTGCAAACGCGGGTGTTTACGGTCAACTACCCCAACTCGTTGCGTACCGGTAGCAGCGAGCTTCGGGTGTCGTCCGGCGCCGCGCTGCAAAGCACCAATACCGGCCCTTCCAGCGCCACGGCTGCGGGGGGAACTGGCAACCAGCAGCCCGAAAACAGCCGCGTCTCTACCACCTCGCGCTCAGACTTTTGGGGTGAACTGTCGGCCTCTGTGCGCAGTCTGGTAGGTACGGGTGAAGGGCGCAATGTGGTGTCCAGTCCGCAGGCGGGCATTTTGGCGGTCCGTGCCATGCCCGAGGAGCTGCGACAGGTGGAGAAATTCCTCAAGGCAACCCAGGCATCGGTGGAGCGCCAAGTCATGCTGGAGGCCAAGGTCGTGGAGGTGGAGTTGCGCGATGGTTACCAAAGTGGCGTGAACTGGGGCGCCATGGGCAGTGGTGTGGACGGGCAGGCGGCGTTGGGAGTGCTTGGCAGCGGCGTGACCAGCCCCAACGCCTTTGTGCAGGGCACCACCAGCATCAATGGTGCAGTCGCTTTTCCTTCCGCAGCAACTGGCGGCGGGCTGATTGGGCTGGCGCTGGCGACCAGCCAGTTTGGCGCAGTGTTGGGCTTTCTGGAAACCCAGGGCGATGTGCAAACACTCTCCAGCCCGCGTTTGGCAACGCTCAATAATCAAAAAGCGGTACTCAAGGTGGGATCAGACGAATTTTTTGTGACCGGCGTGACGGGTGGTACCTCTACTAGCAGCAGCTCGACGACGTCGGGTACGAACTCCACCATGCCTACCGTGACCCTGACCCCGTTCTTCTCGGGTATTTCACTGGACGTAACGCCCCAAATTGACGATGGTGTGAACGTCACACTGCATGTGCACCCTTCGCTCACCACGGTGACCGAGAAAACCAAGCAGGTCGACTTGGGCAGTGTGGGTAACTACCGCCTTCCATTGGCCTCCAGCAGTGTGAACGAAACGGACACGGTGGTTCGCATTCAAGATGGCAACATCGTCGCCATCGGGGGGTTGATGCAGTTGGAGTCCAGCCGCAACGCCTCGGGTGTTCCCGGCACGACCGGCATGCCGGGGCTGGGCGCATTGTTTGGCAACCGCGCCACGCAGGGGCGCAAGAAAGAAGTCATCGTGTTGATCAAACCCACCATCATTCGTACCATTGCAGACTGGGACGCCCAAACACGCCGAGCCCGTGCAGCACTGGACGATATGGATGCAGCCCGGGCACGGGTAATTCAAATCGATGGAGGTCCTGGCAAGTGATGTATTTGGGGCACTTTTCGCTTCGGGAAGCCCCGTTTTCCATCACGCCGGATACGGACTTCTTTTTCGCCCATGAGGGCGCCCAAGCGTCCCTCAATATGTTGTTGGTCGCCCTGCGCAGTGGCGAAGGCTTTCTTAAGGTGGTGGGGGAGCTGGGCTGTGGCAAGACGATTTTGTGTCGCCAATTGCTCAAGACACTGCAAGGTGAATGTCTGACTGCTTATATTCCCAACCCAAACATGAGTCCCGACGGGCTTCTGCTTGCATTGGCGACCGAGTTGAAACTGCCCCTGAGTGCGCCCCTGCAGCGCCACCAGATCATGGCTGCACTGAACCAATGCTTGCTAGAGCAGGCCGCGCAAGGGCGCCGTGTGGTGGTGTGCATCGACGAGGCGCAAGCAATACCGGTACGCACGGTGGAAAGTCTGCGCTTGCTTTCCAACTTGGAGACCGAGAAACGCAAGTTGCTGCAGCTGGTGCTGCTGGGGCAGCCTGACCTGGATGACAAACTGGCCCGTCCTGAAATCCGCCAGTTGCTGCAGCGCATTACGTTTAGCGAGTATTTGGGGCCCATGCAGGCGCAACGCGTCTCGGGCTATTTGGCGCACCGCTTGCAACATGCTGCGCTCAGTCCGTCCACCGACAGTGACGTATTCACACCAGCAGCAGCCCGCGCTATTGCAAAGGCCAGCGGAGGCGTGCCGCGCCTAATTAACATTTTGGCCCACAAATGCTTAATGTTGGCGTTTGGAGAAGACCGCCACCGGGTAAGCGCAGCCCACGTCCGATTGGCTGTGCGTGACACACCGGGTGTGCAGGTGCGTAAGCCTTGGTGGCGCGTCCTCTCGCCATTGGAATGGCTGCGACGCGACCGCTCTGTTGGTGCTATACAAGGAGGGCGCGAATGAGCGTGATTAACAAAATGTTGCGGGACCTTGACCAGCGCCAAAGCCCCGCCACTGCTGCGGCGGACCCTCTGCGTCGCGACACCAACAGCGTGGACGCTTTGACGCGAGTGCGTCGACCATCCCCCGCAATGCGCTGGGCTACAGGCCTGCTGCCGGTAGCCGCTGCAGTGGCAGGGGCCTATGTGTGGTGGAGTTTTCAACACGCCCCGCCGGCTGAGCCTTTGGCAATGGCCGCGCCTGGCATGGCCCCTGCGCCAGTAGCGGCTCCGGATGTTGTGCCCGCCCCAATGGTAGTGGCGCCATCCGAAGCGCTTGTGGCGTCCGCCCCTGTGGTGGTTCGCCCGGAGCCCACCATTACGCCTTTGCCGCCGGTCGTCGCGCAAAAAGCGACTTCCACTCCGAGTCCGGCTGCCACAGTTACGCCAGTCACCAAAGCCGAGGCACCACAAAAGCCTGTGTCTGTGGCGCAACCAATACTTGCCACCCCTACCCCTGCATCTGCACCTGCACCTGCACCTGCAAGGGCAGTAGCGCCGCAGCCCGAAGCGCCTGCTGCGTCCAATCGCCAGCAGCAAGCTGCGCGGGAAGCCTTGGCCCAATCGCAGGCCCTGTGGGCCAGTGGCGCGCGGGATTCGGCCATACAAACTTTGCAAGATGCACTGGTCGCCGCAGAGCGCGGGGGACAAGGCATAACAGGTGCCAGCGAAACTCTGGCGCCCTTGGTCCGCGAGCTTGCGCGCATGGAGCTCGCAGAAGGCAGGCCCGCTGCTGTATGGGAGATGCTGGTGCGCTTGGAGCCCATGCTGGCCAACCAGCCGGAGCTCTGGGCCATGCGCGCCAATGCCGCGCAACGCCTGGGGCGGCACCAAGACAGCGTATTGGGCTACACCACCGCCTTGCAGGCACGCCCCAGCGAACAGCGCTGGTTGCTCGGGGCGGCAGTTTCATTGGCAGCATTGGGCCAAACCGCGTCCGCCGCAGAGATGGCCGAAAAAGCGCGCGCAGTGGGGCCCGTGAGTCGTGAAATCCTGGCTTACTTGCGCCAGCAGGGAGTTCCTCTCACCGATCGACCATGAGGCTTGTTATGCGCCCCATCTCCATTACCTCTATATGGCTTTTCGCCCTATGCTGCGCTATGTTGGGAATGGTGCTGCCAACACCATCACAAGCCGCCAGCATTCAGCTGGTGACCGGGGACTACCCTCCGTTTTCGAGTGAAGACACGCCTGCCCCGGGAGTCATGTCTGAAGTGGTGGTTGCAGCTTTCAAAGCGCAAGGTGTCACTGCGCGGTTGCGTTTCTTGCCGTGGCAGCGTGGATATATGGAAACCCGTAGTGGCCTGCACACGGGAACTTTCCCCTATGTGAAAAATGAAGAGCGCCAGCGCGAATTTTTGTTCTCCAAGCCTCTGTATCCAGATGTGGTGCGCCTCTTTGTTCTTTCAGACAAGGATCTACCGAAAGACTGGGTTGACAAAGGAATTTGCGTACCCCAAGGCTACAACATTGCAAGAGTCGCTCCATTTATTGAAATGCAGAGGGCCCGCCTGGAACGCCCACCCGGCATGTTGAATTGTTTCCAAATGCTGCGGCTCGGTAGAGTCCATGCGGTCTGGAGCAGCGAGGTGGTCGCTGAATTTATAACCCGTGACTTGCGGCAGGAGGGGCTTAACTTCAAGCCCATGAACGTGGGCTTGGAGTACCCGGTGGAGCTGTACCTGATTGTTTCGCGCCAGTTGCCGCAGGCACAGCAGTGGATAGATCGGTTTAACCAGGGGCTAGGCAAGATACAGAAGAATGGGGTGTATGCCCAAATTCTGGCTCGTCACAAAATGTCGGCAGCGAAGTAAGCCAAAACGGCTTCTGAAGCATGTCGGACTCGCCCTTGCGACAGCCTCAACTTCCTATTGCCATCAGACTCCCGTTCGAAGCACCCTGCGGTATTGCATAGCCTCGGCGACATGGGCGAGGCCTGTCTGATCTGCGGCGGCCAAGTCGGCAATGGTGCGGGCAATTTTCAGCGTGCGATGCGTGCTGCGCGCGGACCAGCCCAATTGGGCCGCAGCGGCCTGGAGGAACTTGCTGGCGGCCGCATCGAGCCGGGTGTGGGTGTCAATGGCTTGGCCGGTGAGCGCTTGATTGGCCACGCCCTGGCGGGCCAGCGCACGTTTGCGGGCTTCGCCGCTGCGGTTGCGAATACGCTCGGACGATTCGCCGGCGGGGCTTCCCAGCAGTTCATGTGCGGGAAGGGCCGGTACTTCAATATGCAAATCAATCCGGTCCATCAGCGGGCCGCTCAGCTTGGATTGGTAGCGATGCACCTGATCGGGGGTGCAGCGGCAACTGTGGATGGGCGACCCTTGGTAACCACAAGGGCAGGGATTCATGGCGGCAATTAACTGAAACCGCGCTGGAAACTCAGCCCGTCGCGCGGCTCGGGCTATGGTGATGCTGCCGGTCTCCAACGGTTCGCGCAGGGCTTCGAGTGCCGCCCGCGGAAATTCGGGTATTTAGCTTTCTTGACTAAAACTGCGGGGATTTTGTCAAAAATGCTGGTCTCAAGTCAGAAAGGGTTCCTCAAATTCTGCGGGGTACCTATTTCAGCTCAGAAACTTCTTTGGAAATCAGGCTTAAAAGACTGTCCACAACCGAAGCATCAGCGTTCCTTACATAAGACAGGGCTAGCAAGGTCAGCGGGTGAACATCAAGAACCTCGGCTATGTTTTCAACCTTATTCAAAGTAGGTGACTTTAGGTTTCGCTCCAAGGTACTGACATACGTGCGACTAGAGGTCGTACTGAAATCCTCTTGGCTCAGTCCTTTGAATTTACGGATGGATCTAAGGGCGCTGGCGAAATCGTTATTCGAAATGAAGGCATCGGACATGCACTCCGATTAATAAGCAATGACCTCTATAGGGCTACAATCTATAGTGTTCATTTTGAGTCGTTATGTTCATCACCAGAGAAGCCCACAAGTCTCCCGTTTCAGCCTTGTTTTCGAATCGAGGGGAGCTTGTCTGGTCTGTGGCAGAGCTCGCTCTGCAGCAAATTTGGTTCTTGGCCCATCTAGAAGAGGTTGATCCCAAGGATGGCGATAGAAACGGGAACCTTCGTACCATGATTTTGTTTGACTTTGGAAATGTCGAGCACTTGCTGAATGCCCCACAAGACGCGACTGTTCGTCTCAAGTCAGTGCACATCGTCACCCCCGGTCACATCAACGGAAGTGATCATTGGGAAATGGAAAAACTTCAAGCAGTTTGGCAAGGTCGCGAAATGATTGAGGAGCACGAATTTCCGACGGATATATTTGAAACGGTCTCCGGCAAAAAATATTCCTTCTCGCATTGCAGCAATTCCGCAGCGGAACTGGATGGTGATACTTTGAAGTTTCGGCTTCCCCACTAATTTATCCAGTGCAACTATGGGCTATGCGTGAGGAGTCAGATTGCTTCACAGTTAACTGTCCTATCCTTGTTAGCCGTCACAGCGATTTTGTTTTCATCCCAGTTTGCCTCGCCGTTGCACATCCTCTGGCCGGCCCGTCTGCTATAGGCCGGGATACTAGTCATAGTGCTGTTCGGTCAAGGTAGGTCAAGATATGTCTTGCCTGAAATGAGCGTGCGATTTGAGAACAGTTTTGTCCCATTGCATCGGGTCTCAGTGAATCACCGCCATGTTGGATCATCAAGTCAAACAGCTCGGGCAGGTCGCTCTCGGCGGCCAGCATCAGCGGCGTTCGGCCTGACACAGGGTATTTGTGTGATGCGTTCGGATTTGCGCCTGCTTTCAAGAGCACGGCGGCTATCCGCATCAGGTTGGAAACGGTGTGCCTTGAGATGTGTTTTTCGACCATGGCGTTGGCTACAGCGATGGCCAGTTCGGGGTGTGAGCGTGGACCGGAGGTATTCGATCCGAAAATGCCTGACATCCCTACACCGAAGCGGCGCAGGGTGTCTTGCAGCACAACATCCGGCTCCTCCATCATCTTTGCAGTCAGGGTGAACAGCATGCGCGCCGGATTGACCTTGTGGAACAACTGGCTTACCAAATAGTACAGCGGTGACTGGTTGTCTGTCAGAGCTCTCAGCTCAGCGTCGGCACCTTGTTCGACCAATGCCTCAACGAATTCCGGCAGACCGAGGTCGATGGCACAAATCAAAGGCGTTAGTCGCTTTCTTTGGGTAATTGAATTGATCGTGGCGGCCTGATGGGGCTGAGCCAGCAACAGGTCAAGTACCGAATGATTTCCAGTTGATTCGGAGTGTTGCAATGCACAGAGCAATGCGGACGCCCCGGAGCTGTCCAGATCGTCCACCGAGGCACCGGCATCGAGCAACGCCTTGACCTGTTTAAGTAGGCCGAATGAAGAAAAGAGCCGCAGCTGTGGCCAGCGTCTAACGGCTCCGTTGGCGAAGCGCACCGCCCGAACTCGGTTCACGGTTTTGAGGTCGGGCAGAGTCTTGGACAAGGTGTCTATGTCAAGGGACAGCCATCCTTGCATGTGGTGCTCAGTCAGATCGTTTTGACACTCTGGGAAACGCCCTTGAGCAGGAAAGAGCATCGGTATCTGCTGCGCGAACTGTTCGAACTCCCAGTCTTCGAGAGCGTCCCCGCTCACAGGTCTTCGGAATAGTCCGAGTGCTATCCCCACATGCTTCAGCCGCTTCAGAAAGGGCTTCTTTCCTAAAAAGGCCGCGATGCAGGACGCCTCGACAATAAGGTCCCTGATCTGATGCCCTGCTCGATAGCCGGCGAGCTCGAAAGCCTGCTCATAGTGCGGGAATGCCTCTTGATACTGCCCCGACAGCGCATGCCACCGCCCCTTCATCCACTCGTAGTGGTAGGCAGAGCGACCTTCTGGATCGCTCGTTGCAGCCGTCTTTTCCAGGGCAATGATTTCGTTCCAAGTGCGATCCTGATCGCCGACAAGCTTCTGCGATGTGCGGCGGAGGTCGAACCACAAATTTCTGCCAGGGGCGGCTAGATCTGGCCATGTGCGTCCGGCGTGCTGAACCATCTCAGAAAGACATGACTCGATGGACTGAATGTCCGGCGAGCTTCCTTCAATGTGAGAAAAAATGAGCGGCCTCAGTGACCCGCCCCAAGAGCGTTCAAACCTTACCAGCGCCGAAGAAATGAGGAGCCACGAGGCGCAGGACTTAGCCGCTGCACAATGCTTGTCCAGTTGCTTACACAGCAATTTAATGCTCTGAGATGAAGGAATGTCGATTCCGCTGCGCCACTTACGCAGCTTCTCCTGTTCAACGCGGTCAGATCCAGTGCTTTCCGGATAGAGCCGCTTTTCGACAGGTCCACCAACAATGTCATCAAGCCATTTGAGCGTGGACTTGACTGGTTCACTTCCTTCAGCGAGCAACAACTTCAGATCAGGACCTGGCATGGCCGTGTGTACCTGCTGTAGCAGGGCCGCAGCAGCAGGCACAAAGAACTTGTCGATCAAGACCGGGAGAGCGTCACTTCGCCCCACTGCATCCAGTGGGACTTCCAATACGATGCGCGCATAGGCCTCTCTCGTGGAGGCAAGCCAAGGCGCAATGATGCGTTGGGCGACATCGCCAACAACCGGCGCACAGCCGTCAACCAGAAGCTCTTGGATGACAGCGTCCAGCTTTTCCCAGTCAAAGTCGCCCTCGCGGGCCAAACGTCCAACGTCGCTTCCAGCTTTGTTGATGTCCAGTGCGCCAGCCAGCACCGCGATACATTCGCCAAATCTGGGGTATGGGGGAACGTCTCTGGTCATCGCTGGTCGCTCAAAGCAAGGCGGCGCACATCCCGCTGGAAGTTCATGCTTGCGCGCCAATCGCTGGGCGTACCTGGCACTGCCAGCTTTCTGCCATTTGGCACGATGATCATCCCGTGCTTTTTCCCATTCATGTACTGCCACCCTGAGTTGATTAGTGACCGAACCAAGGCGGCCATTTCTTTGTTGTTGCTGTATCGCATAGCAATTATCGGGACCGGGGCCACTGCATACCCCGATCCCCTTCGTATTACTTGGAACCCTTGGTTACGCTTTGATTAGCTGCTGCAGCAGCCTGAGCCCGTGCGGCAAAACTATTGGCACTAACCTGCCCACCGTTGGCTTTAGCAGTTGACGACTGAATGCGAGCAGCAGCCTGGCTAGTGATAGGGTTGGACTTAACAGAAGACTTGGACATATGAAACCTTTCAAGAAAAACGTTGCTCGGAATGGCAACAGATGAAAGGTTAGAGATCGTTCCTCGAGTCGTCTGCCGCGCCAGTGCTGAATTTTTTTTGATTTTTGTGCCTTGCCGCTGGCATGCCACGAACACGAGCAGTGTCATTCCAAAGCAGCCGCTGGCCGCAGCATCGACGCCCTCATCCAAATCATCACCAAGACAGTCGCCAAGAAGGAAGACGTCCAACTGATCGGCTTTGGAACCTTCAAGGCTGTCAAACGTGCAGCACGCAAAGGCAAGAATCCCCGCACCGGTGAGCCGCTCAAAATCGCTGCGGCCACTTTGCCTAAGTTCACGCCGGGTGCCGCGTTCAAGGCCGCCGTAAACAAGAAGAAGTAACAAGCCTTGCTTCAATATGGAAGCGGCAGTGGTGAATAGCCACTGCCGCTTTTTTGTGCGCAGTTGCGAAGCCTTCGGGCTACTATCCGTTCTATGAGTACATTGATTTCCTCTCTCAAGTCCGAAATTGCCCGGGTTGCCCGCAAAGAGCTCAAAGAAGAGTTGCTTGCGATTCGTAAAAGTACGACTACACATCGTTCAGAAATCGCAGCCCTGAAGCGCCAAGTCAAATCATTGGCAGCCGCACTCAAGGCAAGCACACGGAGTTCGGGTCCAAGGAGCAAGTCTGCCCCTGAATCTGATGAGGCAGCGGCATCTCCAAGTATTCGGTTTAACCCGCAACGCCTTGCCAATTTCCGGTCCAAGGTGGGAATTACCCAGGCACAGATGGCAGCTTTGCTAGAAGTCTCGTATTTGTCAGTTCACAAATGGGAGGCCGGGGCCTCGAAGCCGAGAGCGGCTCAACTGCAAAAAATTGCAGCGGCCCTCAAATTAGGCAAACGTGAAGTTCTCAAAAAACTTCAGGAATAGCCTCTTTCCTACAGCGCCGCCATGCCCAAACCCAACTTACGACCCATCCCCACACCAGGTTGGTTGCGTCCCGTGATTCGTTGGTCAACTCGCTTCTCGCTCGGTGCTCCGGCATGGGTTCCGGCATTCATCAAAAACTTGCCATTGAAGACAAGTTCCTTGGTGCTACGGATCTACGTCAGTATTTTGAGATAAGCGGGCCCGCGTTCATTGACCTCCCCAGGCAAATTGCTGAACCAATGTGCGTAGACCTACCCATCTGACGCGATGGCTTATTTTTTCAGTCAACAAGCTTTGTCTGATACGGAAGCAGGGCTTCGTGTTGGCGAAGCGGCGTTGCTTTCGCCAAGGCCATCCATACCCCAAACGGCAAATGATTGAATTGGCGCTTTGGAGCCACACGCAAGATCTCTAGCTTGTCCTGCTCCCACTGGATGACTCCACATTCGGCTGGAATTTCCTCCGGCTGTGCAATGGGTCGATCCTTGGCGTCTCGACCCAGCACATACCAACACTGCCCACCCAGCTCCAGGTAAGCAGCCCGCTTTTCAGGGCGCTTGAGGTCACCCAGCAAGTCGGCCCGGCTTACTTTGATTTCGTGCACGATCGGTTCCAGGTAGCTCTGCACAGAACTGTTGCGAATGGAGAAGACATCGGGCATGCAGTATTTCCAATGACCGTCTTCCTGGTCTTCCAATGTCACTTTGGCTCGTAGGCTGAGATTGGTCCAAACCAGGCGCCCCTCTTTGAGCATGTCCTGGGCAATCCTGTCGACCAATCCCTCATGGGCATCTTTGGCCTGGCGGTTGACCATGGCAGCACCGGCGAGGAACTGGATGCCGGCATCGGTAACTCGCAGGCGTTCGTGACCACCGTCCTCTTGCAACCGTTCCAAGAGTCCAGCTGCCAACAGTTCGATCTCGACTACGTCCAGACAGGGCCAACCTGCTGAGCGGTACATCTCGCGCAAGCGACGGGCGTGGATTTTCTTGAGAGTGATGCCGTTGATCACCGTTGTCGCTGAGGTGAGAGGATGGGGCATGTTCAGGCCTTCGCTACCGGTAAGTCTTCCCAACTGGTGGTGTAGCGCGGCGTCCTGCGTTCCTGCTTCATCGACCAGACGCGCTTACTGCCTTCTACCCCAGCACTGGCCATGTGCAATGTGCCTTTGCCATAGCGTTGGTTGAGTCCGTCCAGGGCCGTCATCAAGGTGCTGCGGTCCTTCTGGCTATCGCCCTCCAAGTCCAGCTCGCACTGTTGCTGCCCCTCGTGCTGGAGATCCAGGAGCATTACGCCGGCCTTGGCGTACTTGAAGCCCGGCTGGAAGATGCGTTGCAGACCGTCCAGTGCGGCTTTGGCAATGCAGGCAGTGTCAGCGCTGGGGCGTCGCAGGGGGGTTGTAATGGATCGGCTGTATTGGGGATCGGGCCGGAAGGGACTGGTGCGGATGTAGACCAGTACCTGGTTGGCCATTCCGCTTTGTTTGCGTAGTTTTTCAGCAGCGCGGGAGGCGAAGTCGGTGACGGCTTCTGCGAGTTGGTGTAGTTCCAGGACCGGTCGTCCAAAGGAACGGGTGGTGGCGATCTCTTTCTTGGGTGCTGGGTTGTGCTCCAGGTCAATGCAGGGGGTGCCCTGCAGCTCTCGGACGGTACGTTCCAAGACGACAGACCAATGGCTGCGGATGGTGGCCGGGTCCAGTCGGATCAGGTCTTTGACAGTCTGGATACCGCCGGCTTGCAGCTGTTTGCTAATCTGGCGCCCCACACCCCAAACTTCTTGAACCGCTGTGGCTGCAAAGATGCTGTCTCGCTCTTCGGGTGACATTGCCGCCAGATTGCAGACTTGGGCCAAATGACTGGGATAGCTTCCGGGTTTGCGCTCTGCGGTTTTACCGATGTGGTTGGCGAGCTTGGCCAAGGTCTTGGTACTGCCTATGCCGACACAGCAAGGAATGCCTACCCACTGCAGGATGCGGGAGCGGACCTTGTGGGCTCTCTCCACCAGGTCCCCCCGGATCCCGCTGAGCTCAACAAAGGACTCATCGATGGAATAAATCTCCTGGGCATGACCAAGGCCTGCTGCCAGGCTCATCATGCGGTCTGACATATCGCCATAGAGTTCAAAGTTGGCCGACAAAGCTACCAGGCCAGACTGCTCTGCCAGGTGTTTGATCTGGAACCAGGGTGCTCCCATGGCGATACCCAGTGCCTTGGCCTCGTTGGAGCGAGCAATGGCACAGCCATCATTGTTGGACAGCACCACCACCGGAATACCTTCCAGGCTGGGGCGAAACACCCGTTCACAACTCACATAGAAGTTGTTTCCATCCACCAAGGCGTACACGGCAGTCTCATCCTGGCATGCGGTTGACGAGCTGGATGGTCATGTCATCGGCATCGCCCTTGAAGAATACCTTCAGGGCCTCTGCAAATAGGGGTTCCTGGGGAGCTGCTAACTGGAACAGGGTCATGCAAGACCGGAACTTGAGGTTGTCCGGGTGGTGCAGGATCTCAAGGGCGGATTTGTCATGGTGCTGCAGGACCAAGGCCGTGCACTCTTTGAGACGGGCACCCAGCACGGGATGGCCGAAGTACATCCTGGCATCGGCCAAGTCGTTCAGGCCATAGAACAAGGCGGTGGAGCTGCGACCCAGTGCTTTGAGCTGGGGGAAGATGAACCACATCCAGTGGGTTTTTTTGTCCCCCGCTCGCAGCTCTTCCAAGACGTGGGCATACAGGGGTTCTTGGGCGGCTAAAAAGCGGTCGTGTTGCATGTGACTTCTTTCCGTGTGTTCGTTGTAAGGCTTAGCCCTAGGCGGGGAGGACTTTGATAACGCTGGTGACCACGCCCCAGATTTGCAGGATCTGCTCCTCTTTGAGAACAATGTCGGGATAGGTCGGGTTGCCGGCTACCAGCTTGGTGCGGCCAGCCTTTTTGAAGAGCTTTTTAACGGTGAACTCGCCGTCGATCGATGCGACCACAATCTGGCCATGGCGCGGGCGTTTGGATTTGTTCACCACCAGAATGTCCTGGTCACTGATGCCCAAGTTCACCATGGAAACACCACTAGCCCGCATGAAGAAGGTAGCCTGGGGATTGGGGACCAGCAAGGCAGACAGATCCAGGCGCTCCGCGCCCAGATCTTCCGCAGGCGATGGGAAGCCGGCAGTGACCTTGTTCACCATGAACCGCACCAGCAACGAACTGACCGTTGCAGGGAGTGGGGTCAAGGACTGCCAGTTACTGTACATAAATACAGTATATTCAAATCCCTGCTGAATACCTAATGACGGGGCATTCGCGCCAAGATTGAAGCAAGTCGAGAAACGCCCACAACACCATGCCCACCTGGAAACACGCTCTACTCGCCTTGCTGGCTACGACCTGCCTACGGGCGCAGGCTGAAACCATCACTGGCAAAGTCGTCGGCGTCACAGATGGAGACACTGTCACCGTGTTGGATGATGCGAAACGGCAGCACAAGATCCGCCTCAGTGGCATTGATGCGCCCGAGAAGAATCAGGCGTTTGGACAACGGTCCAAGGAAAGCCTCAGTGACCTGGTGTTTGCCAAAACCGTAGATGTGGAGACCGACAAGGTGGACCGCTACGGCCGTCGGGTGGGAAAAATCTGGGTCAATGGCATCGACGCCAACCTAGAGCAGATCACGCGCGGAATGGCCTGGCACTACAAGCAGTACGCACGTGAGCAATCCAAAGAGGATCAGTGGGAGTATGCGGAGGCTGAAGACGAGGCGCGAAAAACTCGCCGAGCCTTGTGGCGGGAAGATGCGCCGGTGGCCCCGTGGAAATTTAGGCACAACAAGGAGAGATCTGGCAAAAAGGCAGATTGACAGCTCAGATGTACAAATCCCTACAGAGTTTGGTGCGATACAAATGAGAGGCTTGTGATGAAGCCAACGCCTCAACATCGAAGTCTACTGTCAGCCATCCGTCGCTGTGCTTCCCCAGCAAAGGTTGAGAGCCAGTTTTGTTGGTTTTTTGGATTGGGTTCTTTGGCCTCAGGTCGATTTTGCTCGAGGTGAATGGCAAAAACTGAAGATGTGTTCTGGAGAATAATTGGGAAAGGGAGCATCAAATGAATACTTTGCCATCACAAGCTGAAGAGGATAGCGGAGCGCCACCGGCAGCTTCTTGGGTTCGCTTCTTGAAAAGTTACGGACCGACGCCCAACAACCTGACCATGTTCGACGAATATGTGTCGAGTGCGCTAGGTAGGGCGCGTGTTCAGCCGATCAGTTTGTCGACGCCACTACTAGATGAAATGGTTGGCCACATTGAATCGAAAGTGCCAGGCTCAATGCTGATCGCCGGCACAGCCGGCGATGGCAAGACCTATCATTGCCGTGCTTTGTGGACCAGCCTTGGTGGAGACCAGAAAGTTTGGTCTAGCAAAGGGAACATAAAGGAGCTACGTCTTTCTGATGGCCGTATGGCTGTCTTCATAAAGGATCTGTCCGAGTTCAATGGCGAGGAAAGCGACTTGCCGCTGCAGCGGCTCGAAAAGTCGGTATTGGGCGGCGATGACTCGGAGATCGTAATATTGGCGGCCAACCATGGTCAGCTCCTCGATCGCCTCCGCGATCTTGGCAAACGCCAAGGCCGCGTCCATCCGCTTCGCAAACCCCTTCAGGAGCAATTCCTGCAAGCCGGGCCAGCCCCCGATCGCTTTGCTGTCTTTGATCTCAGCCGCACAACCAGCCGCAAAACCTTGGACGAGGTTGCCAAAGCTGTCGCCGGGCATCCCGAATGGGAGAACTGCAAGCGTTGCGCACTGCAAACCGACGGTAAGGTTTGCCCAATCGATGAGAACCGTCGCCGCTTGCTAGGCCAAGCCGATGGCGGCCAACTCTCGCGCCGCCTAGGCGACTTGGTTGAGATCGCAAGGCTCAACGGGCTGCATTTGCCTGTGCGTGATTTGCTGGCGCTTAGTTCGAACATGGTCCTTGGCTGCTCAGATGCGAAGTTGGCCAAGGAGAATCTAATGACTTGCGCCGATGTCGCCAAGATTCAAGAGGGCGGCAACCTTGGAAAGGCGAGCATCTACGCGAATGCCTTCGGAGCGAACTTGCCCAAGCGCAGGGCTTCGGATCGACCCGTCTTCAAGGCGATGTCGAGCTTTGGCGTGGGCGAGGAGTCTTCCAACGCGGCCGATGGCCTCTTGGTCTATGGAAAGGACGACTCTCGGTTGCAAGCTGATTTCACTCGTTTGGTCGCAAGCGATCCGACCTATGGGGCCGGCGCAGCTTTCCGCGCAGCCCAAGACGCCTACTTGGAAGGACACGAGGGCGCACGCGTAGAGGGCGGTTCGGCCGAGTTCCTCGAAATGCTCGAAGACCAGCGTCGGAGGCTTTTCTTTACTCTTCCAGACGAGGAGCCCGGATATCCGCATTGGTCGATGACCGCCTTTCGCTTTGCTGGCGACTACCTCGAAACACTTGAGGCCCTCAAGGCGAAGCGGCCAGTCCGCGATGTCGTGCGCGGGCGCATCGCGAAAGGGCTCAATAGGGTGCTGACGGGCTTGTTGCTCGAAAATGTCGATCGCATCTTCATCGCCAGCTCAGGGGGATTCACGCAAAGCCGCGTGAGCGTCCTCTGCGACCATGAGACGCCATCACGGAGGCAGGCAGGTATTGGCATGGCGATCAGGCTTGTCGAAGAGACGGGCCGTCCGTTGCTAGATATCTCCCTCGCGGCGGGGCAGGGCAATTCGGTCTCATTCGACCTTACGCCCATACGGCATGAGTTTCTCTCGCGCGTCGCCGAAGGAGCTCTGCCTGCGAGCTTTTCGAACGAATGTCTCGAAGACTTGCTGGCCTTCAAGGCGAAGCTGCTGCGCAAAGCTGAGATCGTTCGCGGAGCAACCATGGCAGGCGATGACGATGAGGCAGGCGGCGAGGCTTCCGCGCTCACTCTCAACTTCATCGATATCGAGCCAGGCGGCCGCGGGTTTTCGCGCCCAGTGACGGTAAAGGCCCCGCAATGAGCGCGATCATCAAGCGTCCTGAGATCAAGAGCGTCGACTTCTGCGTAGACGAGAACATTTGGGGGCACCGCCTTTACGACGAGCAGCTTCCTCATTTGACGGTCCTCGAATTCCTCGGCGTGCTGGGATCGAACCTCGATAGCCCACTGAGGCTGCGCCCGGAGGACGGTGGCACCGTCAAATTCAAACCGCAGCGGCAAATCCGCTTGCGGGGTTTGCTGTTCAACAACCCCTATGTTGAATCGATCGCCGATGGCGCCGCATCTGACGAGGAGAAGTGGAGGCTATGGTTGGACCGCTTCGCCCAAGGGGCGACTGGCAATGGCGATGCCGACATGGCCTATCTGCGCCGCTCGTTCGCGAACTTCGATGATTTTGCAAAAGCCATCGAGCTCCTTCGCTCTTCATCCTTCGAATCCCGCAGCAACAAGCGTTGGAGCTCCAAGTTTGTCTTCCCTTTCGGCCCTGATGCCCTCTACGAGGATTTGGAGATCGATTCGAAGGGCAAGATGAGCAACGATCGACGCTTCTTCGCGCGCACTGGCGAGCTGCTATACATCATGCTGGCCCGCTCAAAGCGTGGCGGTGAGCTGGGCGATATTTTGGCCAAGCGCCTGTTCAATCGTGAAGCCCAAATGAATCGGTTGGCAAGGGCTCTGCAAGGCGATTCGCAGCATGCGGACGATTCACGCCCAGCAGGCTATCTGCCGGAAGCTTCCAATCCACGTTTCGATCAAATTTGCGAGGACTGGCTGTCAATCTTGGCCAGAGACATGCCGATCTACGATGCCTTGGAGCATTTGATAGTCATCTCCGGGCTCAACATGCTCCTTTACTTTCTGGAGCGAGCCAAAAAGATTGCGGGCAATGACGATCCAGTTGAGATCGTCTGCGAAATTGTTTCCAGGGAGCGGACCAAGGTTCGGGCGCTCTCAGGCGACAGCTACCAGTTCAATCAAGGCTTGCCTGCCAAGGCCGTCCGGGCTCACGTCGAATCAATCCGACTTGACGCTGCGTGGGCCACTGCCGCCACGGCGGAATTCCCTGAGGCTGAGCGGGTGAAGCTCATGCGCGAGCGCTTCCAGTGGCCGCCCGCAGATGGCGGAGACGATGACGACTACACAGGCAAGAGCCCTGACGCCTTGGTCTCCGATTTGGTCGAAAACGCCCTGGCCCGCCATGAGCAGCATGTCGGCAAAATCCATGCGGCTTGGTCGCGGGCCATTGGTCTCAGCTCGCGCAGGCTGTCCCGACGCACGCGATATGCGCCCAGTGATCGGTTGCTCAAGTCGATTGTGGTGTCGATCGTCGACGACCGAATGCAGTTCGACGAGTTCCTAGCTGAGGCCAAGCGTCGATACGGGCTCATTCTTGGCGATGCGGAGGGCTCGCGCCTTTTGGACGCCAAGCTCGTCGACCAAGAAGAACTCAGCGAAAACCGCGACAACCTCGAAACCCGGCTCGTCGGCTTGGGGCTTGTCCGCAGGCTCTCGGATTCCTGCTCGTTTGTTGAAAACCCGTTCGCGTTCAAAGGAGAGGCCGCATGCTGACCGACCGCATCATCGGGCGCGTCGGCGCGGACATCCTCGCCAAGCGCATATCCAACCCTGGCCAGCCTGGCGACTCGGCGGCCCTGTTTCGTCTCGACAAGCTTTCCGCGAACCAGATTTCGGCTGTCGCGCGGGCGATCCTTGCCAATTCGCCTTTGCTCGCCCAGGTGGATTTATTGATCCCCGAGGCTTTGGTCGAGGGGCAGGGCCTGCCTCAGGAAATCCTCATCCAGCACAACGCGGGCTATGTCCGCAATAACGCCACAACTGCCAAGGTGGCCATCCTGACGGCCAACGGCAATGAGCACAACCTCGCCGACACGCTCGGGCATGTAATGGCCATCGGGGCGAAAGAAATGCGCGCTGAAGCCGAACCATGGGTTGAGGCATCTCTGCATGCAGGCGGCATCTCGCCAGTGCCAGACGACAGGCTGGTGTTCAACGCAGCCCTTTGGGGCCTGTTGTCATCCTCCGAGCTTTCACTGGTGCAGCTCGGAGAGTTTTGCGCTGCGATCGTCGAGGCCATCTCCACGCGAGGGCTCCCCATTCGAGACGCCGTGGGCTTCGCGTTGCCCAGCGCTGGGTTGCCCAGGGACACCTCGTTCTTCTCCAACGCCAAGACTTACGCGGCCGCGCGCAAGCCATGGCAGAAGGCATTCGGCAAGCTCTTCGCGCAACGGGCCCCGCTGCTCAAAAAGCTTCGCCAGAACGGACAGCCTTTGGATGCGGAGGAACTTGCCGAACGCATCGTTTCCAACTCCGCTGAAATTGCCGATGCGGCGCGTCTTGCGCTCGAAGCTTTCGCTGCGGCGCCTGCCGGAGATGCCGAGGCCTCTGACGCGTTGGCCCAGTTTGAATGGGAAGGCGATGGCGTTTATTTGGCCTTCGACAAGCCCAAGGAAAAGCAACTCGGCTTGGCGGAGTCGACCATCCGATTCTTCGACCACGACTGCGACCAGGAGAATGCTCTCGACACAGAGGGCCGCAAGCTTTTGGAGGACTTGAAGGGCCGCGAGCGCCGCTCTGATTTCACCGAGGACGACGAAGAGTTCTTCGTCAAGCAGCGCAGACTCTTGGAGCAGGACTCCAAGCTTTGTTCTCGCTGGGAAAAAGCCCTGTACGGCAAGCCGATTGAGTGCAACGATTTCTTCGAGGGCTTCGCCCGCGTGGTCAACAGCCTGCATGCGGGTCTGCGCGATTCCCAGGGCGATCGAATCCTGCGCTTCTCTGTCGCCAAAGGCCGCAAAGAATGGCGCGAGCGCTTCAACTACGACGCGGGCAGCTATTTCTCCGCGATGTATCGAGGATTGAAGGAGCTCATGGGGTCGAAGGCCGAGTGGAAGGTCGAGCGGCTTGGCAATGCGAACCTGCCTGATCCGCTCTTCGAATACGAGGCCTTTTTCGCCAAGGAGAAGGAGCTGCGAAGCGACAAGAAGAACAAGGTCAAGCCCAGTACCTCGCTTTCGCGCCTGGCCTTGCAAATCAAATTCGATGTCGCTCTCATTCAGGTCTCCAAGGGCAAAGAGACGGTGCTTGCGAAGACCCAATTGCTCTGGAGCTACAAGGCGGCTGCCATCGGCCTCTCGATGGTCTCCGACATGAAGCGGCTTTTGGAGAAGGGCGCAGTCGGGGCGACGGAAGTCCCACGTCGACTTGTGAGCAAAAAGGGTGGCGTCCAAAACGTCTCCCTCCATGACACTGGCACCTTGGAGGCCACCTATTCGACTGATGCGGGCTCCTTGGTTCCCGCGGCGAACAAGCTGCGCAGCCTGCGCCATGAGATCAAGGGACGGATAAAGGAACTCGCGGAAGAGGGGCGACTGACTGCGCTGCAGCGCGAGGAGATTCGTGCCGCATGGGACAAGTTCGAAGCGGACTACATCAAGGCCATGGAGGACTTTGTTTCCACGGGCCTGCATGGCGAGGCTGTGATGAGACAGGCCGAGTCATTCGGGGCTTTGCTTTCGACACTAATGGCTCACGCCCGAGGCGATGTCTGCCGCTCGCGGCTTGTTTCGGAAGTGCTCTCGATCGGAACCGCTCGCGTCGCTGGCGATAACCCAGCCATGCTCATCCCGCCATGGCACCCCGAGCGGATGAAGGCGCTGGCAGTCAAATCGCACCGCGTTGCGGGTTTCGCGACCCACTTGCTCTCCAGCGGGAGCATTCTTTATGGGGATCGCGAGATTTTCATGCGCGAGCTCTCGGACGAGATTGCCCATCCGTTCTATCCTGAGATCGCTGTATTGAACCGCGGCGGAGCGCCGACGCTGGTTTCCGAAAGCAGCACTGTGAACGGATACAGCCTGTTGGAGTCTCCGACTCGCGGCACTGATGACGCGATGACCGATGTCGATCCAGCATCGGCAGCCAAGCAAGCGCGCGAACTTTTGGAGCGCTATGTCGGACTGCAGCCCCACGAGGCCAGCAATCTCAGCGTGGTGCTCTACAACGCCGACGCGGCCGAACTGCCACTGGCCACAGTGCGGGAGCTCGCTTCCATCCAAGAGGATGGCAAGTTCCAATGCAGCGTGTCGGTGCGCCATTCTGATCCCGCCAAGCTGCGCCGCGTCTATGGCGAGCTGGTCAACAAGGCCGGGGACGACCCGGATCTGCCCGTGGTCAGCGAGACAAGCGACAACTTCATCTCACGTCTGCGTATCTCAGTAACGCCAATGTCGTCCACGCCTGGCGAGAGCGCTCAAGGCTTCAAGGCCTTTGACGTGGCCTTTTTGCATGATGTGGTCTCTCGGGCAGCGCAGTCGGAATGGCTGCCGGTCCAGTGGACCAACGACCGTCCGAATTTGGAACACGCTCCTTCGCGCTGGTCCTATCGCAGCGTCTCGGGCGAGAACGAGCTGAAATCGACCACCTTCCTGTCCTGCCCTTGGCAAACAGCCTCAGGCTGGGCCTATGTCTCGGCAGTCGGAGCGGTATGTCGGCAAACTGATGCAACGCCAGAGCAGCGATTTCTTCCGGCCCGCAGAATATCTTTGCAAAACCCTGCCCTGGCCGGGATGATCAAAGATGCGCACGAGCTGGCTGAATGGGTCGCCACCTACGATGAGCTCTTAGACAAGCGCCAGCTCCAGCACAACAACATCACGGTGGTGCGCTATCGCCGCGGTTCGACCAACGGGCGCAACATGATTGTGAGCTCGACCTCCGAGCTTCGATTGCTGGGCGTATTGGTCCGCAGGCGCCTTGATGAATTGAATCTCCAGCTTGGCTCCGATGAGATACAGGCGGCAGCGGAGAAGGCGAAGCGTGATGCGCTATCAGTTTCGGGTGACATCGTGCTGCGAGCGGCCAAGCGTGGCGTGTCGGCTGGCGAAATGCTTGGGCTTGTCCTCAGCCGCTGCTTGCTGGCCGAGGAGTTCAAGACCGCGGCTGGCGGGGGCCAGGTCTTGACGGCCTATTTCCTGCTGGATGACTACGCGAGCTGGCTCTCTCAGCCTGAAAGCCGGATCGCGGATATTTTGGCGATCAATGTCGAGGAGCGCGAAGAATGCGTTCGCGTGGTGATCGCGATCGTTGAATCGAAGTATGTGTCCGCCGACGGATTAGCAAAGGCTCGGCGCGATTCCAAGGATCAGCTCCTGGCGACCCTGGGCATGTTCCGGGAAGCTCTCTTCGGCGATCCAGGCCGTCTTGATCGTGATATTTGGCTTGCGCGCCTTGCTGACATGCTGATCGATGCGGATATTCCGCCTGGCATGACAGGGCTCATGGAACGGGCTCGCTCGAAGCTGCGTGAAGGCGACGTGGAGATTTCCTTGCGAGGCTACTCGCAGGTTTACGTCCATACCTCGGACGCCGGCTCCACTTCGGCGTCTGATCAGGAACTTCTTGAAGAGTCCGATGGCGTTCTGGCATGGCAGGAAGTCTTCGACCGTCCAGACCTTCGCAAACTCGCCGAAGCCTATGCCAAGGGGGCGAGCGCTATCAATGCTAGGGCTGGGCTGGGTGCGCACAAGCCGTGGGAGTCCCACGGCTTCAAAAGGCCTGCTCCTCGAGTGCCATGGCTTGCGGCCATGGGACAGTTATCCAGTGGCGACACCGGTGTCCAAGATTCTGAGGTTGAAATCGGAAACGATGCCGGGGCAGCGATTCCGGTGAACAACCCAGAGCCCGCGCCATCGGCTCCGGCGCAAGTGGCGGCCCAAGCAGGCGCGTTGCAGCCAGCTCCGGACGTTGCCTCAGCTTCTGATTCATCGCCAATCGCTGGCACATTCTCCATTTCCGGCAATGCCCTCACGGAGCTCGTTTCGAGCAAGTTCGCGGGCGGTGCACAAGCGGATGTCGAACGGGAAGCATGGGCCAAAGAGGTTACAAAGAAGCTTAAGGCCGCGCTCAACAGCTATGGGCTACAAGCATCGATCTTGGGCACGAGACTGACTCCGAATGGCTGCTTGGTCAAGCTCGCCGGGTCCGACCGCCTACGCGTGGAGGACATCGAGAACAAGAGGACGCAACTGCTGACCACGCATGCGATCAACTTGGTCACGGTCCAGCCCAAGCCAGGCGAGATTGTCGTCACGGTTGCGGGAACGAAGAGGCAAGCTGTATCGCTTTGGGAACTGTGGTCGCGCCGCGAGATCAACAGAAATGTCGCAGGCATCAACACATCCTTCCTGTTGGGGCTCCAAGAGATCAATGGTGCATTGCTCTACCTGAACTTGGGTTCCGAGTTCGGTGGGCTATCGTCTCATGAACCGCATTCGCTGGTCGCCGGAGCGACGGGAAGTGGGAAGTCTGTATTGATCCAGGCTTTGCTGCTGGACATCGCCGCGACCAATCCCAAGGAGCTCGCTCAGATCATCTTGATCGACCCGAAGATGGGTGTCGATTACGCACCGCTGGCGGACTTGCCGCACATGCGCGAGGAGATCGTCACAACCAAGGAGAAGGCTTCAGAGGTTCTCGAAGCGTTGGTCCAGGAGATGGAGGATCGGTATCGGGCCTTTGCCAAGGCCAGGGCTCGCGACTTGCCGACCTACAACTCGAAGGTGTCGGAGCAGGAGCGGCTTCCTATGGTCTTTCTGGTCCACGACGAATTCGCCGACTGGATGCTCGATGACGCTTACAAGGCGGCAGTGGGCGCGGCGGTGCAGCGGCTTGGGGTAAAGGCGCGAGCCGCAGGCATCCATCTGATCTTTGCCGCACAGCGTCCCGACAAGGATGTCATGCCGATGCAGCTTCGCGAGAACTTGGGCAATCGTTTGATCTTGAAGGTATCCAGCGAGGCCACTTCCAAGATCGCGCTCGATAGACCTGGCGCGGAGTTGTTGCTTGGAAGGGGACATCTTGCGGCCAAACTCAATGGCGAACACGGACTCGTTTTTGCCCAAGCGCCGTTTCTGTCTGATCAAGATATCGAGGCCGCTGTGGCAGCCATTGCCGCAGACAACGATGGCAAGGGAGGTGCCGAATGAAAGTCGAAGAAGCGACAGATACGATCGCCAAGTTTTTCAACGATTTGATCGGTGCGTGGGTGCCTGGTGCAGTCTTGGCAGCCGGCCTAGCGATCATGCACCTAGGACCGCTCCAGCTCCAATCTGTCTTCAAGCTGGGTGACACCACGGCGGCTGCGCTCACGTTCGCTGGTATCCTCTTCGCGCTCGGGCACGCATTGCTTGCCATTCACGAGCAGGCATTAAAGTGGCTCCTCTCCAAACTCAGAGTTTCTAAGTCCTTCGACGAGACTGGGGCGAAGAAGCGGCAATCTTACGAGTGGTTCGCCGAGCTGGTCAAAGCCCAGCAGACGGGGGGAGACACCAAGGAATGGAGCTACAACGACCTTCGAAGCGTGGCCCTCTCCGTTTCTGCCGAGGCTGCTGCAATGGGCCGCAGGTTTACGTTCATTTCGTTGCTGTGCAATGGTGTGGGGACGGCGCTGGCGATTCTGGCGTTCGACTTCGTCGCTTGCTCTTTACTTTCGCCAAAGCTTCTGTTCGCCTACGACCATGCGGCCCCCTGGCCTGTGCAGGCGATCTTGCTCTTGGGAATGGCGTTGGCACTATTCAAGCAGGGCGAAGTGTTCTACAGCCGCGCGATGGCGACACCCTTTTCAATCGCGGTTGCCGAGCTTAAGTTTAAGAAGGATGCCAATGCTGGAAAAACACCACCTGCCTCTTAGAAAAATCTACCTAGCTGGAGGGTTCAAATCCAACTGGCAGGCTCAGGTTGCCGCCAGCTTGGCCGGATCGTTTGAGCTGCTCGACCCGAGCGCACACAACATTCAAGACCCCGCTGAATACACGCGTTGGGACCTAGACGCTGTTTACCAATCCGACATCGTCTTAGCCAACATGGAGGCCTCCAACCCGGGTGGCTATGCGCTGGCGTTGGAGGTCGGTTTCGCGAAAGCCTTGGGCAAACGGATATTCTTGGTTGACCAGGTCGAGGACCCCTCGGTGAAGCGCTACTTCGAGATGGTTCGCCAGTGCTGCGAACGCGTCTTTCCGACACTTGCTGAGGCCCTCGATCACCTATCGTCGTTAAACTGAGGGACTCGCCAATCCTCAAAAGACTTTCGCTGGCAATTTGGCGCTGTCGTCGCCCATTGCTTTTCGATATCTTGCGAGAAGCGTGGCCTCTGATAGCTTTGATACGCCAACCATGTGCATGAGAACTTCGCGCAGAGTCACGTTGTTCGCATTGCCAATGGTCTGAGTGGTCGTGTTCCACAAAAGGGTGGCAAAGGGAGCCGAAGTCAAATCCCTTGGAAGCTTGCTGGCAAGTTTGACTGCATCTTCGAGTGGCATTGACTTCGTGAGCTTGGCAACCACGCGAGTCAGCATATCCAATCCGACCGGCCTGAAAATCACCTTGCCACCATGGTTCCCGCGATGCTTTGCGACGATCGTTGACGGATTGGCGGCGTTCAAGAAGCTGCGGAATTCAGTGAAGTTTTCGGAAAGCAATGCGATATAGCTCTTGGCCAACTCAAAGTAGGCGTTCAAGTCGCTATCGGAAGGTCTTGATCGTTGAAGGTCCACCTTCTTTTTCTTCAAGTTGGATTCAGACTCCGAGAACAAGATTGCAAGGATGTCGTATAGGTTGCCAATGGTTGTGATGCTTTCGAGGTTCATCGAAGGCATGTTGTTGGTCGCGACAAATGCAATCTTCTTTTCTGCGAAGTAGTCCGTATCCTCAATGAGTTTTCGGACGCAAATAGCCATGACATCATCTTCATCCAAAGCGATGATGTCGCCCTTGGATACAGGCCTGGCCGTCTTGTTCAAGGTTGTAAACAGCCTTCGCGTCTTTTCGAGGCCTTGAGGAGTGACCTTGTGCGCGACGAATATGACTGAGACTTCGTCGGAGTGCTCCTTCGGCAAACCGTCTTGGACAGCCTTTTTGATGCCTGCCAAGCGATGCTGCCCATCGAGCGCGAACAACTTCTCGTCGCCGTGAAAGGTGAGGAAGCCCACGGACTCAAGAACTTCCTCGGAAACGTTCGATAGCTCGTTGTCGGAGTCTTTGGAGTTGACGCTAGTGATGGCATGCCAATCTGGCTTTCCACCATAGGTCGCAACAACGAGGGAGTTGAAGAATCGCTCTGGCTGCGTCTTGATATAACTGGCGATTTGAGCGCTTCTCGTTGATTGAAGCTTTCTCTGGATCATCCCTGAAAGCTGCTTGCTTTTATGGATTTCGTCGGCGAATTGAACTCGCTTTGCGACCTCTTCTAAGCTGACAAGGCAAGAATAATAGACCCAGCTTCCAATAACGCCTCTCAAAGCTGGAAGCGTCAAATCCTGTTTTTTTGTCGTGCTCATCGAAATGCCCTGCGTTTCTTTTTAGTGTCAGCTTCCAAATCGCCCTCTGAAAACGGCGGCAGAAGAGCGGTGTTCAAATCCTTTTCGAGCTGCTCCAATTGCTCGGATGTCATTGAGTCGTCAATCGGAGCAAAGTGGAATCTCAGGACTTCATGCCAGGTGCCAATCATTCGAGCGATTCTTTCTCGTTTGAGAACGATTCGCGGATTTAGATAGTCCGCGTAGCGAGCCTTGAGCGATCGATCTGATTTTCTTCCGGCGATCCCGATGTAGAGGATGTGTCCGTGGGGTGGAAGCACTTGGCTGGGATGATGAATTGAGAACGCATAGACGCCGCGCTTGTCGCCCGGCACCTTGTCGATCTCATCCTTTCCATATTTGATGCTTTCCCAAGCCAGGCTGGGGACATTGAACGAGTCAAACGTCAGCTTGGTTGGGGAAAGCGTCATCGTGAACTGAAATTTTCCAATTTCGTTGTTGGCTTGGTTCACGAAATCCGAGATGTCAGATAAGTCCAATGTGCCCCCCTGTTCTTCTCCGGGCGCTCGATGTTGCGATTGGCTCGCAGGCGCTTTGCGAGTTTTATTTGCCGTTACTTGTGGCAGACCACGCAGGCGCCACCACCCTCATCCACTCCATAGATATCATCGATGTCATCCGAGCATTCCTTGATTGGACGGAGTGGGTTAATCGGAATGCTTTTGCGTAAGCGAGCGCGGCGGATTTCGTATTCAGCTTTGATCTCAGCAATGCGCTCGGGCTTCTCCATGTCCCAAAGCGACTCTCCCTTAGACCAAGTGAAGGGCGATCCATGATCCATGGCGTCCTTCTCGAGTTCCTTGGCTTTCTCGTAGTCCTCTGGATGCTGTTCCCTCAGTCGCACCCATTCGATCTTCTGCTGGAAGAAACAGAACGTGCAGCCGCTGCGTGAGCGCCACTCGTAATACTTAGGGTAGCCGACACCCGAAGATTCAAGGATATCGATTACGCCTGCCTTGTCGATTCCGGCCTCGCGGAAGGGCAGCTTTACGAACAGGTTGTCAGCCTTAGCCGAGTAGCCTTCGCGGTAGTCTTCATCGGCCCGAATCGCCACATAAGAGAACACCTTGTCGCCAGCCGCAAGCCAAGGCTTCACCCATTGTTCGAACGGGGCGAGCTTGAGCTTGCGAGTGCACCAGCGGGTTTGCGGGCTGGGCAAAAAGTGGTTGTATTCGCGCAGCCAAAAGCGAAAGTCCCTGCGTGGATTGAGCCGCGCGATTGGTTTGCCGAGATAGCCTTCGAGGCGCCCGAGGAATTCATAGACCTCGGGGAGTTCCTCCCCTGTGTCGGTGAAAAAGTAGTCGATGTCCAGATCGGGATGTTTGTCGCGCATCCAGACAGCCAGGGCCGCGCTGTCCTTGCCGCCTGAAATGCCCAAGACGTGCCGTTCAACCATTTGATTCCTCCTCGTCCGTCGCCAGTCTCATGCCAGTTTTAGCCAAAATGGCCAGCAATACATCGGTGCCCAAGCCCTGGCGTTGCAGCATCGAAAATAGCTCATCAGTCTTGTCTTCAACGGTTTTGCGATGGCGCTCGGAAATGGCGAATGTGCGGGAGATCGTCCTTGTGTCCGAACCTGCTCCGATGACCACTGCAATTGCTTCGCTGCGTGCCTTGCGGCCTTGAATCGAGACAAAAGCCTCGGCCTCGCGGAAACGCCGCGCGAACTGGAAGAGTTCCAATAGGGCTGCATCAATGTGCCGGTCCACCCAATCGCGGGGCGGCTTGTCGGCTGCCAGACTCAGTAGGCCTTCGAGTGACTCGCGAGAGCCATCGTAGGAACCCAAACGAGTTGAAAACGCATCCAAGCGGAAATTCCCAGCGACACCAGCCACAGACTTGGCCCTGTTTCGCAGCGACTCCAAATCCTCGCGAGTCGCGTCGAGAGCTTCGAGCATCTTGGCTTCGACTTCCGCAAGCATCTTTGGATAGGCGGTCGCAATCTCCTGCAAGGGCGCGCGCAGCTCCTTAACATACGATTTTCCATCCGCTGCGCCAAGCAAGGAGGCCAAGTCGACAAATAAGACTTTGTGGGGATCATTGGCCTTGAGCAGCATGTCCCGTATGGCCTTTGCAGTATCGCCAATGCGTTGGGTGCGCCGCGACCATTCGGGCAGGTTGAAGACCATGGCGACCAGCCCCCTAGCGGCATCGAGTGGGTCGGAAGTGCCTGCCGTCTCGCCAACTTCGGCAAGAAGCTTGGATATGCCTTCGAGGATGCTGTTCTTGTCTTCGTCGATGGCAATCCAACGCAGAGTGAATCGCGATGGGTCTTGCAGGCATTCGTCGATGTCCACATCACCCAGTCTCGGAATGAACATGCCTTCTTTGTAGACGGCCACATTGGCTTTGTGAGCAAGCAGGAAAGCGGTCAGGAACAGGGGCAGGATGCCTTGCTTCATGCCAAAAGGCGGCTGGTTCCAACGCTCGTAGATCGCATCAATCCCAACGCGGGCGCTGGTGTCGGCGAAAAGTTCCTTTGTGGACTTCCATAGCTCTGCGAACCCTGCGCCCGAGGCCTCGGAAGGGTGACAGAAGCGCCAGGATTCGCCTTCCTTGCGGTAAAGGTCTGAGGCAACCAAAAGAGTGTCGAACAGGCCCCGTTCAGCCGGGAAGCCTTCGATGCCGAGTCGCTCTTGGCCTTCGGCATTGATCATCGCGTGCAGCAAATCACGCCGGGCTTTGACGCTGTTGCTCGATACACTGTCGCGGTTGACCAACTCACTCCAAACGGGCGGACAGGACCAATAGATTTGATCGGCGAGACCGGAGGCGACAGGTGAAAGCTTTGCGCCTGGTTCGATGACTTCTTCGCTGCCGTCATGCCACTTGGACAGGGAGACGGCTGCTTGGAGCTGATCCTCCAGGTCTGATCGGGTGGCTGCAAGACGGGCAAATACTTCTCGACGGGCAACGGGATCTCCGCCAAGTTCGTGGCGTTCCTTGACTTGCTCCAGCGCCACTAATTCGGCCGATAGCTCCGCGATGCGGGCATGGTTGGATGGGATACCCACCAGCACCGGCCATGGTTCCATGCGTGCGCAGGCTTGGGCTCTTTTTCGGGCTTCACGGGCGGACATTCCTCTGCCGGGGAGGGCAAGGATGAATTGACCGAATTCGCCACGTTGCGGTTTGTAGCCTTGAGCGATCTTTTCGGCTTGTTCGACGCTGCGCAGTGACAGCTCCATCCATCGCATGGAGCCTGTTTCGTGGTAATGCCGCTTGGCGACCACAGGATGCATGCCCATGAGTTGCGAGAGCTTGGCGTAATCGATGCCAGCGGACGCGGCCAACGCTTGGGCGATGGCTGCATCGATGTCAAAGTCGCTGCCTTCGAAGACCGACCAAGCCCCTGTGTAGCTCTTGAATAAGGCGACTTTCAGCGATGCTAGCTTGCGCAGGGCCTCATCGACTTCTTCTTGCGGAACCTTGTAAAACAGAGCAGAGAGCACTGGCAAATCAGCGGCCAAGCCGGAGCCATTTCGGAACATGTCAATGATGGCGATGTTCTTGATCATTGACACAAGAAGTGGGTCACCTGACTTGGCTTCAGCTCGCTCCACTGCTTCGACCGCTTGGGACCAGCGATGGCCGTCGGGCGAAGCCAGAATCGCAGGTTCGAGGTTCGATCGCAAATAGTCCCAATAGTCGCTCGGGCGATACCAAGTCGCTTGGCTCAGTCGAGTCGATTGAAGATAGGAGCGGAACCCATGGGCTTCGACTGAGGAGAGAAAGCCGAACGTGCTACGCTCGTTTTGCCCGAATTGGCGCTTGGAGATAGGACCGAGCAGTGCGGCCATGGCGGGGTGTAGCGGCCAGCACCGAGTCAGTGCAGCGGCGAAGTCTTTTCCTACAGCGGGCCGTCTCGATCGGATTGCGTCTGCGACAGTGTTTGATGCGTCGAGCATCCACTCCGGTCGCCGTTCGGCTTCGATAGCGCGGCCAATGAGCTCGACGACTTCATCGCTAGCCGCAACGAATGGAAGGTCCAAATAGCGGCCTTGGACCTTGGCCCAATCGTCTCGGGTATCGATGCCCAGCCGAGCCGAATACTGGGCGAACGATTGATGAAGAACACCTACTACTACCAAGCGGCCTTCTGCGCGGGCGGAGGCCTCTGCCAACTCCTGGAAGAAGTAGACATCGTCTCCTGATCCGAGGGCAGAGGCTTCGAGGAATTTACCCATCTCATCAATGAAGACCAAGACGCCATCGTTGTGGCGTTCCTTTGCTTCAGCGAGCAGATCGGCGATGACGCTTTGCACAGTTGGTTTGTTGCGACCATCTGTGTTTTTGCCTTGGGCCTTGCGGATAGCTGCGCCTAACTCAGAAACGACGCTTCCGCGCCTGCCCACTGTAGGGACGACAAGCCAGCCTTTGCGTACAGGGAAAGCCTTATCAAATGCGGGTTTTGAGTCGAGCTGCAGTGCTGCGCGTGCCTTCGATCGCAGGGCTTTATCTGGATGCAGCGCGCTTGCAAGCGCGACGGCCAGAGAAGATTTGCCTCCGCCAAAGGGGCCCGTCCAAGTGAAGCTGCGCTGATTAGTTCCTGCAACTTGTCTGCACATCCCATCGATGACTGACGAAGCGGTCGAATGGAAGATGTAGCCGTCCAATGCGTCGGCTCGTCCAATGTCCGCGTCGATTCTGATCGATCGCTGATATTGGCGTGAAATTTGGACGATGTCCGAAAGAAACTGCTCTTTTGTCTCAACCATAGGAGCGCCTGACCATTTCTTTACGGTCCTCTTTGGAGAGGGGTTTTCGGTGAACTTGGCGTAAGCCCGCTGAGTCGGTCCAAGCGAGCTTTCCACGTGTGAAATCTGAAAGCGAGATTAGCCGTTGGGCGATTGACTCTTCGTCGAGTTTGAAGACTCTTCCCGGCGAACCTTCTGAATAGGCAACTGCTTCGAATGCTAATGAGCTTTGGCCTTGGGCCGTCCGATCCCAAAAGTCGATCAAAGCGTAGGCGAAAGCTCCGTCGTGGAGAGATGCTTTCGGACCGCGACGGAAAGCGTATTGACCCTTGTGGACCTCTTGCAGTAGGCCTAACTCTCCGAGCAATGGCTCGGCAAAATCTTCAGGAGAACCGCCTGCGGCTCGCGGAGCGTAGCTTCGCAGGCATGTTTCCAAATCGCGTGACAGCGTCGAGTTGGATAGTCGATGCTTAGAGTCAAGTTCGCGGGCATATCGAGCTAACGGCTCTTCAAGCTCTTGTCGTGTAAATGTAGGAGCAGTTACATGGTTGAACAGCCAATACCATGTGGTGGATCGATGGCAGTGGCCTGCGAGTTGCCAATGGGCAAGCCAAGCCGTCGTTGGATTCTCTGCGTAGGGATCAAGGCCTCCGTCTTGCAAGATTTCCGTCGCTAATCCGCCGACGCGAAAGTCATCACCCTTCTCGAACATGATCCCGCAGGCCAACGCCCAATGGCGGATCGAAGACACCATGTTTTTGCCAACGCCAAAGGCTGCAATTGCGGCTTCGTCAGTGAACGTGGACTTTTTGATTACGCCGCCTTCTACTGATTGCTCATAAGCCTTCTTGAGCCACATTTGACGTAGCGGGAAGGTTTCGTGCCCCGAAAAATGGATGGGCATCCTTCCGGCGGGTTTGGTTTTCGAGATAGCCATGGCCTTATTCTAGTGCGTAGAGGTCAGCGAACTGGTGAACCTCACCAGTTCGAGACCCCAATTGCTGTGATTAAATACAGTATTGAATGCTGAGCAAGAACAGATGTCCAGTAGCTGCCTTGAAAATTTATTCAAATTGCTAGTGCAGTTTGATCATTGCTGATCACAAAAAATACGAAACGATGCCTAAATCGAAAATTGCCGAGCAGAACTTGCTGCGGCCTATCAGCCTCATGGATGCCAAGACATTCGATTACTACGAACGTAATGCTCAAGTGGTTGCACGACGCTATAAGGAAGTTTGTAGTCCGTTGAGCTCGCAGTTCCGCATTGCATTCCGCAAAGGGGCTAGAGTTTTAGACGTCGGTTGTGGTTCCGGTCGCGACGCGTCACTGTTGCTAAGCATGGGGCACGATGTTTTTGCTGTTGAGCCGGTGCCCGCGCTGCGCCAAGCTGCACTTGCAGCACACCCTGAGTTGTTAGGGCGAATAGCCGATGCGGCATTGCCAGATCTAGGGAATCCTTTTGGTATTACGTTTGATGGAGTAATTTGTTGCGCAGTTCTGATGCATCTACAGCAAAATCAGCTACTCGACGCAGCGCTTGCAATCCGTCAAGTTCTTAAGCTGCACGGCCGTCTTTTGATTTCACTGCCCAAAGCACGTGGAGACATACTGGCAAACGATCGAGATTCACATGGTCGACTGTTCACGCAAAACACGTTGAAAAATATAGCGATATTGTTTGAGAGCCTGGACTTTGAAGTGATCGATCACTGGGAAAACGATGATGTTTTAACGCGTTTGGGTACTTCGTGGTTCACGATATTGTTAGAGCTGCGCTCCACGGGAGAGCAGTAGCTGGAAGATAGTCAAAGCAATGGTGGAAGACTCTTCGTTGAAAACAGTGCCAGGTTTAAGTATTTGGAAAATTGAAACGGCCACTACGCCAGCTGTTCCCGCGAGAGGCGCCGCGAACGCCGTACCACTGAAATGGGCTCACGACAAGCGTACAGGTGAGCCACGCTACATCCATGACAGTGAAGTCATAGTTGGAACAGCAGAGTCTCAATGCCCCGCGTGTAATCTGGCATTGACCCCAATTTTGGCTGGTCAGCCTCGCCGCAGAAATCCGACAGCGCATTTTCGCCACCCAAAGGGAGCTCAAAAGGAAGAGTGCACAGTTGTTGCAGCTAGGCTGGCAGTAGTTCGCCAACTGCAAGATGACGGATTCATTGATCTCCCCAAACGCAGAATGTCAGTAACTGCGAAAGGTTTTAGTGGGGATGGTTACGAAGGGTGGGTGGAGCTACCTGAGCAAAGGGCATATATCACCAGCTCGACTCTCAAAGACCATGCCACTGCAATTTTGACTCTCCTAGACGGTCGGGAACTCTTAGTGGATTTGTCTGGGCAAAGAGATGTTCATGGCCATATTGGGCAAGCAGTCATCACACTCCACGCTAGTGATCCCGCAATTGCGGCAATGACCCCTGAGGAAATTCGTGCTCGCTTGAGACTTACTCCCGAAATCTACTGGCATGCGCACTGGGATGACCAAAACTTGAAGAGTGCAGCTTCCCAACGCGCTCGACAGTTGGCGTTGGATGCCCTTGACGAATGGTCTGAGGCAGACGAGCTTGTGTTCAAGCAGCATCTTCCCGACGGTATTGATATTTCCGCCACTCAAAAATTGCGAAGAGAGACTCTCTTGCATCGGGAGGTGAAAGCGATCTTGGCGCGTACTTCGGAGATTCTCACTCCCAGCCTTGAAGTTGAGGTAACTCGATATGCTCCTGACGAGTTCAGAGGTGCTTGGGACGATAACACCCTCCGAGCCGTTTGGGTGACTGCAGACGCAGATCTCGCCTTGAAAAGTGCGCAATTGGAAACGCGTCTTGGCGACATCATTCCCGACGTCATTTGCAATCTTCGAGAGCCACTACCATTCATTCATGGAAGTATCGAAGTATGGCTTGATGGCGCGTTCGAAGAGCTTGTAGAGTCTCCTTTTAGCACCATACGTTGGCCTGCAACCTTGCTGATTGAGGTCACGGTGACGCATGGCATTGATCAGGAAAAGTTGCTACGTATCCAGGAGATAAATCTTCCAACACTTGAGATTGACATTGGTTCTCTTGGAGGGCGGGTAACCCGCGAAGGTCTGCGAAACTTGGTTGTCCACGATACCGTTGGCAAGCGCTGGGTTCACCATCCAGCTTGGGACATGGGCCGTAAGAAAATTGACGAGCAACTGGACGGGCACCCTGTGACACTTGGTTTCAAGGAACGACTCACAGAACTTCGGCGCCCTCAAATACTTGCAAAAGCATTGTCTGAATGGTGCTCACAGTATTTGGCCGCTGCCATGGATTTTCATGACACCAACACTCGGCTTGATAAAGTCATACGAGCATACAAGGGCGCTGGACCGGCACCTAAATTACTTGATCAAGACAGTGAGCCGTGGCTGAAACTAATCGAGGCCGCAGAAGCTCTGGCGATATACGGCTATTCGGGTGCTGCAGATCGGGAAATGGTTGGCAATGCGGGAATCATTCCAAGGTTGTTATCCATCCAGCACAACCGTGGGGTTGGCTATGCATTCGACACGGGCTATCAGGTTGTAAATGCCATCATGCAAAGTGGGCCAGGCTATCAACAGTGGCACACGCTCTACACCATCGCTGTAAAAGCCTATGGACTAGACACGAAGTTCACGCAGAAGCAGTCGGATCGCTACGTAGCTTGGCGGCAAAACATCATTGACAAAGTGGAAGCTGCAGATGAGACGCACCTTCGGCCCATGCGTTATGACGCTGTGTTGAGAGTACTCTTCCCGGAAATGGCAGCGAGACTAGCAAATGGTTATGGTCGAAGCCGCATTCAGTAGTGATGTTGCTTAGTTCAGGCCTCTAGTTGGTGCTGCGCTTGGCAGCTGTAACGGTTTAGGCTACTGCGCCACTTTGGTAGTTTAATTGCGTGCCCTTGCTAATCAAGGTGTCCTCTACAAGGTAACCGGCCCACGTGTGGCAGGGTTTAAAAGAGATTTTGGGCGCAGATTGCAAGAACAGTCCCTCCGCTATCCTTGTGCCTATGCACATCGAGTTACACCGTACCTTCCGTGAGCTGCTTCTGAAGGAGCAGGTTGACGAGGCGCGGTCGCTCCTCCCGGGTCACGCCACTCTGAGGCTACCTGAGCTCCTCAATGAGCTCCGTGTAGTCATACTCTCGGAAGGTGGTACCGGGAAGACCCAGGAGATCCGCGAAGCAGCCCGCCGGCTGCGCTCGGAGGGCAAAGCAGCTTTCTTCCTCCGCCTTGAGCATGTGGCCAATGATTTTGACTCGGCTTTCGAGGAAGGTGACCTGCAGGAGTTTCAGGCTTGGTTGGCGTCGCCCGATCCCGGTTGGCTACTGCTCGACTCTGTCGATGAGTCGCGGTTGCGCTCGCCGTTGGACTTCGATGCAGCCATGCGCAAGGTCGGCGCGCGGCTCTCCGCGGCGAAGCAGCGAACTCACCTGCTGGTCACGGGACGGACGGCAGCTTGGCGCCCTAAGACCGACTTAGACCTGTGCAACGGTCTATTCCCCGTCGCCGACGAGCGCACGGCCGGGTCAGAGGACGCCAAGGGTGGGCAAACGACGGCGACAGGAGTGCCCACAAAATCTCATTTCAAGATTGTCACGCTTCAGGATCTCTCACTCGATCAGATCAAGCTATTTGCCATTGCGAAGGGCATCAGCGACACGCAAACATTTCTGGACGACATCGAGCGAGCCGACGCACGGTCTTTCACCGCCCGGCCTCAAGACCTCATCGAGCTTACCGAGTACTGGCTCGACAACGGCTGCATCGGCTCGCGGCTCGACTTAATGAGGAATAGCGTCAAGCGCAGGCTCCAAGAAGCTAGCCAAGAACGCGCGGAAGCGCACCCGTTGGCTGACGACAAGGCGCTGGAGGGCGCACAAATCATTGCCGCCGCGCTGGTGCTGACAAACATCCAGAACATCAGCGTGCCCGACGGCAACAAGGGCACGCAAGGCCTTGATCTTCGGGACGTGCTGAAGGGCTGGCCACCCACTGACGTCAACACGCTGCTGCAGCGGCCGTTGTTCGACCCAGACATTTACAGCACTGTCCGCTTTCACCACCGGTCGGTGAAGGAATACTTGGCCGCACAGTGGTTCCTCAAGCTCCTCAGCCAGGAGGTATCGCGTCGTAGGGTCGAGGGGCTGTTCTTCAGGGAGCAATACGGCCTTGAAGTCGTCGTGCCATCGCTGCGGCCCTTGCTGCCCTGGCTGGCCATGGCTGACAATCGCATCCTGGCGAAGGTCCGCCGCATCGCGCCGGAAATAGTGTTCGAAGGCGGCGACCCGGTGCAGCTGCCGGCGGACGTGCGCCGCGACATGCTTGAGCAGGTCTGCGATCAGCTTGCCAGCGGAACGTCTATGCGGTCGATGGCCGATTTCTCGGCCATTCAGCGCTTCGCCGCCTCCGACCTGACCGACACGCTGCGACGGCTGGTCAAGAAGTACAAAGCCAACGACGACATCATCTTTTTCCTCATGCGCATGGTCTGGCAAGGTCGTCTTGGCGACGCGCGGCCAGAAGTGATGGACGTGGCGCGCTCCCCGATCGCGGGTTATGTCTCTCGAATAGCTGCATTCCGGGCCATCGCTGAGGTTGGCACACCGAATGACATGCTCTCGATTCGCGAGGGATTCGCCAAGGAAAGCCTTAAGCTGAATCGTAAGTGCATGGCTGAACTGCTTAGCCATATCGCCCACCCCAACGAGCAGACCCTGAATTGGTTGCTGGACTGCATTCAGCGGCTAGCAGAGTACAACGAATACGAAGGCACAGGTCTGTCCGAGGAAATGGCCTCGTTCTTCGAGCGCGCAGACGTCGCTCTGGTAGCCAGCGCCATCGATCGGCTGCATATACTGCTGAGCAAACCACCCGTGATCGAGCGTCTGTACTGCGAGATCTCTCAGCGATACCAATGGCTTATTCAGTGCGTCGGCGTGGCCGTCCGCCGCCTGATCAACGCGCGTGACGCCGCAGCGCTGAAGCCCAGTTCGCTCGCGGTGCTCCACGCGCTGCAGTGTGACGAGCCATACAACGTGAGCGCCTTTGATGTGAAGAGGTTGGGTCTTGCGGAGCTCGTCCAAAAGTGGCCCGCGCTCAAGTGGGCTTTGTTCTGGCACGTAATCGAAAGGGAACGCAAGAGCAAGTCCAAGAAGGGCGAGCGGGTGGTCGACGCCTGGATGGCCATAGCCGTGGCGAGCTACGTATCGTTCGACGGCAATGACTTCGATGACGCCGTGCAGGCCATCGTCGATCGCCGGTTGCCCGATGACCGGGAGGTTGCATTGACGCTGGCTTTCAGGCTTTACCAGCAGACGGATCGCCAGCCAGACCGCGCCGCACAGCTAAAAAGGTCCGTTAGTGCTGATGGGCCCCTCAAGGCTCGCTTGGCTGGACTGATGAAGCCCCCTAAAAAGGACGCCGAATGGAAGCGAATGGAACGCGAGCATGCACGCTGGAGCCGCAAAGCGAAGGCTCAGAGTGCGCGGGTGGAGAAGGCGCGGCTGGAGGCGCCCGCAAAGCTTGAGGCGCAATTAGACACGCTGCGCGATCCGGGCTTCAAAAACCCGTCGGCGGTCTCACAGTCGCAGTACTACCTATTCGACCGGATGCGGGCGCTGGATGAGAACCAGGGCTCTCGATGGACCAACGCAGATTGGCGCGGGCTCGAACGCGAGTTCGGCACCAAGACGTCGCGCGCCTTTCGGGATGGGATTGTTCGCTTCTGGCGGCCGTATGCACCCAAGTTGGCGTCAGAGGGTGCGCCGCTGAACTCCACGCCGCTCGCAGATCTCTTCGGTTTGGCTGGCCTGACCATTGAGGCCACGGAGAACCCCGGACTGTTCTGGAGTCTTACCCCCACTGAGGCTGCAGTGGCCTTCCGCTATGCGATGAAGGAGCTGAACGGATTTCCCCATTGGTTCCCCGCGCTGTCGAACGCGCACCCCAGCGTGGTCAGGTCCATGGCCCGTGCGGAGATCCTCTACGAACTTGAGGTCGACCAAGTTGACAATCTCAGCCAATACCTTCTCGCCGACCTAAGCCGGTTTGGTGACTGGTTGTGGGACACGATCGCCCCGGACATAGTCAGGTTCCTGCGGACCCATCCGCCTAAGAGTACTCAACGGTTGGAGCATATGGTGGACATCGTCCTAGCGTCCAAGCTCCCCGATGCCACGGTCGCTGCGTTAGCTGCCGAAAAGCTGGCTGCACTTGGTGATCCGAATCACATGGCGCTGTGGGCTGCCGCCTGGACAGGTGTCGATCCTGACCCGGCCATCGATGCCGTGGAGGCGCATTTGGTCGCCTTGGGCGATACGAAGAAGCGCACCGTTTTCACCATGCGCTATGTGACGTACCTGCTTGGCGGCCGACACATGTCGTCGCGCGTCCGTGTGGCGTTTCGCACGCCGGCAGTTTTAAGGCGGCTCTATATCCTCGTCCACGAGCATGTCCGGTATCGCGAAGACGTCGACCGCGCTAACAAGGGCGTGTACTCTCCGGGGCTGCGCGACAACGCGCAGGACGCACGGGAGCGTTTGGTTTCCATTTTGAGCGAAATCCCGGGCAGCGATGCGTATCTGGCGCTCAAGGCTATCTCGGAGCGTCACCCTGAACCCAGCGTGCGGCCGTGGTTCATGTTGCAAGCCAGGTCCAAGGCTGAGGCCGACAGCGAACGATCGGTATGGACCGCTGAGCAGGTCAGCCAGTTCGATAAGGAATACGAGCGCACTCCCGCCAACCATCGTGAACTTTTCGATCTGGCGGTACTGCGGCTCCTAGACCTCAAGCAAGAGTTGGAGGAGGGCAACGAGAGCATAGCGACGGTGGTACGCAATGCAGAGCCGGAAACCGTGCTCCGCAATTGGATCGGTGTGTGGTGCACCGACCGGTCACGAGGCAGATACCTTATCCCGCAAGAATTGGAATTGCCCGATGCCAAACGCCCGGACCTCTGGTGGACTTGTACCGGGTTCAACGGGCCCGTACCGACTGAGTTGAAAATTGCAGATAACTGGTCGGGGCCCAAGCTATTCGAGCGTCTGGAAAGGCAGCTCGCGGGCGACTACCTCCGCGACGACGCATCCAGCCGCGGGGTGTATCTACTAGTCTGGCGAGGCGTGCAGAGGCGTTGGCAGCTACCTGGCGGCAAGTGGGTCAACTTTGACGGGCTGGTGGACGCCCTACAGGTCCATTGGGTGTTGGTAGCCAACGCACACCCGCGAGTTGAGGAGATCAAGGTCATTGGCATCGACCTGACGAAGCGCACAGGAACACCAGTGCTGGCGAAAAAGCCTACTCTGAAGCAGGCCGCCGGTAGGAAGGCCGCGGCCAAGGTGTCAATCGCCGAGACCAAGCCTGGCAAGAAGGCCCAGGTAGCGAAGGCGCCGCAGCTTAAATCCAAAGTGAAGGCCGCCACTGGCAAGAAGACGTCTGCGAAGAAGGCAACGAAGCCCACCGCCGGCAAAGGAGTTGCGGGTAAGAAGGCGCCCGCAAAAAAGTAAGTCACGATGTTCGCCGCCAAATGAGGTCTGGCGCTCATTGCTCGTTCCGGCAAACTGCTTCTTGCACTTGAAGAGGCGGTGGCGTAAGTGAGGGGTTTGGGCGACTGCAGTCACTGGACGAGCTTGGCCGAATGTCTTTGTCCAGGCGGCTCCAACGCAGCTATTGGACTGCGACTCCTCTTGGCCCGATGCAGAAGGTCAGCGCCAGCGATGATGAATAGTGATGAACGTGAATGCGAACGCCTGATGTATATGAAATGCGGATCAGCGGTGGTTTTGGTGCGGATACTCAGACGGTTCAAAGCTGAGACCACTGGGAGATCTACAGCCATCAATTTGTAAATTTGCGAAGGAGCTCCGCGCTTGCAGTATTGCCTCGAATCTTGATCGGGGAAAATGACAAGCGCGCAAAAAAAAGCCACCAAGGTTGCGCATACGTAAAGCAGAGGCGTGGCGGCTATGTTGAACAAGATCTTAACTCAAGAATGCCGTCGGCGGATAGCGCGCTTCAATTGTGGATCCTTTGATACGCAATCTACTTCTCAGATGCTCTTGCCCGCTGGCGAACCCCTCCGGCTCCGGATATGTTCAGTGGGTAATTGGTAGTCACTGAGCCAAAAACATAGGTCGCAACTAGATGAAATCGTCTGCTATGAGAAAACTGCTGAGTTCAACTGCTCTGCTGGTCTCCTCCTAAGTCTTGTAAAACTTCCTCAACAAGATTCCTCAGTTCTTCAGTGCGCTTGACTAGCTCTTGTTCATTCTGAATATCAAGATCAATTTGTGTCAACGCCATTTCGAAAGTGCGTATCGCACGTTTGGCGGCAACGATCTCAATCGATTTATTTAATCCATTGATCTCGGCAAATGCCAAGTGAATGTAACGATCTAAAGACTCAATGCTGGAGTGGCCGGTCCACTCTGCCAATTTTGTCTTTATGTCTTGGTCGGACATCAGCTTGCTGCGAAATTCATCAGCATTCTGCGCCTTGTATTCTTCGATGAGGGCTCTGAATACGTTGGTGATAAAGCGGTGTCTGAATAGATGCGGTGATACGCGAACATCTAGTTTGGCCGCACGTGAAATAGTCGAAATCTCCTGCGTAATGGTGTTGGGTCTAAGTGCGTTGCCAGTTTTTTCACTGATGAAGACGAATCCATGATCATGTCTCGCGCCGCAAGTTCTCTTGATGATTGTCTGGCGATTGACGCGCACGAACTGCAACAGCAGGTTGGCATCATGTCGAGTAATCGGAATAAGGCGAGCCTTGTTTTTGTGCTTGCCTCGGCCCTTGACAGTTAAAAGCTCTAGACGAGGCGGCACCATCTGCGAAGCATTGATAACGGACTCAACGGTTAGATTGCTGATTTCAGATCGTCTTCCTCCAGTAATGTCGAGAGCACGTAGCATCACTTGCCTACGCCGTACTTGAAACTCCGTGCTACTGCACTTTGGAATCTGATCACGCATACGCATGATTGAGGCGCTAGAGACCGGGAGACGCTCGCGTTCTGGCGATGGTGTAGGTAGCGAGTGATGGTGCCAGCTCTCAACGTAGATTTGAGATCCACCGAATCCTGGTCGCGCCGATTTGACTCGCTCCGCCCGGATAGCTGCAGTGGGGCCAATAAGGGTGATTCCGTTAAGTTTGCCAACAAATTCAAGAAAATCTAAACATATCTTGGCGATGTCAATTACGGAGGAAGACTCGCGACGTTTTGCGGCAATGGAATCCCGCGATCGCTCTCCATTGATTCCACGTATGAATAGTGTGAAGCTAGAGTCTGTAAGCTCTCGAAACTCAAGAGAGTTGTTTGCACAGAACCTAATTAGGTGCGATAGGTATGTAGCGTACGTCGAAAGAGTTCCGCCGCGATTGAATCGCGAAAGCCCTCGATCAAGCAGACGGAGCATGTAGGCGTTCACTTCAAAGCACCATCGACCATCAGGCCACACTACTAAAGGTATGTTGGACGCGTCACGACCCACAGCCGCATCGCCTAAGACGTGGCTAACTATCTCGAATTCAGATGCTGCTGGACTATGCAGTTTCCGAGCGTTGTCTTTCATACTCTCTCCGAGCAGATGTTCCGCAGGACCTCAAACCAAGCGAAGCCAAAATTTCAGAACGCTCTCGACGAAAAAGTGCGCGAGTACTTTCGTCACATGTCGATGCACACCTTTCAGCGAGACTTAAAGCGGCTAACAATCGATCTGTCATAAACATCAGATCTTCGCGAAGTAGAGTATTTTTTTTCTCCTCCTCTCTATTCCTCATTCGGAGGCTATCTCTGGTATCCCTTTTGGGAGGAGCGCTTGCTTGAGCAGCTCTCGCAATTGCAAGTAGGCAGTCTTGGCGCAATTGGTCAATTGCGAAGAACCCGTTTTTGACGTGTGCATCTGCAACTCGTTTCAATGTGTTCAAAGACATCGGAGCGATCTGATGTGAATCGACCGAAAGGTGCGCCAACTTTCCCTGCGAAGCAAGTCCTTCAAACAGACCGGGTATCTGCATGGCCAATTCAGGCTTTGAGCGCACCTCTGACAAAAGCGAAAAAAGTTGTTTCACACTGATCGCTTTCTGGTCACTTCTCAATCCCATGTAACCCTCCGGAAGAAATCGCGTTCTTGACAACAATCAGTATTTGATAGCGTGTGCCTTTGTCATCTTCCAAAAAATGAGGCTCAACTGAAATGTTGCCGGATTCGAGGAGCGACTCAACGTAAATAGCTAGCTCTGAAGTGCTCAGGACACTAAAGTCACGCGTACCAAACTTCGAACTAAGCAGATCAGCCAAGCTTTCAACTGAGGGATCTTCTGCAAGTAGCTTTTCAATAGCGTACTGCGACTGGACGGCCATAAGAATCTTTCCGGGTACAGATTCCAATACATACCGCCACACGTGAGTTGGGTCATTTTGTCCGAGGAACCACCTCAACGTGTCTAGTCCACCAAAGCCACTTCCCCAAAAAAATGCAACTGCGAAGAATCGACGAAACTGATGCTGACGGAGGTAGTAGCGCGTGCCTTCTTCTCTACCAGGCAATGCGATGTAGTCGCAAAGTCGATCGACACACCGATAGATTCCGTTAGAAGAAGAGATCATCAATCCCGTCTTGCGATGCGGGTATCGAAATAGTGCTCCCGAAGCGGTTATCAGCCCGAGGTCAATCAGTCCTCGCTGAAGACGCTGGAGCATTTGGATCAGCTCTACAACAACTGGTGGAATTGGACGTAGCTCTCTTTGTCGGTAATCACTTTCGCCACTCTTCCGATTCATGAATACCAAGTTCTTCCCAGTCTCATCTAGACACGTGAATACATCTAGGTCTTGAAGTTCGCCATGGCGTCTTGCCATGACTATTCCTACGGTAGCGATGATGCTGCCAATCAATACGATCATTAGATCTATGAAGCTTTCTGACTTACGTAGGCGATCAAAAAAGTCGGCTGAAGCTCCATTTATTCGCCACGATTTGACTCCAAGCTCTCGCAAATTCGTTGGGAGTAGCTGATCGAAATGCTTTGACGCGGCTACGGCTGCAAACGATTGGTTGAGTGAAGCAGCCCTGTTGGCGAATGCAAGATAGGTTTCAACCAGTGCAGGTCCGTAGGTCAAGGAGAATTCGAGCGAGCATCTAAGCGTTTTGAGAACTACATCCTGAGGCGGCAATTGGAATCGTCCTACTTCCTTCACATCAAGCCACGTTGAGATATTGCGCTCGCGCAGCGCCCCAAGGGCGGCTTTAGGGACACGTAGTCCAGTGCGCTCCACTAATGCCAGATTTTGAATGCAGGCAATGTAGACAGCAACATTTTTGTCGATTGGACGTTCATCATCAAATTCGACGACGGGTACGCGATTTTTCTCCCGCGATTTAATGTCCTGTCCTTCAATATTTAATTCAGTCGGGTAGGACCGCTTTTGAATACCCCATAAAGTATTGGCGTAGATTTGCTTGGCCAAGGATGTTGTATTGGGATGCAACAAAGCCCCAGATCGGACTACGCCGGCATTGCTCCGGAAATAGCCATTCCTAAATAGCCAGGTACGTGCTGCCAATAGTTCCTGTGCTGACAACCCCAATGAACCGTCATTGACCAAGTCCATCCTCAGCTCTGGAGTTTGAACAACAGTTGAATCTATGTCTTCAGGAGTTAATGATTCTCCTTGCCTACGAAGAAATTGGCCGAGCTTCGCGGACCAGCCGTAAATGCCTTCGGAGACGTCGTTGCATGATGCAACTGCGCTGACTAAAGCAAAAAGGGCATTGCCTGTCAATCCACCGACGCCAGTGCCAACCAAATCAATTTCATTTTGGTTGATTAGGAGGTAGTCGATCAGATGTAAGGTTCGGTGAATGCGGTTGCGAGCAGTTTTGCCGCTTAATCTTCTTGATGAGTTTGCATGAGGATGCGTCTGTACGCATAGCCAATGCTTGAATGTATTCAATATTCCTGAATGCCTAGGGTCTGTAAGCATTGCGCCATCGGACATTCTGACGGCAAAATTGATTGTCCTTACTGTCTCATCGGATGTGAATTTGATATACCAAGTGGTTGCTGAAAAGTCGCTCAGTAGCCAAGAGGCGGTCTTATACAAATTCGTCCCAACCGGCTTCAGGTCATTCAAAAAATCGAGCTCTCCGGAGTACCGTGCGGCTTGATTACGCATAGATAAAGTCCTCAAACCTGCATTCGATGCGTGTGGCCTTCGCCAACGGAATTAGCTGTTTTAAATCCTCTCGACCACTTGCGTCAGATTGCAAATAATCAATCAAGCGCTCTGCTATACCTGACCAGTAAAGTGCTCGGCCATTCACAGTCCGCTCTGCGCTGGCAACAGCTTTCTGTAAAGCCAAAAGGACAGCAAGTACACCAGCGCTGATGCCAAACGCTACTTCAGTAGAGCTTTCTATTTTTGAAGCAGCTTCAATGTCATCCAATCGTTTGAATGTGTGAAGCTTCAAGAACTCATGCAGTTCGGTCATTGACTTGAATCCCGAAGCCGCCAGCAAGAGTTCGCTGTCCTTCATTGATTCGACAATCATGCCGGTTTGAAAAATCCGAATCCAGCGGTTTTGGAAGAAATTTAAGATGGGTGTAGGCAGGTAGTGGTCAAGCAACTTGGCGTTGTACTCTACATGCCCCAGCGCATCCGCCATTTCCTTGGCGCTTCCAGTCCTGATGAAAATATTCACGCCAACGCTTGCCCTTAGTGAAGCGAGACTGAATCTTTGAGCTAATGACAGCGCTCTTTCTTGATCAACTCCAATGGCTACCATTTGGTCGGCAAATCGACGCTGATAGCGTGGACTGGTTGTAATTCCAGAAATATTTCGGATTGGCAGCGGGACTCCCATTGACTTCCCGCTCGTCAATAGCAACATTCGCCAGTTTTTATCGCCTTTCTTTTTTAAGTATTCGCGAAGTGGCGCTGTTGCCTCAATGATCCTATTGACGGTCGACTCTCCTCTCGGTGATAGCGGGATTTGCTGTTCTTGATGGCCGACAGAGCGGTCTTTTTGACCTACTAGATATGTGACTCCGTCAAGGACCTGCAAACACTTCCTATCGCCATGAGCATCGAAAAGAGCTAGTTTTTCTAGAAAAGATGAAGTGATTTTGGGATGATCTAAAACAAGCAGCGCAAGATAAGGCAATAGTGCTCCGAAATTCGGAATTCCTAAGCTGTAGGCTGTTTCGGGAATTGGCTTTGGGTACTTCAGTTCAATCCGCGTGTCCTCATGCGTTTCATATCCAAAGTGGACAAACGTCGCCGCTGCATTTGCTAGTGCGAGTGGATTGCCGCGCGCGACCAAGTTTTTATGACCCGAGGAGTTGGCGCCCAATTTCTGAACTATACGAACTTGCCCTTGAGTCGCAAGTATTTGCCGTCGGTCTAAGTTATTGCTGAACTCGTTTGAAAAGGCAATCGCCCACTTTTCGATGAGATCGATCTCGTGCTTGATGTCGTGGAACAGAATTTCCATTGCTTGATCATCAGAGACGGTTAACGGAACGTGCGTTATTAGCCTGCCTTTCGACTCAATGCCATCTTCTGATATGTGAAGATTGGTTCGTTTTCCAGACTTTGTTCTCCTTGGCGCAGCGGGCATGCCGTGAGCAGGTTTCGCAAAAAGACCTGATCCTTCAAGAGACGCCGAGATAAATTGCAACGAGCCAGCGTTCCATTGAGCGAGACTTGTTGTCAGTTCGTTTCCTGCCTCGTGGCGTGTCTGGATGAAATACTCAAAGTAGCCGTGCCAAAACTCCTCGGTGAATTTTGGATCTTTTAACATTTGAGGATTCAAATCATCTGGATAGCGCCCGATGTACTCGCTTAAAGGACGCAACAGTGGGTTGGACCCGCTGTTGCGTGCGGTTGCCCAAGAGTCGCACGCGTCGAAAAAAAGTTGCGTGAAGTCGCGGCCAAGCCGGCTGTAAATTGGATAAAGCGGGAAGCACTGACGTTTGCGCCCGTCTCGATTGTTGCTCCACCAGCCTCGCCATACCCAGACTTTTTCCTCTACAAGGTCTAAGTTCTCAAAAAAACGGACATAAGGCTCTAGTGATTCCGAAGCGCTTTCGGATTTGGATTCGAACCGGAGTGGTGGAACAAACCACCCCTCGGAGGTGAGTTGTTTAAGTAGATGTGCAAATGCTGTGGTGTGCCGATGGCGCCAAACCTGTGCGGCATCAATGAATTTAGTTGAGTTAATTGCGCCCACGTATGCAACGCATGAACGCCAAAACTCTCTTGATGCAAAACCCGAGGGAGGCAGCTTTAGTCCAGTGATCTGAAGTACGCACTCCCAATGCTTCAGTTGGACGGATTGAATACCCTTGTATGCCTTGGGGAGGGGCGCATAAGCAGGCTCAAGGACTTCAAGGAGTTTTGCATTTAATTCAATGAAGGGGTAGTCTGCAAATGACTCGTTATTATTGACAATTGTCAATTTTCCTTGGAGATTCATGTTGTCATTTTTCCTTGAGCTTTTCTATTGAAAAGCCACTATAGACAACTATGTGTAAAAAGCTAAACGGCCAATTCGTCCAAAAAGAGGACGCCATGGTGTGCCAGCGAAATTTCACCAGGCCTGGGCGGGGAGCCGCCGCCGACCAACGCCACGGCACTGGCCGTATGGTGGGGGCTGCAGGTCGGGCGTTGACCCCAGCGCTCCAGCGAAAAGCGGCCGCACAGACTGCCCAAGGCTGCGCTTTGCAGAGCTTCGTCGTTGTCCATGTCGGGCAAAAGCCCGGCAAAGCGTTGCGCCAACATGGACTTTCCCGAGCCCGGGGGGCCCACCAAAAGCAAAGAATGGCCGCCGGCGGCAGCAATCTCGAGGGCACGTTTTGCGCCTGCTTGGCCTTTGACGTCGGCCATGTCGGGCCCGCGCAACTGCAGGCCCGGAGGGGCGCCGTGCATCCGCACCCAGCCTTCAGGGTCTTCAGGGAGCGGTGGCGCATCTGCTGCTGGCGGCAGGGCAAAGTGGCGAACCACATCGAGCAAGTGGCGCACCCGCACCACATAAGAGTCCGGCACCAGCGCCGCTTCTTCTGCGCTCTCGGCCGGCAGCACCAAACGGGTGCTCACCTTGGCCGTACGCAACGCAAGTGCCATGGCCAAGGCGCCCCGCACGGGCCGAAGGGCGCCTGACAAGGAAAGCTCGCCGGCAAACTCGTAGTGGGACAGAGCCGCTCCATCGATTTGGCCACTGGCCGCCAAAATGCCCAAAGCGATGGGCAAATCGAGCCGCCCGGAGTCCTTGGGTAGGTCCGCCGGGGCAAGATTCACCGTGATGCGCTTGTTATGGGGGAACTCCAGCCCGCTGTTTTGAATGGCGCAGCGCACACGCTCCCGTGCTTCTTTGACTTCGACATCGGCCAAACCGACCAGACTGAAGCTGGGCAGCCCATTGGCGAGGTGCACTTCCACGGTAACCTGCACGGCATCCAGCCCCAACAGGGCACGCCCCTGCACCAAAGACAAGCTCATCGGAATAACCTCCCAAAAGGGTGCGCTGCATCCCAGTGCATGGCGCCAGGGTGCACCAATCATGTGCATGCTGTATTTACATACAGCTATGTTACTGCAGTCTGCGTAGTTTGTGTGAAGTGCCGGGCCGCCATGCGGCATTTAACTTGGCATGGCTCCTGCTTTAAAGGTGTATCTCCAGACCCATGGAGAGGCAGACCAGCCAGACCCGGTGTCTGTATTCAACTGTTATCAAGCTGAGGTGAAAACATGAAACTCGTAACGGCCATTATCAAACCGTTCAAGCTCGATGAGGTGCGAGAAGCCTTGTCTGGCATTGGTGTGCAAGGCATTACCGTAACTGAAGTCAAAGGCTTTGGTCGCCAAAAAGGCCATACGGAGCTGTACCGCGGTGCAGAGTACGTCGTCGATTTTTTGCCCAAAGTAAAAATTGAAGCGGCGATTGACGATGCTTTGGTGGATCGTGTGATCGAAGCCATCGAAGGTGCGGCCCGCACTGGAAAGATCGGCGACGGCAAGATATTTGTCTACAACCTGGAGCAGGTTGTGCGCATTCGTACCGGCGAAACCGGCAAAGAAGCGCTGTAACCAGAAAGAGAGCCCCAACATGAAAAAATTGCTTGCCTCCCTAGCCTTGGGCCTGAGCCTGCTAGGAACCGGAACGTTCGCCTTGGCGCAAGACGCCAAACCCGCAGAAGCGCCTGCAGCTACGGCACCCGCTGCAGCCGCACCGGCCGAAATGGCTGCGCCTGCCGCTGCCCCAGCTCCTGCCGCCGCTGAAGCTGCGCCTGCTGCCCCAGCTCCCGCACTAGTGCCCAACAAGGGTGACACCGCTTGGATGACCATGGCCACCGCCATGGTGATTTTCATGACCTTGCCTGGCTTGGCACTGTTCTACGGCGGTTTGGTGCGCAGCAAAAACATGCTGTCCGTTCTGATGCAGGTGTTTGTGGTTAGTGCAGTCATCTACATCTTGTGGGCCGTCTATGGGTACACGCTGGCCTTTGGTGGCGACGGTGCATTCATCGGCACACTCGACAAGCTGTTCCTCAAGGGCGTGACCACAGAATCCGTTGCGGCCACCTTCAGCAAGGGCGTCGTAATCCCAGAGCTCACATTTGTGGCCTTCCAGGCAACGTTTGCGGCCATCACCTGCGCACTGATCGTGGGCGCTTTTGCAGAACGCATCAAGTTCTCTGCCGTGCTGGCTTTCAGCGTGTTGTGGTTCACCTTCAGCTACCTCCCCATGGCACACATGGTCTGGTACTGGGCGGGTCCTGACGCGATCTCTGACGCTGCATCGCTGGAAAAAGTGGTGGGGGCAGCTGGTTTCTTGTGGGCCAAGGGCGCGCTGGACTTCGCTGGCGGCACTGTGGTGCACATCAACGCGGCTGTTGCTGGCTTGGTAGGTGCCTATGTGGTCGGTAAGCGCATCGGTTACGGCAAAGAAGCCATGGCGCCTCACAGCCTGACTTTGACCATGGTTGGCGCAGCCATGCTGTGGTTTGGCTGGTTTGGTTTCAATGCAGGTTCCAACCTCGAAGCGAACGGCCTGACCGCTCTGGCGTTCATCAACACCCTGTTGGCAACTGCTGCTGCCACCTTGGCCTGGATTACCGGTGAAGCCCTGACCCGTGGCAAAGCGTCCATGCTGGGTGCTGCTTCCGGTGCCGTGGCTGGTTTGGTTGCCATTACACCGGCTTGCGGTTTTGTGGGCCCCATGGGTGCCATCGTCATCGGCTTGGTCGGCGGCTTTGCCTGCCTGTGGGGTGTGAACGGTCTGAAGCGCCTGCTGGGTGCCGATGACTCCCTGGATGTGTTCGGTGTGCACGGCGTGGGCGGTATCGTGGGCGCTGTGTTGACCGGTGTGTTTGCAGCGCCTTCCCTGGGTGGTACTGGCGTCTATGACTACGTGACCAACGCAGTGGCTGAAGGCTACTCCATCGGCACCCAAGTCTGGATCCAGACCCAGGGCGTGTTGGTCACCATTGTGTGGTCCGCTGTGGTTTCCTTCATCGCATTCAAGCTGGTGGATCTGGTCATTGGTTTGCGTGTCAGCGAAGAAGACGAACGCGAAGGCTTGGACATTTCCAGCCATGGCGAAACTGCCTACAACCGGTAATCCTCTGGATACGGTTACGAACTAGTTTCGATTCTTCTTGAGATGTCGGCCCGGTAGGACTTTGGTCCCACCGGGCCGTTTTTTTGCCAGCAACGCGGTGCACAATGCCACCATGACTTCTACACTCACCCTGCGCAACGGCCATCTGCTGTGCGACCTCAAACCAGAATTGGGCGGCAGCATTGCCGGTCTTTGGCTGGGCCCTGACCCGGTGCTGCGCTCGGTGTCGGGCGCGCACATGCAGTCCGTGCGTCAGTCGGCAAGTTACCCGCTGGTGCCGTTCTCGAACCGCATTGGCCACGGCCAATTGCAATGGGCGGGCACCAGCCACCCCTTGATCAAAAACTTTGACCCCGAACCCCACGCCATCCATGGCATTGGCTGGGAGCGGCCTTGGGCCGTACTGGAGGCGTCCGATGCATTTGCGCTGTTGTCGTTTGAACACAAGGCCGACGCATCCTGGCCGTTTGACTTTGATGCTTCCCAGGCCTTCAAGCTTGAAGCAGGTGCACTGGAAATGGCGATCTCCATCACCAACCAGTCGCAAGTCGCCGCGCCGGTCGGCTTGGGCTGGCACCCCTACTTTGTCAAGCGCGCTGACACGGAGGTAGATTTCAGCGCTACCGGCCGATGGGAAATGGGCAGCGACAAGCTGCCCACGCACCGCATCGCCCATACCGGCCTCCACCAAGCGACCGCCGAATTGACGGTGGACCACTGTTTTGACGGTTGGGATGGATTGCTCACCTTGCAAGACAGCATCTTGCGTGTGCGGGTCAGTTCGGCACTCAGCCGCTTGGTGGTGTTCACCACGCCCGAGCGCGACAACATCGCCGTCGAGCCCGTGAGCCATGTGAACAACGCGCTCAACATCATGGCGCAGACCGGGGCGAAGGCCGAAGATCTGGGGGTCGTCGTGCTACAGCCGGGGCAGACCTACTCGTGCGAAATGCGCATAGAAGTGGAGCGCACCGCATGAGCTGGCAAGCCCTGAGCCCAGACACTTTCGAACTCGGTGAGTCGCCCTTTTGGCACCCCCACGAGCAACAGCTCTATTGGGTCGATATTCCTGGCAAGGCTCTACTGCGTGCCAACGTCTACATGGGCACCGTGCAACGATGGGACATGCCCACCGAGCCGGGCTGCATAGCGCCCGCCGCCGGTGGCGGGCTGGTCATTGCCCTGCGCCACGGTGTATTCCGCGCACGCGAGTGGGGCGGTGCACTGGAACACCTTGTCACGCTGCCCTACGACACGGCCGTGGTGCGCGCCAATGACGGCAAATGCGATGCGCTGGGCCGTTTCTGGGTGGGCACCATTGACGAACCCAAGGCCCATCGCGCTGCAGCGCTGTTTTCCATCGACTGCCGCGACGGCACGCCCGTGCTGCAACAGCAGGCGCAAGACGCACTCACGGGCAATGGTTTGGCCTGGAGCCCCGACAACCGCACCCTGTATTGGTCCGACACGCCCAACCATGTGGTCCATGCCTGGGACTACGACTTGCAGGCCAACACCCTCAGCAAGCATCGTATTTTTCAGCAGTGCGCACCCAAGCCAGCGGGTTGGACCTTTGAAACCACAACGTATGCGGGCCGCCCCGATGGCGCTGCGGTGGATGTGGAAGGCAACTATTACGCTGCCATGTTCGAAGGCCGGCGCATTTGCAAGTTTGCACCTGACGGCACGCTGCTCAGCGAATACCCAGTCCCCGCGCAGTGCCCGACCATGCCCTGTTTTGGCGGCGAAGACCTCAAAACCTTGTACGTGACGACGGCGCGCCACGGGCGCAGTGCGGCCGAACTGGCGCAGATGCCACTGTCAGGTGCGGTCTTCTCCATGCGCGTGGATGTCCCGGGGTTGCCTGTGAATTTGTTTGTCGACTGACCGTCAAAAAATTCACGCTATGAAAGCTGGCGGCACCTTACCATCTGCGCCATGCAAGTCGCACCCTCACTCCAACCCCTGCTGGACCAAGTTCGCACCGCGATAGAAGAGCGCACGCCGCTCCAGATTCGAGGCGGAGGCAGCAAAGACTTTGTGGGCACTATCCAGCCCGCCCAGCGGCTGGACACCCGCAGCCATTGCGGCATTCTGGATTACGCGCCCACAGAACTGGTAGTGACCGTTGCCGCCGGTACACCGCTGGCAGAGCTGGAAGCCGTGCTGGCAGAAAAAGGCCAATGCCTGCCCTTTGAGCCGCCGCACTTCGCCTGGGCTTCTGCAGAGGGCCAGCCCCGCTTAGCAACGGTTGGCGGAATGGTCGCCAGCGGGCTTGCTGGCCCTGCCCGCGCCAGCGTGGGCAGTGTGCGTGACTACGTTTTGGGCCTGCAACTGATCAACGGCCAGGGGCAGCACCTCACCTTTGGCGGCCAAGTGATGAAGAACGTGGCGGGGTACGACGTGTCCCGCCTCATGGCAGGCGCCATGGGCACGCTGGGCGTGATTACTGAAGTCTCGCTCAAGGTGCTGCCAGTGGCGCCGGCCGAGGCCACACTGGTGTTCGCACTGGACCAAGCGACAGCGCTGGAACAATTGCACCGATGGGGGGGGCAGCCGCTGCCACTGAACGCCAGCTGCTGGGTGCATGACGACACAGCGCCCGGCGGCGGACGCGACCTTTTGTTTGTACGCTTGCGCGGCGCTATGGCAGCCGTCGAGGCAGCCTGCCGCACCATGTTGGCAGACGCGCCGGGCGAGCGAATGGCCAACACCCTGGCGGAGCCGGACTGGGCTTTGTTGCGCGACCAGCGCCTGCCTTTTTTTGTGGCACCACGTTCGCCAGAACTCGCGTTGTGGCGACTGTCAGTGGCTCCTGCCGCACCCGTGCTCGACCTGCCCGGGCCGCAGTTGGTGGAGTGGCATGGTGGCCTGCGCTGGGTCTGGGCGCCGCAGCAAGCGGGCGCCCAGCTGCAGGCTGCGGCCAGTGCAGCGGGTGGAAACGCTACTATTTTTGTAGCTGCTAGCGCAGATGCTGTAAGGGCTGGGTGCCAATTTGACGCCAAAGATACCGCCAAAGATGCCATTGCCAAACGCCTCAAGGCGGCTTTTGACCCTTTGGGGCTGTTCAATCCGGGGCGCCTGTGCGCCGATCTGTGAGCACACCGCATGCAAACCCAACTTGCCCCTGAGTACCAAAACACCCCAGACGGTCTGGCTGCCGAGGCCATTTTGCGCAAATGTGTGCACTGCGGGTTTTGCACCGCTACCTGCCCCACCTACCAGCTGTTGGGCGATGAGCTGGACGGCCCGCGTGGGCGTATCTACCTCATGAAGCAGGTGTTGGAAGGCCAAACACCCACCCGCGCCACCCAGCTGCACCTGGATCGGTGCCTGACCTGCCGCAATTGCGAAAGTACCTGCCCCAGTGGCGTGGACTACGGCCACCTGGTCGACATTGGCCGCAAGTTGGTCGATGCCAAAGTACCGCGCCCTTTGGGCGAGCGCGCGCTGCGTTGGGCCTTGAAAGAGGGCTTGCCTTCGCCCCTGTTTGCACCCGCCATGAAGTTGGGCCAACTGGTACGCCCCCTACTGCCGAAAGGCTTGCAAAACAAGGTACCGGCACCCCAGGCGGCAGGCGTCTGGCCTACGCGTCAGCACGCGCGCCGAGTGTTGATGCTGGAGGGCTGCGTGCAACCGTCCATGGCGCCCAACATCAACAGCGCCACTGCCCGCGTGCTGGACGCTGCCGGCGTGCAGGTCCAGGTAGCAGCCAAGGCCGGATGCTGTGGGGCGGTGAAGTTTCACCTCAACGACCAAGACGGCGGCACCGCCGAAATGCGCGCCAACATCGACGCGTGGTGGCCCTATGTGGAACAAGGCGCGGATGCCGTGGTCATGAACGCATCGGGCTGTGGCGTCACGGTCAAAGAATATGGTCACGTCCTGCGCGACGACCCCGAGTACGCTGAAAAGGCCGCGCGCATCAGCGCGCTGACCCGTGACCTGAGCGAGCTGTTGCCTGAGTTGTTGCCTGCCTTGAAAGCCAGGCTGGGCGAAGCTGGCGCACGCCAGCAGCCTGCCTTGGTGTTCCACCCGCCTTGCACCTTGCAACATGGCCAAAAACTCAAAGGCGGGGTGGAAGCGCATCTGGCGGCGTTGGGGTTTTCGATTCGTATTGCCAGCAGCGAATCCCATCTGTGCTGCGGCTCTGCCGGCACCTACTCGGTGTTGAATCCCGCGCTGTCGTACCAGCTGCGCGACCGCAAGCTCGGATACCTGGCACCCACTGCGGGGGAGGTCATCATCAGTGCCAATATTGGGTGCATCACCCACCTGCAGAGTGGCACTGCCACACCAGTACAGCACTGGGTTGAAGTGCTGGACGCGGCTTTGTCCGCCACACCGCCAGCGTTCGCCGCATAATCACGGCGGAGGGCCGCCCATATGGGGTGGCGCCAGTGCGACACGTTTGACTCTGGGGGCCCCATGAACCCGTCCGACCACATCGATGATCCGCGCCGCCAATGGCTGATTCAGGCCTTGGCAGCAGGCGTTTTTGGCCCCGCCTTGGGGCTGGCGCAAGCACAAAGCCTGTTCGGCAATCGTCCCAGCAAGCTGCCCGCCGGGCAATCGATCTACAGTTTGAGCGGCACAGTTCGCGTGAACGAACAGCCGGCCACGCTGAGCACCACCATCAAGCCCGGTGACACCTTGCAAACCGCCAAAGACAGCCAGGTGATCTTTGTGGTCAATACCCATTCCATGATTTTGCGGGGCGACAGCAAACTGGTCATAGAAGCGCCCATGGGAGCTCCCGCCGATACTTCTGTCACGGGCTTTCTGATTGGCGGCTTGCGCATGATCACCGGCAAGCTGTTGTCGGTCTCACGCAACTCGCCCATGCGGGTTACCACGGCCACGTCCACCATAGGCATCCGGGGCACGGGTTTTTATGTGGAGTCGGACCCCGAGCAAACCTACTTCTGCACCTGCTATGGATCAACCGAAGTACAGGCCAACGATGACCCGGAAAGCCGCGAAGTCGTGACGGCGCGCCACCACGACCGGCCACTGTACATCGTGAAAGACGGCGGCAAGGGCAAGAACATCCGCAGCGCCCCGTTCCTGAACCATACCGACCAAGAGCTGGCCCTCATCGAAACACTGGTAGGGCGCAAAACCCCCTTTGTGTTCTCCAGCGACGCTTACAGCGGCCCACGGAGAAGTTACTGAGGTCGTAGACGGCTGCAAGAACCCAGGATTTACTCCGGTGCGCCGTTCATGATCCAGCCGAGGATTTTGTCGTAGTCCTCGCGCCCCACCGCGCCGGGTGTCAGCGCGGCGTTGAAGCCCGTGACCAAGCCGCCACCATGGTGATTGCCCGAAGGTTTGCGCAGCAACGGGCTTGCGACCCAATCGGTAAAGTTGACGCGGCCACGAAGCTCTCTGTAAAACCATTGGTTGTCCAGGACATTCGTACCGCCCGCTAAGTCGGATGCACCGTCAGCATTGCGGTCGTAGTTGGTGTACCAAATGGGAGGTACGCCAGCGTCGCCGTTGGAGGGCGTGTGACAACCTGTGCACCCACCGCCCCCCGTTTGCAAGATGGCCTTGATATCGGCAAATCGCAAAGAGCGGGCGTCAAATGCCCCGGTGGTCACGATGATGTCCACGTTGACCGGCGCGCTCAGCGTAGTCCCCCGGCTGGTGATGAGTCTGACGGTGTACGTACCGTCGCCGTTCGTGTTCAAGGTGGCGTTGGATGAACTGGCGTTGCTGATGGACGCACCACCCGGCGAGGACACGATAGACCATTGGTAGCCGGTGGAATAAAGACTCATGGCAGCAGAGAGCGGAGTCGTATTCGCAGCTAAACCCGCTGAGCTTGGCGGAACAATTCGGGTTGGCCCGGGGTCAGCCACGGGGCGCCCAGGCGCCCTGCTGGTACCGCTGTACCCTTTGCTGGTCAGGTACGTGGCCATGGTGTTGTAAATCCCGGGCGTGGCCCAGTATTTATCAGAAATAAGTTTTGCCAAAGGCATGTTGCCCCGGTCTAACACGTGGGCCCGAATGCGGTCCGCATAGCCATCAAATTTGGCGTAAGTTTCAAAGTCGATGTCAGACTGGTTGCCCGAACCCCGGAGCAAGTGGCAAACACGGCAGGAGTTGGCTTGGGCGTCGATGTAAAGATTGCTTGGCACGGCTGCTCCCCAGCCAGGGCCAACATAGTTGTCAATAGCACTCGTGGCAGCGTTTGCCAAGGTGTCAGCGGCCCCGCCATACATGTCTTTGAGGTGGGTAGCTGCGGTTCCTTGGTATTCGTTGCCAATCGCGGGCCGTCTGCATGCATCGTCACCGGTTGCACCCGTTGTGCGGGGCATGGAGCACAAAACCATCTTGTTGATCGTCTTGATGTTGGCCTCTTGCACGGCCCGGGTAAATGCCGGAATGGTGGAGAAGTCAAACGATGCCGGCTCAAAGGCATGCAATTGGGCCGCAAGGTCTCCACGGACGCCCCCTACGTTTCCTCCTAAGTCATCTTTGGACTTCAAATTCATCAGCTTGGCAAACAAGGCCCGTCCCGTGGGCGACCCTGCGGCTGGAGTCAGCGGATCGGCCCGCCCGCCATGGCAAGACGAGCACACGGTGGGCATGGCTTTGTAGCCCCGTCCGTCCAGATTCACCATCGACAGGCGTGCACCGGTGATGGGGTCAAAGGTGTAAAACTTGACGAAGTTGGTTGCGCAGACCCTTGCATTGGTGGGGTTGGGCGCTGGGGCCAATGCACCTGCGCAACTTGGGTCGTAGCCGGGGCTGAATTCGATACCGTTGGTACCGACGTGCCATTTCGCCTCGGGGTAGATGGCGGCTTCCACATTGAGCGGCGAATACGGGCCGTAAGCGCCCACCAAATAGTTTTCCACCACAAAGGCCAGGGAGCCATCGGCGTTTTGTCGGCCTGTCATGCGCCGGCCATAGCCGAGGTCGCGTTGGTCCCCCACGATGACGGATACCTCTCCCAAGGCGCCGCCTGCCGTGCCAAAGCCATTTTTTGCTTTGAATTTGGCCAGCGTGTCGCGTTCGCTGCTGGGGTCTATGGCCTCGTAATAGGCCGTGGCATAGGCGGCTGTGGCGATTTGCAGCGTGCCGTCATCTTGCTTTTGGGGATTGGGGAACAGCAAAAAGCTGTCGGGCCCGTCAGTGGGGGTGATCGTTCGTGCGGCGTTGGGGTTCACATCGTTGATGCTGCCGCCGTCGCCGCAGGCCACCATCAGCGTGGTCAGAGCCAAGCACACGGCCCCACAAGCATAGCGTTGCCAAGGCATGTGCATCTCCTCTAAAAACGCAACAAGAAGGTTGCCAGCAGTTGGTTGCTGACATAGCTGCGGGGGGAGGTGGCCCAGGCGGGGCGCAGCTCGGGCGTTGATTCGACCCGCCTCCACGCCACATCAATGGACCCGTTGGGCCCCAGTGCATGGTTGTACCCCACCGTGGTCAGCCACGTGTTGCCGTTGATCTTGTAGCTGAAAAACTGGCCGCCAGTGAATGCGTTGTCCAGTACAAACACCTTGGAAATGGTCACGCTTTCAAGCGAGGATCGTCCGGTAGAGACGACGTCGCCCAACCGGTACTCGGCACTCAGGTACAGGGCCTTGTGGCTGCTGAGGGCATAGTCCAGGTTCATGCGGGCCGAGGTATCGGCGGTGCTAAACACGGCGCTGTTGCTGGTGCGCTGGTTGCTGGCCAGTGCGGTAAACAGGTTGATGCGGTCGGTGAGCGGCTGGCTGAGAGATACCCCCAGGGTGTAGCGGTGTCCGTCGCGCAAATGGGATTGGTAGTCTTCGGCTTTGAGCTTGGCAAAAAGGCCCAGGGTGGGCGCGAAAAAATCGGAAGATTCGCGGAACTGCAGTTCTGCCTCAGCGGTGGCGCCAATGTTACTTAGCCCCGTATACGTCTGGAAGCGCTCGGCGCCCACAACGCCAGTCAGCAGCAAGCGGCTTTGGGCGGATACCGGAAAAAACTTGCTTTTGCTGATGTTGAGCGAATACGCGCTGTCGCTGAGCTTGTCGGTACTTACTTTGGCGCGCGTCGTGTTGTCGTCAAAGGTGAGTCCGGCATCCAGAAGCAGCCCAAAGCCCCCTCCCTCTTGGGCCAGGGCAGACATGGGAGCCCCAAGCCCAAAGCCCCACAAGCAAATCGCCGTGAGCAATCCCGATGCAGCAGGATTGCGGGTTCGCATTGACGGAATAAAAGCCATGCCGGCTGCCTCTCGGGAGAGCCACGATGGCGCCAGTCTAAAGCAAGCAGCCTTCCTTGGGGGCGGAATTTTCGGCTTACATCAGGCCACCAGCGCCGCCTCAATATCCTGCGCCAGGCTAGCCGGAGTGTCGGTGGGGGCGTAGCGTTTGAGCACCTGGCCGTCTTTGCCAACCAAAAACTTGGTGAAATTCCATTTGATGGCCTTGGAGCCCAATAAGCCTGGAGCCTCCTTCGCCAGCCATTGGTACAAGGGATGGGCTTGCCCGCCATTGACGTCAATCTTGGCCATCATGGGGAAACTCACACCATAGTTGAGTTGGCAAAACTCGGAGATTTCATCGTTGCTGCCGGTGTCTTGCGCGCCAAACTGGTTGCATGGAAAACCCAGCACTACCAGCCCTTTTTTGCCATAGGTCTTGTGTAATTCTTCAAGGCCCGCGAACTGGGGGGTAAAGCCGCATGCGCTGGCTGTGTTGACAATGAGCAAAGGCTTGCCTTTGAATTGCTGGAGGGAGACAGATTTGCCAGTGATCTGGAGGGCTTCGAACTCGTACACGGAGGACATGACAGGTGCTTTCTCAAGTGGCGGGTATGACACCTTAGCAGTTTTAAGAAAACACTTGCTGCATGGTCAGTCTTTGGGGGACGCCATGCCGCAGCATGTGGCACCGCCTCCAGATCAACCGTGCAGGTTGTCGTTGCGGGCAATATCCAGCAAATGTTTGATGACTGCAGGATGCTCACGGCAATTGCGTTCATGCCAGCGCTTGATGAGCCACATGAAGCCCGCCACGACCACGCCAAAAATGGTGATGGCCCCAAAGGCAGAGAGGCCCATGCCGGTGGAGAGGCTGTAAAAAGCGCCCAGACCCAAAATACAGGCCTGTTCGTTGAAGTTCTGCACGGCAATGGAGCGGCCTGCGCCCATCAGGTTGTGGCCACGGTGCTGCAGCAGGGCGTTCATGGGCACTACCAAAAAGCCGCCCAGCCCACCCAGCAAGATAAGGAAGGGTGCCGCCACCCACACGTTGTTGATGAAGTTCAGCAGTATCACCAAGAGACCCATGGCAATACCCAGCGGGATGACACTGACTGCGTGTTCCAGGCGCATGCGCATCGAAGCTGCAACGGCGCCGACGGCGGTGCCAATGGCAACCACGCCCACGAGCGCCGAAGCCTGTGTCACGCTGTAGCCCAGCGCGGCAGAGGCCCATGCCAGCACGATGTAGCGCAGATTCCCGCTCACGCCCCAGAACAGGGTCGTCGTTCCCAGTGATATTTGACCCAAACGGTCGTTCCACAGCTTGGTATTGCAGCTCCAGAAATCCGGCAGCAGGCTGAACAAGTTTTTAGGCATGGGGCGCATGGTCACGCCGGTGTTGGGGATGCGGGTGTTGAACCAGGCCGCCAGCAAGTACACAAAAATCAGGATGCCAATGGCCGCTTCGGGTGCCGTATCAATGCTGGTGGTGATGAGCGGAAAGTCAATTGACAGCAGGGCCTGGGAAATCATGGGGCTGACCAATTGCCCCCCCAACAGAACGCCCAGGATGATGGAGGCGATGGTCAGACCCTCAATCCATCCATTGGCCTTGACCAGTTGGCTGGCCGGGAGCAACTCCGTCAGGATTCCATACTTGGCGGGGGAATAGGCCGCCGCACCCAGGCCCACAATGGCATAGGACATTAAGGGGTGCGTGCCAAACAGCATCAGGAGGCAGCCCACCACTTTGATGCTGTTGCTGATCAACATCACCCGGCCTTTGGGCATGGCGTCGGCAAAGGCGCCCACGAATGGCGCCAGCACCACATAAAACAATGCAAACATGGGCACCAGTGCCGCCTGCTGCCATTCAGGCGCGCCGCCGCTGCGCAACAGTTGAACGGCGCCTACAAACAAAGCGTTGTCGGCCAGCGAGCTGAAAAACTGCGCTGACATGATGGTGTAAAAACCGCGTTTCATGGGTGGGGGATGAGGCACATTAGCGGGACTAATGCGCTAGGTATTGTTGTAGGTCTCCAAACGTGCTGCGTTATAGCACGCCTGCCAATGTCAAAATCTTCGCAGATTCATTCCCTACTTCATCATGCCCCGTCCCGTTTTAGCCACCATTCACACCCAATCCCTTCGCCACAACCTGGAGGTAACCCGACGGGCTGCGCCCGATGCACGGGTCTGGGCGGTGGTGAAAGCCAATGCGTATGGCCACGGGATTGAACGCGCATTTGAAGGACTGCGCGGTGCCGATGGCATTGCCCTGCTGGACCTGGACGAAGCGCAGCGTGTGCGCAACCTTGGTTGGCGCGGGCCCATTCTGTTGTTGGAAGGCGTGTTTGAGCAGCGCGATCTGGAGTTGTGTTCGCGGCTGTCCCTGTGGCACACCGTGCACTGCGAAGAGCAGATCAACATGCTGGCTATACACAAAACCAACGAGCCGCACCGCATCTTCCTCAAGGTCAACTCCGGCATGAACCGTTTGGGTTTTCAGCCTGAGCAGGTGCGCTCGGCATGGACACGCCTGAACGCCCTGCCGCAGGTAGACGAGATCTCGTTGATGACCCATTTCAGCGACGCCGATGGCCCCAAAGGCATTGCCGCGCAAATGGCGGTGTTCAAAACTGCGACCGATGACCTGCCAGGGGAGCGTACGGTCAGCAACAGTGCGGCGACCTTGCGCCACTCGGGCCCAGGTCTGGTGTCTGACTGGGTGCGCCCCGGTATTGCTGTGTATGGCAGTGCGCCCGACTACCCCGCGCACTCCGCTGCCGATTGGGGGTTGCTGCCGGCGATGACGCTTGCTGCAAAAATCATAGCTGTTCGCGCACTATCTGCGGGCGATTCAGTCGGATATGGCTCTACGTTCGTGGCCGACCGGCCGATGCGTATTGGCGTGGTGGCCTGTGGATATGCCGATGGCTACCCGCGCATCTGCCCCACGGGTACGCCGGTGCTGGTGGACGGTGTGCGCACCCGCATTGTGGGCCGGGTGAGCATGGACATGATTACCGTAGACCTGGAGCCAGTGCCCCAAGCAGGTATGGGCAGCGAAGCCACGCTGTGGGGCCGTGCCGCCAATGGCGTTGTGCTCTCGATTGATGAGGTGGCCGCCAGTGCGGGGACTGTGGGTTACGAACTCATGTGTGCCCTGGCCTTGCGGGTGCCGGTGGTAGTGGCGGATTGAACTACGTTCCCATTCCTGTTGCTTTGCTGGGGGTTGGCCGGCTGATTCCGGTCGATCTCTGGAGCGATACCGGACAACTGCTGCTGCGCCGCGGCCAACCCTTGTTGTCTGAAGAGCACCGCGAGAAGCTGCATGCCTTCAATGCGTGCGCCACCGAGGGCGACACCTTGGCTTGGCAGCGCGCGTATGAGCGCATGGTGTATGAAATGTTGCGCGACGGCATGGACTTGCAGAGCATTGCCACCGCACCCATGCCCAGTGAAATCCGCGAGAGCGACTATGTCGTGGGGGCCCAGCTCAGCGGTGGCTGGCTGGACCTGCAAGAAGTGCTGCGCGGCATTCTGTACCAAGGTGGCCTCGCGACCAACCCCCTGCAGCGGTTGGCCGGATTGGCCAGCAAGGTGCAAAGTCTGCTCGAAGCCGATGCTGACGACAGCCTGTTGTGCCTGTTTCTGGCGCTGGCAGACGATAAGCTGGGCTATAGCGCCACCCACGCCTTGCTGTGTGCGGTGATTGGCACACTGACTGCAGAGAAACTGGGGCTGACCGCAGGCCAGCGCCACACCCTGCTGCAAGGGGCTCTGACCATGAACATTGGCATGGCCCGAGACCAGGACTTTCTGGCGCGGCAGGTCCCGCCACCATCGGATTGGCAGCGCAACCTGATTCGCCAGCATCCTGAAATCAGTGTCGACATATTGGCGCGTTATGGCGTGGACGACCCAGACCATCTGGATGTGGTGCGCTGGCATCACCTTCCGACTGCGCCAGAAGCGCTTCAGCATAACTACAGGGTGCGACTGGTGTTGAATACCGCCGATGCCTTTGTCGCCAAACTGGCGGCGCGCAAAAGCCGTGCGCCCCTGTCTGCGTTGGGTGCCGCCAAGTCCATGTATGTCGGTGCGCAAGGGGATGCGGTGGCAGTGGGGTCGGCCATGGCCACTGCAGTCGGGTTTTACCCCCCGGGCAGCTTTGTCCGCTTGGTCAACGGAGATACCGCGGTTGCGGTACAGCGCGGCGCACGCGCAAATACGCCCTGGGTCATCAGCATTCTGGACAAAAAAGGATTGCCCACCAGCCGTTACCTATGCCGTGACACGCAGGAGCCGGACTGGGCGATTGCCGCCCCGGTGAACTACCAAACGGTCAAGGTAGCGGTCAGCCTGGAGAAGGTTCGCCGGGCGCGCGACAGCATCGCGGCCGCCTGACTGCCTACGCAGTGGTTTTTTGGCGCCAGGCTTTGAGCGCCTCAAACCACACCACACACAGCGCGCCCAGCCCCAACGCACCCGCCAGTCCAGCCGCACTCAAGGGCGCGAATGCAAACAGGCGCTGCAGCCAGGGCAGATACACCGCCGCCAAGGTGAGCAGCAGCGCCAGGCCGCACACCACCCACAACGTGCGGTTGGGCGTGCCCACCGAGCGCCACAGCGGCAGGTGACTACGGTTGCAGAAAATCAGCCCCAAATTACCCAGCACCAGCGTCACAAAGACGAAGGCGCGCCCACCGTCTTCGCCCCATTGCGCCATGCCCCACCACTGCGCCACCATCACCACGGCCAGTGCGCCAGCGCCTTGCGCCAGGGCAACGCCCAAGGTGCGCTGGCCCAGCAACCGGGCTTGCACATCGCGCGGTGGTTGGCGCATGCCGTCGGCCTCGGCCGGTTCGTTTTCAAACACCATGGAGCACGCTGGGTCGATCACCAGTTCCAGAAACGCGATGTGCAGCGGAAACAGCACCGTAGGCCAGCCCAGCAGCACCGGCAGCAGGGCCATGCCAGCAATCGGCACATGCACCGCCAAGATGTACGACATGGACTTGCGCACATTGTCAAAAATGCGCCGCCCCAGCCGGATCGCCCCCACGATGGAGGCAAAGTTGTCGTCCAGCAGCACCAGTGCGGCGGACTCGCGTGCCACGTCCGTGCCGCGCCCGCCCATGGCGATGCCCACATGGGCGGCCTTGAGCGCGGGGGCGTCGTTCACGCCATCGCCGGTCATGGCCACCACCTGGCCATCGGCCTGCAGGGCTTGCACAATGCGCAGCTTTTGCGCCGGGGCCACGCGGGCGCACACGGCCACTTCGCGCATGCGGCTGCGCAGGGCGGCATCGTCCAGCGTGGCAATCTCGTCGCCGCTCAGCACCTCGGCCGCATCACGCTGGGCAAGTCCGGCGGTCTGCGCAATGGCGTGGGCGGTGGCGGGGTAGTCGCCCGTGATCATGACAACGCGTATGCCGGCCGTGTGGCACTGGGCCACTGCCTCGGGAATGCCGGAGCGCAGCGGGTCTTGCAGGCCGAGCAAGCCGACAAACTGGAAGGTAAAGTCGTGTTCCTGCGCCGGCCAGTCGGTGCCTTCAAACTGGCCTTGCGCCACCCCCAGCACTCGCAGCCCCTGACCGGCCATGGCGTCCACCGCGGCCGCAATACGCAGGCGCTCGACGTCGGGCAAGTGGCACAGGTCCACTACCGCTTCGGGCGCACCTTTGGCCGCCACAATGCGGGCGTTGTCTTGGGTCACCGTCCATACATGCGACATGGCGCGCAGCTGGGGCGTCAGGCCATATTCGCGCACCAGCGTCCAGTCGCGGTGCAAGTGTTCGGTGCCTTCCAGAAAGTGTGCGCCCAGCCGGTGAAAGGCCAGCTCCATCGGGTCGTAAGGGTCTTGCACGCTGGCCAAAATGGCGAACTCTGCCACGCTGTGAAAGGCCTCCGGCAGCTGTGCCTGTGTGCTGTAGTCCACCGTCAGCGTGGCATCGGCCTGCGTGCCGCCATAGGCGTAGAGCTGGGCCACGGTCATGCGGTTCTCGGTCAGTGTGCCGGTTTTGTCCACACACAGCACCGAGGTCGCGCCCAGGGTTTCAATGGCGGCAATGCGCCGGGTCAGCACCTGCAGTTTGGACAGGCGCCACGCGCCCAACGCCGGCAGCACGGTCAGCACCACGGTGAACTCTTGCGGCAGCAGCGCCATGGCCAAGGCAATGCCGGCCAGCACCGCGCCTATCCAGTCGCCGCGCATCAGGCCGTATGCCAGTACCAAGGACACGCTGGCGGCCAGCGCCACCAGCGCCAGAGTGCGCACCAGTCGCGCCGTTTGGGCGCGCAGCGGTGAGGCCTCGGCCTGCAGGCTTTGCAAGGCGCTGCCAATGCGGCCCATGGCCGTGCGCTCCCCGGTAGCCAGCACGCGTGCCGTGCCATGCCCTTTGACTACCAGTGTGCCGCAGTACAAAAACGGTGTTTGGTTGCCGCCCGCCTGGGGGGGGAGGGCGGTCGGGGTGTCGCCACCCGCAGGCACCGCTAATTTATCCACCGGCGTCGATTCCCCAGTCAGCAGCGATTCATCGGCCATCAGCTCGCTGCCGTCCAGCAGCACGGCGTCGGCGGCTATGCGGTCGCCCTCCGCCACCACCAAGATGTCACCCGCCACCACGTCCTGTCCGGCAATGCGCTGGGGCTGGCCATCGCGCAATACCAGCGCGCGCGGGCTGGAGAGCTGGCGCAAGGCCTGCATGGCGCGCTCGGTCTTCCCTTCCTGGTAGAGCGTGAGCCCCAGCACCACTAGCACCAAGCCCATCAAAATGCCGCCCTCCTGCCAATCACCCAGCACGCCGTACAGCACGGCAGCGGCTAGCAGCAGCATGAACATGGGTTCTTTCAGCGTCTCTTGCACGATGGCAGCCAGCCGGCGCGGCTGCTCGCCGGGCAGCACGTTGGGGCCGTCTGCAAGCAGGCGCTGCGCCGCCTCGGCCTCGCTCAGGCCGGGAGTCGAGTTATTCGATGAAATTGGCATCTGACCCTTATGGAATATGCGCTAACAGCTCCTGAAACCATAGCAAATAAGGTGTATGGAGACAAACCCACTGCCAGCGGTGGATGATGCATCCGCCAGTCGTGGCCGTGGGTGCGCCAGCGTACGGTGCGCCGAATGTTCGGCCTCTGACGTGGCGCAAACAGTGCGCAAAAACGGGCCAGCCAGGGGGTGTGGCGGCTTGGTATCTGTAAATACATACAGTATCATGCGGCGCATGGCCAAAGACAAAACCATCTACACCTGCAACGAATGTGGCGGCATCAGCCCCAAGTGGCTGGGCAAGTGCCCGCACTGCAATGCCTGGAACACGTTGATCGAATCGGTGGCCAGCAGCGACGGTCCGGCAAAAAACCGCTTTGCTTCCTTGGCCAAAACGGCCGAGGTCGCGGTGCTGTCCGATATCGAAGCCTCCGATGTGGAGCGCACACCTACCGGCCACGAGGAGCTGGATCGCGTATTGGGCGGCGGCATGGTCGAAGGCGGTGTGGTGCTGATTGGCGGGGACCCCGGCATTGGCAAGTCCACGCTCTTGCTGCAGGCGCTGGACTCGCTGCAGCGCTCGGGCAAAAGTACGTTGTATGTGACGGGCGAAGAGAGTGGGGCGCAAGTGGCGCTGCGCTCGCGCCGCTTGGGGCTGGACCACAGCCAGGTGCGGGTGCTGGCCGAAATCCAGCTGGAAAAAATCCTCGCCACGCTGGACGCCAACCGCCCGGATGTGGCGGTGATCGACTCCATCCAGACGGTGTATTCCGAGCAGCTCACCAGCGCACCGGGCTCCGTGGCCCAGGTGCGGGAGTGTGCGGCCCACCTGACCCGTGCGGCCAAGGCCAGCGGCACGGCCATCGTGCTCGTGGGGCATGTGACCAAAGAGGGCGCGCTGGCCGGGCCGCGCGTGCTGGAGCACATGGTGGACACGGTGCTGTACTTTGAAGGCGACACGCATAGCCAGTTCCGGTTGGTGCGCGCCATCAAAAACCGTTTCGGCGCGGTCAATGAGATTGGCGTCTTCGCCATGACAGAGAAAGGCCTCAAGGGCGTGAGCAACCCCAGCGCCATTTTTTTGAGCCAACATGCCGAGCCCGTGCCCGGCAGCTGCGTGATGGTGACGCTGGAGGGCACCCGGCCATTGCTGGTGGAAATCCAGGCACTGGTGGACAGTGGCGGTCCGTCGCCCCGCCGTCTCAGCGTGGGGTTGGACAAAGACCGCCTGGCCATGTTGTTGGCGGTGTTGCATCGCCACGCAGGCGTGGCGTGTATGGACCAGGACGTGTTTATCAACGCCGTGGGCGGTGTGCGTATCGGCGAGCCGGCGGCGGACTTGGCGGTGATGCTCTCGATCACTTCCAGCTTGCGTGGCAAGCCGCTGCCCAAAGGCTTTATCGCGTTTGGCGAAGTGGGGCTGGCCGGCGAAGTGCGCCCTGCACCGCGCGGGCAGGAGCGGCTGAAGGAAGCCGCCAAGCTAGGCTTTACCGTGGCGGTGGTGCCCAAGGCCAACGCGCCCAAAAAGCCCATCGAAGGCATGACCATCCACGCGGTGGACCGGGTGGAAGAAGCCATGAACGTGGTGCGGGGCTTGACCTAAAGCAAGACGCGCGCGCGGTTCCTGCCTACACTGCAGGCATGCGCTGGCTCAACAAACTTCCCGGTTCCGTTCGCTCGGCCAGCGGGCTGGAGTGGGCCCTGTGGCGCAAGTTACCTGCCATCTGGGCGGTTGGTACCGTTCTGCCGCTCGTGGCTCTGGGCGCTTACCACTGGCTGGCCGATGCTTCCACCCCAGCGGCCGAGCGTGCCTTGCTGCTGGCGGACTATGTGGTGGTGGGGCTGATCATTTTCCACTGGACGGCAGTACTCACCATCGCCATTGGCTGTGTGGTGGTCATGCTGATGAAGGGCCCCGCCTATGTGGCCGACGGCCTTGCCGTGAGCCACAGCGACCGGCCTCGCGCGGACTCGGAAACCTGACGCTGGTGACCGATTTCTGCGTCGCCTCTTGGCACCTGGCGCTGCCTTAAGACCCCGTTAATGTGTGCTTCCTACCATGCAAGGCATGGAGGTTTTTATGCACCGTTTTCGTCAAACCTTGCTGCCCGTGCTGGCAGCAGCCTTGTGCTCCACCGCGCTGTGGGCGGGCACCCCTGCTGAGCAATTGAGCGCCTTGGCTGCCCAAGCGGGGCGCAGCCCCAACCTGACCCAGGGCCAGCAGTTTTTTAATGCCACACATGGCCGCGAGTGGAGCTGCGCGTCCTGCCACAACGCGCTGCCCACCGGCAACGCCAAACATGCCAGCACCGGCAAGCCTATTGAAGCACTTGCACCGGCCTTCAACCCCGAGCGTTTCACCGACCCCGCCAAGAGCGAGAAATGGTTCCGCCGCAACTGCAACGACGTTTTGGCCCGCGAGTGCACTGCCGCAGAGAAAGTCGATGTGCTGGCCTGGCTGATCAGCCTCAAGCGCTGACCGCAAGCGGTACGCCAACCCAAAGGAAATGTATGAAGAAAATGCCTCTAGCCCGCGTGCAATATGCGCAAACAGCTACCAAATGGATAGCAACCTTGGCCTTGGCAGGCTTGTCCGTGGGCAGCGCCTGGGCCGACTCCAAAGGCCCTATGGTGCCTACCCTGCCCAAGTACCAGGCCGAATGTGCGGCCTGCCACATTGCCTACCCCGCAGGAATGTTGCCCGCCCCGTCCTGGAAGCGGATCATGGGTTCGCTGGACAAGCATTACGGCACCGACGCGTCGCTGGACGAAGCCAGTGTGCGCGAAATCAGCCAGTGGCTGCAGGTGAATGCCGGCACCACCAAACGGGTGCGCGAAGAGCCTCCCCAGGACCGCATTACCACCTCGGCCTGGTTTGTGCGCAAGCACGATGAGGTGGACCCCGCCATCTGGAAACAGGCTGCGGTCAAGAGTGCGGCCAACTGCATCGCCTGCCACACGCGTGCCGACAAAGGCAGCTTTAGCGAACGCGAAATCACCTTTCCCAAAGGCCTGGACGCGCGCTTTCGCCGCAACTGGTCTGACTGACTTTCTGAAGAATTGCCCAATCAACGAGGCCTACCATGACTACCACTACCTTTTCCCCCAGCACAGCCCCAGCCAGTCCCGCGCGCCGCCGTGTGGTGGATGCGCCTACCCGCGTGTTCCACTGGTTGTTTGCCCTGAGCTTTCTGGGCGCCTACCTCACCGCTGATGGCGAGCGCTTTCGCCTGCTGCACGTCACGCTGGGCTACACCATGGCAGGTTTGCTGGTGTTTCGCGTGCTGTACGGCTTGCTGGGGCCGCGCCAGGCAGGCCTGGCCTTGCTGTGGCGCAAGCTCAGCGGGCTCCGGCCCTGGGCGCAATCGCTCAAGTCCGCCGTGAACACCACTGCGGACGTAGACGCAAGCCCGGCGGTGAACTGGCGCCAAGGGCAAAACCTGTTCATGGCGCTGGCCATCGTGGCCTTGCTGGTGCTGGTACTGCCACTCACGCTGTCGGGTTATGCCACCTACAACGAGTGGGGCGACGTTCTGGGCGGCGACTGGATCGAAGAAGTCCACGCTTTCTTGGGCGACACCGTGCTGGCCGTGGTGCTGGCGCATATCACGGCTATCGTGGGTCTGAGTGTGTTGCGCCGCAAAAATCTGGCCGCGCCGATGGTGACCGGCCGGGCCGATGGTCCGGGCCCGGACCTGGCCAAGCGCAACCATGCCTGGTTGGCGGCTTTGCTGCTGGGTGCGGTATTGGCCTACTGGTCTTGGGAGTGGCAGCAGTCGCCCCAGGGGCTGATCTCGGGGCCAGCGCTCAGCGCGGCGATGAGTGGGCAGGGTGATGACGAAGACGACTGAACGGGTCGCCATGCACAATAGTCTGACCAGTACCCACGGAGACCCCTGAATGCGCGTGTTGCTTGCCGAAGACGATGCCATGTTGGGCGACGGCCTGCGAGCCGGGCTGCGCCAGCTGGGCTTTCAGGTGGACTGGGTGCGCGATGGCCTGGCGGCCGAGCGTGAGCTGACAGGCGGCGAATACACCGCAGCGGTGCTGGACCTGGGCTTGCCGGGGAAAGATGGCTTGGATGTGCTGCAGTCCGTTCGCAACGCGGGGGTAGCCACTCCGGTGCTGGTACTCACCGCACGCGACGCGGTGCCCGACCGCATCCGCGGGCTGGACCTGGGGGCCGATGACTATGTGCTCAAGCCAGTGGACTTGCATGAATTGGCAGCGCGTCTGCGCTCTCTGGTGCGGCGCTCCCACGGTGTGGCGCAAGAGGTCTTGCAGATGGGGGCGCTTGCGCTGGAGCCCGGCACGCGTCGGGTGCTCTGGCAAGGGGCGGAGGTGCTCCTGTCCACCCGCGAGTTTGACCTGTTGCATGCCCTGATGCGCAGTGCCGGGCGTGTGCTTTCGCGCGAACAACTGGAGCAGCAGATGTACAGCTGGGGCCACGAGGTGGAGAGCAACGCCATTGAGGTACACATTCACCACTTGCGGCGCAAGCTGCAGGCCGATGTTATCCAGACCGTGCGCGGCGTGGGGTACCGCGTGAACCCGCAGGCGGGCGCCTGACCATGGGGGCCGGCCGCTCGCTGCAACTGCGCCTGCTGGTGCTGTTGTCTGCCTCACTAACCATAGTGTGGCTGGCCGTGGCTGTCTGGACCTGGGTGGACGCCCGCGATGAGGTCGATGAACTCATGGACAGTCACCTGGCCCAGGCCGCCTCCATTCTTGTGGTGCAGCCGCTGGACCTGGAAGATGATGCCGTGGCCGATGCACCCGCCTTGCACAAGTACAACGCGCGGGTCGCGTTTCAGGTCTTCCATGAGGGCACTCTGGTCATGCGCTCGGCCAACGCTGGCGTAGAGCCATTGAGTGATGAGCGCCGTGGCTTCGATACGGTGCGCCACGACGGCGAAAGCTGGCGTGTGTTTGCCGCCCGGGGCGCGGAAAGCGATGTTCAGGTCTACGTGGGCGAGCAAGTGGACTCGCGCAACGACATCGTTTTAGCCATGCTGCGCGGCATGTTGCTGCCCATGGCGTTGGCCTTGCCCGTACTGGCTGCCTTGTTGTGGTGGGCCGTTCACCGGGCACTGGTGCCGTTGCGCACCCTCAGTCATACCCTGGGCCAACGTGCACCCGATGCTCTGAACCCGGTGGCGGTCCCCGATATTCCGACCGAGATGCAGCCGCTGGTGGCTGAACTCAATGGCCTGCTGGCCCGCATTGAACGCATGGTGCAGAGCGAGCGCCAGTTTACCGCCGACGCCGCGCACGAGCTGCGCACCCCGATTGCGGCTATCCGCGCCCAAGCGCAGGTGGCTTTGGGCGCCGGGGGTGATGCCGCCCAGCGTGACCTGGCTCTGCACACCACCCTGGCGGGGTGTGACCGGGCTGCGCATCTGGTCGACCAGCTGCTCGCGCTGGCCCGCTTGGAGGCTGGCGCGACGGCACCTACCAAAGAGAGCTGTGATTTGCGTGCCTTGGCCCAGCAAGTGGCTGCGGACCTGGCCCCTGCCGCCTTGGCGCGGGGGCAGGATCTGGAACTTGACGCGCAGGGTGATGCAGGGCCCAGCGTCTGCGCCCCGGCGGCTTGGCTGACCATGCTGCTGCGCAATTTGGTAGACAACGCGCTGCGCTACAGCCCGGATGGTGCGCGGGTGCTGGTACGCGTGGTCTGCACGCCTGAGCGGGTGGTGCTGGAGGTACATGACAGCGGCCCCGGCATGGCCAGTGCCGACCTGAAGCGCCTGGGCGAGCGCTTTTTTCGGGTGCTGGGGCACAGCCAACCTGGCAGCGGCCTGGGCTGGTCTATCGTGCGCCGCATTGCCGATGGAACCGGTGCGCAGGTCATGGTGCAACCGTCGGCGCTGCTGGGTGGGCTGCAAGTGCAGGTGGAGTGGCCCAGCCTGCGAAAATAGGCGCATGGAAATTCAAAAAATCGTGGTGCCCGTCGTGGCATTGGCAATCGCCGTGGCTGGTTACCAGGCGTATGGGTGGGCGGGCTTGGCCTTTGTGGCCGGTGGTCTGGTGATGTGGCAGTTGCTGCACTTCACGCGCATGCTGCAAATCCTCAAACGCGCGGCCCACCGCCCCATTGGCCATGTGGACAGCGCCGTGATGCTGCACGCCAAGCTCGCGGCGGGGCAGCCCCTGCTGCATGTGGTGGCGCTCACGCGCGCCCTGGGGCAGCTGGAATCGCCCAAAGACATACAGCCCGAGCGTTATCGGTGGACCGATACGGCGCAGTCCAGCGTGTTGTGTGTGTTTCAAGGGGGTAAGCTGCAGAGTTGGGAGCTGACGAGACCGGCCGTTGAGCCTGCCGCCGGTTCGGCAGAAGGCCCTGCGCCGGCCCCGTAAAATCAGTCTTTCGCATTCTTTGCAGCCACCCAACCAAGGACACCCTGATGAGCGTACTACCTCCCTCCATGTCTGACCGCGACGGAAAAATCTGGATGGATGGCCAGATGGTGGACTGGCGCGATGCCAAGATCCATGTGCTGAGCCACACGCTGCACTACGGTTGCGGCGCTTTTGAGGGCGTGCGTGCCTACAACACCGCCAGCGGCCCCGCGATCTTCCGCCTGCAGGAGCACACCGAGCGACTGTTCAACAGCGCCAAAATCCTGCGCATGAAGATCCCTTTCACCCAAGAGCAAGTCAACGACGCCCAGTGCGCCGTGATCCGCGAAAACAAGCTTGAAAGTGGCTACCTGCGCCCACTCACCTGGATTGGGGACAAGAAATTGGGCGTCTCGCCCAAGGGCAACACCATCCACCTGATGGTGGCCGCCTGGCCTTGGGGTGCCTACCTGGGTGAAGAGGGCATGAGACGCGGCATTCGCGTCAAAACCAGCAGCTACACCCGCCACCACGTCAACATCACCATGACGCAAGCCAAGGCGGTGAGCAACTACACCAACTCCATCTTGGCCAATATGGAAGCCACCGACGACGGCTACGACGAAGCGCTGCTGCTGGACAGCTCCGGTTTCGTGTCCGAAGGCGCGGGCGAAAACATCTTCGTCATCAAAAACGGCGTGATCTACACGCCCGACCTGTCGGCCGGTGCGTTGAACGGCATCACCCGCAACACGGTGTTCCACATTGCCAAAGACCTGGGCCTGGAGATTGTGCAAAAGCGCATCACGCGCGACGAGGTGTACATCGCCGACGAAGCCTTCTTCACCGGCACCGCGGCTGAAGTAACCCCCATCCGTGAGCTGGACCGCATCGAGATGGGCAAGGGCGACTATGTGGGCTCGCGTGGCCCCATTACCGAAAAAATCCAATCCGCGTTCTTTGACATCGTCAACGGCCGCAATCCGAAATACGCCCACTGGCTCACGAAAGTCTGACCCCCATGACCCAAGCTGTTGTTGAACTCCTGGCCAAAGACCTGAACCACCAAGGCGGTGTGTTTTGCCCCAGCCCGGTGGCGGGCATGCAAACCTGGAACACCCATCCCAAGGTCTACCTCGATGTGGGTCGCACCGGCGAAGCCAAGTGTCCCTACTGCGGCACCGTCTACAAACTGAAAGACGGCGAGCACTTCGCGGGTGGGCACTAGGTCTCTGGTCATCGCGCCCCAATGGATTGGGGACGCGGTGATGACCGAGCCGCTGATGCGCCGCCTGGCCGCACGCGGCGAGCAATTGACGGTGGGTGCATTGCCCTGGGTGGCGCCGGTGTACCGGGCCATGCCGCAGGTTGCAGAAGTTATTGATTTTCCGTTTGCCCACGGCGGCCTGCAATGGGCTGCGCGACGCGCCATGGCCCAGCAGCTGCGTGGCCGTTTCGACGCCGCCTATGTGTGCCCCAATTCCCTCAAGAGTGCCTTGCTCCCGTGGTGGGCGTCTATTCCCCTGCGCGTGGGCTATGTGGGGGAGAGCCGGTGGGGCTTGCTGAACCAGCGGTTGCCAAATCCTGCCGAAGGCAGTCGCCCGCCTATGGTGGCGTTTTACTCCGCCCTGAGCGGCGAGGCGAGTTTGGCTGCTGACCAGCCCGTTCTGCAACTGCCGGGTGGTGCTGCCGATCAGGCGCTGGCCGCACATGGCCTGGTAGCGCAAGGCTTTTATGTTGTAGCCCCCGGTGCGGAGTATGGCCCTGCCAAGCGCTGGCCCACGGCCCACTTTGCGGAGCTTGCCAGCCAACTGACGCTGCCGGTGTTGTTGCTGGGTTCTGGAAAAGACGCCGAGGTGTGCGCCGAAATTGCCAGCGCGGTGAATGCTAAGCACCCCGGCCATTGCCGTGACTTGGCGGGCAAAACCACGCTGGATCAGGCCATCGCACTCATTGCGTCGGCCAAGGCCATGGTCAGCAACGACTCAGGCCTGATGCACGTAGCCGCCGCTTTTGGGGTGCAGCAGGTGGCAGTGTTTGGGTCTTCCAGCCCGCTACACACGCCGCCGCTCAACAACCGCGCCACCGTGCTGTGGCTGAAGAACGATCCAGGCTACCAGCCCCCACTCGATTGCGCACCGTGCTTTGCACGCGATTGCCCACTGGGGCACACGCGCTGTCTGAACGACATTGCGCCCGCACAGGTGCTATCTTATTTATAGCTGCTTGCGCAGATTCCACATGGGTTAGATGCCAATTTGATGCTTAGTCTGGAATAGGCCGGCGTATCGAAGAATCTACATCGCTGGGTTTGATGAGCATCAGAGCACTGGTAGCTTTCGAAAGATAGCTGCCGGTGGTTTGCCCATTGTTATTTACTAATTTCACACAATCATTTAGCGTTCAGTGAATGGTTGCTCCGCGCCCAAGACGACGCTAAACTCTCATGGCGGCTCCCGCCCTACTTGCACGCGAGTAAAAACCGGCTCTCCCCATACCTAAACTTGCTTTCCCTTGAAGTCAACTTCTCCGGGTATTTAAACGCGTGCATTTGCCCTGAGAGTTGACTATTCAGGAGAACGCGATGTCAGTCATCAAATCATTTGCGCATTACGCGCACCAGACCCTTTCCCCATTCGCCCCTCGCACTTTCAAGCGCAGCCATGTTTACGAGTTGATGGCCGCTGGTTTAGGGTTCAGCTCTTGGGCAGCGCTTCATCCATCACACGTGCTTTTCGATGCAGAGGCAGCGGACATGCCTCCAAAGTTTGCCCGAAACATCTTGGGTAGGGCAATGCAGCTCGGGTGTTTGCAATCAGAAGCGCAAGTTCTTGCAGATCATTTTCTAAAGCTATACGAACAGCTGCCATTCAGCAGCCTTTCGTTAAAGGAGGTCGATGCAAAGCTCTTTGGCCTCGGGGCTGTTACCAATGACCAATCTAGCTCAGAAGATTTGGACTTTGAAGATGAAGAAGTCTGGCCAGTCGAGGACGAACCTACCAAGCGTGCGTTCCCACATACCTCAAAGCTGCTCATATCGGACCTCGAGGAGCGTGCCAACAATGGAGACCTACTCAGCCATTACCGTTTGGCAAAACTGTTGGTGTGCAAAGTCCCGACTGACTACCTGTATCAGGAGTCGCTACGAGGGCGCATCTTGAATGCAACCGAGCAGCGAATGGTGGAAAACTACTTGGCCTTAAGTGCTCAACACACGCGGTATTTGAAACATTTGCTTGCTGCGGCAGACGGCGGAATACGCGCCGCAACTTTGGATTACTCAACGGTGTCGGGCAATGTGGAGTACCGTCTTCGTGCAGAACAAATGGACGGCGACGTCGATCCACGGCTTATGGCTGCCTCGGCCTCTGATTGGGTCACTCGCAGGGAGTGGTTGTGGCGTTTAGTCGATTTGGGTGATACCAGTGCATTGGAAAAACTCGCCGCAGAGGGTGATCAAGACGCTGCGCATGAACTAACAACCCAAGAAGTAGCAAAGGCTGTTGCTGGAGATATCTCATTTCTGCGGGGCTTCGCAGAAGAAGCCCTGAGAGACGGAGATGTCGTAGCCAGTTGGAAATGGCAATTCGTAGCCTTGAGTCACGGGTTGGACCTTACCGAATCAACATTGCACGCATTTCACGACGGTGGACCACAGGATGGTGATTTTTACGACAGCGATTTCGGTGGCTCGATGTACGTGAATGGAGACGAAGGCCTTGAAATGCCCGAAATTTCTGAGGAACAGTTGAAAGTGGCGCGAGGCATGGCTGAGCAACTTCTGGCAGAGGCTTCTGACTAGCCTCATCGAAAGCCCTTTGAACGATTGGAGACTCAGAGCACTGTAGCGTAGGAGCCGCCGGAGAGCTTATGGAGTTGAGTGCATCGCCAAACGCTACACAATTAGTAGCTGTTTGCGCAATCTCCATCAGAGCTGGGTGCCAATTAGATGCCCAAACGGCGCGTAAAAAAAAGCCACCCGAAGGTGGCTTTATAAAGTCCCCGAAGGGACGTCGTTGGAACCTGTGGAAGGAAACCTATTGATTGGTTTCGCTTCGATCCTTGTGAACTGTGACAGCAGCTGGGTTGAATTTTGGTGCGGCGCCGAACAAAGCGGTATCCCCCATTCGGGTGAATTTGCACCATTTGTTGCAAAAAAGTGCATTCTTTTTGGGTTAAATCGCTTGTCCTTCGGTCGCAAGGGCTGCGAAATCGCAAGTTCAGCTTCAAAAAGCCCTGTGTCTATTGACCAGGGTCAAAATTCTCCGCGCTATGCAGTTTGGTCACGCTGACCCTTGCGGGTATTGGCTGGAGCCTGTAAAGGCAAACGAATTTCGAAATTGGCACCACCATCGGGCCGGTTGCTGCAGGTGACTGATCCGCCATGCCGCAGGGTGATGGACTTTACCAGCGCCAAGCCCAAGCCCACCCCGCCTTCGCGCTCTGAAGCCCCGGGCAGGCGGTAGAAGGGTTCAAAAATTCGTTCTTGCAACGCTGCAGGCACACCGGGGCCGCGGTCACACACCTGCACGATGGCGTGGGTGCTGTCATGGGCCAGCACCAAGGTGACTTCGCCTGCGCCATAGCGGCGGGCGTTTTCCAGCAAGTTGCGAACAGCGCGGCGCAGAAGTTTGGAGATGCCGGGGACGGTCAGCGAGGCGGCGGTGGTCTCCAGCACCGCTTGGGTGCGGGCGCATTCTTCGGCTGCCAGGCCCACCAGGTCAACCGATTCAATGGTGCCCATGTCGGCGTCTTTGGCATCCAGGCGGCTGGCCAGCAATATCTCTTCAATCAATTGGTCCAGCTCGCTGATGTTGCGGGCGATCTCGGCTTTGAATGCGGGGCTGGGGCTGCTGCCCATGAGCTCCAGCCCCATGCGGATGCGCGCCAGTGGAGACCGCAATTCGTGGGACGCATTGGCCAACAAAGATTTTTGCGATGCCAATAAGGCCTCGTGGGATTGCACCAGACTTTGCACTCGCTGGGCTGCGTGGTTAAAGCGCGTGGCCAAAAACCCTACTTCGTCATCACCCGTCAAAGGCACGCGTGCAGCCAAGTCGCCATCGCCCCAGCGCTCCACACCTTTTTGCAGCGTTTCCAAGCGCCGGGTGAGGTGCCGAACAATGGGATACGTGCCCAACGCCACCGCAACGGCGACCAAGCCCAGGGTCCAGAAGAAACCGAAGGGGGCTTTCCAGCTGGATGCGGGCGGACGTGGCAGGTGCATATGGACGACTTGCCCGTCTTGCATGCGCACCAGAAACTCGGGCCCGCGGCCGAAGCGGCCGGGCATTTCGTCATCGCCCGTGTCGCGTTGCCGCATGCCTGGGGGGGCGCCACGTTCCATGGGGCGGCGCTGCCGCGCTTGGCCAGTGCCAATGACCTCGCCGACCTCATTGCGCAACACTACTTCGCGCAAAGGGGGTTCCGTGGTCTGGCGCCAGGCCCAGCCCACCAGCAAGGTAAGCACCGCAACGGCCAGCACCACGGCAAGCCAAATGCGGACATACAGGCGGTTGAAGAACATGGGCGGGAGCGCTGGCTAGTCTTGCTGTCGCGCAAACACGTACCCGACGCCACGCACGGTAAGGATGCGCTTGGGGTCTTTGGCATCAGCCTCGATGGCCACCCGGATACGGCCCATGTGCACATCAATGGAGCGGTCAAAGGCTTCAAGCTCCCGGCCGCGCACGGCTTCCATGATCTGGTCGCGCGTGAGCACACGCCCGGCGCGTTCGGCCAATGTCACCAGCAGGTCAAACTGGTAGGAGGTGAGCTCGCAGGGCGTGCCAGAAACGGTAACTGTACGGGCATCGCGGTCAATCTCCAGGCTGCCAAAGCGCAGCACTTTGCCGCTGGGCGCCGATGTATCCCCCTTGCGACGCAAGATGGCACGAATGCGGGCCAAGAGCTCGCGGGGTTCAAAGGGCTTGGGCAAGTAATCGTCGGCGCCCAGCTCAAGCCCAATGATGCGGTCCATGGCGTCACCCTTGGCGGTGAGCATGAGCACAGGCACGCTGGAAGCAGGAGCCGGTAGCGCGCGGATACGGCGGCACACTTCCAGTCCATCGATGTCGGGCAACATCAGGTCCAAAATGACCAGCTCTGGCGCAGTGCCGCCGGGTGGTTGGGTCAAATGGGCCAGGCCACTGAGGCCGTCGCCGCAGTGGCCCACGGCAAATCCCGACTGATCCAGGTACTCGGCCACCATGGTGGCCAGGCGAGTGTCGTCTTCGATCATGAGCAGGTGGTGGCGCATGGTTGCAGTCTATCGCGACCCCTGGACCGGGCTACGCCGGCCGTTTGTCTGCCCGGTAAAGTTAGGTAAACGTCGCTATGAAAAACATAGCTATTTGCGCAATATCAATGCGGGCTAGGGTCTGATTTGACTTGTGAAGCCAGCCACACCAGCAGCAGCACGGGAACCCCCAAAAAGGCGGTTGCGGTAAAGAAGCTGGGGTAGCCAAAGCTGTCCACAAACTGACCCGAGAAGCCCGCCAGAAACTTGGGCAACAAGAGCATCATGGAACTGAACAGTGCGTACTGCGTGGCGGAGTACTGCACATTGGTCAGCGAGGACAGGTACGCGATGAACGCGGCGCTGGCAATGCCACTGGAGAGGTTGTCGGCCGAGATGACGAACATCAGCGCATTCAGGTCATGGCCGCGCGAGGCCAGCCAAGCAAACAGCAGGTTGCTGGCAGCGCTGAGTATGGCGCCCAGCATCAAGACGCGCATGACGCCCAAGCGCAGTGCCAGCACCCCACCAACGAATGCGCCCAGCAGCGTCATGACAACGCCATAGACTTTGCTGACCGCAGCGACTTCGGATTTGCTAAAGCCCATGTCGACATAAAACGGATTGGCCATGATGCCCATGACCACATCGCTAATGCGGTAGGTGGCAATCAGCGCGAGGATGAGTGCGGCGTGCCAACCGTAGCGGCCCAAAAAATCGGTGAAAGGGGCGATCAGCGCACTTTGCAACCACTCGGCGGCATTGCGTGCGGGTGCCAGCGCTTGGCGCACGGGTTCGCGTGAGAGCAGTACCGTCAGCACGCCTGGCAACATGCTGGCGGCCATCACCAAATAAGCGGTGCGCCATGCGTCATATTGGTAGAGCGCGGCGTTGGGTACTTCGGCGCGCGCTGCTATCCACAGTGCCCCGGCTCCAGCCCAAATCATGGCCAGCCGGTAACCGGCCTGGTAGGTGGCGGCCAGCGCAGCCTGGTGTTCGGTGTCGGCCGATTCAATGCGGAAGGCGTCTAAAGCAATATCTTGGGTTGCAGAGCCAAACGCCACCGCCACGGCACACCAGACCATGGGTGCCAATGCCAAGGTGGGGTCGGTCATTGCCATCATGACCAGTGCGGCCATGATCACCCCTTGCGACAGCAGCAGCCAACTGCGCCGCCGCCCCAGCAGCCGTGTAAGTACGGGAATGGGCAGACGGTCTACCAGCGGTGCCCATACCCACTTAAAGCCATAGGCCAAGCCTACCCAGCTCAAGAATCCGATGGTGGTGCGGTCCACTCCCGCCTCGCGCAGCCAAAAGCTCAAGGTTCCAAACACCAACAGCAGCGGCAGGCCCGCTGAGAAGCCCAGAGACAGCATGCGCAGCGATGCAGGCTCACCATAAACCTTGAGGGTTGCGAGCCACGTCATGGGTTTCGGATGGGAAGAAGCCGTTGGGGTGGGAGTGGGCGTGGTCATCCGGGAATAATAGCGGCCATGACACTTCAATTTCCCCATCTTGCTTCCAGACCTGTTGTAGGCATGCTTCTGTGCATGAGCATGGCGTTCTCGGCACATGGGCAGCCAGCGGATGGTGTCAATGTGGGTGGCAATTCGGCTTTCAGCAAATTGGTCCCCGCGGCAGAGGTGGAACAAGGCGCGGCACAGCAATATGCGCAAATGTTGAATCAGGCGCGGGCCAAAAACGCACTCGCTGGCCCGGATCACCCGCAGGTGCGGCGGCTGCGGGCTATCGCTAGCAAGATCATTCCCTTTGCCAACGTCTGGAATGAGCGAGCCAAGGGCTGGAAATGGGAAGTGAACCTGATTGAAGCCAACCAAATCAACGCCTTTTGCATGCCGGGGGGGAAAATTGCCTTCTACAGCGGCATTCTCAGCCAGCTCAAGCTCACCGATGACGAAGTGGCCATGATCATGGGGCATGAGATTGCCCACGCCCTGCGCGAACATGCGCGCGAACGCATGGGGAAAAATGCCGCCACCGGCTTGGGGGCGAACTTGCTGAGCCAAGTCTTGGGCTTTGGGGATATTGGCCAAACGGTGACGCAGTACGGAGCGCAACTGCTAACCCTGAAATTTGGGCGAGAGGACGAGTCCGAGGCCGACCTGGTGGGCATGGAGCTGGCGGCGCGGGCCGGTTTTAACCCGCGTGCGGGCGTCAGCCTGTGGCAAAAAATGGCTGCGGCCAACAAAGGTGCGCCACTGGAATGGTTGTCCACCCACCCTTCCGGCAATTCACGCATTGCGCAGATTGAGGCGAACTTGCCGAAGGTGATGCCCCTGTATGAGCGGGCCAAGGCAGGCAAAAAAGGCGGTTGACGAGCGGCTGCGGACCGAACAGTCCGCTCCGCTAAGCCTCGTTCAGGTACGCGCGTATTCGATCGTGAGCGGTGCGTGGTCGCTGAACTTTTGCTCTTTGTAGATATGGCTGGTGCGGGCCGTGGCGGCCAGTGCCGGGGTAGCCAGGTGGTAGTCCAGACGCCATCCTACGTTGTTGGCATAGGCTTGGCCGCGGTTGCTCCACCATGTGTAACAAGCGTCGGTGGTGTGGGGCTCGAGCTGGCGGTACACGTCCACGATGCCGCCTTCGGTCAGCAGCTTGGTCATCCAGGCGCGCTCTTCAGGAGTAAAGCCAGAGTTTTTTTGGTTGCTGCGCCAGTTCTTTAAGTCGACAGCCTGGTGCGCAATGTTGACGTCGCCGCACAAGATAAATTCGCGCTGGGACTTGAGCTCTTGCAGGTGTGGGTAGATCTCGTTCAGAAAACGAAACTTGGCTTGTTGCCGGTCGTCTCCCGAGGATCCGCTAGGAAAATACACGCTCAGGATGGACATTTTGCGTTGCGGCGTGTCAAAACGTAGTTCTACGTAGCGCCCCTCAGCATCAAATTCAGATGAGCCGTAGCCAATGACAACGTCGCTGGGCTCATGCCGTGTATACACCCCTACGCCGGAATAGCCTTTCTTGTGCGCATACTGAAAATGCCCTTGCATGCCGGCCAGTTCGTGGAACTTGCCATGTACGTCGTCATGCTGGGCCTTGACTTCTTGCACGCAAATACAATCAGGCCGCACGGTTGCAAGCCAGGCTTCCAGCCCCTTGCTGGTGGCGGAGCGGATGCCATTGAGATTGAGACTGGTTAATTTGAACAAGGAAACCCCCATGTCGGATCGTGATCCATTGGCCCAAGAATTTGTGCAGTTTGCTGTGGAATGCGGGGTGCTGCGCTTTGGCGAGTTCAAAACCAAGGCGGGTCGCATGAGCCCTTACTTCTTCAACGCCGGCCTGTTTGACGATGGGGCCAAACTGGGGCGGTTGGCTGAATTTTATGCGCAGCGCCTGCTCGCCAGTGGCATCGAATTTGACATGGTTTTTGGCCCCGCGTACAAAGGCATTCCGCTAGGGGCTGCGGTGGCAATTGAGCTGGCGCGCCAGGGGCGCAACGTGCCCTTTGCCTATAACCGCAAAGAAGCCAAGGACCACGGCGAAGGCGGAACAATGGTGGGGGCGCCGTTGCGCGGTCGGGTGCTGGTGATCGACGATGTGATGTCCGCGGGCACCGCTGCGCGCGAGTCCATTGCCATTATTCAGGCGGCCGGTGCGACGCCCCATGCGGTGTGTATCGCACTGGATCGGCAGGAAAAAGCGACGGAAAATGGTCAGGATGTGCCTTATAGCGCGGTGCAGTATGTGCGCCGCCAGTTGGGCCTGCAGGTTTGCGCAATTGCGAAGCTGGGCGATTTGATGCAGTATCTGGCGTCGCGAAATGCATCCGGATCGGACGCAGATCATCAGCGCGTGTTGGCATATCGCCAGCGGTACGGTGTTGACGAAGGAGAGGAATGAAAAATAATCGATGGTTGACCACGGGTACGCTCGCGGTCGTGATGAGTGTCCAGGCTTGGGGCCAAACCCAGACGGAGTCCGGTGGGGTCTATACCTGTATAGATGCCAAGGGGCGCAAGCTCACGGCGGACCGCCCGATTGCTGAATGCATTGACCGCGAGCAGAAAGTACTCAATCCCAGTGGCACGGTGCGTGCCAAAGTGGGCCCCTCGCTAACCGCGCAGGAAAAACAGGAGCTGGAGCAAAAAGAAAAGCGCGAAGCGGAAGAGCGTAACCGTGCCGCAGAGGAAAAACGACGCGACCGCGCGTTGATGATCCGCTACCCGAACAAAGGCGTGCATGACCGGGAGCGTCTTGAAGCATTGGCACAGATTGAGGCCGTGACGAAAGCTGCGACCACCCGACTGACGGAGCTGGTGCGCCAACGCGCGGCGCTCGAGGAAGAAATGGAGTTCTACAAAAAGGATCCATCCAAGGCGCCGGCTTATCTGCGGCGACAGCTGGAAGAGAACACCCAGAGCCAAAGCGTACAAAAACGGTTTATTGCGGAACAAGACGGCGAGTCCCGCCGATTGAATGCGCGCTTTGACGATGAGCTCATACGCTTGCGTCAGGTATGGGCGCAGATGGCGCCAGTCAAGTAAAAAAGGCCTCGCGAGAGGCCTTTTTCATGGGGGAGTGTGTCAGCCCAGTTTGCGGCGCAACAAGTCGTTCACCTGCTGCGGATTGGCTTTGCCCTGACTGGCTTTCATGATCTGGCCGACCAGCGCGTTCAGCGCTTTGTCATTGCCCGCTTTGAATTCGGCCACGTTTTTTTCATTTTTGTCGATCACCTGCTGCACGATGGTTTCCAGCGCACCGGTATCGTTCATCTGCTTGAGACCTTTGGACTCGATGATGGCATCGACGTCGTCGGCGCCTTCCCAGAGTGCATCGAAAACCTGTTTGGCAGCGTTGTTCGAAATGGTGCTGTCCGTGATGCGGACAATCAGCTGCCCCAAGGTTTGCGAGGAGACTGGGGATTGTTCAATCGAAAGATCTTGCCCATTGAGGCGACGCGCAAGCTCCCCCGTGATCCAGTTACTCGCCAACTTGGCCTGGCCACAGGCTTTGGCTGCAGCTTCAAAATACGTGGCAAGCGCCAGGCTCTGGGTGAGCTGCGTGGCGTCATAGTCGCTTAGCCAGTAGTCCGTCTGGAAGCGCGCCGCCATACTACGTGGCAACTCGGCCATTTGACCTCGCACGTCCTGCACCCACTGCTCTGAAATGCATAGCGGCGGCAAATCGGGGTCGGGGAAGTATCGGTAGTCGGCTGCGTCTTCCTTGGTGCGCATGGCGCGGGTCTCGCCCGTGTCGGGGTTGAAAAGCACCGTGGCTTGCTGAATGGTGTGACCGTCTTCAATTTGTTCGATCTGCCAGCGAACTTCGTAGTCAATGGCTTGCTGCATGAACTTGAAGCTGTTCAGGTTTTTGATTTCGCGGCGGGTGCCCAAGGGGCTGCCGGGCTTGCGCACTGACACGTTAGCGTCACAGCGAAAAGAGCCTTCCTGCATATTGCCATCGCAGATGCCAATCCACGTGACGATCTTGTGCAGTTCCTTGGCATAGGCCACGGCTTCAGCGCTCGACCGCATGTCCGGCTCCGTGACGATTTCAAGCAACGGTGTACCAGCGCGGTTCAGATCAATGCCGCTTTGGCCAATGAAATCTTCGTGCAGCGATTTACCCGCGTCCTCTTCCAAGTGGGCGCGGACCAAGCGGACCGACTTCTTCTCCTCGCCGAGGAAAAACTCCACTGCACCGCCTTGCACCACGGGAATCTCGAACTGGCTGATCTGGTAGCCCTTGGGGAGGTCGGGGTAGAAGTAGTTTTTGCGGGCAAAAATGCTGCGCGGCGCAATGTGGGCACCGATTGCCAGTCCGAACTGGATAGCGCGTTCGACCGCGCCCTTGTTCATCACGGGCAGTGTGCCGGGCAGAGCCAGGTCCACTGCACAGGCTTGTGTATTGGGCTCGGCGCCAAAGGCTGTGCTAGCGCGAGAAAAAATCTTTGATTGGGTCGATAGCTGGGCGTGGGTTTCAAAGCCGATGATGACTTCATACCCATGCACCAGCGGGCCGGTAGGGCGACCCTGTTGTTGTGCTTCAAATGTGTTGACGGTCTCGCTCATGTTCAGAATCCTGCAGGCTTGGCCAGGTGGTAATCGGTTGCTTGCTGGAAGCGGTGTGCGGCGTTGAGCAGGCGCGCTTCTTGGCAGTAGTTGCCCAGCAGTTGCATGCCAATGGGCATGCCCTTGTCGGCTTGCGCGGCGGCGAAGCCGACGGGAATGCTCATGCCTGGCAAACCGGCCAACGAACCGGATAGTGTGAAGATGTCAGCCAAGTAGTTGGCCACCGGATCGTCGGATATCTCGCCAATTCTCCAAGCCACGGTGGGTGCCACAGGTCCGGCAATCACATCGCAGTCTTTAAAGGCGTTCTGGAAATCGTCCGCAATCATGCGACGGATTTTCTGGGCCTGCAGGTAGTAGGCGTCATAGTAGCCATGGCTCAGCACATAGGTGCCGATCATGATGCGGCGTTTGACTTCGTCGCCAAAGCCTTCTGCGCGGGTCTTTTTGTACATGTCAGCCAGGTCGCCGTAGTCCTTGGCGCGGTGGCCGAACTTCACGCCATCAAAGCGGCTTAGGTTGCTAGAAGCTTCTGCTGGGGCAATGATGTAGTAAACGGGAATGGAGAGCTCAGTGCGTGGGAGTGTGATGGGTACCAGCTTGGCGCCCAATGCCTCGTATTGCTTGAGCGCGGCTTCTACGCTGGCGCGTACGTCAGCACTCAGGCCGTCGCCAAAAAACTCTTTGGGCACGCCAATGCGCAGGCCTTCAATCGAGTCATTGAGTTTGAGCGCAAAGTTCTCAGCCGACACGTCCAGCGAGGTGGAGTCTCGGTCGGGGTCCGGGCCACACATGGCGGACAGCAGTAGTGCGCAGTCCTCTGCACTGCGCGCCATAGGACCCGCCTGGTCCAGGCTCGAAGCGAAAGCCACCATGCCGTAGCGTGATGCGCGTCCATACGTGGGCTTGATACCTGTGATGCCGCAAAAAGCGGCCGGTTGGCGAATCGATCCCCCGGTGTCGGTTCCAGTGGCGGCGGGCGCCAAGCGGGCCGCAACGGCAGCAGCGCTGCCTCCTGATGACCCCCCGGGAATGCGGTCTTGGTTCCAAGGGTTGCGAACCGGTTCAACGGAGTCGCTGCCCACCGGGGCAATGGCCGAGTTTTCGTTGCTCGAGCCCATGGCGAATTCATCGCAGTTAAGTTTGCCCAGCGTTACGGCACCGGCTTGCGCCAGTTTGTTCACCACAGTGGCGTCAAATGGCGAGCGGTAGCCTTTGAGCATGCGCGAGCCTGCGGTGGTGGCAAAGTCTCGCGTCACAAAAATATCCTTGTGTGCGATGGGCACCCCTTCGAGGGCGCCCGCAGTGCCTGCAGCAATGCGGGCGTCGGCCGCGCGAGCCTGGGCAAACGTGGCTTCTTCATCGATCGCGACAAAGGCGCCGATTGCTGAATGGACCTGCGCACGCTGCAGAAAGTGAGTTGCGACTTCTACGGCACTGAGTTGCTTGTGGCGTAACGCTTTGGAGAGCGCCTGCACGGATAGGTCGTGCAGAGCAGTTTGGGAAAGGGTTGTCGACATGGGGACTAACTTTTTATTCGATAACTTTGGGAACCAGGAACAGGCCGCGCTCGACTGCGGGAGCACTTTTTTGGTTGGCCTCGCGCTGGTTGGGCTCGCTCACGGCGTCGTCCCGCAGACGCAGCTCGATGTTCTGAACAGCAGCTACGGGATGGGCCAGGGGTTCGAGACCCGAGGTGTCAACGGCGCGCATGGCCTCCACGATGCTGAAAAAATCGTTCATTTGGGTTTGCAGGCGCGCGGTTTCGGCCGGTGCCAGTTCCAGACGGGCCAAATTGGCAATGCGAGCGATGTCGGAAGATGTCAGGGACATGGGTGTAGAAGAGTTGAAACCAAGGGTAAATCGTGTCAGGGCGAAGGCTTCTGCACGAGTTATTCACAGGCAATGGGGTATTATCCTGCCTTTGGTAAAAAGGCTGCGGAGACGCGGCGTTAGACGCCAAATTCATACGTTTGAACTGCAAAAACCATGGCGACGGACGGCCGAAGTGCCCTCCGTGCCCCGAGAGGACATGTAATGCTAGGAGCTTTTCGTCGGTACTTTTCTACCGACTTGGCGATCGATTTGGGTACGGCCAACACATTGATTGTGGCGCGCGGACAGGGAATTGTCCTCAATGAACCCTCTGTAGTGGCCATTCGCCACGAAGGTGGCCCGCAGGGTAAGAAGACCATTCAAGCAGTGGGCAAAGAGGCGAAGGCCATGTTGGGCAAGGTGCCCGGCAATATTGAAGCCATTCGCCCCATGAAGGACGGTGTGATCGCCGACTTCACGGTGACTGAGCAGATGCTCAAGCAATTCATCAAGATGGTGCTTCCTCGGGGCGTGTTTAAGCCCAGTCCTCGCATCATCATTTGTGTGCCTTGCGGTTCCACCCAAGTGGAGCGCCGGGCCATTCGCGAGTCAGCCCTGGGCGCAGGTGCCAGCGATGTGTTTTTGATCGAAGAACCCATGGCAGCGGCCATTGGGGCTGGTTTGCCGGTGTCCGAGGCAAGTGGCTCCATGGTGGTGGATATTGGTGGTGGTACCACGGAAGTGGGCGTCATCTCTTTGGGTGGCATGGTCTACAAAGGCTCGGTTCGCGTGGGTGGCGACAAATTCGATGAAGCCATCATCAACTACATCCGTCGCAACTACGGCATGCTGATTGGTGAGCCGACTGCGGAAGCCATCAAGAAACAAATTGGCTCGGCCTTTCCTGGGTCCGAAGTCAAGGAAATGGAAGTGCGCGGGCGCAACCTGTCTGAGGGCGTTCCCCGTAGTTTCACCATTTCTTCCAACGAAATTCTGGAAGCCCTGACCGACCCGCTGAACAACATTGTGTCGGCAGTGAAGAATGCGCTGGAACAAACCCCTCCCGAACTGGGCGCTGATATTGCCGACCGCGGCATGATGCTGACGGGTGGTGGCGCGCTTTTGCGTGACTTGGACCGCTTGCTGGCCGAAGAAACCGGCCTGCCTGTATTGGTTGCTGAAGACCCGTTGACCTGTGTGGTTCGGGGGTGCGGCATTGCGCTGGAACAAATGGAGCGCTTGGGTTCCATTTTTACAAGCGAATAAGCACCACCGCCGGACACAGCGATGCCACTCGGTACGCTGGACAGAGATCCTCCTCCCTTTTTTCGCCAAGGCCCTTCGGCCCTGTCGAAGTTGGCTGTCTGCAGCGCCTTGGCGCTGTTTCTCATGGTGGCTGACGCCCGCTTCAAGATGATGCAGCCCATGCGTGTCGTGCTGGCTAGTGCGTTATATCCGGTGCAATGGCTGGCCTTGCAGCCGGTCCTCTTGGTGCAAGCAGCTTCAACCTACTTCACCACGGTCGCATCTGCAGAGTCGGCACAGGAGGCGGCGCGGAGAAAACTCAGTCTGCAATCCCTGCGGGCCAACCAGGTTGAACAACTCGAGCTGGAAAACTTGCGCTTGCGCAAACTGCTGGACTTGCCGCCACGCTTTGCAGCGTCCGCCAAAGCCGCCCAGGTTTTGTATGACGCAGCCGACCCATTCACCCGTAAAGTGCTGATCAACAAGGGTTTGATGCATCAGCTTGTCTTGGGTTCTCCGGTGTTGGATGAAATGGGTGTGATTGGCCAGGTCACACGCGTTTATCCAGCAATGAGTGAAGTTACCCTGATTACCGACCGTGACCATGCCATTCCTGTGCTCAATGCCCGTACGGGTGCACGGGGCGTCGCTTTTGGAGATACGTCAACGCATGCCGATGCGCTGGAGCTGCGTTATATGGCGGCCAACGCCGATGTGGCTGTGGGCGATTTGCTTACCACCAGTGGCGTGGATGGCGTGTATCCACCGGGCCTTCCGGTGGCGCGTATAGAAAAAGTGGAGCGCCAGGTGGATGCGGTGTTTGCACGAATTTATTGCGTGCCCTTGGCTTTGGTGTCAGGCGCCACGCATGTTTTGGTATTGGCCCCGCTATCGGACCAGATGCCCCCGCGGCCTGGGGCTGATACGGTAGTTTCGTCGCCCAAAGGATCGGGCTTGCGATGATCATGCGACCCGGTCAGCAGCTTTTGCTGCCTGCAAATCCTCTGTTTGTGTGGGGCAGTGTGGTGGTTGCGTTGCTCATCAATATGGTGAACAACATGGGGCTGTGGGGGCGTGCCGCCTGGGCCCCTGATGTGCTGGCTGTGGTGCTTGTTTTTTGGACTGTGCACCAGCCACTGCGGGTCAGCATTGGTGGTGCTTTTGTCTTCGGTCTGCTAATGGATGTGTACCAAGGTGGCTTGTTGGGTCAACATGCCATGGCTTATACGGTACTGAGCTTTATGGCTATCACGGTACACCGTCGCCTGTTATGGTTCAGTGTTCCATCGCAAGCCGCCCAGGTGTTTCCCTTGTTTGTGGTGGCCCATGCGCTGGAACTGGTGTTGCGCCTCATGGGCGGAGGCACATTTTCCAATTGGTGGATATTGTTGGCGCCGGTACTGGAGGCTGCTTTGTGGCCATTGGCCAGTGTGGTGCTGCTAGCCCCGCAGCGCCGCGCGCCGGACCCTGATGCCAACCGGCCCTTGTAGTCGCGTGGCGCGGTTATGACCCCTCAGTTCGTTGCGCATCTACCCAGATGGGTTTGCTCCTCACGGAGTCATGCCATGGCGGGCGTATGACTGAGCTTCGCAATGTTCAAGCGGATCTGGCACGCTTTCGCAACCGCGTGTTTGTTGTCAGTGTGGTGGTGCTGTGCTGTTTTGTGTTGCTGGCCATTCGCCTTATCTATCTTCAGGTGGTGCGGCACGACGATCTCCGTGCGCAGGCCGAGAGCAACCGTACCTCCATTGTGCCCATCGTGCCCAACCGGGGACTGATAGAGGATCGCAATGGGGTGGTGCTGGCGACCAATTACTCGGCCTATACATTGGAGGTTACGCCATCCAAAACCGGCGGAGTGGAAAAGACGATTGATGAACTCTCCCGGGTGATTGACATCACGCAGCGGGATCGGCGTCGGTTCAAAAAGCTCATGGAGGAATCCAAGAACTTCGAGTCTCTGCCGATTCGTACCCGGCTGACGGATGCAGAGGTTGCACGGTTTGCTGCGCAACGTTTTCGCTTCCCGGGCGTAGAGATCAAGGCGCGTTTGTTCCGCAACTACCCCTACGGCGAATTGGCCAGTCACGTGATTGGCTACATTGGACGCATCAACCAAGCCGAAAAAGAAAAGATCGAAGACAGCGAAGATCAGGCAAATTACCGGGGTACCGAATACATCGGCAAGCTCGGCGTTGAGCAAAGCTTTGAGCAGATGTTGCACGGCGTGACGGGGGTCGAGCGTATCGAAACCTCTGCCGGGGGACGTGCGGTGCGCAAGTTGGCCAGCAATCCTTCAACCCCGGGCAATGGGGTCGTACTTTCCATTGATATCAAGCTTCAAAAACTGATTGAAGACATGTTTGGCAGTCGCCGGGGTGCCTTGGTCGCGCTGGATCCTTCGACCGGGGAAGTGTTGGCCTTTGTGAGCATGCCCACGTTTGACTCTAACCTGTTTGTTGAAGGTATTGACCAGGAAAACTGGCAGCTACTCAATGAGTCCATCGACAAGCCCTTGCTCAACCGGGCATTGCGTGGCACGTACCCCCCCGGTTCGACCTACAAGCCATTTATGGCACTTGCAGCGCTGGAAACGGGGACCCGTACGCCGCAAACCCTGATCAATGATCCCGGCTTTTACATGTTTGGCGGGAATCGCTTTGGGAGCCCTGAGAACGAGAAGGGTGGAATCATGGACATGCGACGTGCCATCGTTGAGTCCAGCAACGTGTACTTCTATTCCTTGGCGAATGAGCTGGGCGTGGACGCCATGCACGACTTCATGAAACCTCTGGGATTTGGGCAGCACACCGGCATCGATATTCGTGGTGAAGTACGCGGCATCTTGCCAAGCCAGGAGTGGAAGCGGAAATACTACAAGCGCCCGGACCAGCAAAAATGGTATGCCGGTGAATCCATTTCATTGGGCATCGGTCAAGGCTACAACAGCTTTACCATGCTCCAGTTGGCGCAGGCCGTTGCCATCGTCGCCAACAACGGGGTAAAACACAAACCCCAATTGGTGATTGCCACCCAGGATGCGACCAGCCGCGTCCGCGTACCGATTCCGGCTGAGCCGCCAGTAGATCTGGGGTACAAGCCTGAAAACGTTGCAGTCATTCGTGAAGCGATGGTCGGGGTTACGCAAGGGGGTACTGGAACACGGGTGTTTGCCGGCGCCGGCTATGTCAGTGGTGGAAAAACCGGTACCGCGCAGGCGGTGAGTCTGGGTAAAAACCAAAAGTACAACGCCTCCTCCATGGAAGAGCACCAACGCGACCATTCGCTGTATGTCGCATTTGCACCCGCAGACGCCCCCAAAATCGCGCTGGCGGTGATTGTGGAAAACGCAGGGTTTGGCTCTGCAGCGGCCGCGCCAATTGCACGGCGCGCGTTCGACTATTGGCTACTGGGCCAGTACCCCAGCGAAGAAGATCTGGTCGCCGTGAGCAAAGGCCAGGCGAGCGCCCCGATTGGTCAGCCTCGCAAGGCAGCGGATATTCCTTGGCTTGCAGCGCGATAAATCGGAGTATTAGACGCCACGCACAAATGCGTCGTAACCGGTTTTGAAGATCAGCGCGGACACCACCACCAGGAACATGCCGCGCACAAAGCCGGTGCCGTGCTTGAGCGCCAAGTGGGTGCCGGCCAGGCTACCCAACACATTGGCCACCGCCATGGCCAGCACAAAATGCCACCACACATGGCCCTTATAAGTGAACAACAGCAACGCTGCCAAGTTGGAGGCTGTATTGAGCAACTTGGCGCTTGCCGATGCATTGAGGAAGTCATACCCCAACACGCGCACCAGGAGGAATACGAAAAAGCTTCCGGTTCCAGGGCCAAAAAAACCATCATAAAAGCCAATAACTGCGCCTATGGCACTGGCCACTAGTGCTTCGTGTTGCCCCACAAAACGTGGTGTGTGGTGCCGGCCAAGGTCCTTTTTGACCAGGGTGTAGGCCAGCACCAGTACGAGTACCAGCGGCAAAGCCTTGCGTAGATGCTGTGGCGACACGACAGTCACCAACCAGGCACCTCCCAGCGAGGCTAAAAAACAGACCGTGGCTGCAGGGGCTATGGCGTGCCAAGGTATCTGAACCCGGCGTTGGTACTGCCAGGTGGCAAACGCGGTCCCCCAGACCGATGCACCTTTATTGGTGCCGAAAAGGGTGGCCGGGTGTGCGTTGGGAAACACGGCAAAAAGGGCAGGGGTCAGGATCAGGCCACCACCGCCCACAATCGAGTCCACAAACCCAGCGAGCAGGGAGGCCAGCGTGACAACAATCATTTCCATGGAGGAATTGTCGCATTCACTCTCTATGAGTCGGTGCACTTTGAAATGAGTAGCTCATCGTCCATACCCCATGCCGACGAGAGATCAAAAAAGGCATAAAAAAAGCACCGGGGTTGCCGGTGCTTCTGAAAACTGCATCGTGGTGTGCAGGGTTTGTAGTTGGTCTTAGCCGTCTCCTCGGCGTCGTTTCAAGCTTGGTCTATTCAGACCTCGCAGTTGCTGTCAGGTCTGCGTTGCCATGGAATGTATCTGCCTCGCGGGGGCGTGGCATCGGGATAAACCCTCTGCCGCATCAGCGGGAAGCATCCTCCGCTATCCACTGCGCCGCCTTCTCGGCAATCATGAGGGTGGGAGAGTTGGTGTTGCCACTGGTAATAAGGGGCATTACTCCTGCATCCACCACGCGCAATCCTGCCACGCCGCGCACCTGCAGGCGGCTATTCACGACGGCCATAGGATCATGCTCGCGCCCCATCTTGGTAGTGCCTACTGGGTGAAAGATGGTGGTAGCTATGTCTCCCGCCAGTTGCGCTAACTCAGCGTCACTCTGGTACTGCAAGCCGGGCTTGTATTCCTCGGGTTGGTACTTTGCCAAAGCCGGCTGGGCCACGATAGTGCGCGTTACCCGCAGAGAGTCCGCAGCAATTTTGCGATCCGCCTCGGTACTCAGGTAATTGGGCGCTATGGCCGGTGCGTCTTTGAAATCTGCGGTTTTGATGCGCACAGTCCCGCGGCTGGTGGGGTTCAAGTTGCACACACTCGCGGTAAAAGCGTTGAACGTGTGCAGGGGTTCGCCAAACGCATCCAAGCTCAGCGGCTGTACGTGGTACTCCAGGTTCGGGTGGAGTTGGCTCACGTCGCTGCGGGTGAAAGCACCGAGCTGGCTGGGCGCCATGCTCATGGGGCCACTGCGCTTGAGGGCGTACTCCAACCCGATCTTGGCCTTGCCCCACAGGCTGTTGGCCTGGGTGTTCAGCGTGGTTGTGTTTTTGACCTTGAAGACGGCGCGAATTTGCAAATGGTCTTGCAGGTTGGCGCCCACACCGGGCGTGTCCTGCACCACGGGCACGCCGCGCGCATGCAGCAGCTCGGCGGGGCCCAGGCCCGAGAGCTGCAGGATCTGCGGACTGGCCACTGCGCCCGCGCACAACAACACCTCTGCGCGGGCCGTGGCGGTCACCATCTCCCTACCATCCCACACCTGCACACCGGTGCAGCGCAGGCCCGCGTCTCCTTCGGCTTGCGGCTCCACCACCAGCTTGGCTACCTGGGCGCTGGTCCACAGCTCGAAGTTGGGGCGGCCATAACACATGGGGCGCAAAAATGCCTTGGCGGTATTCCAGCGCCAGCCGGCTTTCTGGTTCACCTCAAAGTAACCCACGCCTTCATTCGTGCCGCGGTTGAAGTCATCGGTCGCCGGAATTCCAGCTTGCGTTGCGGCCTGGGCAAAGGCGTCCAGCACATCCCAGCGCAGACGCTGCTTTTCTACTCGCCATTCTCCGCCCGCTTGGTGGTGGCGCAGCACCTTGCGGTAATCGGTGCCGCTGTCGTGCAGCAGCGGCGAAGGAGTGCCTTTGGCACCGTGCAACGCGCTGGCGCCCTTGTGGTGGTCTTCGTGTAGCTTGAAGTAGGGCAGGCTGTTCTCCCAGGTCCAGTTGGCGTCGCCGGTCAATTGAGCCCACTGGTCGTAATCGCGCGCTTGGCCTCGCATGTAAATCATGCCGTTGATGCTGGAGCAGCCGCCGAGTGTTTTGCCACGCGGGTAACGCAGGCTACGGCCGTTCAAGCCCGCCTCGGCTTCCGTGTTGAACAGCCAATCGGTGCGTGGGTTGCCAATGCAGTAGAGATAACCCACGGGAATGTGAATCCAGTGGTAATCGTCTTTGCGGCCGGCTTCGATCAGCAGCACGCGTTTGGAGGCGTTGGCCGAGAGCCGGTTGGCCAGCAGACACCCGGCCGTGCCAGCGCCGATGATGATGTAGTCGAAAGTGGTGTCGTTGTTCATAGAAGCAGGGAAAAGGCGGCAGCCGACTTAGTAGTAAGTTGTGTAGTGAAGATCATGGGGAGCCAACGGCAAAGGGGCAATGGCAACCCGCGCGAAGCTGCAGTGCCGCAAGCCACACTGCAGTGTAGGGTAGTGAAATCCTAACTTTGGGTGGGAGGGTACGCCACCCATGAAGGCATGAAGAATCAAGCATAAAGAGCCCCATATACCTATTCTGCTTGCATTTCCATGCGAGTACCATTCGCTGCACAACCACTTCCACCATGGCCCACGTGCAGCATACTGCTCCCCGGTTAGAAAAGCGTGTCGATGCATCGTCTTCGCAGATTGGTGTGTACGGTCGTTGGACAGCAGATCAATTGGCGGTTCCTTCGGTGTGGGTGGGGTTGTCAGCACAATTGCAAAATCCCGCCACCGACATTGCGTTTGCATGGGATTTGCGCTCTCTGGAGCGTATGGACCATACCGGAGCGCAGCTGTTATGGAATTCATGGGGCCGCCAATGGCCCGCACTGCTGCAACTTTTGCCCGAGCAGCGTGCCATGTTGGAGCGCGTGGCACAGTTCAGCCTCCCCGCGTCCAGGCCCAGCCCTCCTTCGTGGCTTGCTGGCTACTTGGGTTTGGGGCGCCGGGTCATGGGTGTGGTCAGCCACTTGGGCGGAGCGATTCGCCTGCTGGGTCAATTGGTGTTGGACCTTTTGCATCTGGTTCGCCATCCGCTGCATGCGCCGTGGCGCGATATCTCGGGCCATCTCTATCGAATTGGCGCCACCGCCATGCCCATTACTGCACTCGTGGGTTTTCTGATCGGAGTGGTGCTGGCCTATTTGATGTCCCAGCAGTTACGCCAATTTGGCGCTGATGCTTTTATCGTCAATATCCTGGGTCTGTCGCTGATACGTGAACTGGGGCCGGTATTGGCCGCGATTCTCGTTGCGGGGCGCTCGGGTTCTGCCATTACTGCACAAATTGGCGTGATGCGCGTGACGGAAGAGCTGGACGCAATGCGGGTACTGGGCATAGCCAAGGGCTTTCGATTGGTGATGCCCCGCACTGTGGCCATGGCGCTGGCCATGCCGCTGCTCTCCGTGTGGACCACGCTGGCCGCGCTCTTGGGTGGCATGTTGGCCGCGGACCTGTCCATGGGACTGACCCCCGCCTACTTCATTTCGGCCCTGCCCAAGACAGTACAGATTGCGAACCTGTGGTTGGCACTGGCCAAAAGCATGGTGTTTGGGGTGCTGATTGCGTTGGTCGCGTGCCACTATGGTTTGCGTGTCAAGCCCAACACCCAGAGCTTGGGTGAGGGGACCACGGCCTCCGTCGTCACCTCCATCACGGTGGTGATCTTGGTGGATGCGCTGTTTGCGGTGGTTTTCAAAGGAGTGGGCCTGTGAGCGTGCCGCTGGTTGTTGAAATCAACAAGCTGTGGTCGGTGTTCCGCGCGGAAGGCATTGCCACCGTGATCCACCAAGACCTGGACCTGCAGATCGCACAAGGCGAGCTGCTGTCCATTGTTGGCGGATCAGGCAGCGGCAAGACCGTGCTGCTGCGGCAGATGCTGGGTCTGGAAAAGCCAGCCCGTGGCAGCGTAAGGGTGTTGGGCCACCCGGCAGCCGAGCTGGGCAGGGCAGGTGCGGCAAGTCGTGTTGGTATGTTGTTCCAGCACGGCGCACTGTTCTCGGCCTTTACGGTTCTAGAGAACATCGCCTTTCCCCTGCGCGAATTGGGTACCCTGCCGGCCGGGCTCGTGCGCGACGTGGCCATGGTCAAGCTGCAGATGGTGGGGCTAGATGCGCGACACGCCCACAAGATGCCCGCAGACTTGTCGGGGGGGATGGTCAAGCGGGTGGCGCTGGCGCGCGCATTGGTGATGGATCCGCCTCTTTTGTTGCTCGATGAACCCACTGCGGGCCTGGACCCTGATAGTGCCGATGCCTTTTGTGCGTTGTTGCAAAGCCTGCACCGCGAGCTGGGCCTGACCGTGGTGATGGTGACACACGACCTGGACACGATTTTTGAACTCAGCACCCGGGTGGCCGTGGTAGCCGACAAACATGTCGTGTTGGACGCTCCACCGCATGTGGTGGTGGGGTTTGAACACCCCTTTGTCCAGGACTTTTTTCGCGGTGGGCGCGGGCAACGGGCGCAAGCCCTGTTGCACTTACCCCCGCAAGCCATGTAGAAAGACAGTCTTATGGAAAACAAATCCCACGCCTTTGCCGCCGGAGCCTTTGTTCTGGTGGTTGTGGCCCTGCTCACGGCGCTGGCCGCCTGGCTGACACGGGACACGTCCGAGAGTCGTGTGTTCGAGATTTCCAGCCCCGAGGGGGTAACCGGTTTACAGCCGCAAGCGGGTGTGCGATTCAAGGGCGTGCTGGTGGGGCGTGTCACAGACATTGCGTTGGACACCGTCCAGCGCGGCAATGTGCTGTTGCGTATTGCGGTGAGCGAGCAGGCGCCCATTTCCCAGTCCACCTTTGCGACGTTGGGCTTTCAGGGCGTTACGGGCTTGGCCTTTGTGCAGCTCGATGACAAAGGGGAAAACCCGGCGCCGCTTTCCGCTGCCGGAAGCAGCCCTGCCCGCATTCCCCTGCGCCCCAGCATGGTCACCCGCTTCAGCGAACAAGGGGGCAATCTGCTCACCCAAATGGAACAAGCCAGCGTGCGCATGAACACCTTGCTTGACGCCAGCAACCAGAAGGAACTGATGGTGGCCATCCACAACCTGGGGCAGGCCGCAGCCAACATCAGCGCGCTGTCGCGCCGCGCCGATCAAATGCTGGGAGTGCAGGGCGGGGCAGACGCCATGAACCTGCCGCGCATGGTGGCCCAGGCCGATACGGCACTCCAAAGCATGCAAGCCACTTCGGAGCGACTTGGCGTGAGTGCCGATGCGGTGCGCAATTCGGCGTCTGAGTTTCAGCGCATGTCACGCCGCATGAACGAGCCCGGCGGTACGCTGGACAAAATTGCCCAGAGCACCGAATCGCTGGCGCTGACCAGTCGCCAGGTGAACGCCCAATTGCTACCGCGCCTGAACCGCACCACCGACGACGCCACACGCACACTGCGCCAAATGGGCCGCACGGTCGATGCAGTGGGTGACAACCCCCAGTCCCTGTTGTGGGGCAAGGGCAGCGCTGTGCCGGGCCCGGGCGAACCGGGTTTTGTGGCGCCCGCTGCGGTGACACCCTCCATGTTGATGAAATGAGTTTGCTATGAAAAAAATAGCTGCTAGCGCAATAAATACAAAGACCAAAGCCATTTTTTGTATGGTTTTGTTTGGTGCCCTGGCGGGCTGCGGTGGGCTGTCCAAAAGTGGCTCCGCAGCTGCGGTTTATGACTTGGGTCCGGGCATGGTGCAAGAGCTGTCGAGCAACCGCATGGCGCCCTTGCCTGCGCTGGTGCTGGCGGAAGTGCAGGCCCCTACCGCTCTGGACAACCTGCCTGTGGTTTACCGCCTGGGGTACAGCGATGCACAGCAGTTGCGCCCGTATGCGCAGGCGCGCTGGAGTATGCCGCCTGCCCAGTTGCTGCGCCAGCGGGTGCGCGAAACGTTAGGTCAGCGCCGCGCGGTGCTGAACTTCGCCGATGGGGTGCAAGGCCCGCCGGGCACACTCACCTTGCGTCTGGAGCTTGAAGAGTTCAGCCAATTGTTTGAATCTGCTGGCAGCAGCTCAGGTGTGGTGCGCCTGCGCGCCACGTTGACACAGGCTGCCCAGGGTGGCGATGCGCTGGTCGCCCAAAGGAGCTTTGTTCTGCGGGAAGCGGCAGCGAGTCCAGATGCAGCGGGCGGTGTGCGTGCGCTGACAGCCGCGGTAGACAGTGCCGTGCTGCAGCTCGACCAGTGGGTGCAGCAGACCCAGGCCGGCTTGCCTGCGCGCTAAAACCGACACCACCACCATGTCAGAGTTGCTTGCCTTAAACCAGTTGCCGTTGTTTCCACTGAACACGGTGCTCTACCCTGGGGGCAGCTTGCAACTGCAGATTTTCGAAGTGCGCTACCTCGATCTGATGGGCAAGTGCCACAAAACAGGTGCTCCGTTCGGTGTGGTCGCGCTCACGCAAGGGAGCGAAATGCGCCGTCCAGACCCAGATGCCCCTAGCGGGGACGGTTTTGCGAACGAGGAGTTTGTGGACATTGGCACATTGGCCACCATCACCGAGTTCTCGAGTCCCCAGCCGGGGCTGATGGTCTTGCGCTGCACTGCCGGTGAACGGTTTCGTATTGCCCGGCGCAATCGCCTGAAGCATGGCCTATGGGTAGCGGATGTGCAGGCCTTGCCGGCCGACGTGCCGACCCCGGTGCCCGGGGATTTGCAACTGGTGTCCCAAGCACTGCGCAACTTGATGGAAAGCCTGCAAGCGCGCGGTGTGGCATTGCCCATGCTGCCGCCGTTCCGACTGGACGACTGCGGCTGGGTTGCTAACCGTTGGTGTGAGCTGTTGCAACTGCCACCAGAGCACAAGCAAAGTCTGATGCAACTGGACAACCCACTTCTGCGGTTGGAACTGGTGGACGATTTCCTGAGCCGCGCGGGAATCAGCGGCTGAGCGCTGCGGGGAGCCTTATTAGCCCGCCAGAGCTGGGAATAGCTTGGTCAGCCCATCTGTCATCACTTCTACCGCCAGAGCCGCCAAAATCAGCCCCATAAGCCGGGTCATGACATTGATACCCGTCTTGCCCAAGAAGCGCGCAATCGGTTCCGCAAGAGAGAAGCACAGCGCTGTGGCCAATGCCACCACGACGCCATAACCCACCAGCGTGCCAAGCTGCAAAAACGTCTTGGCCTTGTCAGCGTAAATCACCACGGTAGACATGGTGGCCGGGCCGGTGAGGAGCGGAATGGTCAGTGGCACCACGGCAATGCTGGCACCCATGGCGGCCTTTTCCGCGCCGTCTTCCAGTTCGTGGGTGTTGGTTTTGGCCTCGGCGGGTTGGGCGTTCAGCATATTCAACGCGCTGGTGAGTAGCAACATGCCGCCGCCCACCTGAAAACTGGCCAAGGAGATGCCAAAAAATTCCAGAATGTGCAAACCTGCCAACGCGCTGGTGGCGATCACCACAAACGCACTGAAGGACGATACCCACACGGTGTGGCGCCGCTGAGCGGCATCAAAACCCTGGGTGTAGTGAATAAAAAAGGGCACGATGGCCAGTGGGTTGACGATGGCCAGCAAGGTCACCAGCGGTTTGAGGTCCATACGGCGCGTCCTAGGATGGGTAAGGTGGCGGCATGGTACTGCACCCCGGCGGTGCAAGGAATGGGAAAACACGCTACAAAGCGCATATCCACCCAATTTGGCAAGCCTGCCCATGCAAAAACTCTTTTTTTCGCTCCGTCTGGTGACTTTGTGCTTGGGAATGGGGGGAGCCGCCCATGCGCAGGCAACCGATTACACCGGGCCGTTGTTTGATGCCCACCTCCACTACAACGTGGAGGCCCAGCAGCCCCATCCAATTCCCGATGTGCTGTCACGCATGCAGCGAAGTGGGGTACGTGCCATCGTCGCCAATTCCCGACCCAATGACGGCACGCGCGCCTTGGCACAAGCAGGCACCCAGACCCAAGACGCAGGTGTGACGGTGGTGCCGCTGGTGCGCCTGTACCGCAACCGGGAGGATTACAGCAGCTGGTTTCAGGACCCGACAATATTTGAAATGGTTCTGGCGGAACTGGCGCGCGGGACCGCAGTGGGGCCGTACCGAGGTTTTGGCGAATTTCACCTTTACGACAGCGCCAATGCGCGTGGAAAAGTGGCCCAGCAGCTCATGGCGCTGGCCGACCAGCGTGGTCTGGTGGTGTTGGCCCATGTGGACGATGTGGCCATTGACTTGTTGATGGCCGCTACACCCTCGGCGGGCAAGACAACCCGCCTCATTTGGGCGCACACCGGTATTGGGGGAGCGTCGGCTGAGCGTGTGCGAAGCTTGCTGGCCAAGTACCCGGCCCTGATGGGGGAGCTGTCTTACCGCCCTGGCCTGACATGTCCCAGTGCGCAAAGTGGGGCTGTGTTGTGTCCGGAATGGCGCGCGCTCTTGTTGGAGTACCCCGACCGTTTTTTGGTCGGGTCGGACACCTGGATTAACCAACGCTGGCAGTACTATGAAGCGCAGATGCAAGAGTACCGCGGGTGGCTCGGTGACTTGCCCCCCTCCGTCGCCAGCAAGGTGGGGTGGGAAAACGGAGCCCGGCTGTTTGGTTTGCCGTTGTCGCCTTGATTCGTTGCTGCCGGGTGGGCTTTAGCGCCCACCGCTCACGTCCAGAATCGCGCCAGTGGTGTAGCTGGCCGCATCACTCAGCAACCAGACAATGGCGTTGGCAATTTCCTGCGCGGTTCCGGGGCGCTGCAGGGGCACTTGGTGCCCCAGACGCTGCGCGCGGTCAGGTTGGCCGCCGCTGGCATGGATGTCGGTATCAATAATGCCGGGACGTACCGCGTTTACGCGTATGCCTTCACCCGCCACCTCGCGCGCAAGGCCCACAGTAAAAGCATCAATGGCGCCTTTGCTCGCAGCGTAGTCCACGTACTGGCCCGGCGAGCCCAGCGTTGCAGCCACGCTGGAGAGGTTGACGATGGCCCCGCCGCTGCCGCCGTGGCGGGTGCTCATGCGTAGCACTGCTTCCCGGGCGCAGAGCATGCTGCCCAATACATTGGTGTTCAGCATCCGCTGCAGGCGCGTGCCGGTCATAGCCTCCACCCGGCAGGCTACGTCAACCACGCCAGCATTGTTGACCAGCGCAGTGATCCGTCCCAGCTTGGCGTCTACTTTGGCGAACATGGACAGGACTTCTGACTCGATGGCCACGTCCGCCTTGACGGTGATGGCGCTGCCGCCATGGGCGCGAATAGCACGCACGACCTCGTCGGCTGCCAGGGAGTTGTTGCGGTAATTCACGGCGACTGCGTAGCCGGACAGGGCCAATGAGCGGGCTGTGGCTGCGCCAATGCCACGGGATGCGCCGGTGATGAGTGCGATGGCGTTCATGGCACCATGGTAGCGTGCCCGTTTTTGGAGTATGTTCGTGTTGTGCATCGTTTCCATTGGGCCTACGCACGCCACTGCAATCAGTGGGTGCGGCGGGTCCTTAGGCTATGTGTTCTCTGGCCAACCTATCAGGAGCTTTTACTATGCGGTTTTCATTGCAAGGGTCGGGCGGCGCGTTACGTCGCGTGGTTGTTCTGGCGGTGTCGGTATCGGCATTGCTGGCCTCGGGCGGGGTGCAGGCGCAAGCGGGTACGGTGCGTCTGATGGTGGGTTTTCCTCCCGGTGGAGGTACCGACGCCATTGCCCGCACGCTGGCCGACAAACTCAAAGACCAATTGGGCATGCCGGTAGTTGTGGACAACAAGGCCGGTGCCGGCGGGCAGTTGGCCGCACAAGCGCTCAAGGCCGCGGCGCCGGATGGCCTGACGCTGTTCCTCTCACACGACCACACCATTTCCATCCTGCCGCAGGTGGTGAAAAATCCTGGCTATGACTCTGCCAAGGACTTTGTGCCGGTAGCCGGGTTCGCCACGTTTGTGAATGCCCTTGCGGTGTCGGGCGGGACGCCTGCCAAGTCTATGAACGAGTACGTTGCTTGGGTTAAGTCGCAAGGCGCCGGCAAGGGGACGGTGGGTGTGCCTGCTCCTGCGTCTACGCCAGAATTTTTGGTCAAGGTCATTGGCCAAAAGTTCGGCTTGGATTTGCAGTCCGCGCCCTATCGCGGCAGTGCGCCCATGATGGCGGACATGCTGGGTAACCAAATTGCAGCCGGAACGGGATCCGTGCCCGATTTCATTGAAAACCACAAGGCCGGCAAGATTCGTGTCATTGCCGTGCTAGGGGGCGCCCGCCAAGCCACGTTGCCGGATGTCCCCACCCTGGGGGAGCTGGGCTTGGCAGGTTTTGAAGATTTGCCGTACTACGGAGTCTTTGCTCCCGCGGGCACCCCCAAGGCGGCGATCGACAAGTTTTCGGAGGCCCTGGCCAAGGTGCTTGCGCAGCCGGATGTGAAAGATCGGCTCACCGCCATGGGGCTGACCGTAGGCTTCATGGACCAAGCGACATTGGCCAAGCGCGAGCAAGCCTATACCAAAGTGTGGGCCAAGCTGATCAAGGACAGCGGGTTTGTAGCCCAATGAAGGCGGACACCCTGACACTTACGGCGGCGGATGGTTTTGCGTGCCCCGCCTACGTCGCCCATCCGGAGGGAGCCCCCCGGGGCGGTATTGTGGTGCTGCAGGAGATTTTTGGGGTCAACGCCCACATCCGGGAAGTGGCCGATGGGTTTGCTGCCCAAGGCTACTTGGTGGTGGCTCCATCGCTCTTCCACCGCGTGCAAGCCGGGGTCGAGCTTGGCTACACGACCGACGATGTGGCGGCGGGTGTCAAACTGAAAGCTGCTGTCGAATCCTTGCCCGCACCGGGAGCGATGGCCGACGTGCAAGCGGCAGTAAATGCAGCATCCAAGGCGGGGCTGGTGGGGGTAGTGGGGTTTTGTTGGGGTGGCTTGCTGACGTGGCGGGCGGCCAGTCTGCTATCCGGTGTTCGAGCCGCAGTGCCTTACTACGGTGGAGGTATGACCACTCCAGCAGAGATCGCGCGCCGGCCGCAATGCCCGGTGTTGGCCCATTTCGGTAACCAAGACCACGCCATTCCCTTGGCGGGCGTACACGCGTTTCAGGCAGCCCATGCCGATGTGCGTGTGGAAATGTATGACGCCCAACATGGTTTCAATTGTGACCACCGCACGGCATTCCACGCGGCTTCAGCGGTCTTGGCACGCCAGCGCACACTGGCGTTCTTTGCGCAGCATTTAAGGGCCGGTGCAGCGCAGTCGGTCTAGCTTCCGGTGCGGGCCAGATAGCGCTTTCGCCAGAAGAAAACCGCCAGGAAGACAGCGGTCAGCACCATGCTGGCAATCGCCCACCAAAACCCGCCCTGCTGGTGCAGCAGCGGGATGAAGTCGAAGTTCATGCCAAAAATGCCGGCAATCAGGTTCAAGGGCAGAAAGATGGCGGTCAGCACGGTCAGCGTACGCATGATGTCGTTGGTGCGGTTGCCCTGCACGCTGAAGTGCATTTGAACTGCGGTTTCTACGCTTTGCTCGAGCCGGCGCACATGGTGCACCACTCGTTCGATGTGCTCCAGCACATCGCGGCTGCGCAGCTGCAGCAGTTCGCGCTCCCGCGCCTCGATCGGGCTGTCGGGTTCAGGCCAGGTTTTGATGGCCTCAATCCAGTCCTGCACGGCAGAGCGTTGTTCTTCACACACGTCGTCGAGTTGGTGCAGCGCCATGCGTGCGTCCAGCAGCGAGCCCCAGTTGTTGAAGCGGGTGCGCGGGCTCAGCAGCTCGGTTTGCCAGTGGTCTAACTGCTGGGTCAGTTCTTTTCGCAAGGCCAAGTAGCCGTCCACCATGTGGTTGATGATGCGCAACATCAGGTCGGCCGGGCTGGTGGGAAGGCGGGCGCCGGTGGCTCGCGAATCGCTGCTGGCAGCTTGCAACAGTTTGGCGGCGTAGGCGTCGCGCACGGCGCAGTCCGTCGGGTGCACGGTGAGTAGCACCCGGTCGAACACAGCAAAGCCCACCGGGCTGGTGTCGATGCGCCGCAGGATGGGTGGACCGCCGCGTTTGGGCACCATATTCAAGGGCTGGCCGGGGTGGTCCAGGTCGGTGGGGTGGCTTCCTGCGGCCAAACGGCGAAACACCAACACGTCGTACTGGGAGGTGTAGTCATAGTGCGATGGCAACTGGTTGTTAATCAGGTCGGAGATGTGCAAATCCACCAGTTGCACGCCGCACAGCGTTTGCAGCGTGGCTTGCACTTCGGCTTGTGCCACCTCAAATTCGCGCCGCGCGCACGCCACCCACACATAACTCTCAGGCGGAATGCCCTGAGTGGTGAGCTCGGCCAAGCTCTGGCACTCGGTCACGCTGCTGGTCTGAATGAGGAAGATGCGCATGGGGTTCAGAGCGTGTGTGGTGTAAGCCAAACAAGGCGTTTGTGAAGGCAGTGTATGCGCGCTATGCTCATTTATTCATAGCATCTAGGACTTCAATGCTTTGGCGGCTTCAAGGGCGAAGTAGGTCAACACACCGTCCGCCCCGGCACGTTTGAAGGCCAGCAGGCTTTCCAGCATGACAGCGTCATGGTCCAGCCAGCCGTTTTGCGCGGCGGCCTTGAGCATGGCGTATTCGCCGCTCACCTGGTAGGCAAAAGTGGGAACCTTGAATTCGTCTTTGATGCGGCGTACTACATCCAGGTACGGCATACCCGGTTTGACCATCACCATGTCGGCGCCTTCGGCAATGTCCATGGCCACTTCGCGCAGGGCTTCGTCACTATTGCCCGGGTCCATTTGATAAACCTTTTTATTGCCTTTGCCCAGATTCCCTGCAGAACCGACAGCGTCGCGAAACGGACCGTAGAAGGCGCTGGCGTACTTGGCGCTGTACGCCATGATGCGTGTGTGCACCAGTTTTTCGGCCTCCAGCGCAGCGCGGATGGCCCCAATGCGGCCGTCCATCATGTCGCTGGGTGCCACGATGTCCACACCCGCACGCGCTTGGGTAAGTGCTTGCTGCACCAGCAAGGCTATGGTTTCTTCGTTCAGGATGTAGCCGTTTTCCTCGGGGCGGGTGTCGGGCAGGCCATCCTGGCCGTGTGTGGTGAAGGGGTCCAGCGCTACGTCGGTCATCACTCCCAAATCGGGGAATTCTTTTTTCAACGCCCGCACCACCCGCGGCACCAGGCCGTCTGGGTTCAGGGCTTCCACGCCATCGTAGGTTTTGAGCGATAGGTCCACCACTGGAAAAAGGGCCATCACGGGAATTTCCAGTTTTACGCACTCCTCGGCCACGGGCAGTAGCAGGTCCAGGCTCAAGCGTTCCACGCCGGGCATGGACGCGATGGATATCCGCTGTTGGCGACCATCCACGACAAAAACCGGGTAAATCAGGTCGTGCGCGGTCAAAGCGTTTTCTCGCACAAGGTTGCGGGTGAAGCTATCGCGGCGAAGGCGGCGTGGGCGGCCATGGGGGAAAGGGGCGAAAGAGGTCATGGGGAAAATTGTGCCTGAATCCATTTGCGTAGATCTGTGCGTGCGAAGGCAAGTCGCCGAAAGTCACCAATGAAAAGTCGGCGTTTACAAAAAAAAGTTGTCACACGGCCGCAACATTGCTATATTCGACCCCGGGTAGCTTGCTATCCCCCGCTTTTCCTCCCTGAGCGGGGCCTTGATGTGTGACAGCAAATAGGCTTACCACCCCAGCCCACGTGCTGGGGTTTTTTTTGCCCTGAGTTTTTGGCTTCACCAGCCCGCAGGTGCATGGATTGGACGCGCTGCTGCGATTCTTTCATCAGGAGTACTTTCGATTACTTGGGCAAGCGATTCGCCAAGGCCAGCGACTACACTGCCTCCATGCTCTGGGTCAAAGCCTTCCATATTGTTTTCGTAGCCAGCTGGTTTGCGGGCCTGTTTTACCTTCCCCGTATTTTTGTGAACTTGGCGATGGTGCCGGCAGGGTCTGACGCCGAGCGTTTGCGCTTGTTGGTGATGGCGCGCAAGCTCCTGCGCTTTACGACGATATTGGCCGTGCCCGCGATCGGCCTGGGCGCGTGGCTTTGGCTGGGGTACGGTATTGGGCTTGGCCCAGGCAATGGCTGGATGCACGCCAAACTGTTCATCGTCGTGCTGGTGCTGGGATATCACCACAGCTGTGCTGTACTGCTGCGCAAGCTAGAGGCGGGGTCACAACAACGCAGCCATGTCTGGTTTCGCTGGTTTAACGAAATCCCTGTTCTCCTGCTATCGGCCGCCGTGGTGTTGGTGGTTGTCAAGCCGTTTTAAGACCACGCTATGCACAAATCCGCCGCATGGCCCCTTGCTTGGCTCTATGCAGGATTGGTGGTGTATGCGAGTTGCTACCCCTTTTTGGACTGGCGTGATCAAGGAATTGCGCCGTGGGTGTTTTTGTTTGCCCCTGCGGCGCGGTATTGGACGGGCTTCGATGTCGGCGTCAATGTAGCGGGCTATGTGCCCTTGGGGGCGCTCCTTGCGTTGGGTGCCTTGCGCAATCGCCGCAGCAACCACCCTGTCTTGGGCGCAGTGCTGGTTTGCGCTTTTCTCTCATTGTTGATGGAGGCCTTGCAGAGCTACCTTCCCGCCCGCGTGCCCTCCCGAGAGGATTTTTTGCTGAATGCCTTCGGGGGAGCTGTCGGTGCAACTGGTGCCTTGCTGCTGGAGCATGGGGGGGCGATTGATCGTTGGAGCCAAGTCAGGGCGCGCTGGTTTGTCCCGCATTCGCGCGGGGGGCTGGTGCTTTTAGCCCTGTGGCCGGCGGCGTTGTTGTTTCCGGCGCCGGTGCCGTTGGGACTTGGGCAAGTGTTGGGGCGCCTGGAGCCAGCCGTGGCCGAGTGGCTGAGCGACACACCCTATCTCCATTGGCTTCCCGTGCGTGAAGCAGAGTTGAAAGCGTTGGCGCCGGGCACTGAAATGTTATGCGTGGCACTGGGGTTGTTGATACCTTGCTTATTGGGTTTTTGCGTTGTGCGCCGGCTGGTGCGCCGGTTGGTCTTGGTCTTCCTGCTGACCCTCTTGGCGGTAGCAGTAACTGCGCTCTCGGCAGCCATGAGTTGGGGGCCTGCCCATGCGTGGGCTTGGCTCGATTTGCCAGCCCAATGGGGCGTGTCGCTGGGGGCGGTGATGGCCTTAGGGCTGGCATTCTTGCCTTGGCGGGGCAGTGCGGCGTTGGCGTTGGTCGCGCTGGGTTTGTATCTCAGCGTGTTGAACCAAGCGCCTGAGAATCCTTATTTTGCGCAGACCTTGCAGAACTGGGAGCAGGGGCGGTTCATTCGATTCCATGGGCTTGCCCAGTGGCTTGGGTGGATCTGGCCATACGGTGCCCTGGTGTATTTGCTTGCGCAACTCGGGCGTCGTGGCGATGAAACCTAAAATCTCGCCATGAACCAAGCGATTGAACCCCACAGCTCGTACTACGAGCGGCACATTTTCTTTTGCCTCAATGAGCGCAAAAATGGTGAAGCCTGCTGCGCCCAACATCAGGCGCAAGCGGCTTTTGACCGTTGCAAGCAGCAGGTGAAGGAGGCCGGGCTGTCCGGGCCCGGCCAGGTGCGTGTCAACAAAGCAGGCTGTTTGGACCGCTGTGCTGGAGGTCCTGTGGCAGTGGTGTACCCGGAAGCCGTTTGGTACAGCTTTGTCGATGTGCAAGACATTGACGAGATCGTTGAGTCCCATCTCAAAAACGGCAAGGTGGTCGAGCGCTTGCTGACCCCCGCCCACCTCGGGCGCTGATTCGAGTCAAACTGGCCTGCAGCCCTTATGAAGACTGCGCTTAAAGCTACTGTTTTGATAGTGTTTGAATGAATACTTCCACCCAAAAATTCAATATCAAAGGGCCTGCTGGTTCTCTCTCTGCATTGCTCGACGTGCCTCCCGAGGGCGTAGTTCCACGTGGCACAGCGGTGATTGCCCATCCGCACCCGTTGTTTGGTGGAACCATGGACAACAAGGTCGTGCAAACCATCGCGCGGGCTTTTGTGCAGTCCGGCTGGCGCGCAGTTCGCTTCAATTTTCGTGGAGTGGGCGGCAGCGAGGGTGCGTACGATGCGGGGCGCGGCGAATTGCAAGACTTGCTTGCCTTGGTTGCCCATAGTGCGCCCGAAGGTGTGCTGGCATTGGCCGGTTTTTCATTTGGCGCTTTTGTCACCAGCCATGCGGTGGCAGCATTGGCGGCACGCGACGTCAGTGCGGTCGTTTTGGTCGGTACGGCCGCCAGCCGCTTCACTGTGGCGCCCATTAACCCTGAGCTGCATGAGCGCACGCTGGTGCTGCATGGTGAGGCTGATGACACCGTGCCGCTGACCGACGCAATGGCATGGGCTCGCCCGCAATCCCTGCCGATCACCGTCGTTCCTGGGGGGGGGCACTTCTTTCATGGACAATTGCCACTTCTGCGCAGTCTGGTCGCGCGGCATTTGCGTACCGTGTAAGTTCTCTCTTCTTTTTCTATCTCCCATGAAAACTTTAGTTGCGGCCTTGTTGGCCTTTGTGAGCTTGGCCGTTTTCGCCCAAGTCCCCCAACCCCCGGAAATTGCCGCTCGCGCCTATGTGTTGGTGGACGTAACTGCTAACCAAATCCTGGCCTCCAAAGATTTGGACATGCCGGTAGAGCCTGCGTCCCTGACCAAGCTGATGACAGCCTATTTGGTGTTTGATGCGCTGCGCAGTAAGAAAATTGACTTCAAGCAAACCATGCCGGTGAGCGAGCGCGCCTGGAAGATGCCTGGTTCACGCATGTTTATCGATCCTAAAATGCAGGTGCCAGTAGAAGACTTGGTAAAGGGAATGATTGTTCAGTCCGGCAATGACGCCACCATGGCGCTGGCAGAAAGTGTGGGCGGTTCAGCTGAGCGGTTCGTTCAGATGATGAATGAGCAGGCCAAGGTCCTGGGGATGAAGAATTCGGCGTTCAAAAACCCAGAAGGGTTGACTGAACCCGGCCATACCACTACCGCGCGTGACCTGAGCATTCTGGCAGCGCGGTTAATGACAGACTTTCCTGAATATGTGCATTTTTATGCGATTAAAAAGTACCGCTACCCCGGAACACCTGCAGCCAACGACAGCAACCGCAACCTGCTGCTGTTCCGCGACCCGACCGTTGATGGACTGAAAACGGGTTTCACAGAGGCCGCCGGTTACTGCTTGGTTGCGACCGCCAAGCGCGACTATCCCCATTTGGTTTCAGCGGGCGCTCCGGCCGGAAGTATTGCTGCAGCCGGCAGTCGCCGTTTGTTGTCTATAGTTTTGGGAGCCGAAAGCGAAAACGCCCGGGCCAACGAGTCCCAAAAGCTTTTGAACTGGGGCTATACGGCGTTTGAGGCGGTCAAGTTGTTTGATGCTAATCAGGCGGTAGTAATGCAAAAGGTCTGGAAAGGGAGCGATTCTCAGGTCAAGGTTGGTAAAACCAGCGCACTGATCGTGGCAGTGCCTGCCGGCACTGCAAGCCGCCTAAAGACTGAGGTAGTGCGCACCGAGCCGATTATTGCCCCTGTGGCAGCGGGGCAGCAATTGGCGATGCTGCGAGTTTTCGCAGGGGATCAGCCGGTAGCCGAGGTGCCGCTGCAAGCGTTGGGCAGGGTCGATCAAGCGGGTGTGTTGGGGCGGGCTTGGGATGGCATTCGCCTCTGGATTCGCTGAGGGATGCGACCACGGTATTGCGGGCAAGGCATCAATCTGATACATTAGAAGGCTTTTCGGAAATTCCGAAGGGATTCACGTTTTCATTTAGTTTCAAACGTTTAGGGACGTTTTTCAATGCCAACTATTAACCAGCTCGTGCGTCAAGGCCGTGAGGTCGAGACCATCAAGTCAAAGAGCCCTGCTATGCAGAACTCTCCGCAGCGTCGCGGTGTGTGCACCCGTGTGTACACCACCACGCCTAAAAAACCTAACTCCGCTCTGCGTAAAGTTGCCAAAGTGCGCTTGACGAACGGGTTTGAGGTGATCTCCTACATCGGCGGTGAAGGCCACAACTTGCAAGAACACAGCGTTGTGCTGGTTCGCGGCGGTCGTGTCAAGGACTTGCCCGGTGTGCGGTACCACATCGTTCGCGGCTCGCTCGATTTGCAAGGCGTGAAAGACCGCAAGCAGTCGCGCTCCAAGTACGGTGCTAAAAAGCCAAAGGCCAAGTAAATTGACCTGAGCTCAAGGCGTAAAACCCTTGGATTCGAATAAAAAAGGTGTTTGTTTGCTGCGTGGCGCAGTGAATGAACGAAGTGACCCGCTGTTTGGGTCGAGTAAGTGAGAGTCTTATTGATTAACTCTCGCGGTGCTTGTAAAAGTGCCAACTGAAGCAAAGAGGTGAAAAAATGCCACGTCGTCGCGAAGTCCCTAAACGTGAAATCCTGCCGGATCCCAAGTTCGGCAACGTCGAACTGTCCAAATTCATGAACGTGATCATGGAAGGCGGTAAAAAAGCAGTTGCAGAGCGTATCATTTATGGCGCACTGGAACTAATAGCCAAGAAGCACCCTGATAAAGACCCTGTGGAAGCCTTCACGGTTGCCATCAACAACGTCAAGCCCATGGTGGAAGTGAAATCCCGTCGCGTGGGTGGTGCAAACTACCAAGTGCCAGTGGAGGTGCGCCCCGTCCGTCGTCTGGCCCTGTCCATGCGCTGGATCAAGGAAGCGGCCCGCAAGCGCGGTGAGAAGTCCATGGCCCAGCGCCTCGCCAACGAAATGTTGGAAGCCACTGAAGGCCGTGGTGGCGCTATGAAGAAGCGTGACGAAGTTCACCGCATGGCTGAAGCCAACAAGGCCTTCTCCCACTTCCGTTTCTAAAAAACGGGCTCCGCGGCTTTCAAGTGGCGGGGTGGCTCTGGCAGTGCAACGGCGCTGTCATGCGAGTCGTCCACACTTTGAAAGCCGCACGCCATGCTGCGCTGTGCAGGTGGCGGTTTACAGAATTTGATCAAACAAGGATCCATCATGGCTCGCACTACTCCCATTGAGCGCTATCGCAATATCGGCATTTCTGCGCACATTGACGCCGGTAAAACCACTACCACCGAACGTATTTTGTTTTACACCGGTGTGAACCATAAGATTGGTGAAGTGCACGACGGTGCGGCTACCATGGATTGGATGGAGCAGGAACAAGAGCGTGGTATCACCATCACTTCTGCTGCCACAACCTGTTTCTGGAAGGGTATGGACGCGTCCTTTCCCGAGCACCGTATCAACATCATTGACACTCCGGGACACGTAGACTTCACGATCGAAGTGGAGCGTTCCATGCGAGTTCTGGATGGCGCTTGCATGGTCTACTGCGCAGTGGGGGGTGTTCAGCCTCAATCCGAGACCGTTTGGCGCCAAGCCAACAAGTACAAAGTGCCTCGTTTGGCCTTTGTGAACAAGATGGACCGTACTGGCGCCAACTTTTTCAAGGTGGTGGAGCAAATGAAGCTGCGCCTCAAGGCGAGCCCTGTGCCCATCGTGATCCCGATTGGGGCAGAAGAAAACTTCACTGGTGTGGTCGATCTGCGCAAGATGAAGGCCATCATCTGGGACGAAGCGTCTCAGGGCATGAAGTTCACCTTTGAAGAAATCCCTGCTGAACTCGTGGCTACTGCTAAAGAGTGGCGCGAAAAGATGGTGGAAGCTGCGGCTGAAGCGTCTGAAGAGCTGATGAACAAATACCTGGAAGAGGGTGAGCTGACCGAAGAGGAAATTACCCTTGGTCTGCGCACGCGCACCATCGCTGGCGAAATCCAGCCCATGCTGTGTGGTACCGCTTTCAAGAACAAGGGCGTTCAGCGCATGTTGGATGCTGTCATTGAATTGATGCCTTCCCCTCTTGACGTGAAGGCCATCAAGGGCTTTGACGAAGACGAAAAAGAAATTATTCGCAAGGCCGACGATAGCGAAAAATTTGCTGCTTTGGCATTCAAATTGATGACTGACCCGTTTGTGGGGCAGCTGACATTCGTGCGTGTGTACTCCGGCGTTCTGAAAAAGGGCGATACCGTCTACAACGCGGTGCGAGGTAAAAAAGAACGTATCGGTCGTATCGTGCAGATGCATGCCAATAACCGTGAAGAAGTCGATGAAATCCGCGCTGGTGACATCGCTGCTTGCGTGGGCCTGAAAGACGTGACCACAGGTGAAACCCTGTGCGATCCTTCGGCCGTGATTACGTTGGAGCGCATGGTGTTCCCGGATTCGGTGATTCGCCAAGCAGTTGAGCCCAAAACCAAGGCAGACCAAGAAAAGATGGGCATTGCCCTGAGTCGTCTGGCTGCAGAAGATCCATCGTTCCGCGTGCAGACCGACGAAGAGTCGGGCCAAACCATCATTGGTGGTCAGGGCGAATTGCACCTGGAAATCATTGTGGACCGCATGAAGCGCGAATTCGGCGTGGAGGCCAATGTGGGCAAGCCCCAGGTTGCTTACCGCGAAACCATTCGTAAGCAAGTGGTCGATGTCGAAGGCAAGTTCGTGCGTCAATCCGGTGGTAAGGGTCAGTACGGCCACGTGGTGTTCACCGTTGAGCCTAACGAAGCCGGCAAGGGCTTCCAGTTCGTTGACGCGATCAAAGGCGGCGTGGTGCCGCGCGAATACATTCCCGCTGTGGAAAAGGGCGTTATTGAAGCTCTGAACCAGGGTGTGATGGCGGGCTACCCCGTGGTGGACGTGAAGGTGACTTTGACCTTCGGTTCATACCACGATGTGGACTCGAACGAAAACGCGTTCAAGATGGCTGCTATCTTCGGTTTCAAGGAAGGTTGTCGCAAGGCCAACCCCGTGATTCTGGAGCCCATGATGGCTGTGGAAGTGGAAACACCAGAAGACTACGCCGGTAACGTGATGGGCGATCTGTCCAGCCGTCGCGGCATGGTGCAGGGCATGGACGACATGGTGGGAGGCGGTAAGGCCATCAAGGCCGAAGTGCCCTTGTCTGAGATGTTCGGTTATTCCACTACGTTGCGTTCCATGTCGCAAGGTCGTGCCACTTACACGATGGAATTCAAGCACTACGCGGAAGCTCCGCGTAACGTGTCTGAAGCCATCATGGCTGCGCGCGCGAAATAAGTTCCCTGTCTGCGACGGTGTGCCTCCCTGTTTTCCGTGCGGGGAGAACCAGCAATATCGTGCAGACATAAAACCAATACACGGGATTAGCTCTTTTGGAGAATTGAAAAATGGGTAAAGAAAAATTCACACGTACCAAGCCCCACGTCAACGTGGGCACCATTGGCCACGTGGACCACGGCAAGACCACCTTGACTGCAGCCATCACC
>REAW01000028.1 GCA_004293725.1 Curvibacter sp.
AGTACCTGCTGAAATATTCAGCAGGTCAGTGGAACACCCTGGCCAGTTTTGGATTGGCACTTATCCGTTTAGATGACTAGTTTTCGGCTGGCGGCAACACCAATGGTTTTGGAACAGCGCACTAGCTTGATTTTCTTTTGTTCGCCAGCTTGGAAGTGAAAACTAAGCGAGCACTTGCGTTTCTGCATTAAGTTACAACTGCCGTGGTAGGCAGTGACATATCGCGTACGAACCCCTCAAAACCCTCCAGCTGCAGCGGTCGGCTAAAAAAGTAGCCCTGGCAGGCGGTGGCAGCCCGCGTTGGCCAGAAGCGCGTGCTGCGGCTCGGTTTCAACCCCGACACTGCGACAATCCCCCCCCATGAGCACCGATTCGCCCAAACCCGCCCCTGCCGCCAAGCAAGCCAACAACCCGCTGCATGGCAAAACGCTGGAAGCCATCGTGACCGAACTGGCCGACTACTACGGCTGGGATGGACTGGGAGAGCGGGTGCCGGTGCGCTGTTTTACTTTTGAGCCCAGTGTGGGTTCCAGCCTCAAGTTTTTGCGCAAAACCCCCTGGGCACGTGAGAAGGTGGAGGGGCTGTATCTCTTCATGCTGCGCGAGATGCGCCGTTCAGGGCGCTAAAGTCCACCGTTCGTCGTGAATGCGCCCTTGATGCCCTCCGGGTAGGGAACTTGGGCGTTCACATTTTTTGAATTGGGTCTTCAATTCAATTCAAAATTGGGAAACCGTGGGCCTCCTACACTTGCGGCCATGGCAACACCATCTACTTCTCCATCCTCCGCCCCCGTGGCCCGCTACAGCCTCACGGCCATCGTGCTGCACTGGGTGCTGGGCTTGGCCATTTTGGGGATGTTTGGTGTGGGGCTGTACATGACGGACCTGCCTTTCTCACCCACCCGCCTCAAGCTCTACAACTGGCATAAATGGGCGGGTATCACGCTGTTGGCGTTGGCAGTGGTGCGCTTGTTGTGGCGTGTCACACACCGTCCGCCCGCACTGCCAAGTGCCATTGCTGATGCCATGCCTGCCTGGCAACGCTGGGCACACCATGGCACGCACCATGCACTGTATGCCTTGTTCTTTGTGGTTCCACTGATTGGCTGGGCTTACAGCTCGGCGGCAGGTTTCCCCATTGTGGTGTTTGGCGTGTTGCCTTTGCCAGACTTTGTGCCGGTGGACAAGGCGTTGGCGGAGTTGATCAAGCCGTTTCACGAGATCAGTGCGTTTGCCTTGGTGGGGCTGGCGGGTTTGCACATCGCTGCCGCTTTCAAGCACCAATGGATCGACAAGGACGGGTTGATTGGCCGCATGTTGCCGGGCCGCCGCTGAGTCGTCTACTTTTTTTCTACAGGAATGCCCATGACCGTTTCTCGTTTGATGGTGTCTGCGTTGGTCGCAACGTCGGCTTTGCTTGGCAGCGTTGCATTTGCCCAGCAAAAGCTGGTGCCCGCGCAAAGCGAAATTGTGTTTGTGAGCAAGCAAATGGGCGTGCCGGTAGAAGGGCGCTTCAAGAAGTTTGATGCCCAAATTGCATTCGACCCGGCCAAGCCAGATGCCAGCAAAATTGCGTTCACGGTAGACATTGCCAGCGCCACGATGGGTGTGCCCGAGAGTGATGCCGAGCTGCCACGCCCCAATTGGTTCAATACCTCCAAGTTTCCGCAGGCGACCTTCCAGTCCAGCGCCGTAAAAAGCCTGGGTGGTGGCAAGTTCGAAGTCAGTGGCAAGCTCTCAATCAAGGGTGCCAGCCGCGATGTGGTGGTGCCTGTGGCCTTGGCACAAAGTGGCGCCAACACTACCGTGACCGGCACGTTCCCGCTCAAGCGCTTGGCCTTCAAGATCGGCGAGAACGAGTGGGCCGACACCTCGATGGTGGCCGACGATGTGCAGGTCAAGTTCAAGCTCGCGCTCACCGGCGTGGGCAAGATTTAAGTTTTCTCTCTCGTAGTTTCTTTTTCACCCTACCCCTAAACCAGGAGTTTTTTTCATGCGTACTTCTCTCATTGCCGCCGCTTTGGCACTTTCCGCTTTCGCCGGTGCTGCCAGCGCCCAATCCGCGACTTACGCGATTGACTCTTCACACACGTTCTCCAGCTTTTCATACAACCACTTTGGTTTGTCCACCCAGCAAAGCCGTTTCAACACAACCACTGGCACGGTGTCCTTTGACAAGGCTGGCAAGACCGGCGCTGTGGATGTAGTGATTGACATGAAAACAGTGGAAACCGGCTTCGCAGCTTTCAACGGCCACATCCAGGGCGAAGACTTCCTGGACACCGCCAAGTTCCCTACCGCGACTTTCAAGTCCACCAAAGTGGTGTTTGATGGTGACAAGCCTGCTACCGTCGATGGCAACCTGACGATCAAGGGCATTACCAAGCCTGTAACCCTGAAGTTGACCAACTTCGTGTCTACCGCCCACCCGATGAACAAAAAAGATGCCATCGGCGCCAACGCCACCACCACCATCAAGCGCAGCGAATTTGGCGCTGGCAAGTTCGCGCCTGCCGTGGGCGACGACGTCACCATCACCATCGCGCTGGAAGCCATCAAGCAGTAAACCAGCAGTCCTTGTGCTGAGTCAAGAGCCAGCCCGCGAGGCTGGCTTTTTCTTGCCTGTTCGGTGCCCTATTGGCACCTAAAGCATATGGAATATGCGCAAGTAGCTCCTGTTTTAGGAGCAAAATAGATGCTCCTCTGGCCCACTTCACGCCCACCATGTCCCTAGCAGCTCCTGTTTCTCCCGCAAACGCCGCGCCCGCACCGGTAGTGCAAGCTCGAGGTTTGCGGTGGGCGCCAGCCGGTTCCCCTGTGCTGAACCTGGAGGGGCTGCAGATTCCGCCCGGAGTGAGTTGGGTGGGCGGTGGGGAAGGGCGTGGCAAAAGCAGCCTGCTGCGTTGCCTGGCCGGCGAGCTGATGCTTCCAGGCAGCCACCTGCAGATTGGCAGCACGGTACTGTCCACTGAGCCTGTAGCCTACCGTGCACAAGTGTTCTGGATGGACCCGCGCACCACCGCGCACGACCAAGTGCGCGGGCTAGAGTTTGTGGCCCGAACAGCCCAGCGTTACCCGGCGTGGAATGCTGCCCTCTTGGCCGATCTCACAGTGGCGCTGGACCTGACGCCCCATCTGGAGAAGCCGCTGTACATGCTGTCCACTGGCTCCAAGCGCAAGGTCTGGCTGGCGGCCGCGCTGGCCTCGGGCGCCGCGCTAACGCTGTTGGACGAACCCTTTGCTGCACTTGATAAAAGCTCTATCCGCTGTGTGCTGGACTTGCTGCGCGAAGCCGCCAGCCACCCGCAGCGCGCCTGGGTGGTTGCAGACTACGAAGCGCCCCCGGGCGTACCCCTGGCCCAGCACATCGATCTGGGCGATTGAATGTTTGAAGGAGACCCACCATGTCCCAACGTTTGCCGACCTATTTCATCTCGCACGGCGGCGGCCCTTGGCCCTGGATGCCGGAGATGGCCCCCGCCATGCAGGCCCTAGCAGCCTCCCTGTCTGACATTCCGCGCCAGTTGGGCCAGACGCCCAAGGCTGTGCTGATGGTGACCGCACACTGGGAGGCGCGCGCTTTCACGCTGGGCAGTAGCCCGACGCCCGGCATGGTGTACGACTATGGTGGCTTTCCGCCCCACACCTACGAGGTGGTGTACCCCGCACGCGGTGCGCCTGCACTGGCGCAGCGGGTGCAGGGCCTGCTGGAAGAGGCCGGGCTGCCCGTGGCCCTGGATGCACAGCGCGGCTACGACCACGGCACCTTTGTGCCGCTGGCAGTGATGTACCCCAACGCCGATGTGCCGGTGCTGCAAATGTCATTGCGCACCGGGCTGGACCCGGCCCAGCACCTGGCGTTGGGACGTGCGCTGGCGCCGCTGCGCGACGAAGGTGTACTCATCGTGGGCAGCGGATTGAGCTACCACAACCTGCGCGCCTTTGGCCGCGCCGGGCAGGCGCCTTCGCAGGCGTTTGATGCATGGCTGCAAGCCGCGCTGGTTGCCAACCCGGAGCAGCGCACTCAGCATCTGCTGGAATGGGAGCGTGCGCCTGCCGCGCGCCTGTGTCACCCGCGTGAAGAGCACCTGCTGCCGTTGATGGTGGCCGTGGGTGCGGCCGAGGCCGATACTGCCGCTTGCGTCTATCACGAAGATGCGATTTTTGGCGGCGTGACGGCGTCAAGCTTTCGCTTTGGCGACGGCCCAGCAGCACAAGCGGCCTGAGGGCAGCGCACGCATTTCTTCCTCAGTGGTGTACGCCACACGGCGTATTTCGGTTTTCTCCCCGGGTCCCTAAAGTCACCTCATCGCATCCAGCCTGCGCTTCATTTGCGAGGCACTGCTGGGTCGATACAGATTTTTTAACCCCTCGGAGAAGCCCACATGCAACGTCGATTTACCCTGAAGGCACTCACCGCTGCCGTCGCCCTGACCACCTTGTCCGCTCTGCCAGCGCATGCGGCTGACACCATCAAGGTTGGCATTTTGCACAGCCTGTCTGGCACCATGGCCATCTCGGAAACCGTGTTGAAAGACACGGTGCTGATGGCTATTGACGAAATCAACGCCAAGGGTGGCGTGCTTGGCAAAAAGCTGGAACCTGTGGTGGTGGACCCCGCTTCCAACTGGCCCCTGTTTGCGGAAAAGACCAAGCAGTTGCTCACCCAAGACAAAGTAGCTGTCATCTTCGGCTGCTGGACTTCCGTGTCCCGCAAGTCCGTGCTGCCTGTGGTGGAAGAGCTGAACGGCCTGTTGTTCTACCCCGTGCAGTACGAAGGTGAAGAGCTGTCCAAAAACGTGTTCTACACCGGCGCTGCGCCTAACCAGCAAGCGATTCCCGCTGTGGACTACCTGATGAGCAAAGAAGGCGGCGGCGCCAAGCGTTGGGTGCTGTTGGGCACCGACTATGTGTACCCCCGCACGACCAACAAAATTCTGCGCGCCTACCTCAAGAGCAAAGGCGTGGCGGACAAGGACATCGACGAAAAATACACCCCGTTTGGCCATAGCGATTACCAGACCATCGTGGCTGATGTGAAGAAGTTCTCTGCCGGTGGCAAGACCGCCGTGGTTTCCACCATCAACGGTGACTCCAACGTGCCCTTCTACAAAGAGCTGGGCAATGCTGGCTTGAAGGCCAAAGACGTGCCCGTAGTGGCCTTCTCGGTGGGTGAAGAAGAACTGCGCGGTGTGGACACCAAGCCTTTGGTCGGTCACCTGGCTGCCTGGAACTATTTCCAGTCGATCAAGAACCCTGACAACACGGCATTCATCAAGAAGTGGTCTGATTACGCAAAGGCCAAGGGCATTACCGGTCACAAGGACAAGCCTTTGACCAACGACCCGATGGAAGCGACCTACATCGGAATCAACATGTGGAAGCAAGCCGTGGAGAAAGCCAAGTCCACCGACGTGGACAAGGTGATCGCAGCGATGGCCGGCCAGACCTTCAAGGCACCGAGCGGCATCGTGTCCAAGATGGATGAAAAGAACCACCACTTGCACAAGTCGGTGTTCATCGGCGAAATCAAGGCCGACGGCCAGTTCAACGTGGTCTGGAAGACACCGGGCCCGGTCAAGGCCAAGCCATGGTCTCCGTATATCGAAGGCAACGACAAGAAGCCTGACGAGCCGGCAAAGAAGTAAGGCGAAGGCAGGGAGAAGGCTAGTTTTTAGCCTCAGCCGCCACTGCCCCTTGGCCGTGGCGGCTTTTTTGATTCAACCGGAGAGATTGGCGTATGCCAAAGCAAATCATCCATCTGCTGCTATTTGCTACGCTTTTTGTAGCTAGTGGCGCACACGCACTAACGGCCCAAGAGGCAAAAGCCATTGCATCTGGCGAAAGTGATGCCCGCGTGGCGGCACTTCAGGCGGCAGTTGCCAATGCGGACGAGAACACCGTGCGCTTTATCCAGGCCCTGTCGGACGACGCTGTGAAGCTGGTGGGCGAGGTGCCCGTGATGGTGGTCTATGGCAAGGGCGTGGACCCGGTCACCAACGCGGAGGTGGCGCTGCCCGACACCGCCGAAGACGTGATGAACAACAACCGCATGCGCGGCGAGCTGGACAACGCGCTGGCCGCCGTGAAGCTGCTGTCTGCCGACGTGGCGGTGCGCCGTGCCGCAGTGGCTACGCTGCAGGGCAATGTGGACATGGACAAGCTGCCGTTGCTGGACAAGGCGCTGGCCGCCGAGACGGTGGCAGACATCAAAGACCAGTTGGCGCTGCTGCGGGCTTCGGCCTTGCTGTCCAGCGAAGACCCAGCCAAACGCCTGGAGGCCGCCACCCTGTTGGGCGACAGCGGATTGGCCGCCACCAAGACCCTGCTGAGCGAGCGCCTGCAGGGCGAAACCGAAAGTGCGGTGAAAGTGGCGCTGCAGAAAAGCCTGGGCGCGGTGGAGAACCGCCTGGCCTGGGGCGACCGGCTCGGTGCCATGTTCAGTGGCATCAGTCTGGGCTCTATCTTGCTGCTGGTGGCGCTGGGGCTGGCTATCACTTACGGGCTGATGGGCGTGATCAACATGGCGCACGGCGAACTCATGATGATTGGTGCTTATGCCACCTACGTGGTGCAAGGCCTCTTTCAGAAGTATCTGCCCGGAGCATTTGATTGGTATTTACTCGCCTCAGTGCCGGTCGCGTTCATGGCTTCCGCCTTGGTGGGCGCAGCGCTGGAGCGCGGCGTGATTCGATTTCTCTACGGCCGCCCGCTCGAGACACTGCTGGCCACCTGGGGCATCAGCCTGATGCTGATGCAACTGGTGCGCACTATTTTTGGTGCGCAGAACGTCGGCGTGGAAAACCCGAGCTGGATGAGCGGTGGCGTGCAAGTGCTGGGCAATTTGTCGTTGCCTTACAACCGGCTGGTCATCGTGGGGTTTGCGCTGGCGGTGTTGGCCGGTGTGGCCTTTCTGATCAGCCAGACACGGCTCGGTCTGTTCGTCCGCGGCGTGACACAAAACCGCCCCATTGCAAGTTGCATGGGCGTGAACACCGCGCGTATTGACACCTATGCGTTTGCGCTGGGCAGTGGCATTGCGGGCTTGGCCGGCTGCGCGCTGAGTCAGGTGGGCAATGTGGGGCCCGACCTGGGGCAGGGCTATATCGTCGATGCGTTCATGGTGGTGGTGCTGGGCGGTGTTGGCCAACTGGCGGGCACGGTGTATGCCGCGCTGGGTCTGGGTGTTCTCAACAAGTTTTTGGAAGGCTGGACGGGTGCGGTGCTGGCCAAGATTGCGGTGCTGGTCTTGATCATCATCTTTATTCAGAAACGTCCCCAAGGCATCTTCGCCATGAAGGGCCGGAGCGCAGAAGCATGAGTACCCCTTTTCCATCCCTCGTTCTTCCTGCTCCGCAACCCCTGCTCACCCGCACCGGCTGGGGCGCTTGGCTGGCGGCCTTGGTGGTGTTGTGTGCGCTGGTGCCCGTGTTGAACCTGTGGGTGCCCGAGGGCAGTGTGTTCCACCTGAGCGACTTTGCCGTGGCACTGGTAGCCAAAATCATGTGTTACGCCATTTGCGCCATGTCCATGGGGCTGATCTGGGGCTATACCGGCATTCTGAGTCTGGGCCATGGTCTGTTTTTCGCGCTGGGCGGATATGCCATGGGCATGTACCTCATGCGCCAAATTGGGCTGGACGGCAACTACAAGAGTGCCTTGCCGGACTTCATGGTGTTCTTGGACTGGAAGGAGCTGCCGTGGCACTGGGCGTTGTCAGACAGTTTCGTGGCCACCCTGTTCCTGGTGGTGGCGGTGCCTGGCTTGGTAGCTTTTGTGTTTGGCTATTTCGCCTTCCGCTCGCGCATCAAGGGGGTGTACTTCTCCATCATCACCCAGGCCTTGACCTTTGCCGCGATGCTGCTGTTCTTTCGCAACGAGACAGGTTTTGGTGGCAACAACGGGTTCACCGATTTCAAGCGCATTCTGGACATTCCGATTGCCACCACCAGCATGCGCATGACCTTGTTTGTGCTGACGGCGGTTGTTTTGTTGGGTTTCTTCTTGCTCTCACGTTGGCTGGTGGCAAGCAAGTTTGGCCGGGTACTGCAGGCCATACGCGATGCTGAAACGCGCGTCATGTTCAGTGGTTACAACCCCATCGGTTTCAAGCTCACCATCTGGACCGTCTCCGCCATGATGTGTGGCGTAGCCGGCGCGTTGTATGTGACCCAAGTGGGCATCATCAACCCCAGCGAAATGAGCCCCGCCAACAGCATTGAGATTGCGATCTGGGCTGCAGTGGGCGGGCGGGCCACATTGATCGGGCCGGTGGTGGGTGCTTTCATCGTCAACGGCGCCAAGAGCTGGTTGACCGTGACCTACCCCGAGTTCTGGTTGTACTTTCTGGGGGCGCTGTTTATTGGCGTGACCTTGTTCCTTCCCGATGGAGTGGTCGGTTTGATCAAGAAACTCAAAGGGGGCAAAGCATGACTCCCGATCTGTTGGAACAAGGCGAGAAACGCGTTCAGGCGCACATGGCCGCCATGGCGGCCAACAAGGGCCAGACCGAATCCGGTGGCCGCGCCGCCGGCTTCTCGCGGGTGGCCAAAGCTGGCGAGGTGGATGTCACCCATGGTCGCATCCTCTACCTCGAAGACGTGAGCGTGAGCTTTGATGGCTTCAAGGCCATCAACAAGCTGTCGCTGGACATTGCGCCCGGCGAGCTGCGCTGCATCATCGGTCCGAACGGGGCGGGCAAAACAACGATGATGGACATCATCACCGGCAAGACGCGACCCGACTCGGGCACCGTGTTCTTCGGCAGCACCATTGATCTGCTGCGCTTCAAAGAAGCCGAGATTGCACAGTTGGGTATTGGCCGCAAGTTTCAGAAGCCCACGGTGTTCGAGCAGCTCACGGTATTTGAAAACCTGGAACTGGCCCTGAAGACCAACAAGGGTGTGAAGGCTTCGATGTTCTTCAAGCTCGACTCGGTGCAGAGCGACCGTCTGGCCGAAATCCTGCACACCATTCACCTGGCCGACAGCGTGGGCAGTATGGCCGGCAACCTGAGCCATGGCCAAAAGCAGTGGCTGGAGATTGGCATGCTGCTCATGCAGGACCCCAAGCTGCTGTTGCTGGACGAACCCGTGGCAGGCATGACCGACGAAGAAACCGAGCGCACGGCCGAGTTGTTCCTCACCCTCAAGGGCAAACACTCGCTCATGGTGGTGGAGCACGACATGGGTTTTATCCGCACCATCAGCGACATCGTTACGGTGCTGTGCGACGGCTCGGTGCTGGCGCAGGGAACGCTGGACCAGGTGCAGGCCGATGAGCGCGTCATTGAAGTTTATTTGGGCCGCTAAGGCTGCACCGCTATGTTGAAGATCCAAAACGTCAACCAGTACTACGGTGGCTCCCACATTCTTCGCGATGTGAGCCTGGAGGCCGACATCGGCAAGGTCACGGTCATTCTGGGCCGTAATGGCGTTGGCAAGACCACGCTGCTGAAGTCGATGATGGGTTTGGTGCCCATCAAGTCGGGCAGTATCGAGTTCGATGGCAAGCCGATTCAAAAACTCACGCCTTACGAGCGGGCACGCATGGGCTTGGGTTTTGTGCCCCAAGGGCGCGAGATATTTGCGCGTCTCACGGTAGAAGAAAACCTGCGCATGGGCCTAGCCTACAAGAGTGCAGGTACGCCGATTCCGTCTGAGTTGTTTGATCTGTTTCCCGTGCTCAAGCAGATGCTGAACCGCCGCGGGGGTGACCTGTCTGGTGGGCAGCAGCAGCAGCTCGCCATTGCGCGGGCACTGGCGGCGGGCCCCAAGGTGCTGATTCTGGACGAGCCGACAGAAGGCATTCAACCCAGCATCATCAAGGATATTGGGCGCGTGATTCGCATGCTCGCTGATCGCGGCACCATGGCCATTGTGCTGGTGGAGCAGTACTACGACTTTGCCCAAGAGCTGGCCGACCAGTACGTGGTGATGGAGCGCGGCGCAGTGCTGGCGCGTGGCATGGGGCAAAACATGGAAATTGACGGGGTGCGCGGTCTGGTGGCCATTTAGTCGGGTGCTTCTTCTGCATCCGGTTGGGTACGCTTGCCGGTGCGCAGTGCCAATCCGCCTGCTTGTCGCCGTTGCTCGCCGAGAGTGGCCCGGCTGATCACGGGGCCGCACAGCGCCCGCAGTTCATTCACCAGCAACTGCAGGTGCGCTTCGTTCGTGACCTTTCCGCTGTGTTTTTGCAGCAATTGGTAGGCGTTCTCAGCCAGGCGGGCATTCATGGTTTCCTTGGCATGCATGATCAGGTTCTTTACGGCCGAGGTGGGGTCGCCCGCCATGCTCAGCGTCATGGCCGCTTCGGTGTATTCCAGGACTTGCGACTGGGCAGCGCGAATCAGGGCGACGTAGGGCGGGTAGGCTATGGCGCTGGCCGCCAGCAACTCGGTGATGGATCGGTTGCTACAAAAACGCCGGGCCAACCCCTCCACCAAGGAAGCCACTTCGTCCAATTGAATCGCTTTGCGAGCCAGGTAAGACACCAGCGTCACCAGATTGCTGGCCGATTCAAAGTCGAACAAAGGTGTCTGCACGGCGCGGGCCATTTCGCGCACCGCCGCGAGCGCCTGGGGTAGTTGCTGTTGCTGAATAAGGTTCAGCACATCCACCACGGCTGATAGTCGCTTCAGGCGCGGGTTGTCCTCGTCTTTGTCGATCAGCCGGGCGAAATCGTCTTGGCAGCGCTGCAGGCCTTTGCGGTCATTGCTCTCCAGGCGGGTAAATGCCAGCAGCACCAGGGTTTGGCTGTCGAACATCTTGGACTCAATGCCCAAGCGAACCGTCTTGTCGAGTTGGCGCTCGGCGTCTTCGTGGTTGCCAGAGTAGTAGGACATCATGGCCAGGTTTTGCACACGGCTGACCGAGGCTGGCGTTAGCGTGGAGGCCATTTTGTAGGTCTCTAGCGCTTTGTCAAAACGGCCTAGTTCGAAGTAGGCGCGCGCCATGACGTCATAGGCGTCGACGTAGGTAGGGTCGTCTTGAATCAGGTTCTCCAGCGTGCCAGTGGCTTGGTTGATGTTGCCTGCCTCTAACTGCGCGCGTGCCACCCCCAGCCGCGCCCAGGGGAGGGTCTTGGCTGCAATCACGGCCTTGTACAAGGTTTGCGCCTCACCATGCCGCCCCAGGCGGAGCAACAACTCTGCGCCCACACGGGCTGCATACAGCCAGAACTGTCCCCTGGATTCAAAACGGTCCAGGCACATGGCGGCAGCCACTTCAAACCGCTCTTCTTCAATGGCCGTGAAGATGCTTTGCAGCGAAACCTTGCGGGCGCGCGCCGCCGTGAGGCGCTCGCCCAGTTGCGTAGCCTTGTGCGGTTTCAGCAAATAGCCATCCAATGCGGATTCTGCGGCCTCGGCCACCTTGGCGTAGGTGGCCTCACCCGTGATCATGATGAAGATGGTGGAAAACGGCAGCAAATGGTTGCGCCGCAGGTCGTCGAGCAGGTCCTGACCCGACATTTCGTCGCTAGCGAAATGCAGTTCGCACAAAACGAAATCGAACGTGCTGTACTCCAGTTTTCTGCGCCCATCGATGGGGCGCGCGGCCTGGGCTACGGTAGCCACGCCAAAATCACGCAACTGCGACACCAGAATGGATCGCGAAGTGGGGTTGCCATCCACCACCAGGGCGGAGCACTCGGAAAAGTCGTTGTCTATCGCTGCCATCTGGGGTTTTGCTTTGGTGCCCTGGGGCCCGGACGGTGGTTTGGGAATTGCTGCACATTATGTGTGCAGTGCGCGCGTTGTGGCGAGGTGTTTACATGGCCCAGATGCGCGGGTCTGCCGCATCAAGCCCCCATTGCTGGGTGCGCCACGCGCGCCGTATCTGGCGCAGCAACTGCATGGCGGGTTCCGCATGGGGTGCCAGCACCCGCACAACTACCACTTGCGGATGCGGGCTGGTGGCACCCGAGGTGGAGGCCAGCGGATGCTGTTGCAGGCAGGCCCGGGCACTGTCCAACAAGGCTTCTTTGCGCTCGCGCGGCAACGGGCTTCCCGATGCAAAGAACAACGTGGCCAGGCAGCGCTGCCCTGCCATGCCTACGGGGCTATTCAGCAGGCGGTCATCACTTGCGTCGATCAGCCCCCGCTCCAGCCACACGCCGGGGATCTCGATGTGCTGCTCCAACTGACCCCGCGTGAATGGCAAGTGGGCCATGGGGAGCCCCAACACGGTGGTGTCCCAGCCCATGCATTCAGAACCGGGGGCCAATTCCAGGCGCAGATGGTTGCGCGCCTGGCAGGCGTCATAACAGATAGTCTCCAGAGGGAGCCACTCGAGGCGGGCACCGGCTTCCAGCGTCAGCGTGGTGTTCTGTGTGGCCCAGGGGCCATCTGACCGGTAAAAGCGGGTAGCGCCGGGGGTGGTGATCAGGCCATGGGCGCTGGCGACTGTGTGTACCCGCAGGTCCAGTGTGTCGCCGCCTACCAAGCCCCCGGGCGGGTGCACCAGCACGTTGTGACAAATGTCGTCGCCCTCGGGGTACAGGCTTTGCAAAATGCGCAAGGGCCCGCTATGGAGGTGCCGCGCAACAGTCCGCTTGGCTTCATGCCGGTAGTTCAGGTCTAACTGGGCGTGCCACACCATGGGATGGGTATCTACAGAGTCTGGCGCCTCAGCGCGTCCAGAAGTTCAAGTGCAAGGCGGCAATGGCTTCTTCTACAGCAGGCACCGGGCCGATCACCTGCACCTGCTTTTGGCCGGCAGCCAGTACGGTGCGGCTGGGCAGATCCATGGTGGGGTTTTCTTCGTGGTTGCCGGTCAGCTCCAGCAAGCGACGTTCGGTCATGCCAAACACCAGCGTGCCGATGTTGGCCCAGTACTGTGTGCCCGCGCACATGGCGCAAGGCTCAACGGTGGTAACCAGCGTGCAGCCCCACAGGTAGTCGGGCGTGAAGTTGGTGGAAGCATGGCGGGCCAACGTGGACTCGGCATGGTTCACCGTATCCACATTGCCCTGCTCGGCCAGCACCGTTTCCCCATCAGGCGCCACCAGAATGGCGCCGAATGGGTGTTTGCCAAGCCCAATAGCCCGCTGGGCCACGGCATTGGCGCGCAACAGGTGGCGCTCGATCAGCTCAGGCGTCATTACGTATTTTGCGAACCGCGGTGGGCCCAGCCGGTGGTGTGTTTTTCTATGGCGCTGAACAGCTCATACATCACCATGGCCATGGCACCCACCACCACCAAGCCTGCAAACGCCAGGCCCATCTGCATGGCCGAGCCAGCACTGATCAGCAGATAGCCAATGCCTTCATTGGCAGCGGTCATCTCAGACACCGTGGTGCCCACAAACGCCAGCGTGATAGCGACTTTCAGCGAGCCATAGAAATAAGGCATGGAGCGTGGAAGCCCCACCTTGATCAGCACATCCCAGCGCTTGGCGCCCAGCACGCGCAACACGTCTTCCAGCTCGGGCTCCAAGGTCGCCAAGCCGGTGGCAATGTTCACCATGATGGGGAAGAAGCTGATCAAAAAGGCGGTGAGTATGGCGGGCCCCACACCGATGCCAAACCAGACCACCAGAATGGGTACAAAGGCGGCTTTGGGTAGCGCATTGAACGCGGTCATGAGCGGGTACACGGCGGCATAGGCCAGTCGTGAACTGCCAATGACAAACCCCAACAGCACGCCCACCACAATGGCGATGCCGAAGCCGGCCATGGTGACCCAAAATGTGCGCCAGGCGTGCCCGGCAATGATGACTTTGTATTCCCAGAATTGCGTCCAGATCCTCCAGGGGCTGGGGAAAATGAATTCAGAGACCTCAAAGGCGGAGCACAGTATTTGCCAAACGACGATGAAACCCACCAGCAAAATCCACGGGGCCCAAAACTCCACTTGTTTTTTGTTCATGGTCAGGCCTTATTGGTTAATCGCTGCACCGGTCTTGCGCATGGCGCCGATGTGCCCGCGCAGCTCGTGCACGATATCGGTGAACTCTTTGGTGTAGGTGATTTCAAGGTCGCGGGGACGCGGTAGCTCAATCTCTTTCTTCACCACAAAACGGCCCGGACTCTTGCTCATCACATACACCGTGTCGGCCAAAAAGACCGACTCACGCAGGTCGTGCGTGACCAAAATCACATTGAACTGCTGCTCAGTCCACAGGTCGCGCAAAATGCACCAAAGCTCTTCGCGCGTAAACGCATCGAGCGCGCCAAAGGGCTCGTCCAGCAGCAGCATCTTGGGTTCGTGAATCAGCGCGCGGCAAATACTGGCACGCTGCTGCATGCCGCCCGAGAGCTGCCAAGGAAACTTGTCCTCGTAGCCGCCCAAACCCACTTTTTGTAGGAGTTTTCGCGCACGTTCTACGTATTCCTTGCGCTTGGCCTTGAAGCTGCTGCGGTAGGGCTCCACGATTTCCAGTGGCAACAGCACGTTGTCCACAGTGGTGCGCCACGGCAACAGCGATGGAGCCTGAAACGCCATGCCAGAAATTTTGAGTGGCCCCGTCACCGGCTGGCTGTCGATCAGGATCCTGCCCATGGACGGCATCTTGAGGCCGGTGGTGAGCTTCATGAAGGTGGACTTGCCACAACCTGAAGGACCGACAATGGCGATGAACTCGCCCTTGCGTACCTTCAAGTCAATGGCCTCTACTGCGAAGTGGTTCTGCTGGAGCAGCTCCTCGTTGTAGGCCAGCCAAACATCCTGAAAATCGACGAACCAGGGTGACGCGGATTCACTCATGGCTTACTTCTTTGGCAAAACGTCGAGCACTGCCTTGGACGGCAAGAAACTGCTGTTCCACACCACATCAGGGTTCACGCGGCTTTTGGTGTTGAACGCGTCGGAAACTTGGGAGGCCATCAAAGACAGGCGTGGACCGCTGACCTGACCAAACCCTTCGGCACGTGCGTTGGGGCTGTTGATGACGGTGGAAATGGCCAGCTGCAGGCGGCGGGTTTCCAGTTCGGCGTTGATGATGCCGTCACGTGCTTTCACGTCGCCCACGGCGCTGGCGGGGTTGCCAATCACGTCTTTCATGCCCTTGGCGAACGCAACCAAGAACGCTTTCACGGCTTCAGGGTTTTCTTTCAGAATTTTGGGCGAGGCAATGATCGCGTTGCCGTACAGCTTCACGCCGAACTGGGGGTAGGGCAGTACCACGATGTCTTCAGCCTTCACACCCCGTGCTTCGAGGTTGAGCAAAGAAGTGAAGGTGAAACCGGTGATGGCATCCACATCGCCGCGCGCCAGCATGGTTTCACGCAGGGGCGGGTCCATGGCGGTCCACTGCACGCCGCTGATGTTGTTGGCTTTGGCAAAAATAGGGAAGGCACGGCGACCGGCATCGAACACAGGGGCGCCAAGTTTCTTGCCGTTGAGGTCGGCCGGGGTCTTGATGCCGGACTTTTTGAGCGCCATCACCGAAGCGGGTGTGTCGTTGTAAACCATCATGATGGCTACAGGTTTATTGGGCGCATCGGCGTTGTTGGCGTGGAATTCCATCAGTGCCGCCATGTCGGCAAAGCCCATGTCGTAGGCGCCAGAAGCGACACGGGTCACGGTGCCACCGGAGCCGTTGCCAGCGTCGATGGTGACGTCCAGCTTGGCGTCTTTGAAATACCCTTTGGCGGCCGGTGTCAGAAACATGGCGGCGGGGCCCTCAAAGCGCCAGTCCAGCTGGAACTTGATGGGCGTGGTTTGGGCTAGGGCAGAGCCCGCTGTCAATGTGGCCGCTGCAAAGGCTATGGCGTGGAGAAACTGGCGCTTTTTCATGAAAACTCCTTCAAGGTTTACGGATGCAAGATTCCAAGCAAGAACAATGCCCAACTTTGGGGCGTTCTTCCCTCCAAGTTCATTTTGCGCGCTGGGGGTGGGTTCTAATGTTGGGGTTTATCTGGGTAGCCAACCACCAAGGGAGATAGAAAACAATGAAACCCCATAGGTTTGTTCAAGCGTGTTGGCCCCGTGCCGCAAGGGATGTACCCAAACGCAAGTCAGCCAGGTCCGGCGTGGTCTCTGCGGATGAAAGTATTTCGGCACCCACAACAGCCAGAAACGTCTACCTCACCACCGAGGCGAAGTTTGCTACGAATTCAATAGCTGCTTGCGCAATATCCATAAGCACAGGTGGTCGATTTGGAAACCAAATGAAAGCGATGGACGAAGCCAAGTGGAAGGCTGCAGCATCATTGGCCTGTCATTTCTGGCCGTTGGGCTGTTGTGGTTGGCATTGAGTTGGTACCTCGCCAAGCGCTCACCGAATTGGTTGTCCATCCGGCACCCTGTCGCTCAATGGCTGATGCGCGCGGTGGTGATGCTGCTGCTGTTGGTGGGGCCGTTTGTGGATCACATCGTGGGGATGCGGCAGTTTGAAAAGCTGTGCGCAGAGGACGGGCGATTAGAGATCAGACCTGCAGCGGTGAATACAAAGCGGGCAAGACAACCACCTTCTTCCACAGTGAATCTCGAAGGCTATGTCATACCGATTAGCCAAGATACAAGCAAGATTTACGACTGGGATACTGGCGAAGAGATTGCCCAATATCGACGCTTCACCACCTCAGGTGGTCGTATCGGCGGTTTACCCATGCTTGGAGGTAAATACACCTGCGGAGTAAATAACCGCGGGCATGCCGATTCTGAAAAGTACACAGCATTTGCGTCCCAAACAAAACTTACCTACGGAACAATGAAATGACCTCAATCCAAACTGCTTACATCAACGCATTGCTCGCAGATGCATCTTATGTTGTTGCAATCGAAAAGGGGATATCGCTCCTGTGAAGTTCACAGACCGCCTCACCCAACCCCAGGCCGGCTTTCTCGCCGCCAACTTCACAGTTCTGGACAGCGTGGAAAAACCACATCCCTTGGGCTCTGGTTTTGATGCAACGATATGGCAAATCAATGCAGGCTCTGAGCTGGCAGGCCCCAATAACGAAAACGCCGGCAAAGTCTACGTCTCTATGCGCGGCACCCAGGGAGCCGAAGACATTGCCGACGATGTCGCTTTGGCCGCAACAGGGGTGCCCATCTCCCAGATCGTTGATATGTGCAACTGGTGGCTGCGCATTAGCACGGCCAGTGGTCAACAGGCCATGCAAATACGCTACCAAAAGCCCGGTGAGATTGATCTGGAGACTGGTGCACTCACTCAAAGTTATGGCTACAAACTCGCAGCCCGTGTGGCGGGGGCCGATTTGGTGCTGGCCAGCTCAAACGTCGCTGGCGTCAACGGCCACAGCCTCGGTGGCTACCTCGCCACTGCTTTTACCCGTCTGTTTGGTGGTGCACTTTTCTTCAGCGACGCCCATCGCGCCCAGATCATTGGCACGTAAACCCAACGGGGCACCCGGGCGAGCGATTCCAAGTACGGCACCTACGCCTTGGGGAAAATGCTCCCAAATCCATAGCTACTTGCGCATACCCTGAAAGCGCTGTAGCCCAATTTCTTAGGTAAGAAAGAGTGCGCTGTGCACTTTTGCCTTGCAAACCCATTGGTAGCGCTGTGATGCTTCACGCATTTATAAAGCTCATGCTTTGATTGGATGCTGATTTTGATGATAATGTGCATCAAAAGGAGTGCTGATATGAGAACAACGGTCACGATTGACGATGCCCTCTACGAGCAAGCGCTACAGGTTGCGGACCCGGATTTGGACAAGGCGGACATCTTCCGGGAAGCCATGAAGACCTTTGTCCGGGTGCAGGCAGCCAAACGCTTGGCTGCTCTGGGAGGCAGCATGCCGCAGATGCAGGACGTGCCGCGGCGTGATGTTGAGCCGCTCCCGCTGTGAGCGTGCTCGTTGACACCTCTGTTTGGGTGGATCACTTTCGCCAGCGCAATGCTGCGCTGATCGACTTGATCGTGCTGGACCAGGCGCTGACGCACCCCATGGTGATTGCAGAATTGGCGTGCGGAACGCCGCCTGCACCGCGCGAACGCACCTTGAAAGACATTGCCTTGTTGCAAGGCGCACAACAAGCCAGCCTGCAAGAGGTGATTGCGATGGTGGAGCGCGACCGTCTATATGGGTTGGGCTGTGGGCTGGTGGATTTGGTGCTGCTGGCATCCACACGCATCACCCCCAGTGCGCGCTTGTGGACCATGGACAAGCGCTTGGCTAACTTGGCGGAGCGATTCGGGGTAGCCCACCAAGCGCCGGTGCACTGATGACCTAACTGGGTATCGCCACCTTGTGCCGGGCGAGCTGTGGCGATCTACCACTTAGCCCTTCAACAAATCCAACAGTGTCCGCGCCACAACCTTGGTCGCCTTGCGCAAATCCTCCAAGCTCACACGCTCATCCGCCCGCTTGGCGTGCGACTCCAGCACGGTGCGGGGGCCAGCGCCGTAGATGACGCCGGGGATGCCGCGCTCGGCGAACAGGCGCACGTCGGTGTACAGCGGGGTGCCCATGGCGGGGATGGGTTCACCGAACAAGGCTTCGCCGTGTTTTTGCAGCGCGTCCACCAAAGGCTTGTTACCCGCCAGCGGCCGCATGGATTTGGCCAGCAGCAGGCGTTTGATGTCCACCGTGATGCCGGGCACCTGGGCGGCTGCGTCCGCAATCACCTTGCGGATGGAGGCTTCCACTTCGGTGGGGTTTTCTTCGGGGATCATGCGGCGGTCCAGCTTGAAGACCACTTTGCCGGGGACCACATTGGTATTGGTGCCGCCTTCAATGCGGCCTACGTTCAGGTAAGGGTGGTTGATGCCGTCCACATCGGATGTCACTTGCTTGTACAGCGTGTTCTGCGCGTACAGCGCGTTGAGGATGTGCACCGCGCCTTGCAGTGCATCCACACCACTTTCAGGAATGGCGGCGTGCGCCATCTTGCCGTGCACCGTCACTTCCATTTGCAGGCAGCCGTTGTGCGCGGTGATCACCTGGTACGAGAAACCTGCCGCAAGCAGCAGGTCTGGCTTGGTGAGGCCCTTTTCCAGTAACCAGCCTGGGCCGAGTTCGCCGCCGAATTCTTCGTCGTAGGTAAACAGCAGTTCCACACCGCCCTTGAGTGGCAGGCCCAGCGATTCCAGCGCCCGCACGGCGAAGGTGTAGCTGGAGAAATCGCTCTTGCTCACCGCCGTGGCGCGGCCGTACATGTTGCCGTCGGCAATGTCGCCACCGTAGGGGTTATGCGTCCAGCCTTCGCCGGGGGGCACCACGTCGCCGTGGGCATTCAGGCCGATGGTGAGGCCGCCCGCAGAGTAAGGGCGGCGCACCACCAGGTTGGTGATGCTTTGCATGCCGGCAGCCTGCACCTCGCTGGCGGGCACGCTGTGTTTTTCGGCCTGCAGGCCCATGGTTGCCAGCAGCTCAGCGGTGCGCTCTGCGTGCGGTGCGTTGTTGCCCGGCGGGGTGTCGGTGGGCACGCGCACCAGTTCTTGCAGAAAGCGCACTTGCTCGTCAAAGTGCGCGTCAATCCAGGCGTCGAGTTGGTCGTAGTGTGTAGTCATGGTGGGGAGTACTTCAGGCTTGTGCAGCCAGTTGGTCGAGCAAATAGGAGAAGGCATCGACCGCGAGTTGCATGTCGTCGCTGGTGGTGGATTCCAGCGGGTTGTGGCTGATGCCGGAATTCAGGCCGCGCACAAAGAGCATGGCCTGCGGAAGTATGGTGTGCAGCTTCATGGCGTCGTGCCCCGCGCCACTGGGCATGCGGTGCAGGGGAACGCCCAATGCGGTGACTGCTGCTTCCCAGCGTTGCTGCCATTCGGGCGCGCTTGGTGCGGCACTGGCCTGCATGGTGCGGGTGAGGCTGTGCTGCAGGCCGCGGCGTTCGCAAATCAGGCGCAGGCCGGTGAGCACTTTGGCCTCTAGGGCATCGCGCTGTGCATCCGACGGTGCGCGCAAATCCAGAGAAAACTGGCAGCGCCCAGGGATCACATTAATGGAGCCATTGGGTACTTGCAGCTGCCCGACGGTGCCGACCGAGTCGCCATCTTGGGTGGCGCAGTGTTCGACCAGCAAGATCAGCTCGGCCACTGCAGCAGCCGCGTCGCGGCGCTGGCCCATGGGCGTTGTGCCGGCGTGGCTGGCCATGCCGACAATCTCGCCCACGTAGCGCACGCTGGCGTTGATGGAGGTGACCACGCCCAGCGGAATGTCCAGCGCGTTGAGCACCGGGCCTTGCTCGATGTGGACTTCCACAAAGCCTTGGTAGTCGGCAGGGTTGCGGCGGATAGAGCCAATAGCGTTCACGTCCAGACCGGCATTGGCCATGGCGTCACGCATGGAGATACCGTCTGCGTCCACTTGGTCCAGCCAGGCGGTGTCAAAGTCGCCGGTGAGTGCGCCCGACCCCAGAAAAGTGGCCTTGTAGCGCTGGCCTTCTTCCTCGGCAAAGGCTACCACCTCCAGCGCATAGGGCAAGCGCTTGCCTTGGGCCTTGAGCGCTTGCACGCAGGCCAGCGGCACGTAAATGCCAAGCCTGCCGTCGTACTTGCCGCCGTTGCGCACCGTGTCGTAGTGGCTGCCGGTCAGCAGAGTTTTTGATGAAATAGGCCCCTGGCGCTCGTCGGATGTGCGCGGGTAGCTATCACTTTCATAGCGCCCCACTACGTTGCCCACGGCATCGATGGTGGCGCTGTCGCAGTCGGCGGCCAGCATGTCAGCATGAATCTGGCGGGCGCAGGCCAGGTGCGCATCCGTCAGGTACGTGACGGTGAGTTGACCGGTGCCCGCATAGGCCGCGTCGGTATGTTGGGCCAGTGCTTCTTGCCAGTCCCACACTTGGTGGCCTTGCACCGGCGTGTAGCCAAACTTGTCGTTAAGGCGGATCTCGGCAATGCGGTGCACGTTGCGCAGGCACTCGGCCAGTTCAAAGTCCGGGTGCCCTTGCACGCGCCGCTCCAGCGTGGCGATGATCTCGGACTTGGAGAGGCCGGTTCCGCGCGGGCCGCGCACGGCCAGAATGAAGGGAAAACCAAAGCGTGCGTTGTACTGCGCGTTGAGCTGCTGAATCTTCTCGAACTCGGCCGGTGTGCAATGCGTGAGGCCAGCCTTGCTTTGCTCGTTGGTGCTTTCGGCGGTGAGACTTTGGTCCACCATGGCCTTGCCCGCCAGTTCGGGGTGGGCCCGCAACAGCGCCAACTGGGGTTCGCGTCCGCCATGGGTCACCTCTTGCACCATCGCGAATTTCAATTGTGCCAATGACTGAAAGGGCCGTTTGGCGAGCGCCGCCCGCGCAATCCAGGGTGAGTGCTCGTAGAGGCCATCGAGCAGCGCAGAAGCTTCGTCCAGCGTGGCGCTGTTGAGCTGGTTCAGGGTAAGGGGAGTAGTCATTTGGGGTCAATCCACATAAGGGTGCGTGGTCTTCCAATGCCGCGCAATGTCAATGCGCCGCGCCACCCAGACATGTTCAAACTGGCCAATATGGTCCAGAAAACGCTGCAGGGCTGTTATGCGCCCGGGGCGCCCCAGCAGGCGGCAGTGCATGCCAATGCTCATCATCTTGGGGGCGTTCAGGCCGTTGGGGTCGCCTTCGGCGTACAGCGCATCGAAGGTGTCCTTGAGGTACTGGAAGAATGGGTCTGCATGCGAGTAACCTTGGGGCAGGGCAAAGCGCATGTCGTTGCAGTCCAGCGTGTAGGGAACGATGAGTTGGGGTACCACGCTGCCGTCACTCTTTTGCACTTTCATCCAGAAAGGCAGGTCGTCGCCGTAATAGTCGCTGTCGTACTCAAAGCCGCCGTAGTCAGCCACCAGGCGCCGTGTGCGCGGGCTGTCGCGGCCGGTGTACCAGCCTAACGGTCTTTCACCCGTCAGCTTCTCAATCGCCGCCATGCCCAGTTGCATGTGCTCGCGCTCAGTGGCTTCGTCGATGTTTTGGTAGTGGATCCAGCGGTGGCCGTGGCAAGCAATCTCGTGGCCCAGTTCGACCAAGCGGCGGGTCAGTTCGGGGTGGCGCTCCAGGGCCATGCCTACGCCAAAGACCGTGAGCGGCAGGCCGCGTGTTTCGAACTCGCGCAAGATGCGCCACACACCCGCGCGCGAGCCATATTCGTAAATGCCCTCCATGCTGATGTGGCGGTCCGGGTAGCTCGCAGGATTGAACATTTCAGACAAGAATTGTTCTGAGCCCGCGTCGCCGTGCAGCACGCTGTTCTCTCCGCCCTCTTCGTAGTTGAGGACAAATTGCACGGCCACACGGGCCTGGCCGGGCCACTGCGCGTGAGGCACGTGTTCGCCATAACCAATCAGGTCGCGAGGATAGGGGCGGGTGCTGTCGTAGGTGCTCATGGTGTGGGGGCAGGTGTCAGGGTCAGGGCGACTTCCACGTTTTTCAGGTGCTCGTCCATCAGGCGCAGGGCCAAGGGCTCATCGCGCGCCTGCAGTGCGTCCACGATGGCGGTGTGTTCTTCGTGCGAATGGGCGGCGGCTGCGCTGGACTGGTACATCAGCGTGATCAGCGCACACCGAGAGAGTAGATCCATCAACAGCAAGGCGAGTACGTCGTTGCCCATAAGTTGGGCCATGCGGACGTGGAAGTCGCCCAGCAGTTCGGTACGGCTGGAAATGTTGCCGTGCCGAACGGCATGCTCCTCTTGGGCAGTGTGTTCACGCAGGGCTTTCAGGTGGGCGTCTGTGGCGCTTTGAATGAATGCACGGACCATGCCTGCTTCTAGCATGCGGCGCACAGCAAATACCTGGCGCGCTTCGGCCACGGAAGGGGCAGCAACAAACGCACCGCGTGCGGGTTCCATTCGGATCAGTCGGTTTTGCGAAAGCTGGAATAGTGCCTGGCGGATCAAGGTGCGCGACACACCAAACTGATCGGCCAACTTTTGCTCGCCCAATTTGGTACCTGGAGCCAACCGGTGCTCGACGATTGAGCGGGTGATGGCCTCGACGATGAAACTGGTGGTAGTGGTGGGCTCCATGTGGGCATGATACTCAGAATGCCCAAAAGTGTATACACTTTGGGTTTTTAAGCGAAAAGGTAGCGCCATGGGATTGAGCACACATGTACTGGACACCATGCATGGCACCCCCGCTGCGGGTATGGCGGTGGCGCTATACACCACCCACACGACTCCGCAGGGCGAGACTGCCTCATTGGTAAAGCGATTTGTGCTGAACGCCGACGGACGTAACCCCGATGGTCCGCTGTATGACAACGCAAGCCTGAAGCAAGGCACGTACCGGTTGGTTTTTGATGTGGCTGGCTACTTCAAGGGGCGTCATGTGGCATTGCCCGAACCCAACTTTTTGAACCACGTGAGACTGGACTTTGGCGTGGCCCATGTGGACCAACACTACCATGTCCCATTGTTGGTCAGCCCATGGAGTTACTCCACTTACCGGGGCTCTTAGGCGTGTGCTCCGGCTTGAACACTGACTGCGCACGTGGGGTTTACAACTGTCCCTCGGTCAAGGTATCCAATTGAAAACGACCGCTCTTGTGCCACAGCCAAGTGTCCGTGTAGGTGACGCGGCCCATGCGTGCAGGCGCAGGGAAGGGGGCAGCCTGTCGGACCGAGCGCTCAATCTCCGCTATGACTTCCGGCGCATGGGTGGGCGCCCTCATCCAGCGAATGTCAGTAACGTGGCCCATGCGGTCAATGTCAATCTGCACCACACCGACCGCATAGAGCAACGGCGGGAGCTTGCCAGGGAATATGCGTTGGGTGTTGCGTGCGTAGAGGTGGTTGGCTGCATCGCGGCGGTAGTCGCGCGGCGTAGGGGCTTGCGAGCTGAATGCCGGCTCGGGAAGTGCAGGTGGGCTTACCACTGCGACAGGGGGTGGTGCCTCGGGGGCCACGCTCACGGGGGCGGGCTCGGGCTTGGGCGGGGGGGTGGAGCAGCCGGTCAATATAGCCAAAAGCCCCACCACAATGGCTTGAGGCCCAAAACCTGCACCATGGTGCCGAATCGAAAATCTTTGCATGTGTTGTCTCCAGTCGGTGCGTTGCAGATGTACTTTGCCCCAAATTATGAACTGAGGCTGCGCCTGCTTGTGGCAAAGGGTGTCCGATTGTGAATGGGCTTCCTCTGCTTGTGGCTCAATTGGCAAAGGCCGATGCGGTGCTGGTGCGTGTTCACAGCAGCCGAGGATCGGTGCCACGCGAGGCCGGGGCATGGATGGCCGTGTTTGCCGACAGCTTGCTGGGCACTGTAGGCGGTGGGCGACTGGAATTGGATGCGATCGGCACGGCCCGCAACCATTTGTTGCAATTGGACGGAGTCCCTTTTACCCAACGTTATGTGTTGGGCCCCAGCTTGGGTCAATGCTGTGGTGGTGAAATGCATTTGCACTATGAGAGGGTCTCGGCGCAGGACCGTGACAGTTTGCTACAAAACCTGCAGCCATCGCGTGCGCCGGTCGCACTGTTTGGAGGCGGTCATGTTGGGCACGCACTGGTCGATGTGCTGGGCAGACTTCCGTTTTCAGTGGATTGGATCGACAGCCGTGACGAAATCTTTCCGCGGCAAGTGCCCGACAACGTGCGCTGCGAGCATTCCGACCCGGTGCAAGCTGCCGTTACCGACCTTGCGCCCGAATCCCGCGTACTCATAATGAGCTTTAGCCATGCCGAGGACTTGGAGATTGTGGCCGCCTGCCTGAAACGTCAACGTGCAAAGGGCGATCTGCCCTACATCGGGTTGATTGGCAGCAAGACCAAGTGGGCAGCTTTTCGGCACCGGCTGGAGGCACGCGGTTTCACTGCAACGGAACTGGCCCATGTGACCTGCCCCATTGGGGTGTCTGGTATCCACGATAAGCGCCCAGAGGTGATTGCCGTGGCCGTGGCGGCCCAACTCTTGCAAGCGCAGCATGAACCCACGGCTACGGCCTGATTTGATTCTTAGGAGAAACCACGCATGGAAAGCTACTTACTCGACTGGGCCAACTTGCTTTTGCGGTGGGTGCACGTGATTACTGCCATTGCATGGATTGGTTCTTCGTTCTACTTCGTGTTTCTGGATAGCAGCCTAACTCCGCCTGTCGACGATGACCTCAAGAAGCAGGGTGTGAGCGGTGAGCTGTGGGCCGTGCATGGTGGCGGTTTCTATCACCCCGTGAAGTTCGCCGGGGCCCCGCCCAAGTTGCCGGAAAACCTCCATTGGTTTTATTGGGAGAGCTACAGCACCTGGCTAACCGGCTTCGCTTTGTTTACCGTGTCCTATTTGTGGAGCGCGGGCACCTACCTGATCGATAAATCGGTGATGGCGTGGCAGCCGCATTCGGCAATTGCCGTAGCGTTGTCTTTCTTGGTGGTTTTCTGGTTCGCGTATGACCAAATTTGCCGCCACTTCGGGCAGCGCAAAAATGGGGATCTGATTGTGGGCGTTGGTGTGGCGGTGCTGGTGTGCATCGCTTCTTGGCTAGCCTGCCATTGGTTTGCGGGTCGCGCAGCGTTTTTGCTGGTGGGCGCGATGATGGCAACCGCCATGAGTGCCAACGTGCTTCAATGGATTATTCCGGGGCAACGCAAAATGGTGGCCAGCATCAAAGCAGGTGAACCTATCGACCCAGTACATGGCTGGCGCGGAAAGCAGCGCAGTGTGCACAACACCTACTTTACGCTGCCTGTGCTATTTGCCATGCTGAGCAACCACTACAGTTTCACCTACAGCCATCCGCAAAACTGGTTGGTGCTCATTCTCATGATGTTCGCGGGTGCTGCAATCCGCCAGTTTTTTGTGTTGCGTCACGGGTTCAAACTAGGTCGCAACAATCACCCTTGGAAGTACGCAGCGGTAGGTGTGTTGGCGATTGTGGGCCTGCTGGTATGGCTGAAGCCCGTTTCGCCCCCCCAGAGTGCTATAAGTTCAGGCGCTACTGGTGCCCTGGCGACGAGTGGTTCGGGTCAAATTGGATACAAAGAAATGCAGCCCATGTTGGCCCAGCGATGCTACATGTGTCACGGCGAGGCTGTGCAAATGAAGAATGTTCGCCTGGACACCCCGGAGGCTCTGTCCACCCATGCGCAGGCTGTGTACCAGCAAGTGGTGGTGTCCAAAATCATGCCTATGAGCAACTCCACCAATATGACGGATGCCGAGAGGGGTATGGTGAAGCAATGGTTTGAGGCGGGGGCAAAGACTGATTGAAGCGCAAACTAGGCTTCAGCGGCAGCGCAAATCTTGGGGAGCACTCGCGCGGCGACGTAATTCCGCGCAAGGCATCCCCACCCCCTTTGCCTAGTTTTACTTTTTCAGACTGTCCCGGATTTCGCGGAGCAGTACCACATCTTCTGGCGTCGCTTCTGGCGCAGGGGCAGCCACCGGAGCTTCCTTTTTGAGGCGGTTGATCTGCTTGACCATCAGGAAAATGATGAAGGCCAAAATAGCAAAGTTCACGGCCACAGTGATGAAGTTACCGTAAGCGAAGACCGGGATTCCGGCTTTTTTAAGTCCCGCCAAGGTGGCCTCGGTGCCTGGAGGAATGGTGCCCAGCACCCAGTACATATTGGAAAAGTCCAGCTTCCCAATGACGGCACCCACCAGCGGCATGATCAGATCGCCGACTACGGAGTCCACGATTTTGCCGAAGGCGGCTCCAATAATTACGCCCACAGCGAGGTCAATCACATTGCCCTTGACCGCAAAATCCTTGAATTCTTGAATCATTCCCATCGCCAGTTGCTCCACAGTGGTTGAAAGAAGCCAAGTATTACCGACAAATTGGGTGCAAGTTTGCACTGTTCGTCAACCTACACGTTGAATGCCCCCACTGCGGTCAGCTACAATCCCAGCTTACCCCTACTAGCGATGTTCATTGAGGATTCTCATGAGTGAAACCCTTGTCGACACCAAAAAGATCGACGCCAGCAAACGGACTTGGTTGATTGCTTCCGGCTGCGCTGGTGCAGTGGGCGGTGTCGCAACCGCTATCCCTTTTGTAAGTACATTTCAGCCTTCGGAGCGGGCCAAAGCCGCTGGTGCCGCCGTTGAGGTGGACATCGGGGAACTTAAGCCTGGAGAAAGGCTCACCGTTGAGTGGCGCGGTAAGCCCGTTTGGATCGTACGCCGAACGCCAGAGCAAGTTGCGGCACTCTCGGGTATCGATGCAGAGTTAGCAGATCCTAAATCAGATCGAAAGCCCGGCGAATTGACGCCGGAATACGCTCGCAATGAGGCCCGCTCCATCAAGCCCGAGTTTTTTGTGGCCGTAGGAATTTGTTCGCATTTAGGGTGCTCTCCAATCGAGAAGTTCCAATTGGGCGCGCAGCCTTCTTTGCCCGATGACTGGAAGGGCGGTTTCTTGTGTCCCTGCCATGGGTCTACTTTCGACATGGCAGGCCGCGTGTTTAAAAACAAACCCGCCCCTGACAATCTCGAAGTTCCGCCGCACATGTACCTGTCTGACAGCAAACTGCTGATCGGCGAAGACAAGCAAGCCTGAGGATAAAAAATGGCGACTTTCAAAGAAATCTCCCCCAACGCCTCGGCTGGTGAAAAGGTGACGAATTGGTTTGAAAACCGGTTCCCTACTGCGTTCGACGCCTACAGGGTGCATTTGTCGGAGTATTACGCTCCGAAAAACTTCAATTTTTGGTACGTCTTCGGTGGTCTTGCGTTAACGGTTCTGGTAATCCAAATCGTGACGGGCATTTTTCTGGTGATGCACTACAAACCAGATGCCGCTTTGGCATTCGGTTCGGTTGAGTACATCATGCGGGATGTGCCGTGGGGCTGGCTAGTCCGCTACATGCACTCCACAGGTGCATCTGCCTTCTTTGTCGTAGTCTATTTACACATGTTCCGTGGCCTGATTTACGGTAGCTATCGCAAGCCGCGTGAGTTGGTCTGGGTTTTTGGTTGTGCCATCTTCTTGGTGTTGATGGCAGAAGCGTTTATGGGTTACTTGCTGCCTTGGGGCCAAATGTCTTATTGGGGCGCGCAAGTGATCGTGAACTTGTTTGCCGCTGTTCCCCTGGTTGGCCCCGATCTGGCCTTGCTGATTCGTGGCGACTTTGTGGTGGGTGACGCTACATTGAATCGTTTTTTTGCCTTCCACGTGATTGCTGTACCTCTGGTTCTCTTGGGGCTAGTGGTGGCGCACCTGCTGGCCCTGCACGATGTGGGTTCCAACAACCCCGATGGCGTTGAAATCAAGGGCCCTAACGCTCCACGTGATGCGGCGGGACACCCACTGGATGGCGTGCCTTTCCACCCGTATTACACCGTGCACGACATTTTTGCCCTAAGCGTCTTTTTGATGATCTTTACTGCCATCATCTTCTTCGCGCCAGAGATGGGCGGATACTTTTTGGAATACAACAACTTCATCCCGGCCGACCCACTGAAAACGCCCGCGCACATCGCGCCAGTCTGGTATTTCACGCCCTTCTATTCGATGCTGCGTGCCATCACAAGCGAGTTTATGTATGTGCTGATCGCCTGTGTGTTGGCAGCGGCTGCTTTTAGCATCTTCAAATTCAAGATGCCCGCGATTTTCAAGGGCGCGTTGGCTGGCGCTGCAGTGGTTTCTACGGTGCTAATGTTGTCCATCGATGCCAAATTCTGGGGTGTGGTGGTAATGGGTGGCGCTGTGATCATTCTGTTCTTCTTGCCTTGGCTGGATTACAGCCCTGTTAAATCCATCCGCTATCGCCCGGGTTGGCATAAATATCTGTACGGTGTTTTTGTGATCAACTTTGTGGTTCTTGCCTACTTGGGCGTACAGGCACCATCTCCCGCGGGTGAGCGCGTTTCGCAGGTTGGGACTTTGTTCTACTTCGGCTTCTTTCTGCTCATGCCTTGGTGGAGTACGGTGGGTGAGCCCAAGCAGGTTCCTGCGCGTGTGAACTTTTCGGCCCACTGAACCCAGGAGATTACTAACATGAAAAAACTCCTGATTGCTTTCGTAGCTACCTTGGGCTTTATGGTTGGCGCTCACGCTGCTGGCGGTGGTATCGCTTTGGACAAGGCTCCTGTCAAGACGAACGACTTGGTTTCATTGCAAAACGGCGCTAAGCTGTTTGTGAACTATTGCCTAAACTGTCACTCTGCAGCGTTCATGCGGTTTAACCGCCTCAAAGACATTGGTCTGACGGATCAACAGATTAAAGACAATCTTCTTTTCACTACCGAAAAGGTGGGTGAAACCATGAAGGCTGCGATTGATCCCAAGCAAGCCAAAGACTGGTTTGGTGCCAATCCGCCTGATCTGACCTTGATTGCCCGGTCTCGGGCAAGCCGTGCAGGTTCAGGTGCCGACTACTTGTATACCTACCTGCGTACTTATTATCCGGACGAGACGAAGGCTAACGGTTGGAATAACCTGGTTTTCCCGAGTGTAGGAATGCCCCATGTGTTGTGGGAATTGCAGGGTAAACGAGTGCCTGTATATGACACGGTGTCCGACCATGGCCACGATGTGCAGGTGTTTAAGGGCTGGAAGCAAATTACTCCAGGTACCATGACTCCAGCGCAGTACGACCAGGCGATCGGCGATTTGGTCAACTATTTGCAGTGGATGGGTGAGCCTGCAAAAAACACCCGTGTACGAGTGGGTGTTTGGGTTCTGCTGTTCCTTTCGGTGCTCACGTTTTTTGCTTGGCGCCTGAATGCGGCGTTTTGGAAAGACGTCAAGTAAGGTTTTAGCGCTGTCGCACAGGTCATTTCCGCTTGGCGTGATGGTGTCAGAGTGGGTCTGCTGAAGCGACCCACTCTTTTTCATTTTTTAGGAGTCTCTTGCCATGATGGTGCTGTATTCAGGTACAACCTGCCCCTTTTCTCACCGTTGCCGATTCGTCTTGTTCGAAAAGGGCATGGACTTCGAAATCCGCGATGTGGACTTGTACAACAAGCCAGAAGATATCAGTGTGATGAATCCCTACGGACAAGTGCCCATTCTGGTCGAACGCGACCTTATCTTGTACGAGTCCAACATCATCAATGAGTACATTGACGAGCGCTTTCCCCATCCACAGCTCATGCCCGGCGATCCAGTAGATCGCGCCCGTGTGCGCTTGTTTTTGCTGAATTTCGAGAAAGAGTTGTTCGTGCATGTGTCGACGCTTGAAGCCCGTGCGTCGAAAGGCAATGAAAAAGCGCTTGAAAAAGCCCGCGCACACATACGTGATCGTCTGACCCAATTGGCCCCCGTGTTCCTCAAAAACAAATACATGCTGGGCGATAACTTTTCGATGCTGGACGTCGCAATAGCACCGTTACTTTGGCGCTTGGACTATTACGGTATTGACCTCAGTAAAAACGCAGCGCCCTTACTCAAATACGCAGAGCGCATCTTTTCTCGACCCGCCTATATCGAGGCATTAACACCTTCTGAAAAGGTGATGCGCAAGTAAGGCCACGCAGTATTCCCATGATGGATGCAGACAACGCCCTTTCCACGCGTCCTTACCTCATTCGTGCTTTGTACGAGTGGTGTACGGACAATGGCTACACCCCATTCATTGCGGTGCAGGTAGACGACTCTGTTCGAGTGCCGCAGGAATACGTCAAAGATGGCGAGATCGTGTTGAACGTTAGCTTCGATGCGACCAGTGCTTTGCAAATGGGAAATGAGTTCATTGAATTCAAGGGGCGGTTCGGTGGCGTGGCACGGGATATATTGGTTCCTGTTCACCGTGTTCTCGCCATTTATGCGCGCGAAAATGGCCAGGGCATGGCGTTTCCGGTCACTGCGGTTAATGCTGTTTCTTCCACACCCAACGTGTCTACTGAAACTAAGTTGGGCACCTTGGCGCCTGTTGCCCGGACAGAAGGCGAAACCTCAGACGCCCCTCGGCCACCCAATGGTGGTCGCCCAGCGCTTACGCGTGTGAAATAGCGGGCATTTCATTCAATTCCGCCCCGGGCGTGATGTAGAATTTCCCCGTGCCGCTTTAGCTCAGTTGGTAGAGCAACCGCCTTGTAAGCGGTAGGTCGTCAGTTCGATTCCGACAAGCGGCACCATTCTTTTCCTGTCGTGGTTAACTTCTGCCCGATGGCGACACTTGGACCTTTAACCGAATTGAGTTAACCTCCCAGCCTTTAGAGCGCAAGTGCGCTTGCATGGCTGGAAGCAGTTGGCGCAGTTTTGCAGCCACTGCATTGTTGTCCAGAAGCAAGCACCACTCGCTCCCTTCAATGGGGCCCGCTTGTATCCCAGCTCGCAAGTTGCGCGGAATAAGTGTTTCCAAACTATTCAGTCGCGCAGACGAGTCCGTGGCCAAGTCACTGAGCTTTGCGAGCATGGGAGACTCTCGGCTTGCTTGCAAAGCCGAGACTGCGCGGTGGTTTCGAGTCAAAGATTGCATGAAGAAGGTGTTGGAATATGCAGGTGATTATCACGGATGCACGGTTGTCAAAGAGCAGAGCATTTAACCTGAGTGGTGCAAAGCTACTCTTGTCTCTGCTTGGTTTGTCAGTGGCTTTGATGTTGGTCTCAGCAGGCTTGTACCACTGGGTGTTCCTTAAAGGTGCTCGCGAAGGTTGGCCCATCATCGGGTCCTTGGTTCGATTGGTGGTGAAAGATGAGTTCGCTCAACGTGACCGATATCTGAGGGAAAACATCGAAGTGCTCGCAAAAAAACTCGGGGAAATGCAAGCCAAGATGCTGCAGTTGGAGTCCTTGGGAGAGCGTGTATCAGGTTTGGCCGGTGTGAACCCCTCTGAAATCAAATTGAAACCAGGTCAAGGCGGATTATTGTTAGAGGGCCGTCCGATTACTCTGGAAGAATTGGACGCAGGTCTAGATGCGTTGGATGTGTTGGCAACCCAGCGTTCGGATGCCATGACCGTTATGGAGTCACGACTTTTTGAACAAAAGATTAAGAAGATGATGGTTCCGACGCAGATTCCGGTTCAAAACGCCAGCCTCGGTTCTGTGTTCGGTTGGCGTATTGATCCTATAACGGGGCGTTCTGCATTACATACGGGTTTGGATTTTCCAGCGGAGACCGGTACCCCTATTTATTCAGCAGCAGGCGGAATGGTGGTTACAGAGGAATTTCACTTTCAATACGGCAACATGATTGAAGTGGACCATGGAAACAACTTGATAACACGCTATGCGCATGCATCCAGAGTAATGGTGAAAAAAGGCGACTTGATCAAACGTGGGCAAAAAATTGCTGAGGTCGGGACTTCCGGCCGATCCACAGGGCCGCACTTGCATTTTGAGGTCTTGGTGCAAGGTGTACCCCAAGATCCACAAAAGTTCTTGAACGCTGGCCGAGCGATTCCTGGTGCTCAGATGGCCCAATCCAAAGCGCCTATCGCACAGCGCTAAAATGATTGGTTTGGTAACTGCGGTGAACGTGCAAGTGCAATAGTCCTTGCCTTCCATCCAGTTGCCCCCATTTCACCCAGAAGAGAAAAAGGACTGCGCTGATCTGCAACCCATGGTGGGTGCAGGCCAGTCTTGCATGCATGGCCATCAATATTCTTACCAAAATCTTCGGCAGTCGCAATGACCGCTTGCTCAAGCAGTACCGCACTGTCGTGCAGCGCATCAACGCACTGGAAACTCAGTTCGAGCAACTGACCGACGATGCATTGCGTGCCAAAACGCAAGAGTTTAAAGACCGAGTAGCACAAGGCGAGACCTTGGACGCCATCTTGCCCGAAGCATTTGCTGTGGTGCGGGAAGGCTCCAAGCGCATCATGAAAATGCGGCACTTTGATGTGCAGTTGCTAGGTGGAATGTCGCTGCACAACGGCAAAATTTCTGAGATGCGCACCGGTGAAGGTAAAACCCTTACTGCCACGTTGCCGGTTTATCTCAACGCGTTGAGCAACAAAGGTGTGCACGTCGTCACGGTCAATGATTATTTGGCGAGCCGAGATGCCCAGTGGATGGGGCGCTTGTACAACTTCTTGGGTTTGACGGTAGGTATCAATATGCCTCAAGTGCCTCGCGAAGAAAAGCAGGCCGCATATCGCGCCGACATTACCTATGGAACCAATAACGAATTCGGTTTCGACTACCTGCGCGACAACATGGTCTACGAAGTAGCCGACCGCGTTCAACGTGGGTTGAATTACGCCATCGTGGACGAAGTTGACTCCATCTTGATCGATGAAGCGCGCACCCCCCTGATCATCAGTGGTCAGGCCGAAGATCACACGGATCTGTATATTGCTGTTAACAAAGCCATTCCCAAGCTGCTGAGGCAAGAGGGTGAAGCGGACCCACGCACAGGCGAAGGCGTGACCAAGCCTGGTGACTTCACCTTGGATGAAAAAAGCCACCAAGTCTTCTTAACCGAACAAGGGCATGAGTCTGCCGAGCAAATTTTCGCCGAACTGGGCTTGATTCCCGCAGGCTCGTCGCTGTACGACCCAGCCAACATTACGTTGATGCACCACTTGTACGCGGCGCTGCGAGCCAATCACCTCTACCATCGCGATCAACACTATGTAGTGCAACAGGGTGAGATTGTCATTGTGGACGAGTTCACGGGTCGATTGATGACCGGTCGCCGCTGGAGCGATGGATTGCACCAGGCTGTCGAAGCTAAGGAAGGCGTGCAGATTCAGGCCGAGAACCAAACACTGGCGTCCATCACGTTTCAGAACTACTTCCGTCTGTATGGCAAGCTGGCTGGCATGACTGGTACTGCTGATACCGAAGCTTACGAATTCCAGGAAATCTACGGTCTTGAGACTGTGGTGATCCCGCCCAATCGCGTTAGCCGACGCGATGACCAACTAGACCGCGTCTATAAGACGACCAGAGAAAAGTATGAAGCGGCAATCAAGGATATTCGTGAATGCTACGAGCGTGGGCAGCCTGTATTGGTGGGTACAACCTCAATTGAAAATTCAGAAATCATTGCCCAGTTGTTGGAAAAAGAGAAGCTGCCGCATCAGGTGCTGAACGCCAAGCAACATGCGCGCGAAGCGGACATTGTGGCCCAGGCTGGCAGAAACAAGATGATTACCATTGCAACCAACATGGCTGGACGGGGAACCGACATTGTGCTGGGCGGCAACATCGAAAAAATCGTCGAAGCGGTAGAGACTGACGAGAGCCTAGACGCCACTGCCAAAGAAGAAAATATCAAGGCATTACGTGCGCAGTGGGGGCAGGACCATGAGGCCATCAAGGCCTTGGGTGGGTTGCGCATCATCGCCACCGAACGCCATGAATCTCGCCGTATTGACAACCAACTTCGTGGTCGGTCTGGCCGCCAGGGTGACCCTGGTTCGTCGCGATTTTATTTGAGTCTGGATGACTCGCTGATGCGCATTTTCGCGGGTGATCGCGTGAAGTCCATCATGGACCGTTTGAAAATGCCGGATGGTGAAGCGATTGAAGCCGGCATCGTGACCCGTAGCATTGAAAGTGCGCAGCGCAAAGTGGAGGCACGCAACTTTGACATGCGCAAACAGTTGCTGGAGTACGACGATGTGTCAAATGACCAACGCAAGGTCATTTACCAGCAGCGCAACGAGATTATTGATGCCGAGGACTTGGGCGCGCAGATTACTTCATTGCGCGAAGGGACATTTCAAGACTTGGTGCGGCAGTTCGTACCGGCAGAGTCTGTGGAAGAGCAGTGGGACGTGCCAGCGTTGCAAAAAGTACTAGCCGACGATTGGCAGATCAATTTGGATCTGAGCAAACAAGTGTCAGACGCCAGCTCCATCACCGATGACGAAATCGTATCTTCGGTAGTGGATGCTGCCAACACTTTTTTTCAGGCCAAAGTGGACTTGGTAGGCGCCAAGAATTTCACCCAGTTTGAACGGATGGTTCTGCTGCAAAGTGTAGATAGCCATTGGCGGGACCACTTGAGTGCACTCGACTACCTGCGCCAGGGCATTCACCTTCGGGGCTACGCCCAGAAGCAGCCCAAACAAGAATATAAGCGTGAGGCTTTCGAGCTATTTGGCCAGTTGCTGGACTCAGTGAAAAACGACGTCACCAAAGTACTGATGACGGTCAAAATAAAATCCAGCGAGCAATTGGATGAAGCTGCGGAAGCCTTGGGGGCACGTGGTGAAAATATTGCCAATGTGACCTACAGCGCCCCCACCGAAACTGGCGAGGTTCAAACCACGGTTGACATTGCGACTGTGAAGCCCAGCGCCAGTGATGTGCCGCGTGTAGGCCGCAATGAACCTTGCCCCTGTGGCAGCGGGAAAAAGTATAAGCACTGCCACGGCCAATTGACTTGATGGTGCGTCTATGCCTGTAAATCTTCCCCTCCCCGACGCGGCAAGCTTGTTTCCCATAGCTGGGGTCCGCATTGGAGTAACCGAAGCTGGCATACGCAAGCCCGGCCGCAAGGACCTCACGGTGGTTCTACTGGACGAAGGTGCTAGCGTGTCGGGTGTGTTTACCACCAATCGCTTTTGTGCTGCGCCGGTACAACTGTGTCGCGAGCATCTAGCTTCTGGCCAAGCCACACGCGCCCTTTTGATCAACACCGGCAATGCCAATGCCGGCACTGGGGCTGATGGGCTGGCCCGCGCCCAGCGTACCTGTTTGGCCTTGGCAAACAAACTAGGGGTTGATGTGCGGCAGGTATTGCCTTTCTCCACTGGCGTGATCATGGAAACACTGCCGGTAGATCGTATTGAAGCCGGCTTGGATGCCGCTCTTTCCGATGCACGCTCGGACAATTGGCTGAAGGCAGCGCAAGGCATCATGACGACGGACACGCAGCCGAAAGCCTATGGTGCCCAAATCACCATTGGTGGCAAGCAGATCAGCATCAGCGGAATTAGCAAGGGCGCAGGCATGATCCGGCCCAACATGGCCACCATGTTGGGTTTTGTCGCAACGGACTGTTGCGTTAGTCCGTCAGTGATGCACCAGTTGGCGCTGGAAATGGCGGAGGGCTCATTCAATCGCATCACTGTGGATGGAGATACCTCTACCAACGATTCCCTGGTTGTAATTGCTTCCAACAAGGCGGGAAACGTCGAGATTACTTCGCTGCAATCGGCAGATGGCCAAGCGCTCAAACATGCCATGCTCGGCGTGGCACGTCAGCTGGCACAAGCCATAGTGCGAGATGGCGAGGGTGCTACCAAATTCATCACGGTGCAGGTGGAGGCGGGGCGTACAGAGGAAGAGTGTCGCAAAGTGGCTTATGCCATTGCACATTCGCCTCTGGTCAAAACCGCTTTCTACGCTAGCGACCCCAATCTGGGCCGTATTTTGGCGGCGGTGGGATATGCCGGCATCGACGATCTGGACCAGGCGGGCATTGAACTGTATTTGGACGACGTGCATGTGGCTACGCATGGGGGGCGAAACCCCGCCTACCTTGAGGTAGATGGGCAGCGTGTCATGAAACAAAGTGAAATAACGGTCCGGGTAGGTTTAGGGCGTGGTGTCGCCACGCAAACCGTGTGGACCTGCGATTTCAGCCACGATTACGTCACCATCAACGCGGACTACCGTTCCTGAGCGACGCTCCATGATGGACACTCTGAACCAAGAGTTGGCCAGTTTCTTGGCGCGCGCGGAACTGTTTATGGCCCGAGTTGAAGCGTCCTTGCCACACGGCTTGGAGCAGCCTGACTGGGATGCGTCGATCGCCTTCCGCTACCGGCGTCGCCGTTCGGGCCAGGGCGTTATCTCACCAGTCTTGCATGTCGGTGCAATGGCGTTGGATTCTCTCAAAGAGATTGACGACCAAAAAGAAAAAATCCAACGCAACACCGCGCAATTTGTTCGTGGTTCTACGGCCAATAACGTATTGCTTACCGGTGCAAGGGGTACTGGCAAGTCTTCGCTGGTTAGAGCCTGCCTGCACACCTACGCCGCTCAAGGGTTGCGCTTGATTGAAGTGGACAAAACCGACTTGGTGGACCTGATGGATATCGTGGACCTGGTCGCGCAACGGCCTGAAAAGTTCATTGTGTTTTGTGATGACTTGAGTTTTGACGATGGCGAACCGGGGTACAAAGCATTGAAGTCAGTGCTCGATGGTTCAGTAGCAGCAGCGACTCCCAATGTCCTGGTCTATGCCACTAGCAACCGCCGCCATTTGTTGCCCGAGTACATGTCCGAAAACCTGTCCTATAAACACACCGACGATGGTGAAGTGCATCCAGGCGAGGGTGTGGAAGAAAAAATTTCATTGTCCGAGCGTTTTGGGTTGTGGGTAAGCTTTTACCCGTTTACCCAAGATGAATACTTGGCCATTGTTGCTCAGTGGCTGACCGCCTTGGGTGTTGCACCCAATCGGATTGCTACAGCGCGCCCTGATGCCCTCCTATGGGCGTTAGAACGCGGCTCGCGCAGTGGTCGCGTGGCGTACCAGTTTGCCAAAGACTTTGCGGCGCGTAACCCGGAATGAGCCAAGCCCTAGTGGCCGACCCCGGCAGTGCACGCGAAGGCACCCCTGACCGCAAAGCGATTGATGTCGCTGTGGGAGTTTTGGTGCGGGAAGATGGCGCATTTTTGCTGACCTCGAGGCCAGAAGGCAAGGCCTACAGCGGCTACTGGGAGTTCCCGGGCGGAAAACTGGAGGCTGGCGAGTCGGTGGAGCAGGCTTTGCGCCGCGAATTGGAGGAGGAAATCGGCATCATTGTTGGTGCCGTGATTCCGTGGAGGGTCGAGCTAGTCGACTACCCCCACGCCTTGGTACGGCTACATTTTTGCAAGGTGTTTAGCTGGGCGGGAGATCTGCAAATGCGAGAGTCGCAACACTACGCTTGGGCGCAATTGCCGGTGCAGGTGCAGCCAGTGCTGCCCGGGACCGTGCCTGTGTTGGACTGGTTAGCGGCTGAGCGGGGATTTTCGGGTGCTACTTTTTTATAGCTTCTCGCGCAAATTCCTAAAGGGCTAGAGTCCAATTTGGTTGAAACTTTATTGTAGTTTGGCGTCGCCAAACACGAGGTCGTCAGGGGGGGCTTCAGTCGGGACGCGAAAAGATTCGCTTGCCCAAGCACCCAAATCCAAGTTTTTACAACGTTCACCACAAAACGGACGATAAGCGTTGCTTTCCGCGTAGACGCTGTCACCGCCGCATTGGGGGCAGTTGACGACTTTTGCTTGATTCAGTTCAGCCATGGAAAAGCCATGCCCACGCTTACGAGCAAAGCGTTAACTCAAATGCTCCGTCTCCACCACTCGCGTGCAGTCGGTCATCGTCGGCGTGGCGCATCAGACGGATAGATACCATTAAGCGGTTGCCGCTAATTTCGGGGATCACTTGGAGTGCAGGATCTAGTGACAGGCGTAACAACTGGAACGTTCTGCCTTGAGGCAGGTTTTGTTGGAACTGGCCGCCAAGAGCGACTACCTTTTGCGGAGAGCCCGAGTCGCGCAGCATCTTGAGCAGCAGGTGGATAGATTCCGCCAAGGGCGCGAGTGTGGATGCCCAGCGCTGCAGGTCTCGCTGACGCTCTTCCACACTGCGATGCTGCCAAGCGAAGTAGGCAGGTAGGTCAAATTCACACGTGCCTCCTGGTATGCCAACGCGGCTGCGGATGCTCATGAGCCAGTCGTTCTCGGTAAGTGCCTGTCCGGCTTTTCCAGCCAGTCCGTTCAAGGAGCTAAAACAATGGTCCAATTGCCCAATGACTTTGTCGAGTACGGATTCGGCAATAGCAGGGTTGCCGCGGTAGCCACTGAGAGTCTGTTTTTGTTTATCCAGATCCTTCAAAACATCCGATTTCAAGTCCGCACGCGCCCCGACATCCATCACCTCAAAAATCGTGGTCAGCGCAAAATGGTGGTCTAAAGGTTCTGAGCGCGACATCAGCTCTGCAAGTCGCAGAAACAGATGCTCGAGTCGCAAATACGTGCGAATGCGTTCGTTAAAAGGGTATTCGTAGAGGATCACGCTGTTTTTTCCGGTCAGCGAATCATAGCCCGAACTGCCCTGCGATTTGCCGGACCTGCAAGGCCAGTTCGTCAAGAAAAATGCCATCGTTAAACATCACCACATCGGCAGCGCGCAGCCGTTGTGCGCGACTGGCTTGTGCGGCAATGATGTGCTCAACTTGCACGCGCGACAAGCTATTGCGTTGCATGACGCGCTGTATTTGGGTCTCCGTCGTGCAGTCCACCACCATGACCCGATGCAGGTGCCGTCGCCAATGTGCTGACTCCACCAACAAAGGAATATCGAACACCAGATGCTGAGCTCCATTGTCTATGGCGTCTTGGGCCGCTTGTTCAATGGCAGTGCCAACTAGGGGGTGAACAATGGCTTCAAGCTGCGCCCGCGCTGTTGCATCGGAAAAGGCAAGTTGGCGCATCGCGTCTCGGTCCAGTGAGCCTTCTGCATTGATAAGCCCAGGTCCAAACACCTCGTGAATCTTGGGAATAGCGGCGCCACCCGCTGCAGTAACCGCACGAGACAGGACGTCAGCGTCAATCAAGGTTGCGCCGCTTTTCACCCACAGCGTTGCTACGGTGCTTTTTCCACTGCCTATTCCCCCCGTGAGACCCAATCGCAAGGCACTGGCCATGGACTTTTAGATGCCAACCAGTTGGCGTAGTGTGTTCGGCCCTATGAGCATCGCAGTAAAGCCTGCGCCTGCCAAGAAGGGACCAAAGGGGACATAGCCTCCTTCGCGCAGACCACTGGTGAATTTCATGGCAATGCCGACCAAAGCGCCGATGACCGAGGCGATCAGAATAATAGGGATCAACAAGGGCCAGCCAAACCACGCACCCAGCGCGGCAAAAAGCTTGAAATCGCCATACCCCATCCCTTCTTTGCCGGTGACCAGCTTGAACACCCAGTAGATGGACCACAGCGACAAATAGCCTGCCACGGCACCCCAGAAGGCAGTAGCCAACGGGACCGGCGTCCACTGCAGGGCAGAAGCTACCAATCCCAGCCACATCAGGGGTAAAGTCATGTCGTCGGGCAACAACGTGGTGTCCCAGTCGATCAACGCCATCCCTAACAAAAGAGCCGAGAATGCGCACCATGCTATCCCCGAAGCCGAGGCACCCCATTGCCATGCACACCAATAAAACATGGCCCCTGTGACCAACTCGACTGCTGGATAGCGCGCGCTAATCGGCGCTTTGCAGCTCGCGCATTTGCCGCGCAGTGCCGCATAACTCACCACAGGGATGTTTTCAAACCAGCGGATTTGGTGGCCACAGTGAGGGCAACGCGAGCGCGGCACCATCAGGTTGAAAGGCGTAGGGGCCACAACCTCTTTGCCAGCCAGTTCAGCGCATTCGTTTGCCCATTGTTGCTCCATCATTTTGGGCAGACGGTGCACCACTACATTCAGGAAACTGCCAAAAAGCAAGCCCAGAACACCAAACAAGCTGGCGTCCAGCCATTGCACACCTGATAGCATCAGACCACTTGTCCCAATTTGAAGATGGGCAGGTACATCGACACCACGATGCCACCGATGATGGTACCGAGAACCACAATGATGATGGGCTCCATCAGGCTGGAAATACCTGCCACCATGTCATCCACTTCAGCCTCGTAAAAATCTGCGGCTTTACCCAGCATGTGGTCAATGGAGCCCGACTCTTCGCCAATTGCGCACATTTGCAAAACCATACTGGGAAACAAGTTGACATTGGTCATCGCAGCAGTCAAAGCGGTACCCGTTGATACTTCTTGTTGGATCTTTTGAGTCGCACGCTGATAAACGATGTTGCCGGAAGCGCCCCCCACGGAGTCCAGTGCTTCCACGAGCGGAACGCCAGCAGCAAACATGGTGGAGAGTGTGCGAGTCCAGCGCGCAACACAACTCTTGTCCACCATCACACCAAAAATGGGTAACTTGAGCATCAGCCGGTCCATAAACTCTTGCACTTTTTCGTTGCGCCTCCATGCCTGCATGAAAAAATACAAACCGCCACCGATGCCACCAAAGATAAGCCACCAATAGTCAATAAAGAACTCACTCATAGCAATAACTATCAGTGTCGGCGCTGGAAGCTCACCACCAAATGAGGAGAACACTTGCTTGAATGAGGGGATCACAAAGATCATGATCACGGACACCACCACAAAGGCAACCACCAACACCGCGATGGGGTACATCAGTGCCGCTTTGATTTTGGACTTGATGGCTTCTGTCTTTTCCATGTAGACCGCCAAGCGGTCCAAGAGCTGGTCCAAAATACCGGCCGATTCGCCGGCTTCCACCAAGTTGCAATACAGGTTGTCAAAGTACAGCGGATATTTTCGGAAAGCAGTACTGAGCGATGTACCAGTCTCAACATCTTGCCGGATATCGTTGAGCAACTTGGTCACGCTGGGGTTGGGATTGCCGCGGCCCACAATATCAAAGGCTTGAAGCCCTTCATCATGGTAGCCAGCTGGCGGGTGAAGATCGCCATGTCCTTGGGTTTGATGCTCTTGCCAGAGCGCATCCGCCGCTTTTTGATTTTGGTGGGCGTAACCCCTTGGCGACGCAGTGATGACTTGACCTGGTTCTCGCCCACAGCGCGTATCTCGCCTCGGACCTGCTTGCCATTGCGGTCCTTGCCTTCCCACTCGAATACTGCGTCTTTGTTGTCCGCAGACTTTGCTGTTGCCATAGGATTCCCTGTTTTGCCTTCTATTCGTTGGTGACGGCCAGCACTTCTTCCAACGAAGTCAGTCCGAGCTTGACTTTGTGAAGGCCCGCTTGTCGCAAGGAGCGTACACCTTCCGCCTCCGATTGTGCTGCGATGTCCATCGCACTGCCATCTCGCAAGATGATGCGCTGAATTTCATCTGTAATGGGCATCACTTGGTAAATACCTACACGCCCTTTGTAACCGTTGTTACACAAGGAGCAGCCTACGGCGCGGTAGGGCTTCCAGCTGCCGTCCAAATCCTGCTCTGAAAAACCAGCGTCCAGCAGCGCAGCTTTGGGTACTTC
>REAW01000006.1 GCA_004293725.1 Curvibacter sp.
TAATACCCCTATTAACGATATTTGAGAGTTCCAGGATGACCGAAAATCACAAAAAACCTAGATTCCATGCGGGTTTCCAGGGTTTTTCAATACCGACTACGTATTTGCCTTCACAAAGCTGGGAAGTGCGCTTTGCGCTTTGGTTGTCTGGCCAGCCCAAACCCTTCACGCGGGCACAACTGCACGCGCCGCCACCCGTCAGCCCAATACGTCCTTGACGCCAAACTGCGGCGCGTAGCCCAGCAGGCGCGCCGCCTTGGCATGCGATATCAAGGGTTCAACCCCCGCAAAACCTGATGCGAATTCCGTCACTTCGGGCCAAAATTCGGCCAACAGAGCACGGCCATCTTGGCCCGTCCAGTTGTGCGGGCCGGTGATAAAGAAGGCCTCGTTCGGGTTCTCCAGTTCCACCTCCAAGGCCAAGCGGTGGGCCGTGGCCACATCGCGCGCATCCACAAACGTCCAGAGATTCTTGTACCAGTTGGCGTATTCGTTGACCAGCGTGCGGTAAAAAGGACGCTGCGCATCGTCGGGCAGCCAGACCCACGGCATGCGCAGGCATACAGTACGCATGCCATAACGTTGGGTGTAGGTCTTGCAGATCTGCTCGCTCACCACCTTGCTCAGACCATAGGAATCTTGCGGGCGCGCGGGATGGGCTTCGTCCACAGGAATGTAGAGCGGCGCCAGCCGGTGCGCGGCAAACGCAAAACCCATGGTGGACTCGCTGGACGTGAACACCACCTTGCCAATACCCAACTGGGCTGCAGCCTCCAGCACGTTGAAGGTGCCGTTCACGTTCACATCGAACACCCGCTTGGCCGGGTCGTTCAACGGATGTGGAATGCCTGCCACGTGCATCACGGCGTCATACCCTGCCATCGCTTGCAATACTGCGTCGAGCTGCAATATGTCGACTGTGTGGTGCACCACATCGCTTCGTGAGGTCGCCACCAGATCCAACACACCCACCTGGTAGCCGTGTTGAACCAGATCATCCACAATGTATTTGCCAACGGCACCGGTGCCGCCAGTCACCAAAATTTTTTTCATGGCGCCATGGTAACGGCGCCACGCACTCTGTGAGACAACCACACGTGAAAACCATCAGTCTTTTGGGCGCCGGCCGGGTAGGCCGCACTTTGGCCACACTGTGGAGACAGCATGGCGTGTTTCAGATTCAGGACGTGCAAACCAGCCGCATGGCCAGTGCGCAGGATGCATGCAACGCCATCGGCGCGGGTACCGCCGTGGCAAGACCAGAAACCATGCGGCCGGCGGACGTATGGATGATTGCAGTGCCGGACATTCACATTGCAGAAGTGGCCGCCAAGCTTGCTCAAGCGCGGCCTGAGAGCCCCACGCCCCCCATCGTCTTCCACTGCAGCGGCGCACTCAACGCCAGTGCTTTGCAGCCGTTGGCAAGCTTGGGCTGGCGCACTGCCAGTGCGCATTGCATCCTGAGCTTTGCCAATGTAGAGGCGGCGGTGCAACAGTTTGCAGGGACCGCGTGTGCCTTGGAGGGCGACATGATGGCCTGCAACGCCCTGGATCTGGCGTTTGGCGCCATCGGCGCGCAGTGCTTTCGGGTCGCGGGGGAGGACAAAATTTTGTACCACGCTGGGGCTGTTTTTGCGACCAACTTTTTGCCAGTCATTCAGTCGGTCGCAGAAGCGGCGTGGGCACGCAGTGGTGTACCAGAGGGTCTGCTGCCTCAATTGCGCGCAAACCTGCTGCGCAACGCAGTGGACAACATTACGCTCCTGGGGCCGGCGGGAGCTTTAACCGGCCCAGCCGCGCGCGGCGATACTGCCGCTATTGCGCGACAGGCTGCCGTGGTGGAGGCATGGGACAGCCTCAGTGGCGATGCGTATCGCTCACTGAGTGCTCTGGCGCTTCGATTGGCCAGAGGCGGTGGTTAAGTCGGCCACCCAGCTAACAGCGTCGGCAGCCACTGGACTCCACTCACCATGAGGGCTGCCAGCACCATCACCAACACGACACCCATTGCAGCACCCGCCAACAACGCCAGACCATCTTCAAACACGAGCCCCAAGCCGATTAACAGCAAGACACTCGCCGGCACGATATTGCCAAAAGGAATGGGCATAAAAATGATGGCTGCCATTGCCGCGACCAATGGCGCTAACCATACGCGGTGCCCTGGCTGCACCCACCATCGCAGCCGGGCCCGCATGAGCCGGGCGGACTGCTCGTAAAGCCACGCCAAGCTATGAAGGGCACGGCGCGCCATGGGTGCGGAAAGCTGAAACCTCCCCACTCTGCGTGGCATCACCAAACGTGGGAAATGGCGCCAAATCATCCAGGCCAGCGCAACCAAGCCCAATGACATCAGGCTACCAGTGCCCGGCAGAGGCAACAAGCAAGGCACCGCCAGCACCACCAACAAGGCGCCGGGTCCGGCCTTTCCGTGCAGCCGAAACAGCTGCTGCAAGCGCAAGGGCTCGTCTTGCAGCGCTGCTGCCGCGGCACGCAAGCGCTGGGCTTGCGTCAAACCGGCTCTCAACTGCTGCTGCGCGTGCTGCTTGAGCGCACGCTCAGCCACATGGTGATGGCCAAGATACCCACCACAACACCCAAGGAGACAGCCACCGGAATCTTGTAGATGTCGATCAGGCACATCTTGGTGCCAATGAACACCAAGATCACAGCCAGCCCGTAGTTCAACAGGTGGAACTTGTTCGCGACTGCAGCCAACAGGAAGTACATGGCACGCAAGCCCAGAATCGCAAACACGTTGCTAGTCAACACAATGAAGGGGTCGCTGGTGATGGCAAAGATCGCAGGGATGGAGTCAACCGCAAAGATCACATCGGTCAATGCCACCAAACAGATCACCATGAACAACGGGGTCGCAATCTTTTTGCCGTTTTCCACGGTCCAGAATTTCTCGCCGTCAAAGTTCTTGCTCACGGGCAAAATCTTGCGCAACAGCTTCAGCGCCGGGTTGTCATCTAGGCTAGGCTCTTGGCCTGCAGCCCACCACATCTTCACACCGGTGAGGATCAGGAAAGCGCCGAACACATAAAGAATCCAGTGGAACTCAGCCAGCAACCAGCCCCCCACCAGAATCATGATGGAACGCAGCACGATGGCCCCAATAATGCCAATCATCAGCACCCGCTTCTGGTAGTGTGACGGCACTGCGAAGTAGGTGAATATCAACAGGAACACAAAGATGTTGTCTACCGCCAGCGACTTCTCAATGAGGTAGCCGGTTAAAAACTCCAACGATTTGGTGTTGGCAATCTCCGTGGAACCGGTACTGTCTTTGACTGCCCACCAGAAAAGGCCGTTGAACAAAAAGCTCAGGGCGATCCAGACGAGGGACCAGTTAAGCGCCTCTTTGACGCCAATGTCGTGCGCGCCCTGCTTTTTGAGGACCACAAAGTCCACGAAGAGAGACACCAATACGATAGCGATAAACGTGGCCCATAGCCACAGCGGTGCAATTGTTTGCATAAGCAAGACCTTCAAACGGTTGAAACATTCCCTGTAGGTCTTGCGGGAGAGCGCACTGACGGCGCCTCTGCATGCTCCGGCCGAAGGAGTGATCACTACCCGCGACGTACTGACGAAACATGCAAACCCGGCACCTGCGCACCGGGCTTGCTACTCCCCTATAGGACCGCGGATGATCGCAGAAAACACAATAACCCCACAAACTTATCGGAATAGCGGATGAACATTACCAAATTTTCGATAGCGTCTTGCGCTTGCCCCACTTGGGCTCAAGCCCTATTTTTCAATTGTTCGCTGGTGCAAGGAGCGCCAGATATAAGCCGACAGGCTGGCCGTGGCCACCACTGCCAACACCATCTGCGCAGCCTGGTTTTCTGCAAAATCCAGCTCCTCCGTCACCAAGTGGTAGACCGAAAGACCGACCAACACCGCAGCAATACGCAGCCACCAGCTGGAGAGCAGAAACTGTTGTTCCGGCAAACGCACCCACAGTTGGTGCCCCAGCAAACCGGCGAGAAGGCCCAAGCTGGCACCCACCACCACATCTCCAGGCCAATGCGCGCCCACCGCAATGCGCGATAGCCCTGACGCCGCCGCCAACACGAGCAACCACCAATGCCGATGCCGCTGGGCCGCAGTCAGTGCAAAGTAAATGCCAGAAGCCACCGCAAACGCTGTCAGTGTGTGGCCCGATGGCATGGACACGTTATGCAACAACTCACCAACCACCCGCATCTGCACGTTGTCCACCACCGCTGCAGGCCGGGGACTTTCAATCAAAAACTTGCCAGTACGGGCAAACAGCACGGCAAACGGAGCGGCGCAAAGCCAGGCCACCATCAAACGGGGGGCCAGTACCAGCAAGGGTGCGGTAACGGCAAGCAGCCCCCATCCATTGCCCAACAACGACAAGCCAGTCCAGAATTCGGCGGCCATCGGTGCGCACCACCGGTTGATTGCGAGAAAAATTTCAGGCTCGCCCAGCTGCAGCCACAACGGCGTTCCTAACAAAAAAATTGCCAGCGGCCACCACCAGGTACTGCTGGAGACTGGACTGGAGAGTCCTTGGGGTGTGTTGACTGGGGGCAGCATGTACAGGTGGATTAAGATTTGGGCGCGAGTGTAAGCCGTGGCTCGGGTGTGGCTCCAGCCCAGCCACGGCAGTCATAAAAACGGAAGCTGGCTAACGGTTGGTGCCAGTGCCGCACTGCTAATGTCTCCAGCAGGGTACAAGACGCAAAGCCGCTTGGACCGACTGGCGGGTCGTACGCCATGTGGGACCAGTCCACCAGTAAAGTACCTCCCCCCGGGGGAAGGGCACCAGCCCAGAGCTTGAATTGGGAGTCGCCATCTTCAAGTACATACACAGGTAGTGGGCGGGCATACCAGCCCAGTCGGCTACCCAGTGTCCAGTTCTGCACCGCCACACTCTGCAGCCCCTGGCGCGCAGCCAGGCTGGCGGCGCGCGAACCGGCCTCACTCCAACCATGGAGGTCGGCAAACGGATTGGGTTGCGGCGCCACTGCGGCATCGCTGCCCTCGACCAAGGGCCAACCTGCGCTGCCCATCAAACCCAATAGCCCGGCACATACGAGCGCCTGCACCAGCGCAAGCGCACGCAAAAACCAACGCGCCTTCGATCCCCACAGCTGCGCCAGCCCCATGCCCGCAAAGGGCGCCAGCGCGACCCAAGACGGTGCCGTCCAATGCGGCAAGGCAGTCCCACCACCGGCCATAAAGGCAAAGATGACAAACGGGATGACAAAAAGCCAAGCCAACGGCCGCTGGACGTGGTCTGCGCGACGCCAACCTGCCAACGCGAACAACATCAACGGACCGAAAACCACCAGCTGAATTACCAAAAACTGCAGCACGTGAACCATTTGCCACACGCTACCTTTGCCATGCGCCAGCTGGTAGGTGAATGAAATCCAATCATTCTGGGCATTCCATACAAGAACCGGCGAAATCAACAAGGCGGCAAGGAACACCCCCCCCCACGCAGCCGGTCGGCGCAATACGCCCAAACCTTGCGCCATGACGATACAAAGGGCGACCGCACATGCTGTGAATACGGCGGTGTACTTCGCCAGTCCAGACAAGCCCATCAACACACCCAACACCAGCCATGGGGCCGAGCGGTCGGAGGCGCCGGGCTGCATCAACGTCCAGGTCTGGTGCATCAACGCGACCGTCAGGGCCATCAACAACGTGTCCGGCAACAAGCCAATGCCCAGCACATGCAACATGGGCGCCAAGGCCAGTGCCAGCACTGCGGCCAGCGCCGACTGGCGTGCGTGCGCCTGACCAACCAACAAACGAAGTGTCAGTTGGTGCACCCCCCACACGGTCACTAGCCACAGGAGCCCCGGTATCAGGCGCAGCGCGGCCACCGGCGCCCCCCAAGCCACCAGCGGCCACTGGACCCAGCCGACAAGCGGAGGGTGGTCAAAATAGCTTAAAGCGGGGTGCGCCGCGTAGAGTAGGTAATGCGCTTCATCGACCGACAAACCCAGTGTGGCACCCAGCATTGCATGCAGGCCAAATAGCAGCACAAGCACCCTACGCGCTTGGGCCTGTGGCGATGATGGATTGAAAAATTGCAAGGGGGAATGAGAGGAAAATGGAAACCCTCGCAGTCTAATCTGCCCATCCACCCAAACAAGGACCCCATGCCCACCTACCATGTTGAACTGCTGGAAGGCCGCTCCCAAGAACTGAAGAAAAAGCTCGTGGACGAAGTAACCCGTGTCACCGTTGAGACCTTGGGCTGCTCGCCCGAGGCGGTAGACATTATTCTTGTGGATGTAAAGCGCGACAACTGGGCCACCGGTGGGAAGTTCTGGAGCGAGCCGCGGCCATAAGGCTCGGCAGGCTTTGCACGCCTGCCACCCCCTTCTGCGGTCATCCAGGAGTAAACTATTTACATGTGCCAACTCCTTGGAATGAACAGCCTCTTGCCGGCCAGCCTGACGCTGAGTTTTACCGGTTTTTCGCAGCGGGGCGGCTGCACCGACCACCACGCAGACGGATGGGGCATCGCTTTTTTTGAAAGCGAAGGCGACTTGCCCGGCAAAGCCGCGCGGCATTTTGTGGACAAGGAAAGCGCATCCACTTCGCCGATTGCGAAGATGCTCAAGTCTTACCCCATCAAAAGCCACAATGTGGTCGCCCACGTGCGCAAGGCCACCGTGGGCGCGGTCACCCTTGAAAACTGCCATCCATTCACACGGGAACTGTGGGGGCGCTATTGGGTATTCGCCCACAACGGAGACCTTAAGGAGTTTGACCCGCCGCTGCACGGCAGCTTCAAACCTGTCGGCACCACCGACAGCGAATTGGCGTTTTGCTGGCTGCTGCAGGAACTCAACAAATCCCACGCCACCGTGCCCAGCGTCGAGGAAATGACCAAGACCCTGTCTGAATTGGTGCCAAAAATATCACGCCACGGCACCTTCAATTTTTTGCTGAGTAACGGCCAGGCCTTGTGGGCCCATGCCAGCACCAAGCTGTGTTACGTGGTTCGTCAGCACCCTTTTGGAGAAGTGCAATTGAAGGACGACGACGTGACGGTTGACCTGTCGGAGCTCAATAGCCCCAACGACCGACTGGTGATCGTGGTGACAGAGCCCCTGACCACCAACGAGGCTTGGGTGGCCATGGAAGCCGGTGAGTTGCAGGCTTTTGTCGATGGCCGCCCTCTGAGCCGGGCTGTCTGCAAGGCCACCCTGATTGCCGCTGCTGCGGCTGCGGCCAGCCTGCGAGAAGCAGAAGAGGCGGCCAAGGCCTCTGCTCCAGCGGCCACCGCAGCGTTGTAACCAGGGTGCGGGCCATGTGCCCGCCTGCTCTCAGGGTTTGCAGCCGTATTGGCCTTTTTTCACGTTTTCAAAATAGCTTAAATCGCCACTACAGACTGGTTTTTCGGTTGGGAAAGCGGTGCCGGATTTGGCTGCACAGGTAAACGCGCCGCTCTTGGCGTTGAGCTTTCCAGACAGTTTCCAGCCCTTCGCGCAGACCTCTGCCGCCTTCAAGGCACCCGGCTTCGCTGCGGCGGCCACAGGGCCCGTAACCGCGATGTCTACTGCGCGCTCCGCACCGCCGCAGTTGGGGTGGTTTTGTACATTTTTCCCGCCCAGGGTCACATGGTAGTTTCCTGGTTTTTCGTACGTACGGGTCACCACAAGGGGGACCTTGGTGTTGGCATTGCTCACGGCATCTTTGAAGCTTCCGTCACCAAAACCAACCACAAAACCACAGTAGTTTCCGCTGATCACATCGATGTTCGCGGTAATCGTGACGGGCTCCCCCACCTTCACCGAAGTGGATGAAGCGGTGATGGTTCCCAGCACCTGGGCGTAGCCTCCACCAGCAAACAGACAGGTAGCTACCAGCGCTGCGCATTGCAAACTTTTTTTCATGACATCTTTCTCCATTTATTGTGCCGTTGTACCCAACGTGGTGGCAGTCCACCGGACCATTGTGCAGCAGCTGCGGATTCAAATCACCCGACAAAAATTTCCGGCAACAAAGCCACGCGCACGCGGTGCCTAGCGACCTGCAAACTGTGCTTCTTCCAGGGCATCCACAAACATGGCCGCGACGTCAAATCCGGTTTGGTCTGTGATTTCTTGGAAGCAGGTGGGACTGGTTACGTTGATCTCGGTCAGCGAGTCGCCAATCACGTCCAGCCCCACAAGCAACAGCCCCCGGGCCGCCAGGATGGGGCCCAAGGCCTCTGCAATAGATCGGTCGGTGTCGCTCAGGGGCTGCGCCACACCTTTGCCACCGGCGGCCAAATTCCCGCGCACCTCGCCCCCTTGCGGAATACGCGCGAGGCAAAAAGGCACAGGCTTGCCCCCAATCACCAGCACGCGCTTGTCGCCGTCTTGAATAGCGGGCAGAAACTTTTGCACCATCAAGGTCTGGGCACCGTCTTTGTTCAGGGTCTCGATGATCCCACCCAAGTTCAGCCCGTCGTCTTTGACGCGGAATATGCCCATACCGCCCATGCCGTCCAGCGGCTTCAAGATGATGTCACGGTGCTCGGCGTGGAAGGCGCGCACGGCGTCCGCATCGCGCGTGACCAGCGTAGGACCAATGAACTGGGGGAACTCGAGAATCGCTAGTTTTTCAGGGTGGTCGCGCAATGCCCGCGGCTTGTTGAAGACGCGGGCGCCTTCCCGTTCGGCCTGTTCCAGCAGGTGGGTAGCGTAGAAGAATTCAGAATCGAACGGTGGGTCCTTGCGCATCACCACGGCGTCAAAGTCTTTGATGGCCACGGTGTCCGAGGTTTCGGTGAACCATGTGGTCGCGTCGCCGCTGAGCGTAATGCGGCGCACTGCAGCCTGCACCACACCGCCACGCTGCCATACCAAGTGGCGCGGCTCACAGGCAATGATGTGGTGACCGCGCTTTTGGGCCTCGCGCATCATGGCAAACGTGGTGTCTTTGTAGATCTTGAAGGATTCCAGCGGGTCGGCAACAAACAGAATATCCATGGGGTTCTTTCTAGAAATGGGGCGCTCCCTCTCAAGGGGTCGTGGGCTGCGTGCGGCCATAGTGTTGCACCAAAAGCGCGAGAGCGCCTGCGGCCACGCCCCAAAACGCCGAGCCAACACCGGCAATGACGACGCCGCTGAGCGTGACCAGAAATGTAATGAGCGCCGCTTCGCGGTAGGCATCATCCTTCAGCGCTGCGGCCAGCGCGCTACCGATGGTGCCCAACAGCGCCAACCCCGCGATTGCGGCCACCAGCTCCTTGGGAAAGGCAGCAAGCACGCCGGTGATGGCCGCACCAAACAGGCCAATCACTATATATATAGCGCCACAAGATGCGGCTGCGGTGTAACGCCGTGCCGGGTTGGCATGGGCCTCGGTGCCCATGCAGATGGCTGCGGTGATGGCGCTAAGGTTGAGGGCAAACGCGCCAAACGGCGCGAGCACCAACGTCACCACACCCGTGAGGGTGATCAACTTGGAAATGGGGATGCCTGCTTCTCCGCCCTCCGAGCGGCGGTCGGCATACCCGGCGGCCTGGATAGCGGCCACACCCGGCAGGTTTTGCGATGCCATGGTGACCACGAACAGGGGAAGCGACATGCTGATAAATGCGGCCCATGAGAACGTGGGCGCCACCCATACCGGCATGGTCAAACCCAATCGAATGTCAGCCCCCACAAAATCAGCGCGAACAGCTACAAAAATTATAGCTACCAACAACGTCAGCGGAACGGCATAACGCGGCACGAGTCGTTTGCCCAATAGGTAGGTCAGCAGCATCAGCAAGACCAGTGGCAAGGCTGTTTGCGCAGCAGCAAAACCCGACAAACCAAATCGCGCCACCACGCCAGCCAGCAGGGCCGAAGCCAGCGCCAGCGGAATGCGGTTCATCACGCGTTCAAACCATCCGGTTGCCCCCGCGATGGTAATGAGCACTGCGCACAGAATGAAAGCGCCAACGCCTTCTGCCATGCCAAAGCCTCCGGTCGTGGCGGCAGTGGCCAACACGGCGGCACCAGGCGTGCTCCAAGCCACCATGACCGGCTTTCTCAACCACAGCGATGGCAGCAACGAACACAGCCCCATGCCGATGCCCAAGGCCCACATCCACGACGCCACCATGGCGGGTGTAGCGCCCAGCGCCAGCGCGGCTTGAAAGACGATGGCCACCGAACTTGTGAACCCCACCAGGACGGCAACGAAGCCTGCAGTGAATGCCGAGAGACTCAGGTCTTTGAAAAATCGCATGGCGGCATTGTCGGCTACGCAGCGCCCATGGCGACGCCGCCGCAGGGTGCTAAATCTCGATTTTGGACCCCAGTTCCACCACGGAGTTATTGGGCAAATTCAGGAAGTCGGCGGCCGCACTGGCGTTGTGGTGCATTTGGGCAAACAGCTTCTCGCGCCACGGAGCCATCCCCTCTCCCATAGTGGGAACTACGGTGTCGCGCGACAAGAAGTAGCTAGTGGTCATGGGATCCATGTCACAGCCACGGCCTTTGATTTGTTCAAGCGCCTTGGGTACATCGGGGTCATTTTTGAACCCGTAATGGATAACAACCTGCCAACAGTCGTGGCCCAGAGAATCGATCTGCAAGCGCTTGTCCAATCCAATCCACGGTACCTCATGGTTGCATACCGTGACAAACAGATTGCTGGTGTGCAACACCTTGTTGTGTTTGAGGTTGTGCAGCATGGCATTGGGCACCGTGCCTTTTTCAGCCGTCAGGAAAACGGCAGTGCCTTCCACGCGCGCAGGCGGACTCACAAACACGGCCTCCAGAAAACTTGGCAGGTCCAGCGCGTCGGCTCGCAGTTTGTCGTTGAGTAGACGTCGGCCATCTTTCCAGGTGATCATCAAGGTGAAGATGGCACCTCCAATGAGCAGAGGGAACCATCCACCATCAAACAGCTTGAGCATGTTGGAGGCCCAGAAGGCGAAATCCACCACAAAGAAGAACCCGGTGGCAGCCACGCACAACCATAAGGGGTACTTCCAGTTATACCGAATCACGTAGAAAGTCAGAATCGTGGTGATAAGCATGTCGGTGCAAACTGCGATGCCGTAAGCTGCGGCCAGATTGCTGGATGACTTGAACATCACAACCGCTAACACAATGGCTACAAACAAGCCCCAGTTCACAAACGGAATGTAGATTTGCCCGGCTTCTTTGACACTGGTGTGCTCGATCTGGAGACGCGGCAAGTACCCCAATTGAATGACCTGCTTGGTCACAGAAAAAGCACCTGTAATGAGGGCTTGCGAGGCGATGACAGTGGCCATCGTGGCGAGCCCAACCAGAGGCAGCAAGGCCCAATCGGGAGCCATCATGTAAAACGGGTTTTTGACGGCTGCAGGGTTGGCAAGCAACAAGGCTCCTTGGCCAAAATAGTTGATGACCAAGGCCGGCATCACGATGGAGAACCAAGCCAAACGTATCGGCGTTTTGCCAAAGTGGCCCAAGTCTGCATACAGCGCTTCTGCCCCTGTGACACACAGCACCACCGCACCCAGAATGATGAACGTAGTACCCGGGTTGTTCCACATGAAGCCGAGTGCGTAATGGGGACTGATGGCCCACAAAATCTCGGGATGGTGGACGATGTGGCTGGCCCCCAAAACACCAATCGTTACGAACCACACCACCGTGATGGGACCAAAAAACTTCCCAATTCCAGCGGTGCCGCGCTTCTGGACGGCAAACAAGCCAAACAAAATAACCAGCGTGATGGGAATCACGTACTTCTTGAAAGCGGGCGAAATCACTTCCAGGCCCTCTACTGCGGACAACACCGAGATGGCCGGGGTAATGACGCCGTCTCCGTAAAAAAGACAGGTGCCGAAAATACCGAGAAGGAGCAATATGCGGCGCAGCTCAGGCCGGTCTTTCACCGACTGGGATGCCAGCGCCAGCATGGCTACCAACCCTCCCTCACCATGGTTGTCTGCGCGCAGCACCAGCAACACATACTTGATGGAGACAATAACAGTCAGGGTCCAGAAGAATATGGAAAGGATGCCGTAGACGTTGTCTGGAGTGAAGGGCACATGGCCGGACCCGAAAACCTCTTTCATGGCGTACAGCACACTGGTGCCAATGTCGCCATATACAACGCCGATGGCACCCAGCGTGAGTGCCCCGAGAGACGATTTGGAAGCTGACACAAAAACACCCGGCTTGCAATGAACGCCGGGTTCCGTTCCTTAAGGGACCGCTATTTTGCTCTTCCCCCTCTTGGCCGCAAGTCAGAAAAGAAGAATTCACTAAGAATTTGAAGTCGTGTTGCAGCGCAGCAACTCGGCTTCAATTCAAAGTTGACGCGCCTCAGTCATAGTGCTCCGCATCGGGATCTGTGGCTTCCAACTCGTAGCTGCCAGCCAACATGGCAAGACGGCCAATCACGCCGTACATGTAGAACCGGTTGGGAGCGCTAGCCCCTGGAGCCACGCCCAGTTGAGGTAAGTGCGTACTATCAGCGAACGCTAACGGTACATAGGAGGAGCCGGGTGCACTGAGGTTTTCGTCTTGGCCACGTTCTGCGTGCATGCGGTAGAAGCCTCCCACTACATAGCGATCCATCAAGTACACGACGGGCTCAGCCACCGCGTCGTTCACACGTTCGTTCGTCAACACGCCCTCTTGCAGAATCAGCTCCAACGGAATGGGCGCGGCCTCCAAGCCAGCGCCCATGGTACGCAGCTTGACCTCCAGGTCTTTGGTATCGCGCACCGAGAGAATAGCGTTGCCGCTGGTGCGGTTGTCCGCTTTGATGACAACAAAGGGCCGCTCCTTGATGCCGTATTCCTTGTACTTCTTCTTGACCTTGGTCAGCATCGCCTCCACGCGCTGCACCAGTGCTTCAATACCGGCAGGTGTGGCCAAGTCCACCTGACCGTACTTGTCAAACATGGGGTTGATCAACCACGGGTCCACGCCAATCAGCTTGCCAAACCGTTTGGCTACTTCTTCGTAGGCCTTGAAGTGGGTACTTTTGCGGCGTGTTGTCCAGCTCGCATGCAACGGGGGCAACAGGTATTGCTCGTTGACGTCTTCCAGAATGCCGGGCACACCAGCGCGCAAGTCATTGTTGAGCAATATGGTGCAAGGGTCGAAGTCCTTCAAGCCCAGGCGGCCCTTGGTGCGGACCACGGGCTCCAGCGTAATGCTTTCGCCCCCGGGAAGCTCCAGGGTCGTGCTTTTTTTGATTTCGGGGCTGATGGAGCCAATGCGAACATTGAGCCCCGCCATGTTGAAAATGCGACGCAGCTGCGCCAGGTTGTTGAGGTGGAAAGTGCTGCGGGCATGGTTCTCGGGCACGATCAAGAGATTGCGCGCCTCGGGGCAGATCTTCTCTATTGCCGCCTGCGCGGCTTGCACGGCAAGCGGCAGCATTGCCGGAGTCAGGTTGTTCCAGCCACCAGGGTAAAAATTGGTGTCCACAGGCGCCAGCTTGAAGCCAGCGTTACGTACATCGACCGCAGTGTAGAAGGGCGGCGTGTGCTCCATCCACTCCAGGCGAAACCAGCGCTCAATGGCCGGCATGGAATCCAGAACCCGCTGTTCGAGTTCATTGATCGGGCCCGTGAGGGCGGTAACGAGATGCGGAACCATGGACGTGGCTTTCTTAGAAAAGTGACTGTGTAGTTTACAACACGACCATTAAGGTCATAAAATTCCCTCGGAGTCGCTGTGCACGCGTACGCGCGATACGGCTCGCTAAGGCCTCAGCGCTCAGCCGCGCACTTCGCCTTCACCCAGTACCACGTACTTCAGCGAGGTCAGCCCTTCAATACCGACCGGGCCGCGCGCATGGAATTTGTCGGTGCTGATACCGATTTCGGCACCCAAACCAAACTCAAAGCCATCGGCAAACCGGGTGCTGGTGTTGACCATCACACTGGCGGAATCGACCTCGCGCAGAAACTTCTGGGCGTGCACGTGGTTGGTAGTCAGGATGGCATCGGTGTGGTGGCTGCCGTATTGGTTGATGTGGGCAATCGCTGCATCCACCCCATCAACGACCTTGATGCTAACAATAGGTGCTAGGTACTCCTCGTACCAGTCCTGCTCGGTAGCATCCTTGATACAAGCATCTGGCAGTCCGTCCCCGCGAAGAATGGCTGCGGCCTCTGCATCACAACGCATTTCTACACCTTTGTCAGCAAAAACAGCCCCCATTTGAACCAGAAATGGGTGCGCTATTCCACGGGCGACCAGCAAACCCTCTGTGGCATTGCAAGGGCTGTACTTGTGCGTCTTGGCATTGTCGGCCACCTTGACCGCCATGGCCAAGTCGCAGGGGTCGTCGACATAGGTGTGGCAGTTGCCATCCAGATGCTTAATGACCGGGACCTTGGCGTCGCGGGTGATGCGCTCGATCAGTCCCTTGCCCCCGCGCGGAATGATCACATCCACAAACTGCGGCATGGCAATGAGTTGCCCCACCACGTCGCGGTCCGTGGTTTGCACCAGTTGCACCGCGTTGGCAGGCAGGCCTGCTTCCACCAGCGCCTGCTGCACCAGCTTGGCCAGCGCCTTGTTGGATTCAATCGCCTCGGAGCCGCCACGCAAGATGCAGGCATTGCCACTTTTGATTGACAGGCTGGCAGCCTCGATGGTCACATTGGGCCGGCTCTCGAAAATCATGCCAAACACGCCGATGGGCACCCGCATCTGGCCCACGCGAATGCCACTCGGCTGCTGCTTCATGCCAATGATTTCACCGATCACATCCGCCATGGCGGCCAACTGTTCACAGCCCTCGGCACAGGTTTCGAGGACTTTCGGGGTTAACTTGAGGCGATCCACCATCGGCGCGGACAGACCATTGGCAAGGGCGCGCTCAATGTCCCTGGCGTTGTCCACTTGCAGGGCGGCTGTGTTTTCACGGAGCAAGCGTGCCAGCGCCCGGAGTGCTATGTTTTTAGTAGCTGCTTGCGCACGCGCCATTTGGGCTGAGGCCACTTTTGCCTGAGAACCAAGGGCCAAGGTGTATTCGGTGGTGTTGGTCGCGTTCATGCCCGGATTTTCGCAGATTGCTCAAGGCGCCCCGAGCGTACGGGACCACCGCTCCAAATCCTGAACCACGCCCCCCAACGCCATAGCCTCTTGAACCACACCGCCCCACACAGGTGAATCTACACGGATACCGGACTGCAGGACCGATTGCGCCAAACGCTCCCGCACCTGTGCCTGCCATTGCGTAGCGGATAGACGCACCCCCAATGCCGCAAGCACGCGCTGCTTTGGCTCGACCATGTCTTGTACCCGCATCAACCGAAGCAATCGCTGACGGGTGTCGGTCTGCGCATAGAGGAGCACCGCCTGCTGATGAATGGCTTCGTTCAAGAGAACTTCCAGCACTTGTTGCTCATCCTGGCAAGCCCGGGACCAGGCGACGGCCCCGTCGAAATGCAACAGACTACGCTTGAATGACAACGTTCCCTCGGCTAACGCCTCCGCGTGAAAAAAACTAAAGCCGTTTGCATTCCAACCCTGCGCTTCAATGGGCTGCCATGTCTCAGCCAAGCAGGCGTGCAAGCGAATCGACAGCTGGCTGTGGCGCGGGTGGTTGCGCTGCGCGGGAAGACTGGGAGAAATTTCTGGCATGGCAAACGCTTTAGAACGGATTCACCGCCGTAGATGGGTCGACGCGAGAGCCGACTTGGGAGAAGCACCACAGAGAACGCACAACTGCAACGACAACCGGTGCAGCGCTTGCCACCCCGTGCTGGGCCAATCCGGTTGCTTCAGGCCTTTGACGATGCCATCCACCACATGGGCGGACTGCAACAGTTCGGCCAATTTGGATTCGGAAAGCTTGGGCAGCACGCGCTCGAAAAGTCGCTCTTTGGTACCCCAAATACGATTCTCGCGCAGCGCCATCGGCAGGGGGCGGCCCTGAACCATGGCGTCCTTCACGCGCTTCAAAGCGCGGATGTCTTCGGCCAGGGTGTAGTGCACCAAGACCTCCGCCTCACCCTCGGCCTGCAGGCCATCCAGCATGCGCTGAACCCGGACCACCTGACCGGCCAAGACGGCTTCCGACAGTTTGAATACGTCGTAGCGCGCGACATTGAGCACAGCACTCTCCACTTGCGCCAGGGTCAGAACGCCGCCTTGGGCCTCGGCGGGAAACAGCAAGGCCAATTTTTGGATTTCCTGGTGCGCTGCGAGCAGGTTGCCTTCCACGCGGTCGGCAAAAAACTGCAGGGTGCGTTGGCCGTCCTCCCCCGCCTCTACACGCTGACCCTGGGCACCCAGTCGCTGTGCGATCCACTGCGGCAAGGCGCTGCGCTCCACCGGCTCGACCTGCAACGTGACCCCAAAACTCTCCAGCGCAGCAAACCACGCAGCGGATTTGGCCATTTTGTCCAAACGCGGCAACATGACAATCGTCAGCGTGGAGTCGTTGCCCTGCGCGGACTGGGCCAACTGCTGCAGCGCGACGCTGCCATCCTTGCCAGGCTTTCCACTGGGAATGCGGATTTCAACAATCTGTTTGTCGGCAAACAGGCTCAGGGAACCTCCAGCCGCCAGCACCTCGCTCCAGTCAAAGTGGGCGCCTGCCACGGTGTGGGAGGTGCGCTCGGTGTAGCCGTCGGCGCGGGCGTGCGCGCGGATTGCGTCCAGCGCCTCTTGCTGCAACAGCGGCTCATCCCCATGCAGGGTGTACAAGCTTTTGAGGCCCCGCTGCAGGTGGGTGTGAAGTTGATTCGCTGCGAGTTGCATAGGGGGACAGTTTAAGCCCCCCCGTACTCGGCTCAGGCCGCGAGCTCGAGCAATGCGGCTTCGGGGGCCAGCATGGCGCACACCAAGTCGGTTGCCGCCTGCGCTGTGCGGCCACCAAAATCGCGTAACGGGTTGTACTCGGTCAGCTCGAGCGCAACAAACTGCGGGTCGTTGCTGCAGCCAGCCATCACTTGAAGCGCATCGGCAAGGCGAATGCCTTCCTCAACGGGCGTGCCCGTGCCCGGCGCATCGCGCGGGTCCAGACCATCGAGGTCAAAACTGACGCCCCACCCCGCAGTCCCGGCTCGCACAAGGGTTCGGGCTTCATCAAAACAGGCGGCAAAACCGCGTGCCAAAACCTCGGGCATGAACATGACGCGCACGCCCAGGCTTTCAAGCAAAGCCTTCTCGGGCGGTTCGTAGCTGCGCGCACCAATGATGACCAGATGATCTGCGCGCACCTTGTGGCGCCAGCCAAACAAATCGGTCATGCCCTCTGAGCCATGGCCCAGAAGGGCCGCCACGGGCATACCGTGCGGTGCTTGGCTATCGGAGGTATCGGGTGTGTGGGCATCCAGGTGGGCATCTATCCAGACCAAGCCCAGCGCCCCGCGCGGGCGCAAATGGTCCGCCACAGCGCTCCAGGTGCCCACGGCACACGAATGGTCTCCGCCCAGTACCAGGGGCTGTTGGTTCTGGCGCAGTGCCTGTGTCACCGCATTTGCAAGACGCTCAGAAAAACACTCAATCGCGTTCAGGCGGCTCGTGGCCAGCATGGGCTGCGCAGTGACCGTATCGCTCCAGGTAACAGTGCGGCCTGTTGCCGCCAAGGCATGGGCAATGCCATGCTCGCGCAAAGCTGCTGCGCCCCATTTGCAGCCGCCATCACTGGCACCCTCTCCCACAGCGGCACCGACCAGGTGCAAAACCGCTGTGCTCACGCTGCTTTGCGCAGAACTGGACGGGCAGCGGTCGCGCAGGCAAACAGGTCTTTGGGGTCCGGGAGGTCGGGCACCAATTGCACGGTACTGCCAACGCCCAGTCTTTGAGACAAGGCATGCACGTAGCGCAATGCAGAAAGGTCTTCCAGCGCAAAACCTACCGAGTCAAACAAGGTCACCTGCGCGGCATCGTCGCGACCCACCGCAGTACCCGCCAGTACCTGCCAGAGCGGGTGCGTTACAAAGTCCGCCGGCATTTGCTGCAGTTCGCCCTCTATGCGGGTTTGCGGCTCGAACTCCACAAACACCTTGGCACGGTTCAGGATTTCTGCTTCCAGCTCGGTCTTGCCGGGACAGTCCCCACCCACCGCATTGAGGTGCACGCCCGGCTCAACCATGTCTGCGGTCAGGATGGTCGCGTTGGTCTTGTCTGCTGTCACCGTTGTTACGATGTCTGCACCCTGCACGGCCTCGCGTATCGAGGCGCAGCGCACGATGGCCAGGCTGCCCGCGTCTGTGTAGGGCCGCAGGTTAGCCACCAATTTGTCTGTAGCTTTGGGGTCCACATCAAATACGCGCAACGTGGAGATGCCGAGCTGGGTCATAAAGGCAATCGCTTGGAATTCACTTTGCGAGCCGTTGCCAATCAGGGCCATGGTCTTGCTGTCGGGCCGCGCCAACACCTTGGCAGCCATTGCAGAGGTAGCTGCGGTGCGCAGCGCGGTGGTGATGGTCAGTTCGCTCAGCAATTCGGGGTAGCCTGTCGCAACATCCGCCAGTACGCCAAAGGCCATTACCGTGGACAGGCCTTGCAAAGGGTTTTTGGGGTGCCCGTTGACATACTTGAAGGCGTAGAGCGCGCTGTCAGACACTGGCATTAACTCGATCACACCGTTGGTGCTGTGGTTGGCGGTCCGGGGGGATTTGTCAAAGTCTTCCCACCGCAAAAAGTCTTCACGAATGGTCTGGGCCATCTCGGACATCATGGGTGCCAGACCGTGTTGTTGCACCAAGGCTTGCATGTCGTGGACGTCAATGTATCGGGTCATGGGCTTCTCCTGTATTGTGGACATCTGCCACCCGAAACAAGTCAACTTCGGAAAAGGCATCAGTGCCTTCAATTCTAGGTTTAGCTTTGAACAATTAGCGACGATTCGACCTCGGAATGCTGCTCTAACGGTCAATATTGCATGCACGCAATTCCGAAACGGAATTGCGCCAAATGCTTACTTCAGGCTATTGGAAAGAAACGCTTGCAGACGTTCACTTTGGGGACGGGTGAGTACCTCCGTGGGATCACCCTGCTCTTCAATCTGCCCTTTATGCAAAAAGACCACGCGGTTACTGACCTCCCGCGCAAAACCCATCTCATGCGTCACCACAATCATCGTACGGCCCTCCTCCGCTACCGAACGCATGACCCGCAAAACCTCGCCCACCAGCTCGGGGTCGAGCGCCGATGTGGGCTCATCAAACAACATGACCTTGGGCTCCATAGCCAAGGCACGGGCTATCGCAACACGCTGTTGCTCGCCTCCAGAGAGGTGCGCAGGGAAAGCGTCTTTGCGATGAAAAACGCCCACTCTCTGCAAATAGGCATGCGCACGCTCGACGGCTTCTGCCTTGCTGATCTTGAGCGCGTGAATCGGTGCTTCGATCACATTTTCAAGCGCTGTCATGTGCGACCAGAGGTTGAAATGTTGAAACACCATTGCCACATCGCTGCGCAAGCGCTGCAACTGTGCGGGACTGCGAACCTTGAGTCCGCCCTGTTTGTCCGGCACCAATTGCAACTCCTCACCATCCAAAACAATGCGCCCTGCGTTAGGCTGCTCAAGCAAATTCAGGCAACGCAAAAATGTGCTTTTTCCGGAACCGCTGGAGCCGATCATCGATATGACGTCTCCTTGGTTTGCGCTGACGCTGACGCCTTTTAAGACCTCATTCGTACCGAAGCGCTTGCAAATGTCTATTGCTTGCAAAATTGTGGGCGTCGTCACAGATGAAATTCCTTCGTTATTGTTGAAATGGATTGGCATTCAAGGACTCAACAACTTTCCGGTACGCGCCAAAGAAGTACCTGCAATCTTGGCCAGACGCTTCCCTGGCTGTGCCCAGCGCTGCCCGCAGCGACCATACAAAACACCGCCCGATTTGCATACCAATGGAGTGATGGCTCCTGTTGCGGCATCTACCAGATCCGCAATAAGATCTCCGGCAACCACCACGTCGCCGGGAGTGCAGTGAAACACGACCACACCCGCATGGGGTGCCGTGATGGGCTCTGAGCCTGCCAATGGTGTGGCGCTGCACAGGGGAGAGGGGATTGCTGATGAGTGCCTTAACACTCCCTGTGATGACAAAAAATCACACAATGCCAATGCATCCTTTTTCGCCAATACGTGGCTGGTATCCGCCTCACCACGTAGCTCAACCGTGGCGCCGAAGCAGGCCAACTCCACCGGAAATTCAGGAAACAGTTCTTGCAGTACGAGCCATGGGCGAGAACAAGCCTCGTCAAATGGAGTGCCACCTGATTCCGTAGCCAGCAATACCGCTTGGGCGCCCAGTGCGGCTCCCAGTTGCTCCGCCATTTCAGCCTGCGGGGTAAGCGCGTATACGTGCATGACGGCATCCGTATCGCAATGCAAGTCGAGCACGATGTCGGCATCCACCGCCAGCTGCAACAACGTATTCTTCAAGTCCTGAACTGTATTGTTGGCGTGCAAAGCTTGTGCTGCTGCGCGCAAGGCGCTTCGTATCACCTGCGTGTTGTCCGTGCTGCTGGGGCCGAGTTGCGCGCGCAGACTGTCTTTGACCAGGTCCGCGAGGTGTGCAAAGCCTCTGTTGAAGTTGCCTCCGTCGCGCAGATCAAAACGCCCTTGGTGTTGACCCAGATTGTGCTGCGCCAACCCAATCGGGTTCGCACAGGGTACGAGAACTATTTCACCTTCAATCGCACCTTGGGATTCCAGTTCGGCGAACCGGCGAGCGAGCTGCTGAGTCACCAGAATCGCTGGCACTTCGTCTGCGTGCAATGCGCCCTGAATATAGACCTTTGGGGATGCGCCGGAGGTGCCGTAGCGCTGGACTTGCAGAGTCTGCTGGGTACCTGGGGCCGGACTCAAAAGCGCAATGGTTTCTGTTTTCATAGGGGACGTGGTGAGATTGGCAGTGCGTTGTTTTCTTGGGGACGGAGGTGACGTAAGAAACGTCGCTCCAGCAACTTGAAGAGACCCGCCAGCGAGAAGGTTAGAACGAAATAGATGACCGCTGCGACGCCAAAAGACTCTGTGATCAGAAGGTGGTTGGAGTACACATCGCGGGCTACTCGTGTGATGTCTACGAGCGTCACGGTGCTGGCAATAGCCGTGGCATGCATCAAGCCAATGACCTCGTTGCTGTACTGGGGTAGTGCGCGGCGCAACGCGCTTGGCAAAAGAATTCTGCTGTAGAAATGACGGCCGGTTAGCCCGTAACTGCGCGCTGCCTCGATCTCACCCACGTTAGTTGCACGAATGGCGCCTGCAAAAATCTCTGTGGTGTATGCCGTTGAGTTCAGCGTAAAAGCGATCCATGCACAGAACCAAGCGTTCCTTAAAAACACCCAGGCAAAGCTTTCTCGGACGGCTTCAAATTGAGCCAGCCCGTGGTAGACGATAAACAACTGCACCAGCAGCGGCGTCCCTCGAAATACATAGGTGAAGAACCATACCGGCTTAGACAGCCAGTGGCGCGCTGAAACCCGCGCCACTGCCAACGGAACCGCAAGGACAAATGAACCCGCCAACGACAATAGCAACAAGACAAGGGTGGTGCGCAAGCCTTGCCCATACTGCGGCAGACTTCCCAAAACAATTTGCCAATCCATGTCAGAACTGCACTTTCTTGACACCCAAGCTGTATCGCTTTTCCATGCGCGACAACAAGAATATGGAAACAGTGGTGAGCCCCAGATAGATCAGCGCCACTGCCATGTAAAACGTAAAAGGCTCACGTGTGCTGGCGGAAGCAAGTCCGGCGCGATTCACCATGTCATTGAGCCCGATGATGGAAACCAAGGCGGAAGCCTTCAGCATGATCAGCCAGTTGTTTGCAAAGCCCGGTATCGCATGGCGGACCATTTGCGGAAGCACGATGCGACGTAACACTTGTGCTTGGGTGAGTGCAAATGCTGCCCCCGCTTCGGACTGCCCTTTTGGCACAGCGAGAATCGCGCCGCGGAACGTTTCTGTCAGGTAGGCCCCAAAGATGAACCCGATGGTGGCAACGCCTGCACCGAACGGCGGTATGTCTATGTAACCCCAGCCTTGCGACTCTGAAAGTCGATTGATTGCAATCTGTCCACCATAAAAAATCAGAAGCATCAATACGAGTTCAGGCATTCCACGGATGAGGGTGGTGTAGGCCTCTGCAATCCATCGGGCCCATCGCGAACCTGATAGCTTCGCTGTAGCGCCAAGCAAACCAAACACGCAAGCGATAGCAAGAGACGCCGCAGATACCTGCAACGTGAGCAAGAGTCCGCCAAGGATGGCGGGCAAATAACCATGTAGCATGGGTTTGAGTGCACTAGTTGAAGCGGGAGTGGCCTTAGCCTCTCCCAGCTTCGTGGTTGCTTTTATTCGCCGCGGATGTTGATTCCGGGGAAATGTTTCTCGTTGATTGCTTTGTAAACGCCGTTCCCCGAAATCGTTTTCAGAGCCGCATTCACTTTGGTGCGAAGGCTTTCCTCACCTTTGCGCATGGCGATACCGACACCACCGCCGTCTTTCGCGCCACCCAAGGTAATTGGCGCACCCGCGCGACCGAAGCCCGCGCCGGCGGGGGACTTCAGGAATGCATCCGTCGACGCAAGGGAAGATCCAAAGCCGATATCGCCCCGACCCGCAGCAAGCTCCATGGTGACCTCGGCCTCTTTGGCGACTTGAAGGATGGTGCTTTCTTTGTAGGTTTCAGCCAAATACTTCGCGCGCGGTGTATTGCGCGTCACGATGATCGTTTTTCCTTTGAGCGCGGCTGGGCTGACCTCTTTGTATGCGCCGGTTTTTCCAATAAAGGTGGAGGGAATGTCGTAGTAAGAGTCACTAAAGTCAGCCACTTTTTTGCGATCTTCCGTAATCGACATGGATGCCACGATCATGTCGAATTTTTTGGCGTTTAACGCGGGCATCATGCCGTCCCACTCTTGGTTGGTCAGTTCGCATTCCGCCTTGATTTCCTTGCAGATGGCCATGGCAATTTCAATGTCAAAGCCTTCAAATTTGCCGTCTGGCGTCATTTTTGAGAATGGCGGATAGTTTCCTTCGACCCCAATGCGAATTTTTTTCCAGTCTGGGGCCTGGGCCTGGGCGCCGCTTATGCCAAGTAGTGCGCACAACGTGAGGACGGTTGCAAGTTTGTTTGTCATGGATGCTCCATTTGGTTTGAAAGGAACCAAATGTACATTCATTTTCATAAAAGTGAAAGATGAAAATATCGGTACATACCCGATGTTGCGTTTCGTTTCTCCAAGGCTTGTGTCATTGATAATCGACAGCCATGACGCCAAATCCCCGCCTGACCCAAGTTGCCAGCACACAGAATGATGCTAGTTTTGCGGCTTCCTCACTCGGTAAAAAACTCCGAACGATCCTGACGGAAGGCAAAGGATCCAATGTTGCGATCGCCGACTTTTTGTTGCGCAATCCTGTGCGCGCTACAGCGTGGGGAATCGAAGAGTTGGCGTCACAAACCCTCACCTCGACCGCTACGTTGAGCCGGTTTTCGAGGCAACTTGGCTTTGCTGGCTTCGCAGCATTGCGAGCAGCCATGGCAGATGCCTTGCAATCAGCCATCCAACCTGTCTATCAACCCGTGGAGAAACTTCGAGGCGCGCTCGAACGGGGACATGCCGACCAGACAACAACCATCATGGCGGAAAGCCAGCAAGTCTGCCTCTCAAATGTTAGCCAGACCATTGCTGGAATGAACGCTACCCGCCTCACCACAGTGGCTAAGCGCATAAGGGACGCAGACACGGTGTACACGCTGGGCTTTGGCATAAGCGCGCATTTGGCAGCGATGCTCTCCCTGGATCTACAGCCTTTTTGCAGACAGTCCATCAACGTCGTGGAATTTGGAGGTACTGAAGTTGCAGCCGGGCGCTTGATGAACATTGGTTCGAAAGACTTGTTGGTCGCCATCTCGTTTCCCCGCTACGCCAGCGATGCCATTACGCTTACGCGGTATGCGCGGGACCGGGGTGCGCGCATTGTGGCTCTAACGGATTCACCCGCTTCACCTCTGGCGCCTTGGGCCCATGATTTGCTTTTGTGCGCTGCCAGCCATCCCGTGCTTTCGAGCAGCTATGCCGCTGCAGTTGTCATGGCGGAAACGCTGGTGACCAGTCTGATGCTCAGTGGCAGCAATCATGTACAGCAAGCCGAAAAGCTGACTGACGCTATTTCTGCCTACATGTACAGCGACAAACCGGGCAACGAAAAGCCAGGCAGTCGCAAAACTAAGAAGGTCAGTCGGAACGCCTGACCATCAACGGAAAACCGGCAAACTCTTTCACGGTCTGCAGTTCGGTGCTGGTCAATACTTTGTCGATGCCCAAGCCGACATCGTCAATCCACGTATTGGTGAGATCCCGGTAGTGTGCCAGGTCGCGGCAGGCCAGTCGCACCAAATAGTCATACCGACCGCTCACCAGATAGCAGGCGATCACCTCTGGACAGGCGACCATCGCTGCCTCAAAGCGTTGCACTGTGGCTTGGCGTTGGTCTTTGAGCGCAATTTCAGCAAACACCGACACATGCTCACCCAGCGCCTTGCGGTCCAACAGCGCGCGGTAGCCGGCGATAAGGCCATCCTCTTCGAGTCTGCGGATGCGATTCAAAGTAGCGCGGGCGGACAGGTTTACCTCTTCCGACAGCGCTTGAGCACTCATGCGGCCGTCGCGTTGCAGCAGCTCCAGCAGAGTTTGGTCCACGCGATCCAAGGCCATATTTAGTCCAGGGTTTTAACCGCCGCAATGCGGCGCAGAAGCTGCTGCACGATGTCGGACTGCATGTCGCGGTAGAGCAGCGCTTCTTCGGCCTCTTTGGCCAGCACCGCCGATTCATTGAAGCTGATATCGCGCTGCTGGATGATTTCGGTGTCCTCGATCAGATCGCGCCCTTGTGACGAGCGCATGCGAAATTTGATGCGGATGCGCAACTGGAACTCGCGCACCTGGCCAGACGCAGTGACACCCACTACGGTTTTCTCGCGCAGCTCCTGCAAAATGTCGACCACCACCTGGGGCGGCTGGCCCCCCGCTGCAGGAACCAACGGGCGCACTGCACTACCGAGGTATCGCGCCAAATCGGTAGCCACTGCGCCACCGCGCTCAGGCGTGACGGCAATGGTCTCAAAGGCGAAACTCTGCTGTCCTCGCAGCTTGAAGCCACAACTGGCCAGCAAGGCCGCCATGGACAGGGCAATCAGGTTGCGGCGGCGCATCACAGCGTCAGACCACTACGTTAACCAAGCGGCCGGGCACGACGATGACTTTTTTAGCAGAGGCTCCTGCTGCGTGACTCAGGAATGCTTCACTGGCAAGCGCTGCGGACTCGATGGTCTCTTTGCTGGCACCCGCTGGAACCCGCACCGCGCCACGCAACTTGCCGTTGACCTGGAGCACCAGCTCAATTTCGTCTTGCACCAGCGCCGATGTGTCGACCAAGGGCCAAGGCGCATCCAGCAAATCACCCAAAGTTCCGGCGTAACCGAGTGCAGACCAGAGTGCATGCGCCAGATGCGGAGTCGCGGGGTACAACACCCGCAACAAAATGCCAAAACCTTCGATCAATGCCACCTGGGCGCCCGCACTGTCCAGGGCTTTGAAGCCCTCCAGCGCGTTGATCATCTTCATGGTACCGGACACCACGGTGTTGTATTGCATGCGCTGGTAGTCAAAGTCCACCTGCTTGAGCACCGTGTGCATCTCCAGGCGCAGAGCCTTGGCTTCCTTGCTGAATTCAACATCATTTAGGCTTCCTGCGCCCGCCACACTTGCGCGAGCAGCTACTGAATCCATAGCAGAAAGCTTGTAGCCAAAGTTCCACACACGGCGCAGAAAGCGGTAGCTACCCTCGACGGCTGCATCGTTCCATTCCAACGTGGCCTCGGGCGGGGCGGTGAACATGGTGTAGATGCGGGCGGTGTCTGCGCCGTATTTGGCGATCAGTTCCTGCGGGTCCACACCGTTGTTCTTGGACTTGGACATTGTGCCCACACCCTCGTAATCGATGGCGGTGCCCACTGGCAGCAGGCCATCCGCACTATCCACTTCCTTGATGAGCTTGGCCCCCACCACCTTGCCAGCAGCGTCTTGCACATGCTCCACGTCTTGCGGCCAGAAGTACTCTTTGCCACCCTTGGCGGTGCGGCGGCTGTAAATGTGGTTGAGCACCATGCCCTGGGTCAGCAGCTTGGTGAAGGGTTCGTCCACCTTGACAAGCCCCAGGTCGCGCATTACCTTGGTCCAGAAGCGGGCGTACAGCAAGTGCAGGATGGCGTGTTCGATGCCGCCGATGTACTGGTCCATGCCACTGCCGCCGGTGGCCAACTGTTGGTCACGCATCCAGTAGTCGGTGCCGCCGGCCACCATGGCTTCCGCGTTGTTGGGGTCGCAGTAGCGCATGAAATACCAACTGGAATCCACAAAGGTGTCCATGGTGTCGGTCTCGCGCCGCGCGGCCTTGCCGCACACGGGGCACACAACACCGGCGTGGAAACCTTCGTGTTTATGCAGCGGGTTGCCCGAGCCATCGGGTACGCAATCCTGCGGCAGCACCACGGGCAGGTCTTTCTCCGGCACCGGCACGGCCCCGTGCTCGTCGCAATGGATGATGGGGATGGGCGTGCCCCAGTAGCGCTGGCGGCTCACGCCCCAGTCGCGCAGGCGCCAAGTGGTCTTCTTCTCGCCCAGGCCTTTGGCAGCCAGGTCCCTAGCCACTGCATCGACCGCCGCCTTATAGGCCAAGCCGTCATACTTGCCGGAGTTCACAGACACAGCGCGCTGCTTATCGCCATACCAATCGGCCCAAGCCTCCTGGGAGAAGGTTTCGCCTTCGGCGGTGACAACCTGCTTGATTTCGATGCAGTACTTCTTGGCAAACGCAAAGTCACGCTCATCGTGCGCGGGAACGCCCATCACGGCGCCATCGCCATAGCCCATCAACACATAGTTGCCGACCCACACTGGCACTGGGGCGCCAGTCAGCGGATGGGTTACGAACAGGCCGGTGCTCAGGCCCTTTTTCTCTTGCGTGGCAAGCTCAGCTTCGGTGGTGCCACCGGTCTTGCACTCTTCAATGAAGGCGGCCAGCGCGGGGTTCGTGGCGGCTGCGTGCGCAGCCAGAGGGTGCTCAGGCGCCACGGCGCAGAAGGTCACGCCCATCACAGTGTCCGCACGGGTGGTGAACACATACATGCGGCCGTCGCCAATCAACGCACCGCTCGCGTCCTTGATGTCGTGCGGGAACGCAAAGCGCACGCCTTCGCTCTTGCCAATCCAGTTTTCCTGCATCAGGCGCACACGGTCGGGCCAACCAGTCAGCGTGGCCTTGTCGTTGCCCATCTGAACATGGTCCAGCAGCTCTTGTGCGTAGTCGGTGATCTTGAGGTAATAGCCGGGGATCTCACGCTTCTCTACCACCGCGCCGGTGCGCCAGCCCTTGCCGTCAATCACCTGTTCGTTGGCCAGCACGGTCTGGTCCACCGGGTCCCAGTTCACCACCTGGGTCTTGCGGTAGGCAATGCCTTTTTCCAGCATCTTCAAAAACAACCACTGGTTCCATTGGTAATAGCTGGGGTCACAAGTGGCGACTTCACGACTCCAGTCGATGGCCAAGCCCATGGCCTGCATCTGGCCCTTCATGTAAGCGATGTTCTCGTACGTCCACTTGGCGGGCGGCACCTTGTTTTTGAGCGCCGCGTTCTCAGCGGGCAGACCGAAAGCGTCCCAGCCCATGGGCATGAGGACGTTGTGGCCGTTCATGCGCAGGTAACGCGCCAGCATGTCGTTGATGGTGTAGTTGCGCACATGGCCCATGTGCAACTTGCCGCTGGGGTACGGCAACATGGAACAGGCGTAGAACTTCTTCTTGGGCGTGCCATCCACGCCCACGGCGTTTTCGGTCACACGGTAGGCCGTATCACCATTCCACAGGGGTTGCGCCCAGTGGGCTTGCGCGGCTTGTTCTACGTCGAGGTGCTGGTACTTGTCTTGCATGGGAAAGGGGCAGCGCCAGGCTACCGATGGAAGGGCGTAGGTTGATTTTAGGCGCTGCTACAGCGCAGGCTGGTAAGGTGGGTTAGGGTGCGACGACAGGCGGCTCGGGATTCGCCACAAAACCGATACGGCTCAAACCCGCCGCGTGCGCAACGCCCATGACTTCGACCACCCGGCCGTAGGGCACGGTGGCGTCGGCACGCAGTTGTACCTCAGTCAGCGGATTCAGGTCGGCAGCCTTCTTGAGTTCTTGTGCCAAGGCGGGCAAGGCAATGGGTTGATCGGCCAGGTACATCTGCCCGGCATGACATCGATCAACGGCGTCATGTTGATGTCACTCATGGGTTGCGCACCGGGCGTGCGCTCCAAGCGGCCAAAGCTCATGGCGAAGAGGTCAACAAAAGCTCGCGCAGGTCGCGCGCAAACCCCTCCAAGTCCGCTTCGATGCGGGCAATCAGGGAATAGCCACGGCCAATCCCGCAGCGGTCATGATCAACGCCTCCCCCACAGGGCCAGATATCTTGTCGATACTGACCTGACCAGAGCCCGCAATGCCAATGAGTGCATGGTAGATACCCCAGACCGTGCCCAACAAACCTACAAACGGCGCAGTGGCGCCCACGGTCGCCAGCAACACCTGGCCTGCCTGCAACTGACGCAACACGCCATGCAAGGCATCACGCAGAACACGGGTCAATTGCTGAGAGCGATCCCCGCTGGCGCCCAACGTACCGGGCTGCGCCTGCTGCGTGGCCTCTACCAACGGGATGATGAGCAGTTCCCGGTCAAACACCCTCACTGCCACCCGGCCCTGCTCCCAGTCGGGCGCCTGCCAGAACGCGGCAGTGCTGCGACTTACATCACGCACCGCGCGCTGAAGCAACCAGCCTTTCCACAAAATCACGACCCAACTGCAGATCGACATGCCCAGCAAGATCACCGAGACTGCGGTGCTGACCGCATCGCCCTGAAACAGCGGATTGGCGATCATTTGAGATTCAGTACATCAAACATGTCGAACAGGCCAGCCTTGCGCCCTGACAGGAAACGGGCTGCACGCAGGCTTCCTTGGGCATAGGTGGCGCGGCTCGAAGACTTGTGGCTGATCTCAATGCGCTCTCCGGTTCCGGCAAACAACACCGTGTGATCACCCACAATGTCGCCGCCCCGAATGGTGGCAAACCCGATGCTGGACGGATCTCGCTCGCCCGTCACACCATAACGCTCGTAAACCGCACAGTCCTTCAGTTCGCGGCCCAAGGCACCTGCAATGACCTCACCCATCTTCAAGGCCGTACCGGATGGTGCATCCACCTTATGGCGGTGGTGGGCTTCCACAATTTCAATGTCGTACCCCGTTGCCAGCGCCTTGGCGGCCATTTCCAAAAGCTTGAGGGTCACGTTGACGCCCACACTCATGTTGGGGGCCATCACAATGGCGATGTGTTTGGCTGCCTCGGATATCTCGGCCTTTTGCGCATCACTGAAACCGGTGGTGCCAATTACGGCCGAAACACCCAGCTCGCGGCACACCCGCAAATGTTCTAGTGTCCCCTCCGGGCGGGTAAAGTCGATTAGCACATCGCAGCCGCGCAAGCCTTGATGCAGATCTGCGGTGATCACCACCCCAGCAAGTTGTCCAGAAAAAGCACCGGCATCTTGGCCTAACGCAAGGCTGCTGGCCATATCCAGTGCACCGCCCAAACGGCAGTCTTCAGCAGCACGCACGGCGTCAACAAGCATTTGGCCCATGCGGCCCGAAGCGCCAGCGATGGCGATGGTGTGGGTCATTCCCATTCCTCTAGAAAATTACGGCTGGGTGGGCTCCAACGGCGGATAAACCGTTGGCGCAGTGGCGGCGGGGGAGGGAGTTACGGAATCGGGTCCTGAGGGTGCGGGGAATGTTTGCAGCTTGTCTTCCGGCGCGCGCAAGGCAGGCAGCGGACCCTTGTTGGGGGAAGACTTCAGCGTCGCAACAAACTCCGATTCACTGGGGAGTTCATCGGCCTCGACACGCTCAAGCGCATCGTTCGCAAAAAACACCGTCACGCGACGCGACTGAGGCTCTGCACCCTGTCGCTTCAACGTGAACACATAATCCCAACGGTTCGCGTGAAAAACACTTACCAGTAGCGAAGTGCCCAACACATCCTGCACCATGGCACGGGGCATGCCGGGGCGTAACACGGCCAATTGCTCACGCGTCACCACATTGCCTTGCACGATGTCGATCTTGTAGGGCTGCACAGTTTGCGCAGCTTGAGCGAGCGTATCGCCAGCGCTATTGATTGTGCTGCAACCCACCAGGGTGGACAAGACCAAAACCACCAAGAAAAAAGGGCCGCTGCGCAGCAGGTTGTTGGGCATGAAGAATCAGGAACGATATGATCGGACCATTGTAGCGGTTGGTCTGTTCCAGCCAGACAGGCACTTGCGCCGGAAAAATGCCATGAGCAATATCAACGAACTGAAAAGTACAGGCCTCAAAGCAACCGTTCCGCGCATAAAAATCCTGGAAGTCTTCCAGCGCGGTTCGCAACGCCATATGACAGCCGAAGATGTGTTCCGCGTTCTGCTACAAGAACGCTCAGACGTAGGCTTGGCTACGGTTTACCGGGTTCTAACGCAATTTGAACAGGCAAGTATTTTGAGCCGCAGCCATTTTGAGAGCGGCAAAGCTGTTTATGAGCTCAATGAGGGACAGCACCACGACCACTTGGTGTGTCTGGATTGCGGCAAAGTGGAAGAGTTCTACGATGCAGAAATTGAAAAACGCCAGCACGCCGTGGCAAAGGCTAAAGGCTTCACTATTTCCGACCATGCGCTGAGCCTGTATGCCAATTGCACCAAGGAAAAATGCCCGCACCGCGAAAGCTCGCCTTCGTAAGCGACAGGCAAATCAGCCTTGTAACATGGCCTTACGGTGCCGTTCGACGAACTCCTGATAGGTATCAATACCGCGCAATTGCAAGATAGTGTTGCGTACGGCAGCTTCAACCAACACCGCAATATTGCGACCCGCCACCACCTGAATTACCACCTTGCGCACCGGGATACCCAACACATCTTGGGTCAACGGCTCGTAGGGGATGCGCTCGTACTCACGCTCCAATGTCTCCCGACGCACCAAATGCACGATCAGCTTGAGGCGCATCTTGCGGCGCACTGCAGTTTCACCAAAGATGCCGCGAATATCGAGCAGGCCGATGCCCCGCACTTCCAATAGGTTTTGCAGCAACTCCGGGCAGCGCCCTTCTATCGTGGTCTGGTTGATGCGAAACAGGTCCACGGCATCGTCAGCCACCAGGCCGTTTCCACGGGAAATCAACTCGAGGCCCAGTTCGCTTTTCCCCAGACCAGACTCACCTGTTATCAACACCCCCAGACCCAAAATGTCCATAAACACGCCATGCATGGACATGCGCTCAGCAAAGTGCTTGGACAGGTAAGCTCGCAATACGTCAATCACAAAACCAGATGACTCTTGGGTTGCAAACATCGGTATTTGTGCGCGCTCACACATGGAAAGCAGCGCTTCTGGCGCAGCCTGTCCATCGGCTAACACCAGCACGGGGGGCTCCAAAGTCACGATGCGCGAAATTCGGCGCGCGCAGTCTTCAGGCGTGGCATTGGAAATATAGGAAATTTCGCGTGCACCCAGGATCTGCACGCGGTAGGGATGAATGTAATTGAGGTGCCCCACCAAATCAGCCCCCGAGCGGGCCGCACTGATGGCGACTTCGTCAAATCGACGCTCTGAGGCGCCCAGACCGGCGATCCACTCCCAATGCAGATACGCCCGAAACTCCTCAAAAAGAGCATCTGCGCTGACCGCTGTGGGCTTCACGACGTGTCCAGACTGGAGGACTTAGGCAGGGCGGGCCGATTGCCAGCCAGCGATCAAACCATGTAAATGGGCGGAGTCGTTGCACGCCGCAAGTTGTTCACGCAGACTGGCATCACTCAACAATTCTGCAATTTCAGACAGAATTTCGAGATGCTTCTGCGTTGCCGCCTCGGGCACCAGAAGAAAAATCAACAAACTGACCGGAACATCATCCGGGGCATCAAAGCCAATGGGCTTGGCTAACTGGAAAACAGCCGCCATGGGTGCCTTGAGCCCCTTGATGCGACCATGAGGGATCGCTACGCCATGCCCCAGTCCCGTGGAGCCCAAACGCTCGCGCGAAAACAAACTGTCGGTGACCAACGCCCGGCTCAGGCCGTGAAGGTTTTCAAACAGCAGGCCGGCCTCTTCAAAAGCACGTTTTTTGCTGGTGGCATCGACTTGCGCAAGAACTTGCGAAGCGGAAAGGATGGACGCGAGTCGGTTCATGGTGTGAGGCGGATTATGCACATAAAAAAACCGCCCGTGGTAGGGCGGTTTTTGGGTAGCAATCCCTAGCGCTTTGGGACTACATCAGGCGCTTGGGGGCCTCGTGGTGGTGATTTTGGAGCCGATCTTTGTGGCGAACGACCTGCCGATCCAGTTTGTCGACCAAATCATCCACCGCAGCGTACAAGTCCTCATGGGAGCTTTCTGCGAACATATCGCTGCCCTTGACATGGATATTGCACTCAGCGCGCTGCCGTCGCTCTTTCTCCTTTTGCTTCTCAACGGTCAGTAGAACCTTGACATCTACCACTTGATCAAAGTGGCGCATGATCCGATCAAGCTTGGTCGTAACGTAACTGCGCAGGGCAGGGGTAACTTCAAGGTGATGACCGCTGATCGTCAAATTCATAAATAGCCTCCAGTTGCTCTCAGGGTTGAAAAAGCCTTCCATTTGCGGTGGTCGGCGCTCACATCAAAAACTACATTTCTAAACCCTATTTGCGGTCGTGTTGGTAACGACTATGCGCCGGTTTGGCGGCGATTGCAATTAGTTTTTGTAATGCAGTGCAATAAGCTGAGTCTCTCTACTTGGGAGCCGATGCCGTGGCTTGATGAAGTTGCAAACGTGCGCCCACCACAATTGTCAGCAGACTGGCCACACCCCCAACCAGCCCTGCGACCCCGTAGTTTTGCACCATGCCTGCAGCGTCACGACTGATGATGTAACCACCCACTAATGCAGCAAGCCCCATCGCGCATGACTGCACCGCGGAATTGAGGGTCATGAAGGTACCGCGGAGGGCGGGATTGGCAGCCGATGTAAGTATGGCCATCCCAGGGATCATGCGCCCGCCCATACAAACAAAAAACAGGGTCGAAGTCAGAAGTACCCAGCCCATGGCCACCTGCCCCAACTGGGTAATGACAAGCATGGGGATCAGCACGGCAGCAGCCATGATCCGAAAAGTCTTGAATTTCCCCCAGCTATCAGCCAAGCGTCCAACCAGCCTGGCAGTCAACAAGGTGGCAACACCGCCACACAAATAGATGTAAGGGATATGCTCCGCACGCATGCCCACATTGGACTGCATGTAGATGGTGATGTAGGGAATAACCGTGAAGCCGGCAAACATTAACAACGCAGAAAAAACAAATGCGCGCTGGTGGTTGCGGTCCGCCACCACATCGCGAATGCGACTCCATGATGAAACATCCACTTGGGCAGCCACATGGTCCTTCAGTGAAGGCAATGTCACTTGGGCGAACACCATGAACAATCCGCTAAGCACGGCGATCAGAATGAAGGGGAGATGCCAGCCAAAGTGGGCCGCCATAAACAAGCCAAGAGGCACGCCAGCGACCGTTGATACAGAAAACGAAGTCATGACGACGCCCATGGCGCGCCCCCGACGTTCATACGGAATCACGTCCCCCACAATGGTTTGACTCAACGCCGAGAGCACGCCACCAAAGATGCCGGCGGCGACACGAGCAGCCATCAAACTGCCGTAAGTCGGCGCCAGGCCGCAGGCCAATGTGGACAGGGCAAACAGACCGTACAACACCAAAAGCAAGCGTTTGCGGTCAAACCGATCGATGTAGGTTGAAGCCGCCACCCCGGAAACACCTGCGGCCAGCGTGTAAGCAGACACCAACATGCCGAACTGAGCATCAGTGATGTCAAACAGCACCGTGAGCGCGGGCCCCAGCGGCATCATGATCATGAAGTCGAGGATGTTGGTGAACTGGATCCCTGCCAAGGTGATCAACAGCCAGAGTTCGCGACGAGGCGAAAGTACAGAAGCCATGGACGAAAGGAAAGAGAAGTGCGGCGGAATAGCCAGCAAGGCACTCTACCACCCCGCTCACAGTGCGATAATTTATGCAATCCCACTACCGGAGAACGCTCCTTGGAAAACTACCCTAGTCGGTAGCTTTCAACTCCCAGCACTGCATTGGGGTTGAAAGCACCCAGCCCGCACTGCAGACAACACCACATCGGGAGTGAGCCATGCTCAATATTTTTACGCTCGCCAACGGTAGACTCTTTCAGGAAGAGATCGAGTCCCTGGAGGAGCTTTCCAAATTTCAACCTATCTGGGTGGATCTTGAATCCCCCACCCTGGAAGAAAAGCGCTGGGTCAAACAATACTACGGCTTGTCCATCCCGGAAGACGCGATGGACGAGGATATCGAAGAGTCCGCCCGCTTTTACGCGGAAGACAATGGCGATGTCCATATCCGTAGCGACTTTCTGGTGGCCGACGACAACGAGCCCCGTACTGTGCGCGTCGCGTTCATCCTCAACCTGGTAAACGCCAACCTCAAAAGCAAGGGCGTGCTTTTTTCCATCCACGACGAAGATGTGCCAGTTTTTCGCCTGCTGCGCATGCGCGCGCGCAGAGCACCAGGGCTCATCGAAGACGCCAAGGAAGTGTTGCTCAAACTGTTTGACGCTGACGCCGAATACTCCGCCGATACGTTAGAGGGGATCTACGACGAACTGGAAAAAGTGAGCAATAAAGTGTTGTCAGGCGACGTGACCGATGCCATGGCCGGCGAAGTACTGGGAGCGATTGCCCGCCACGAAGACATGAATGGCCGCATCCGCCGCAACGTGATGGACACACGCCGCGCCGTGAGTTTCATGATGCGGAGCAAAATGCTCAATGCCGAGCAGTTTGAAGAGGCACGGCAGATCCTGCGAGACATTGACTCACTGGATTCGCACACCGCCTTCCTGTTCGACAAGATCAACTTCTTGATGGACGCCACAGTTGGTTTCATTAACATCAACCAGAACAAGATCATCAAAATCTTCTCGGTGGCCAGCGTAGCGCTGCTGCCCCCTACACTGATTGCCAGCCTGTATGGCATGAACTTCAAGTTCATGCCCGAACTGGACTGGTCGCTGGGCTACCCTTACGCACTCGCACTGATGGTGGCCAGCGCACTGGTGCCCATGTGGTACTTCCGCAAACGCGGCTGGCTCAAATAACTGAAGCAGCTTTGGGCCTCTAGCCCTTATGGAAAAAGCGCAATCAGCTACGATTTTGATAGTGATTTAAGCAGGTTCTCAACAATGTTCCGGGCGTACACACTGGCTACATCCCGCACAAACGTGCTGAAGTCGATGTGCGCAGTGTGATCTGCCCGATCGGAGATGGTGCGCACCGCAGCAAACGGTACGGCATAGTCGGCGCACACTTGGGCCACGGCTGCGCCTTCCATCTCCACTGCAAGCGGCAAATATCCCGCGGTATTCAGCGCCCCTAGCAACGCATCGACTTCAGCAGCCCCATTTACAAAACGGTCCCCACTCACAATCAACCCGTCGTGAACTGCAGGGACTCGCCCTTGGTGACGCATGTCGGCCAATGCGGCCGCGCTGGCGGCGTGCAAAGCATCACACATGGCTTTGTCACCCGCAAACACCGATTGTCCGTACAAGGGGATTTCGTAGCGCGGAAACAAGGGAGACGCATCCATGTCGTGCTGCAAGTAGGACGTCCCCACCACCACATCACCGACCAGCACTCCATCGCCCACGCCACCAGCCACTCCAGTAAACACAATACGGCTCACACCGAGATGGGCAATCAGCGCGGTTGCAGTAGTGGCTGCAGCAACTTTACCAATGCGTGACAGCGCCAAAACGACCGGCTGACCCCACATTAGACCTCTCCAGACACTGCGCCCAGCCAACACTATTTCTTTGGGCGTCTGCATGTGCTGAAGCAAACCTGCTTGCTCCTCGGCCAGAGCACTCAAAATGGCTATCGGGGCATCATGTGGTGTCATAAAAAAAGCGGTCCAAAAAGGGCCGCCTTTGTACCATGCAATGCTCCCCTACTCCCCCCGGAGGGGCAGCCTGTCAACACTATTTGTCGCGCAATTCACGCCGCAGGATTTTCCCCACCGGAGTTTTGGGCAAATCTGCACGGAATTCAATCACTTTGGGCTGCTTGTATCCCGTGAGATTTTCTTTGCAGTAACTGCGTACATCCTCTTCGCTCAAGTTCGCATCCTTCTTGACAATCACTAACTTCACCGCCTCACCAGTTTTGGCATCCGCCACACCTACGCAGGCGCATTCCATCACACCTTGCATTTGTGCCACCACGTCTTCAAGCTCTGTCGGAAACACATTGAAGCCGCTGACCAAAATCATGTCTTTCTTGCGGTCCACAATCTTGAAGAAGCCTTTCTCGTCTACAACACCGATATCTCCGGACTTGAAGAAGCCATCCGAAGTCATGACCTTGGCCGTTTCGTCCGGTCGCTGCCAGTATCCTGCCATCACCTGCGGTCCCTTGATGGCAATCTCGCCACTTTGGCCAGCAGGCACTTCGTTTCCGTCGTCGTCCAACAACTTCATATAGGTGCTTGGCAAGGGAACACCAATAGTGCCGGTGTACTCTGTCATCGTCACAGGGTTGCAACTGGCTGACGGGGATGTCTCCGACAGCCCATAACCTTCACATATAGAGCAACCCGTCTTCTCAAACCAAATTTTGGCTACCCCACTTTGCACCGCAGTACCACCGCCCACCGACACCTTGAGGTGACTCCAATCTACGGTGTTGAAGTCGGGGTGATTCGCCAAGCCATTGAACAGCGTATTTACTGCGGGAAAGCTGTGGATCGTGTGCTTGGACAACTCTTTGAGGACGCCAGGAATGTCGCGTGGATTGGGGATCAGCAACAGCTTTCCGCCAGTACGCATGGACAGCATCATGCCAACGGTAAAAGCGAAGATGTGGTACAGGGGCAAAGCGCACACACTCGTTGGCTGCTCACCCGCAGGCACCTTCTTCATGACTGGGTCATTCCAGGCCTCGGACTGCAACACATTGGCAATCACATTGCGGTGCAAGAGCACTGCGCCCTTGGACACGCCAGTGGTTCCACCGGTGTACTGCAGCACCGCTACGTCGTCGGCCTTGATGTCGGGTTTACGAAAGGGTGCCTTGGTTCCGCGGGCGATGGCTTCGTTGAAGCGCACCGCTCCGATCAAATTGAAGGCCGGAACCATCTTTTTGACGTTGCGCACCACATAGTTGACCAGCGCGCCCTTGAGCAACCCCAGTTGGTCACCCATGGCGCACAGCACTACGTGCTTGACTGGTGTGGCGGAAATACACTTTTCAAGTGTAGTTGCAAAGTTTTCAATGATGACGATAGCTTTGGCACCGGAGTCCTTGAGCTGATGCTCCAGTTCACGCGGGGTGTACAAAGGGTTCACATTCACCACCACAAATCCGGCCCGCAGTATGCCGGCCACGGCCACGGGGTATTGGGGCACATTGGGCATCATGATGGCCACGCGATCCCCCTTCACCAGGCCCAGGCCTTGCAGATAAGCCGCAAACGCCTGGCTGAGACTGTCGGTCTGGGCGTAGCTCACGTCCTTCCCCATGAAGTTGTAGGCCACCCGTCCCGCGTACTTCTGGAAACTTTCTTCCATCAACCCCACCAACGAGGGGTACAACGCGGTGTTGATGTCGGCCGGCACTCCCTTGGGATAACTGCGCAACCAAATGCGATCTGTCATGTCCTTGTCTCCATCTTTATTCTTTACAACTGAGAATTTTCGCTGCGCAAAGGACTGCATGGTCGGGTGCTTTCCCTAGCAACCGGCCAGCGTCCACTAAGTTCTTAGCGCGCCAAGAATTTCGTCAAGCATTTTCTTCGCATCACCAAACAACATGCGGTTGTTGTCTTTGTAAAACAAGGGGTTGTCTACGCCTGCGTAACCCGACGCCATGCTGCGCTTCATCACAATCGACGTTTTGGCCTTCCAGACTTCGAGCACCGGCATGCCTGCAATCGGGCTGCCAGGGTCGTCCTGCGCTGACGGATTCACAATGTCGTTGGCGCCAATCACCATCACTACATCGGTGGCAGGAAAATCGTCGTTGATTTCCTCCATCTCAAACACAATGTCGTAAGGTACTTTGGCTTCCGCCAGCAACACATTCATATGCCCCGGCATGCGCCCTGCTACCGGGTGAATGGCGAAGCGCACGTTGACACCCTTTTCTCGCAGGGTACGGGTGATTTCAAACACAGTGTGCTGGGCCTGCGCCACGGCCATGCCGTAGCCCGGAACAATGATCACATGTTTAGCCTCTCGCAGCAGTTCTGCGGTGTCACCTGCATTCACGGACACGACCTCACCGGCTGGTTGCGCTGCCCCACCATCAGCTTTGGGTGCGGCGGGGGCGCTACCGAAGCCACCTGCAATCACGCTGATGAAGCTGCGGTTCATGGCATTGCACATGATGTAGGACAGGATGGCACCACTGGAGCCGACCAGCGCACCGGTCACGATCAGCAAGTCGTTGGAGAGCATGAAGCCGGTGGCCGCTGCGGCCCAGCCGGAGTAGCTGTTGAGCATGGACACCACCACGGGCATGTCGGCACCGCCAATAGCCATCACCATGTGCACGCCAAACAGCAAGGCCACCACCGTCATCACAATCAGCGGGGTCATGCCCTCGGCCACCGAGGTCGAATGGATGAATTCACGTCCGAACCAGATCACCACTAGCAGGCCGGCCAAATTCAACAAATGGCGGCCTGGCAACAGCAAGGGCTTTCCCCCAATCTTGCCGTTGAGTTTGCCAAAGGCAATCAACGAGCCCGAGAAGGTGACCGCACCAATCAGGATGCCAATGTAGATCTCCACTTCGTGGATCACCTTTTCAGCGCCTGTGTGCTGGATGGAGGTGTCGACATAACTGGCGAACCCAACCAAACAGGCGGCCAAGCCCACCATGCTGTGCATCAACGCCACCAACTCAGGCATCTGGGTCATTTGCACGGTGCGGGCTGCATAGAGGCCCACACCACCACCCAGCACCATGGCCCCGGCAATCCAGGGAAGTCCGGCAGCGGTCACAGTAGGACCTAACACCGTGGCTAGCACGGCCAGCGCCATGCCCAACATGCCGTACAGGTTGCCGCGCAGGGCGGTGGACTGGTTGGACAAGCCGCCCAAACTCAGGATGAACAGAATGATCGCGCCAATATAGGACACCGTAGCCAAACTTGCAGACATCTTCAGGTCTCCTTACTTGCGGAACATGGCCAGCATGCGCTGGGTGACGGCAAAGCCGCCAAACATATTGATGGCCGTCAGCACGATGGCCACAGCGGCCAACCAGGTGATCAGGCTGTCAGGGCGCCCCACGGCGCCGGCCACCGGGGAAATTTGCACCAGTGCACCGATGGCAATGATGCTGCTGATGGCGTTGGTCACACTCATCAGCGGCGTGTGCAGCGCGGGCTTGACGTTCCACACCACCATGTAGCCGACAAAACAGGCCAGCACAAACACCGTGAAGTGCCCCAGGAAAGCGGCCGGCGCGTAGCTGCCAATCAACCAGAACAACAGAGCAGCCACCGCCACCAAGATGGCCAAGCTCTTGGCCGACATGGGTTCGCTCGCACCGCCGTGACCGTGGGCTGGCTTCTTCGCCGCCATTGGGGCAGCGACCTTGGGTGCCGGGGCCGCCACGACCTTGGGCGCTGGAGCGGGCCAAGTGATGCCGCCGTCCTTGATGACGGTCAGACCGCGAATGGCATCGTCTTCCATGTTGACATTCGCAACACCATCCTTGGCCTTGCACAGCTCTTCCGCCAGGCGGAATAGGTTGGTGGCGTACAGAGTAGAAGATTGCTTGGACAGGCGCGAGGCCAGATCTGTGTAGCCGACGATAGTCACGCCATGTTTCACGACGGCTTGGCCCGGTTCGGTCAGTTCGCAGTTGCCGCCTTGCTCAGCGGCCATGTCGACGATGACACTGCCGGGCTTCATCGATCGCACCATCTCGGCCGTAATCAGCTTGGGTGCAGGCTTGCCCGGAATCAACGCTGTGGTGATGATGATGTCCACCTCGCGCGCCTGCTGGGCGTACATGGCGCGCTGTGCAGCTTGGAAGCCTTCGGACATGACCTTGGCATAGCCGCCGCCGCCGCCGCCCTCTTCCTCATAGTCCACCTTGACGAACTCGCCGCCCAGCGAAGTAACCTGGTCGGCCACTTCGGCGCGGGTGTCATTGGCACGCACGATGGCGCCCAAGCTGGCAGCCGTGCCGATGGCAGCCAGACCGGCCACGCCGGCACCTGCGATAAAGACCTTGGCCGGTGGCACCTTCCCAGCGGCAGTGATTTGTCCGTTGAAAAAGCGCCCAAAGGCGTTGGCCGCCTCTATCACGGCGCGGTAACCACTCACACCCGCCATGGAGGTCAGCGCATCCATCTTCTGAGCCCGGCTCAATGTGCGGGGGAGTGCGTCAATCGCGAGGACTGTCGCCTTGCGTGCGGCCAGCTGCTGTAACAGCTCGGGGTTTTGGGCTGGCCAGATGAAACTGACCAGGGTGCCGCCTTCGCGCATCAAGGCCACTTCATCACTGGATGGGCCGCGCACCTTGAAGACGATATCGGACTGGGCCCAAAGTTCGGCGGCAGTCGCCACCACATCAGCGCCGGCGGCGCGGTAGCTATCGTCGTCACAGTTGGCCAAGGCGCCAGCGCCTGACTCCACACTGACCCGGAAGCCCAGCTTGATCAGCTTCTCCACAACATCCGGAACGGTGGCAACGCGTTTTTCACCAGGGAATACTTCCTTGGGAACACCAATACGCTGTCCTTTTTCAGTGGCAACACTGGTCTGCATCAAGCGACTCCTCATCATGGATTGGGGCCAAGCCCTAGGCGGAATTTCGCAGCGGTAAGCTTGGCGAAAGGTATCCGGGCGGCAACTTTAACTGAATTTCCCAGCACAACTGCCGGCCTTGCGCCACCTCCGCGACGCTCCGATGCAAAGCAGTCCAACCTTGTATACCCATAATCCCGCATGACCCAACGATGGAAACCCAGTGTCACGGTAGCCGCAGTCATTGAGCAAAATGGCCGCTTTTTGCTAGTGGAAGAACACACGCCCGAGGGCCTGCGCCTGAACAACCCCGCTGGCCATCTAGATCCAGCTGAGACTCCCGCCGAGGGTTGTTCCCGAGAGGTATTAGAGGAAACGGCCTATGCCTTCACACCCACCTACCTCCTCGGGCTGTACCTCTCGCGCTTGCAGCGCCAGCGCGCCGAAACAATGGAGGATGTGACCTACTTGCGTTTTGCCTACGCGGGCACCTTGGGCGCCTTTGATGCGCAACGTTCGCTGGACACCGGCATTGTGCGCACAGTTTGGCTCAGCGCCGACGAGCTGCGCGCCAGCCAGGAGCGACACCGCAGCCCCCTGGTCCTGCAGTGTATGGAGGACTACTTGCGCGGTCAGCGCTACCCGATGGAACTGGTGTATGCCGATGCCAGCCTTTGGCTACCGATGAAACCGCTATAAAAAAAGGAGCTGCTTGCGCAACATCAACGAGGGACAAGGGCATTTTCGATGTTTGAATCACAGCCCCACTTGCCCCGGTAAAATTGGAATATGAGTAAGCAACGCATCGTGGTCGGATTGAGCGGCGGGGTGGATTCCGCCGTCACCGCCTACCTCCTCAAGCAGCAAGGCCACGACGTGGTCGGCATCTTCATGAAGAACTGGGAAGATGACGATGACAGCGAATACTGTTCGTCCAACATCGACTTTGTGGACGCTGCCGCGGTAGCGGACGTGCTGGGCATCGAGATCGAACACGTGAACTTTGCGGCCGACTACCGTGACCGCGTGTTTGCCGAGTTCCTGCGGGAATACCAGGCTGGCCGTACACCCAACCCTGACATCCTGTGCAACGCGGAGATCAAGTTCAAGGCCTTTCTGGACCACGCCATGCGCTTGGGCGCGGAAAAGATCGCGACGGGTCACTATGCAAGGGTGCGTCTCAACGAGACATCAGGCAAGCACGAGCTGCTCAAAGGCCTGGACGCCACCAAAGACCAAAGCTACTTTTTGCACCGCCTGAACCAGGCACAACTGTCCAAAACCCTGTTCCCAGTGGGTGAGCTACTAAAAACAGAGGTCCGCCGCATTGCAGATGAGATTGGTCTGCCCAACGCCAAAAAGAAAGACTCAACCGGCATTTGTTTCATTGGCGAGCGCCCGTTCCGTGAATTTTTAAACCGCTATATCTCCAAGGAGCCCGGAGACATCAAAAACGCCAAGGGCCACACCATTGGCGAGCATGTGGGGCTGTCGTTTTACACCTTGGGACAACGGCAAGGTCTGGGCATTGGTGGGCTCAAGGCCAAGGGCGCGCAACGCGGTGGCGGCGACCACGCACCATGGTTTGTGGCACGCAAGGACATGACCACCAACACATTGTGGGTCGTGCAAGGGCACGACCACCCTTGGCTGCAGTCCAGCCAGTTGCTTGCACAAGACGCAAGCTGGACGGCCGGCGCCCCCCCGCCCGACGGACTGCTCGCCGCCAAGACCCGCTATCGCCAAGCGGATACCTCCTGCGTGCTGGCGCCTGAACCCGCAACAAACTTTGCTCTGGACTTTGCCGCGCCGCAATGGGCGGTGACCCCGGGGCAATCTGCCGTTCTCTACCACGGCGACGTCTGCTTGGGCGGCGGAGTCATTGCCGAGGCAACGCCACAACGCTGAATCCTGTGGCATGCCGAAGGCGCACCAAACAAACGCCCCGTTTCGTGACATTTTGGGCATACCCCCGCCAAGTCCGGGTGCTACCATCATCTGCCAACCAAATTGCATACAGTTAACCAAAAACTTCCTACACCTACAGCCATGTTCCACGTATTGCGCAACAGTGACGGCTCAATTGCCTCTCTTGCAAGAAGCGAGCGACCAGGCGGTGAGTTGCTGGCGGATGAACACCCAGATATCCAGCGTTTTTTGGGAGGCGTGGGCAAATCATCCGGCTTCAACGAAGCAGATGCAGATTTTGTGCGTGTGCTCGAAGACCTTATCGATACCCTCATTATGAAAAATGTCATTCGCCATACCGATCTTCCGGATGCAGCCCAGCGCAAACTGATGCAGCGCAAAGGACTGCGTAACCGCATGCAAGGTGCACTCAACCTGCTGGGTGTCGACGATCGAATTCTCTGACTCCATGGTGCCCCCCACTTCCGCCACGACATCGTCGACGAAACCAGCCGCGTGGCGGCTAGGTGAACACGCCATTCACTGCGACCCGCTTCTGGACAGCGTTGTAGCCATAGCGCGGCTTTTCGACATTGCCACCACCCAAGAGGCTTTGTCTGCGGGCCTGCCCTTGGAGGGCAACCTGGTAACACCTGCTCTGCTACCGCGAGCTGCCGCCCGAGCCGGCCTGACCGCGCGCTTGGCGCGACGCACACTCGCTGACCTGCGCCCTGGTTTGTTGCCCGCTATCCTGCTACTCAAAGACAAACAGGCTTGCCTGCTGCTGGAATGGATGGAAGACGGCCAGGCACGCGTGCGCTTCCCCGAAAGCGGTGAATCCAGTGACGTGCTGCCCAAGGCAGAGTTGGAAGCACTGTTTGCAGGCGTGGTGTTTTTTGTGCGGCCCGTGTTCAAGTTCGAGCCGCGCAATCCGCAGGCAGGCCAAGTGAAGTCTGGCCATTGGTTTTGGAGCGTAGTGTTTCAGAACTGGCGCTTGTACCGCGACAGTCTGTTGGCAGCCCTGCTCATCAATGTGTTCGCGTTGGCGATGCCCATTTTCTCCATGACGGTGTACGACCGCGTGGTGCCTAACCGGGCCGAAGAAACACTGTGGGTCCTCTCGATCGGTGTCTTGCTGATGATGGGTTTTGACATGGCGATGCGCATATTGCGCGCCTATATCCTGGACACAGCAGGCAAACGCATCGATGTGACTTTGTCATCACGCATCATGGAGCGCGTTCTCGGCCTTCGCATGGCAGACAGACCGGCATCAGTAGGTTCCTTTGCGGCCAACCTGAGGGCGTTTGAGGCTGTACGCGATTTTGTCGCTTCTGCGTCCATTACCACCCTGGTAGATCTGCCCTTCGTGCTGGTCTTTCTGCTGGTCATCGCGTGGATATCACCTTGGCTGTTGATTCCACCGCTAGTGTGCATTGCGTTGTTGTTACTCGCCTCGCTGGTCGTTCAACAAAAAATGCAAGAGCTGGTGGAAGTCACCCAGCGCGCCACCGCACAACGCAACGCGTCGCTGGTGGAAAGCTTGGTCGGAATTGAAACGATCAAGTTCATGGTGGCTGAGAGCGCCTTCCAGCGCAAATGGGAGCAATCCACGGTGTTTCTGGCGCAACATGGTGCCAGACTCAAGTTGTTGTCGAGCAGCACGCTGAATTTTGCGCAGATGCTGCAGCAATTGGTATCTGTATCCACCGTTATTGTGGGCGTGTACTTGCTCATGTCAAACCAGATCAGCATGGGCGCCATCATTGCCGCATCCATGTTGGCCGGACGTGCAATGGCGCCGTTTGGCCAGGTGGCGGGGCTGCTCATGCAGTACCACAGCGCCAAAAGTGGTTTGGCCTCTGTGGACACCCACATGCAAACGCAGCCTGAACGGGCCGACGATGCGGCCTTCTTGCACCGCACAGGCTTCCAAGGCACTATCGAATTCAAGAACGTCAGCTTTACCTACCCAGGCCACCAACAAGCAGTGCTGAGCCGCGTTTCCTTCAAGATCCATGCGGGCGAGAAAGTTGCCTTCATCGGGCGCGTGGGGTCAGGAAAATCAACCATTCAACGCCTCATTCTGGGCCTACAACAACCCACGGAAGGTGCGATCCTCATCGACGGCATCGACTGCAGGCAAATTGACCCGGCCGAGTTGCGTCGGGCCGCAGGTTATGTATCGCAAGACGTGAGTTTGTTTTACGGCACACTGAAAGAAAACATAGCACTCGGCGCTCCGTTTGCCGACGATCAGGACATCGTTTCGGCAGCAGAGATTGCCGGCGTCGCCGAATTTGCCAACCGTCACCCCCGCGGCTTTGACATGCCGATCGGGGAGCGCGGTGAATCCCTTTCAGGTGGACAACGCCAGGCTGTGGGCATAGCCCGGGCAGTGCTCAATGATTCGCCCATTTTGTTGCTGGATGAACCCAGCAGCGCGATGGACCACCAAAGTGAAGACCTGCTCAAGGCCCGGCTGCGCCGATTTGGCATGGGAAAAACGGTCGTGTTAGTCACGCACCGTACCTCGCTCTTGGAGCTGGTGGACCGTCTCATCGTCATAGACAACGGCCAAATCATGGCGGACGGGCCCAAAGGACAAGTGGTTGAGGCCTTGCAAAGCGGGCGAATTGGAAGGTCCAACGGATGACAGATACCGCCCCCGCCAGCCAACCACGCTGGAAGACCGTTTGGGATCGCTTCTACACGTGGATTTCAGCCTGGATAGACCGCGGCCTTCTTGCTATTGTGGGCAAACAGAGCGAGCAAGACGGTGACTTTGATGCCAATGCAGATTGGGCTATCGCGGAACAAACGCCGAAGGGCGCACGCCTCGTAATCTGGCTCAGCGTGGCGTCCTTTTTCATCTTGTTGCTGTGGTCGGCATTTGCAGTACTTGATGAGGTCACCCGGGGTGAGGGCAAGGTCATACCCTCACGCCAGATTCAGATTTTGCAAAGTATGGACGGCGGCATCATCTCCGAAATTTTGGCGCGCGAGGGCCAAACAGTGAAGGCCGGCGATTTGCTGCTGAAAGTAGACCCGACGCGCATGGTGTCTTCGTTGCGGGAAAACCAGTCGCAATACCTTGCCCTGCTGGCAAAAGCGGCGCGTTTACGGGCCTTGGCGGAGGGCTCACGCTTTGTACCACCGGCAGAAGTGGCTAAACAAGCACCCGAAATTGTGGAACAGGAGCGCACCCTGTATGAGTCCCGCCGTGCGGAACTGGACGCCACGATTGGCGTGGCCCGGCAACAAAGCAGCCAGCGCTCGCAGGAATTGATATCGATGCGCGCTCGACGCGAACAAGCAGCACAAAGCTACACACTCACGGCCCGCGAACTGGATATGACCCGACCGCTGGTACGCACTGGCGCGGTATCCGATGTAGAACTTTTGCGCCTGGAGCGTGAAGTCGCCCGCTACCGGGGTGAACGCGATAGCGCCAACGCCGACATCCCGAGAATAGAGTCGGCCGTGGCGGAGGCGAATCGCAAGATACAAGAGCTTGATCTGACATTTCGCAACGTCGCTCGCTCAGAACTGAGCGAGGTGAACGCCAAACTAAGCACATTGTCCGAAGGCAGCACGGCCTTGGAAGACCGGGTAAAACAAACCGAAATACGCTCGCCCGTCAATGGCACCGTCAAGCAGCTCAAGGTCAACACGGTGGGCGGAGTCGTTCAACCTGGCAAAGACGTCATTGAACTGGTTCCATCCGACGATGCATTGTTGCTGGAAGCCAAGGTACTCCCGCGCGATATCGCCTTTCTTCGGCCCGGCCAAAAAGCCCTGGTGAAGTTCACCGCTTACGATTTCGCTGTGTATGGAGGTCTGGAAGCCACACTTGAACAGATTGGCGCCGACAGCGTAGTCGATGATAAAGGCAATGCCTACTTTGTGGTTCGTGTGCGCACTCTGTCTAACACTATTGGCCACCAGAAATTGCCGATCATCCCCGGCATGGTGGCGGAGGTAGACATCCTGACTGGCAAAAAAACCGTTCTCTCCTATTTGCTCAAACCCATATTGCGCGCCAAAGCAAAGGCAATGACAGAAAGATGAATGGCCCAACCCATGGGCTGTACATCAGCCAAGATGCGGGACTGCTAACGCATTGGAATCAAGCGCTTGGCGAAGCCCCCGTTTATCGAGGGTTGGATGCCTTGGACCTGACCCAGATTCGCTTGCCGTGCCTTCTGTGGGTAGACCTGGCGACACCCCAATTGCCCCCTTGGAAGGATGCTGATTGGACGCCACAATTCAGCTATCCACTGTTGCGCGTTATCGCCACCAGCTCTAATCCGAAGGATGCCGAAGCCGTTGCAGCATTAGACGCCGGTTGTGCTGGCTACTGCCACGCCTATGCAGAAGCCGCCACATTGCGGCAAGTTGCGCAAGTAGTGCAGTCCGGCCACGTGTGGATTGGCGCAGCTCTGATGCAAAAGCTCATCCACACCGCACAACAAGCCGTCACGGCAACGCCAAGCGAAGGGCTTTGGAGTGACAAGCTGACCTCCAGAGAATGCCAAGTCGCCCGGCTTGTTGCCAAAGGAAGTACCAACCAGGAAATCGCTGGGCAATGCGATATCTCGGAACGAACGGTCAAAGCCCACCTGAGTGCAATCTTCGGGAAGCTAGGCGTCACAGACCGCCTGCAGTTGGCCCTCAAAGTGCATGGAATCCGGTAAAAGCTCACAAAACCTGTACCTAAGGACAATAGGCAGCGACCCAACAGAGCCCTACAGTCAGCAAATCTCAATTCGCTGAATTCTGGAGTTTGTATGGCTGCCAATCAAGTTACCGCCCAAGCACGAGGCGTTGTTGTAATCCTGCAAGGCAATGCATGGATCCTCAATGCTGATGGCAGCCGCCGCGTTCTGCGCCTCGGTGACGAGGTGCAAGAAGGCCAAGTGGTGGTAACAGACAATGGCACGCGCCTGGAACTGGCCTTGCCAAACGGGCAACCTCTGGCTGTTGCTTCGGGGCGAGAGCTGTTGATTGACGCAAATTTGCTGGGCTCAGCCCCCACGGACCCCACCGAGGCAGCCTTGAAAGACCTCAATAGCGGCGCCGAAGCGGTGGCACGCGCATTGGCCACAGGAGATGGGGATTTGTCAGCCGAGCTGGAGGCGACTGCAGCAGGACTGGGTGGCGGCGAGGGCGGGGACTCACATGGATTTGTCCGGCTATTAAGGATCAGCGAGAGCTTAAATTCTCTGGGCATCGACCGCGCGAACCAATCGCTCCAAGAAGAGTTGATATTCCCAAGGGGCGTTGATAACAGCTCCGACGCCATTGGCACTGACAACCCCGGCGTGGACGCCGACACCACCGCCAGCGTCGTCATCAGCGACGCCACCGATGTGGCCGAGGCCGATGGCAATTTCTTGCAGTACAGCGTCTACAGCGTCAGCCTCTCCAACCCCGTGGCGGCCAACACCACCGTGACCCTGAGTCTGGGTGGCGGCGCCACCAGCGGTGTGGACTACAACAACCTACAGTTCTCCACCGACAACGGCACCACCTGGACTGCCGTCCCCGCAAGCAACCAGATCACCCTGCCGGCCACCGGCAGCGCCGTGCAGGTGCGCGTGGCCGTCATCGATGACGCCCTCACCGAGTCCTCCGAGTCCGTCATCCTGGGCGCAGGCAGCTCCTCCAACCCCCTGGTCTCCACCGGCGACACCGGCACCGGCTCCATCTTGGAGACACCAACGCAGTCGATGAAGACGGAGTCACGACACTTACCGTGAGTGCAACCAGCGGAGTCATTGCCAGTGATAACAATGCTGCCAGCAGAGATACCGATCCCGATGGTGACACGCTGATAGTGACTGCCGTACGCACAGGGGCAGAGGCAGCAGGCGCAGGCACTGTTGGCGCCATTGGCAGCGGTTTGTTGGGTACTTACGGAACTCTTACCTTACAAGCCAACGGCAGCTACACCTATGTATTGAATAACGCAAGCTCGGCGGTTCAGAACCTAGCAGCCGGACAGGTTGTGCAAGACATCTTCACCTACACCATTAGTGATGGCAGCGGCCGAAGCGATCAAGCCGCCTTGACCATCAACGTCACAGGCGCCCAAGACCTGACTGCGCCGCCCCCCAGCACTACCCCGCTCACGGGAACAGCAACCGGCCTGAACGGGGAATACTACGGCTACAACGGAATAGCAGGCGCAGCCACCCGGCAACACAGCGACGACGGCACCGCCACTTTTGGCGCGCACGGCGAAGCAGGCAATCTGAACTCTGTAGAGGACTTGTACCAAATAATCAATGGGAGAAACGTTGCCGGCGGCGGCACCAGTATTGTCGGAACTGCTGCGACAGCAGCCAGCAACGTGGCCGATGTCTCCTTCAAGGCACGGAGCATTGACTATGGATTCAATCCCACCGTCAATTCTTCGCTAGGATCGAACCAGTCAGTAGCCGCTGGCAATGTGCTTTTGGCGGGAGACAACAATGCGACTTCCACGACACGCGCACTGAGCAACTTCTTGGACCAAGACATGGAAACAGCGGTTGTACAAACTGGGGCGTCCAACTCCAATGGCACCACAGGTCTAGGGCAAACAACCGATGTGGCACTCCGTCTTTCAGGAAAAATATATACCCAACCAGGCTCCTACGATTTCCGAGTCACAGCGGACGATGGATTCCGCTTTCGGGTGGCCGGGCAGACTTTGCTGGAATATGACGGCAACCAGGGACCGACCACCCGCATCTTCAACAATGTGCAACTGGGCAATCTGCAAGGCGGACTACAAGACATTGAACTGCTGTACTGGGAACAAGGTGGCAATGCACGCCTACGGATTGAATACAAATCCAGCAGCTCCGGGACATGGCAAATCATGGGCGGCTCCAACACCGCTATGTTTACCAACGAAAACGCACCGACCATTTCCAATCCGTCCATTCAAGACTTGGTCTATGACGGTGGAACCGGGCTATGGCAAATGCGGACTGGCTCTCGCCTGGACGGTGACGCTGGAAACAACACCATTACGGGCGGCTCAGGACGTGACTACTTAACCGGCGGTGAGGGCTCTGACAACTTAACGGGAAACGCTGGAGCGGACACTTTGGAGGGTGGATCCGGTAACGACACGCTATTGGGCGGAGAAGGTAGCGACTGGTTGATCGGCGGCACAGGCACTGACACCTTGGTGGGCGGGGTAGGCGACGACTTTTACCGTCTGACAGACACACTGGACACTATTTCCGAAGCATCCAATGAAGGTTTCGACACGGTGCAGCTGGACACGGCGTATGTGACTGGCAATGCGAACACCGCATACACCTTGGGGGCGAATCTTGAAAACCTCACTGCCTTTGATGGTGCAGCCATTGACCTCACCGGGAACGACACCGCAAACCGCCTGGAAGGCAATAGCTCGGCTAACACCATTTCCGCCGGCGCTGGCAATGACTACATTCTGGGTGGTGGTGGCAACGACAATTTGACTGGTGGCTCTGGGTCTGACACGTTTGCCTGGAGGTTTGCCGACAGTGGAACTGTGGGCAATCCCGCAACCGACCGGATTACCGATTTCAGCTACGGTGTCGGCTACAGCAATGTCGACAATGGTTCTGGAGCACCCTCCGGTGGAGGGGATGTCTTGGATCTTCGGGATCTTCTGCAAGGGGAGCGCACCACTTCCAGCAACGCTGGCAGTGGTGTAGGGAGCGTCACCATCGACAACCTGCTGAACTTCATCGATGTCAATGTGTCAGGCAGCGATACCACGCTGCGTATCAGCAAAGCCGGGGGCTTCACGGGTGGCACCTATGCAGCAGGGGCTGAAGACCAGCGCATCGTCATTGAGGGAGTCAACTTGTACTCGGCAACGGGGGTCGCATCCGGGAACGAGGCTCTGCTGCTTCAAACTCTGATTAAAAACGGAACCTTGGTCATTGACTAATGCAGTAGCTAGGTGGCGGGCTAGCTGCCTGCCACCTCCTGCACACCAGGACCTGTCGCTCCGTCAAAACCCAAGCTTATCAATGCAGACAGCTCTGCATTGGTAGCCACTCCCTCCGCCAACACTTGCAGGCCAATGTTGTGCGCAATGCTGCACAGCCCCTTGAGAAACGCCGCGTTCCCGACATTGGTATCTACGCCCCGTACAAAACTAGCATCGACTTTGAGGTAGTCCAGCCCCAATTCGTGCAACATGCCAATTTGGCTGAAATGGTGTCCGTAATGTTCTAGGCCGGTACGGCAGCCGCGGCTCTTGAGCTCTGTGCAAAGCACCTTGAAAGCCGATAGGTGCTGCAAGGCACCTGCCTCTGACACTTCCAGCCACAAGCGAGATGCCACATCTTTATGGGCATCTATGAGGGCAAGCAACCGCACTCTAAACTGAAGATCCTGCAAAGAACTGGCAGAAAGATTGATCGCCAGCCCGTTCCATTGCGTTTGTGCACGAAGCTCATTCAGACCAAGTTGAACCGCCGCCAGATCCAGAGCCGGCGTCAGCTTCAAACGTTCAGCCACCGGCAGAAACCTGCCGGCAGGGAGCCATTCGCCTTTCTCATCAAACATTAACCGCAACGGACACTCGCGGTGTGACAAGCCACCCACTGAATTCACGACTGGAAAAGAAATCAGCCGAACCCAACCGTGCTGCAAGGCGCGCAAAATCATCACCGACCATTGATCGGCAGTGCGCGGCAACTCATCGACGGTGTCTTGCACCGCTTCTCTCACACCATCGGCCTGCTCCGCTTCCACAGCGGCCAATGCCAAATCTACACGTGCCAATAAAGCACCCATATCCTCGCCTTGGATAAAGTGACCGACGCCCAGCCAAGCACTGGCCTGACCGTTCACAAAGGGCGCGGATACCAGTACCAATTGCTGCAGAAGCCGCTGCGCAACAGCCAAACATGTGCGCTCCGCGGGCAACAACACGGCGAAGTCAGCCCCATTGAGCCGCGCTCCAACACCATGAGGCACGCTGCCAGCACATTCGGCAATCGCATTGCCAGCGGTTTTCAGAAAATCGTCGGTTGCGGCGCGCCCCAACCTTCGATTGATGTCCGCCAAATTGGCCAGCCGCACCAACACCAGCGTGCCCCCCACAGAATCTTCGGCATCAATACTCTGGCGCAAACGGGCCATGAAATGGGTGCGATTGGCCAATCCCGTCAACAGATCGTAATTCGCTTCTTGCCGCACCACTTCCAAGCGCGAGGCCTCCTCCTCGAACATCGCCTTCAAGCGCCCTACCGTGGCATTCATGGCAATGGCAAGTTGCTTGAGTTCGGGCACTTTAGGCTCTTCCACGGTGACAAACCTGCGCTGGGTGATGGCCTTGGCCTGTTCTATCACCGTACTTAGGGGCTTGCGAATACGGCTCAACACCAAAGAGCCCAGCAGCCCCCCCACAATCCCAGCCAAACTCATGGCCAGCGCCATTTCGTAGGCGCTCTTCCAGAGCGCACCGTAGGCAAATCGGCTGTGGCTCACCAAGGTTACCGTGCCAAACTGCTTCCACCCACTGTTGATCTGGGCCTTTCCTGGTGAAGCTGTAATCGGCAGCATTCGGGTAAACCAAGCTGGAGTTGCGTCATCCTTGGCGTCGCTCACCCGTTCCGCGATGATTTTTCCGGTCGGGTCCGATATCCGGATCAACTCGTAGTGCCCTCCGTCAAACAAGGACGCCACCACCAAATCCGCCATCACCGCATCCGGATTTCCCTGGCTCAACGACAACGCCAAAGCCGTTGCGTTGTCCGTATTTTTGATGGCCAGTTGCGATTCCAAATAACCACGCGCACTGAGCAAGGATGCCAGCAAACTGCCACCCAAAGCCAACAACATGCTGGCCACAATGGCCAACCACAACTGACGGTACATCGACATTGAAAACTCCTGTCCCTAACGACTTATTCAAAACCTTCTGCTTTGGCACGCCGCAGCAGGTCCTCCCACCGCGACAAACGCCCTGTGCCCCCTACCGCCGCAGACTCTCCCCCTGCAATTCCGGCAAACACTCCAGCGCTGTTAAAGCTGAACACTGGGGCGAGATCCGGCCTGCGTGACGCTGGCCGAATATCAGGAATCAGGTTGTCCATGATCAAAGGCTCCGCGTCGGGCTGGGCGTAGTACGCCAACACCATGTGGGCCTGCGTCGGTGCACCATCCGCACTGCCGGTTTTGGCACGCACATAAATCAGGCGCAACTTCTCAGACGCAACACCGGTTTGCAGCAGTGTGAAGTATTTGGCAATTGCAAAATCCTCACAGTCACCCGCTCCACGCCCCAGCGACTCCATGGGCGTTGCCCAGTAATCCGGCTGGGACCATACAACCACATCGTCTGCGAACTGCAGCTGCTGGTTGAAGAAGGCATTTACCCGCTTGATCCGCTCCGTTTCTGTCGCTGCACCGCCCGCCTGAATCAGAGCGCGCCAAGCATGAAACTTGGTTGTGGGAACATTGCCCCATCGCTGGGTCAGATTCGCAAGCAAGCGGTCAAAATCAGCCGCACCTTCAACGCGTCCTGCCGCCAACACCATCCACAACATGCAGCAAACCAAGGCCCATGCACCCAGCGGCCTTCGGAGGGGTGCATACGACTCAGGTCTGCTCATAGGCCCGATGACTTTGCACAAAATATGGAAAAACGTGAAATTCATCGCTTTTACGTTGAGTTTTCCATTCAAGGGCAGAATGCTTCAGGTGCCAAAAATGGCCGTGCGCCCCGATAATTGCAGGGCTTGCGCTAGGTTACCCACGAGCATAGCGCACCTCTAGACAGTCGGGCAGAACATGCCTGAAACAGAAGAAGCCCATACCCATGACCCGTCTGCTCCCCCTCAGCCTTGCGATGGCATTCATCACACTGACTTGCACCGCCCACGCCCAGACACAGTCAGGAAAATCGCCCACCACGCTCAAGGCGGCTGTAGAGCGCGCTGTGCTGCAAAACCCGGAAGTGAAGTACCGTTTTCACAACTTTGAAGCATCGCAGCAAGAGCGCAAAGCCGCTGAAGGAGCATGGCTCCCCCGGGTCGACGTAGAAGCCGGCGTTTCGTCCAACCGCAGCGTGAGGCCCTCGCTGGCAAGTGCCAGTACCTACAGCGCCAACCGTGCCAGTATCCAGCTGCGCCAGACATTGTTTGATGGTTTTGCTACCCAAAGTGAAGTTCGGCGCCTAAGCCACGCGCAACAAGCGTCCTACTACGACCTGCAATCAGCCAGCAACCAGATTGGGTTGGAAACTGCACGAGCCTACTTGGATGTGATTCGTTACCGCGAACTGGTACAGATGGCCGAAGACAACTTGCTGACCCACCGCGAGGTCTATGGACGCCTGAATCAGAAAGTCCAGGCCGGCGTAGGCCGGCGGGTAGACCTGGAGCAAGCTGCGGGCCGCATGGCATTGGCCGAATCCAACTGGATTACCGAAGTCAGCAACTTGCACGATGTGTCGGCCCGCTACCAAAGGTTGGTCGGTGACATCCCAGCCGCCACACTCAGCCCGCCCCCACCCTTGGTGAGCGCCATGCCGCAGGGCATCGAATTTTTGCGCGGTGCAGTGGCCCAGAACCCAGATTTTTTGGCATCGGTGTCCACCCTGCGCGCCTACCGTGCCGATATGAACTTACGCAAATCGCCGCACTACCCTACGCTGGAATTCCGTGCTCGCCAGAGCTTTGAGACCAACCAGAGTGGCGTAAGCGGCGACTACCGCGACTCTGTGCTGGAACTGGTCTTGAATTACAACCTGTTCAGGGGCGGCACAGACGTTGCCAAGGTCAAGCAGTACGCGGCCAAGCTCAATGTTGCCTTTGACCTGCGCGACAAAGCGTGCCGCGACGTCTGGCAAACAGGGCAAATTGCCTACAACGACTCCGTGCGGTTGGGCTCGCAAATCAAACTGTTGCAGCAGCACGAGCTTTCTACCTCCAAAGCCCGGGTGGCTTACCAGCAGCAATTCGACATTGGCCAACGCTCGTTGCTGGACCTGCTAGACACCGAAAACGAGTACTACCAGGCCCGCCGCGCGCTGGCCAACGCCGAATACGACCTACAGCTTTCACATGCGCGCGTGTTGGCATCCTCGGGCTCGCTCCTTCAGGCCTTGCAGTTGCGCCCGTTGTCCACTGACCTGCCCAGCACTGCGGGCGGCACCGAGGACAAAGACGACCTGATGGAATGCAGTGGCAATATCCTTCCGTCCATCGAAAAAACACCGGTGCCTATGGCGGCTAGCCAGCCTGCGCCCCTTCCTCCACAACCTGTCCCCGTGGTGGTGGCACCAGTGCCTGCTGCACCTACACCGGTACCAGATCCAGTCGCCCAAGCGTGCACCCGAATTCCTACAGAAGTTCTTACTTGGCTGGCGGCTTGGAATGCGAAAGACTTCAACAGCTACCTCGGCCATTACGCCGACAACTTCGTCCCTGCCATGGGCCTGAGCCGCAATGCCTGGGAAAGCTTGCGCAAAAAACGCATCGGCAAGCAAGGTGGAATCCAAGCCGCGATCAGCGACATAGCCCCTCTTGCATGTGACGCCAAAACTGCTGAGGTGTCTTTCAAACAAGAGTATGGGTCCGTGGATTACCGCGATAGCGTGGAAAAAACCTTGTCCCTTGTACGAGTGGGCGACAGCTGGAAGATCGTTCGCGAAACCGTTACCAAGGGGCGCACCTTCTAAACAATAAGCACCCAATAAAAAAGCGACCTTCGGGTCGCTTTTTTATTCTTGACAAGCTCCTTAAAACGGAATGTCGTCATCCATGTCGTCAAACCCACTGGCGGGCCGTGGTGCAGGCGCCTGACGCGGTGCGGGGGCAGCTGCCGCGGGGCGAGCTGCGGGAAGAGCCATGCGGCGTGGAGGTGGGGCTCCGCCTTCATCACCGCCATCTGATGGACCGCCCATGCCTTCACGGCCGCCCAGCAATTGCAGTTCCGTGGCCACAATGTCCACGGTGTTCTTTTCAACACCGGACTGATCGGTGTATTTGCCGTACTTGAGGCGGCCTTCCACGTAAATCGGGCGGCCTTTTTTCACGTATTCACCGGCAATCTCGGCCAGGCGGTCATAAAAAGTGACGCGGTGCCACTCGGTGGTTTCTATGCTTTCGCCAGTGTTCTTGTCCTTGCGCCGGCTGCTGGTGGCCACGCTAACGTTCGCCACTGCCTGACCCGAGGGCAGGTAGCGGATTTCGGGGTCGCGACCGCAGTTGCCGACCAGAATGACTTTGTTCACGGATGCCATGGTTTTCTCCAGAAAAGTGGGACGATTATGCCGCCCGAGTTGCCACCGGCGCGCGCATAGGCCAAGCCACGGCCAGCCACGCCAGCATGGCCACGGTGCTGGTGGCAAACAGGGCCTGAGGCCCGGCCGATTTCACCAACCAGCCGCCGATGGCGCCACCAGCAAAAAATCCCAGGGACTGCAAGGTGTTGTAGACCCCCAGGGCCGCGCCCCGGGACGATGCAGGCGCAACCCGCGAAGCCAGGCTCGGCTGGCTGGCCTCCAGCACATTGAAGCCACAAAAGAACACGAACAGCAGCAGCCCCAGAGCCCAGACGGTCGGCGCTGCACCACTGCATACCAGCAAGCCCAACTGCACCAGTCCGGTCAGGCCAATGGCGACCAAAAACACCGCACGCAGATAGCCGCGTTTTTCCAGTGGAAACAGGGTTGCCCCCATGACAAAGAACGACGCCAACACCGCAGGCAAGTAAACCTGCCAGTGATGGTCACTTGCAAGCCCGGCCTGCACCAGCATGGCGGGCAGGGCAACCCACATGGCCAGCTGCACCGCGTGCAGCACAAACACGCCAAAATCCAGTCGCAACAGCGCCGGATGGCGCAGCACATCAAGCAACCCACCGCGTGCCTGGTCCACGTGCTGGACCGGCTCGGGTGGCACCCACCACAGCACGACCGCAATGCCACCCAGTGCAAAGGCCGCAGTCATGGCAAAAAGGCCATGCAAACCCACATAAGACGCCAGCATGGGGGACAGCACCAGTGACAACGCAAACATAAGCCCGATGCTGGCGCCAATCAGCGCCATGGCCTTGGTGCGCACGACGTCACGGGTTTGGTCTGCCAGCAAGGCCGTCACAGCGGCAGAAATGGCCCCAGCGCCCTGCAAGGCGCGCCCTGCCACCAGCCAATGCAACGTAGGCGCCCATGCCGCCATCGCACTGCCGACGGCAAAAATCACCAGCCCCAGCACCATGACTGGCTTACGCCCAAAGCGGTCAGACGCCATACCGAACGGGATCTGTAGCAGCCCCTGGGTCAGGCCATAAATCCCCATGGCCATGCCCACCAGCGCCGGATCCTCACCACCAGGGTATTTGCGTGTTTCCAGCGCGAACACTGGCAATACCAGAAACAGCCCCAGCATGCGCAGCGCAAAAATCAGCGCCAGCGAGGCGCTAGAGCGCCGCTCCTGCGGCGTCATAGAGGTATCGAGATCAATGGGGGCGGACACGGCAGGCACTCTCAGGCAATAAAGGCGGCAGAAACCGGAAAGTGACACCGCAACCCGACATTGTCTATCATGGCGGGTTACTCTTCTGGCGGCCACGAACTTGAACTCTCCCACTAACGACGGCAAAACCCTGGCGGACCGCGAGGATGGCAAGTACCTTGCACGGGCCCTGCAGCAACAAAACATCAGCGTACGGGGTGCGCGCACCCACAACCTCAAAAACATCGACCTCGACATCCCGCGTAACCAGTTGGTGGTAATTACCGGTTTATCGGGCTCCGGCAAGTCCAGCCTCGCGTTTGACACCCTGTACGCCGAGGGCCAGCGTCGCTATGTGGAAAGCCTGAGCACCTACGCACGTCAGTTTTTGCAGTTGATGGACAAGCCCGACGTGGACATGATCGAGGGCCTGTCGCCCGCCATCAGCATCGAACAAAAGGCTACCAGCCACAACCCGCGCTCCACCGTGGGCACTGTGACCGAGATCCACGACTACCTGCGCCTGCTCTTCGCCCGCGCGGGCACTCCGTTTTGCCCGGACCACAACCTGCCGCTGCAAAGCCAGACCGTAAGCCAAATGGTGGACGCCGTACTGGCTCTGCCAGAAGATACGCGACTGATGATCTTGGCGCCGCTGGCGCGCGAGAAGAAAGGCGAGTTTCTGGACGTGTTTGCCGACATGCAGGCCCAAGGCTATGTGCGCTTTCGCATCAATGGCGAAGCAATAGAAGCCGAGAACCTGCCCAAACTCAAAAAGACCGAAAAGCACGACATCGACGTAGTGGTGGACCGCATCAAGGTGCGCGCCGACCTCAAGCAGCGCCTGGCTGAAAGCTTCGAAGCCGCACTGCGCCTGGCCAGCGGCCGGGCCATTGCGCTGGAGATGGAAAGCGGCGTTGAGCACTTGTTCAACGCCAAGTTCGCCTGCCCTGTCTGCAGCTATTCCATCAGCGAGCTGGAGCCGCGCCTGTTCTCCTTCAACTCGCCGGTGGGCGCCTGCCCCAGTTGCGACGGCTTGGGCAACCGCGAGTTTTTTGACACGACCCGTGTGGTGGCCTTCCCCACGCTCAGCCTGGCCAGCGGCGCCATCAAAGGCTGGGACCGGCGCAACGGCTACTACTTCAGCATGCTGGAGAGTCTGGCCAAGCACTATGCATTCGACATCGAGGCTGGGTTCGAAAGCCTGCCCGAAGCGGTACAACACGCCATCCTGCACGGCTCGGGCGAAGAAGAGATCAAGTTCAGCTACATCATGGATTCGGGGGCCTCGCAGGGCAAGAAGGTGACCAAGAAGCATCCCTTCGAAGGCATCATTCCCAACATGCAGCGGCGCTACCGCGAAACTGACTCTGCGTTGGTGCGCGAAGACCTGGGCCGCCTGCGCAGCACCCAGCCCTGCCCCGACTGCTTTGGCTCGCGCCTGCGCAAGGAAGCGCGCCACGTGAAGGTGGGCGAGGGCGACCAGGCCCGCGCCATCTACGAGATCAGTCGCGCCACGCTGCGCGAAAGTTTTGAATACTTCAACACCCTGCAAATGCCCGGCGCGCGCGGCGAGATTGCCTCCAAGGTCATCCGGGAAATTGGCCTGCGCCTCAAGTTTTTGAACGACGTGGGCCTGAACTACCTGAGCCTGGACCGCAGCGCGGAGACGCTGTCGGGCGGGGAAAGCCAGCGTATCCGCCTCGCGTCGCAAATTGGCTCCGGCCTGACCGGGGTGATGTATGTGCTCGACGAGCCCAGCATCGGCCTGCACCAGCGCGACAACGACCGCCTGATCGGCACGTTGCAGCACCTGCGTGACATTGGCAACAGCGTTCTGGTGGTGGAGCACGACGAAGACATGATGCGCGCCGCCGACCATGTGATCGACATGGGTCTCGGGGCAGGCGTGCACGGTGGCCGTGTGATAGCCCAAGGCACGTTTGCCGAGGTGAAGGCGAACACCGAATCGCTAACCGGCCAGTACTTGGCCAAGACTCTGCAGATTGCTATGCCCAAACGCCGTACACCGTGGTTGCCCGTGGTGGAAGAAGCCAAACCGGTCGCCAAAGGCGCTGGCAAGGGCGCACCCAGCAAAGCAGCCTTGGCTTGGGCCGAGCGGCAGGCTCAGCACATTGCCACCCAAGGCACGTTGCAAGCCATCCGCATCACCGGCGCCACGGGGCACAACCTGAAAGGGGTGAATGTGGACTTCCCGGTGGGCCTGCTCACCTGCGTCACCGGCGTGTCCGGCTCCGGCAAATCCACGCTGGTGAACGACACGCTGTACGCCGCAGTCGCGCGCCAGCTCTACCGTGCACACGATGAACCCGCGGCACACGAAAGCATCGACGGAATCCAGTATTTCGACAAAGTCATCAACGTCGACCAGTCCCCCATTGGCCGCACACCGCGCTCCAACCCTGCCACCTACACCGGCCTGTTCACGCCTATTCGCGAGCTGATGGCCGAAGTACCCACCGCACGCGAACGGGGCTACGGCCCAGGCCGCTTCAGTTTCAACGTAGCCGGTGGCCGCTGCGAGGCTTGCCAGGGCGACGGCATGGTGAAGGTGGAGATGCACTTCCTGCCCGATGTGTATGTGCCCTGCGACGTGTGTGTGGGCCAGCGCTACAACCGCGAGACGCTGGAGGTGCTCTACAAGGGCAAGAACATCGCGCAAATTCTGGACATGACGGTGGAAGCGGCTTACGAGTTTTTACACGCAGTGCCCACCATTGCGCGCAAGTTGCAAACCCTGCTGGACGTCGGCCTCTCCTACATCCGCCTCGGTCAGGCCGCCACCACACTCTCTGGCGGCGAGGCACAGCGCGTGAAGCTGGCCTTGGAGCTGTCCAAAAAAGACACCGGCCGCACGCTCTACATCCTGGACGAGCCCACCACCGGCCTGCACTTTGCCGACATTGCGTTGCTCCTGAAGGTGCTGCACCAGCTGCGCGACGCGGGCAACACCATCGTCATCATCGAACACAACCTGGACGTCATCAAAACCGCTGACTGGCTGATCGACATCGGCCCCGAGGGCGGCGCGGGTGGCGGCCGGGTAGTGGGGGTGGGCACGCCAGAGGACATAGCGGCCAATCCGGATAGCCACACGGGGCGGTATTTGAAAGCGCTGCTTGGGGAACAGGGTTAAGCATCACATGGGCACCTAAGCCCCATGAAACATGCGCGATAAGCTATCATTTTTATAGTGCTATACCCTGTTTTGGTTTGCAAATAAAAGCTGCGGATGCCCCAATACCCTGTCGGCATACGCCAGTATGAAGAAGCCGACAAAATCTGAGGTGGCCATACCGCCACATACCACCCCCCCCGGGACGACTATGCATCCCAACACACCCTCCAGCAAACCACTGACAGCAGACGACATGTCGCGCATTGTCGAGATGGCATGGGAAGACCGCACGAGTTTTGACGCGATACAAGCGCAGTTCGAGCTCAACGAAGCAGCGGTGATCGATTTGATGCGCCTGCACATGCGCCCTTCGTCTTTTCGCATGTGGCGCAAACGGATGGCCGGGCGAACCACCAAGCATGCCGCTTTGCGTACGGCGGTGCATTTGCGCCACCGTGCCCGCCACACGCGGCAGTAGCCAGCACCGTTGATGAGTGGCACGCGGGCTTTGGTGTGGTTCAAGCGCGATCTGCGGGTGCACGACCACGCACCGCTTTTGGCTGCATGTGCACACACGCAGGCTCTTGCACTCTTCGTGCTGGAGACAGAGTGGCTGCAAAGTCCGGAGTGTGATGCCAGCCATGTCGACTTTGCACTCACCTGCCTTGGTGAACTGCGTGCCGCGCTGGCGCGACGGGGCATGCCCTTGCTGGTGCGGCACGGCAGTGTGGAAGCCGTGCTCACGCAACTGCATGCGACCACTTCTTTCACCCATGTGCTTAGCCACGAAGAGACCGGCCCGGGCTGGTCCTACCTGCGTGATCAACAGATTGCCCGCTGGTGCCTTGCACACGGTGTGAATTGGCAGGAGTTCACCCAGACCGGTGTGGTCCGCCGTCTTCGCAACCGCACTGGTTGGGCGCAGCGCTGGCAGGCCCGAATGGATGCTCCTCTGCATCTGCTGGAGGGCCGTTTTTGCCCCGCAGTGTCTTTGGACCAGCCGGAACTACCCTCGCTCGCCTGCTTGGGTTTGACACCCCACAACAAAAGCCTGCAGCAGGCCGGTGAAAAAGCTGCGCGTCGCACACTCCAAAGCTTTTTGCAGGTGCGGGCCTGTGATTACCGCAAAGCACTATCCAGCCCCTTGAGCGCAGAAAGTAGCTGTAGCCGCCTCAGCCCCCATCTTGCCTTTGGCGCATTGTCCATGCGCACCGTGCATCAAGCCACGGAAGTTGCCATTGCCCAAACGCGAGAGCCGGCCCTCGCCTATGCCTTGCGCGGCTTCTCGGGGCGGCTGCGGTGGCACTGCCATTTCATGCAGAAACTGGAGGATGAGCCAACCATAGAGTTTCACAACTTTGCCCGGGTGTGTGATGGCTTGCGCGAACACGAGTTCAACCACGCGTACTTTGCAGCCTGGTGCGAAGGCCGCACCGGCTACCCCATGGTGGACGCCTGCATACGCTCTTTGCTTGCTACCGGGTGGCTGAACTTCCGCATGCGCGCCATGCTGGTCAGCTTTGCCAGCTACCACCTGTGGCTTCATTGGCGCCCCACGGGGCAGTTTCTCGCGCGCCATTTTCTGGACTATGAGCCAGGCATCCACTGGAGCCAGATGCAGATGCAAAGCGGAACCACAGGAATCAACACGCTGCGCATGTATTCACCCACCAAACAAGCAATGGACCAGGATCCGGAAGGCCTCTTTATCCGCCGCTGGGTGCCTGAGCTGGCCCGGGTTCCCCTGCCCTACCTTGCCGAACCGTGGAAGATGGATGCCAGTATTCAACACATGGCGGGCTGCATGATGGGGAAGGACTATCCCTTGCCCATCGTGGATGACAAACAGGCCATGAAAGCTGCCAAAGACCGCATGTATGGCCTGCGCGAAACCCGCGAAGCCCGTCAAGAAGCGAGCAGTGTCCAGGCCCGGCATGGCTCCCGCAAGAGCGGCCTTCCGCCATCCACCCAGCGGCGAGCCACTGCTGCAAAAAGCGTGGCAAAGGTGCCCGCCTCTGCATCCCCCCAGCGCGACTTGTTCGCCTGAAGCGCAAAGCCTCGGACCATGAAAAACGACTTCAAAGGCAACAAGCAGTCATTGCCCAGCAAGCCATGCGCGGTATGCGGTCGCACCATGACATGGCGCAAGGCCTGGGCCAAAAACTGGGAGCATGTGCTGTATTGCTCTGATGCCTGTCGCGCGCAAAAGTCCACCAAAAAGAATCCATGAAGCCTGACACACCCACTCCACTGCCGCACAAGGTCCGCCATCTGGTCATTGTGCTGGGTGACCAGCTTGACCTTGAGTCGACCGCGCTGCAGGACTTCGATGCTTCGCAAGATGTGGTGTGGATGGCCGAGGCAGCAGAAGAGTCGACCCACGTGTGGTCGGCCAAACAGCGGATCGCGGTATTCCTGAGCGCGATGCGGCATTTTGCTGATACGTTGCAGACGCGGCGTTTTCCCTTGACATACACCCGCTTGGGCGACAGCGCCCATGCGGGGACACTCGCGCAGCAGTTAAAGCAGTCCATTACCCAACTGCAGCCCGCTCGCCTCATCCTCACAGCGCCTGGCGATTGGCGCGTACTGCAAAGCTTGCGAGCGGTGGCAGATGCACAGGCGTTACCGTTGGACTTGCGCGACGACACGCATTTTTTCAGCACCGTGCGGGAATTTGCAGCCCATGCCAAAGGCCGAAAGCAACTGCGTCTCGAGTACTGGTACCGCGGACTGCGCCTGAAGCATGGCATCTTGATGGAGGGAAAAGCCCCAGTCGGTGGGCAATGGAACTTTGATGCGGACAACCGGGAGTCTTTTGGCAAGGCGGGCCCCCAGAATGTTCCGCCGCCCACCCGTTTTGCACCCGACCGTACGACCCAGGAAGTCATCGCGCTGGTCAACACCCGCTTTGCCGACCACCCCGGCACCCTTGACAGTTTTGGCTGGCCCGTCACCCGCGAGCAGGCGCTGGCAGCGCTGCAGGGCTTCGTGGCAGAGCGTCTGCCACTTTTTGGATTGTTTGAGGATGCCATGTGGGCTGGCGAGGCGTGGCTGTACCACTCGCACCTGAGCTGCGCACTCAACCTCAAACTCCTGAATCCGCGCGAAGTCGTGCAAGCCGCCGAAGACGCTTACCGCCGTGGCCATGCACCATTGGCTGCGGTGGAGGGCTTCATCCGCCAAATTCTGGGCTGGCGCGAATTTGTACGCGGCATTTATTGGACACAAATGCCGGAATATGCAGAGCGCAATGCACTGGATGCCCAGGCCGAACTACCCGATTGGTACTGGACGGGCGACACAGCTATGGCTTGCTTGAAAGACGCCATTGGCCAGACCCTGGAGCACGGCTACGCCCACCATATCCAGCGCCTGATGGTGACCGGGCTTTACGCCCTGCTCCTGGGCGTAAAACCGCAGGCCGTTCACGCCTGGTATCTCGGTGTCTATGTCGATGCCGTAGAGTGGGTAGAGTTGCCCAACACACTCGGCATGGGCCAGTTCGGTGATGGCGGGCTCATGGCCAGCAAGCCCTACGTCGCCAGCGGCAAATACATCCAGCGCATGAGCAACCATTGCAAAGGCTGCAAATATGACCCCGCGCAATCTATAGGGCCAAGAGCTTGCCCGTTCACCACCTTGTACTGGGACTTTTTGGAGCGCCATGAAACGCTGCTGAAAAAAAATCCGCGCATGGCCATGCAACTCAAAAACCTGGCGCGGCTGGATGCTCCCACGCGCAGCGCCATCGCGCAGCAAGCCGCCGCGCATCGCTTGGAACAGAGCGCCACTCACCCCAGCCAGAAATGACGCTTTTTGTACCCACAAGACTGGCGGCTTTTGAACGGATGGCGGCAGTCGACCCTGATGCTTACGCCCGTACCCGCAATGACCTCACCGGCGCAGTCACTGGTCTTTCGCCCTACCTGACGCACGGACTGCTGACGCTGCGCGAAGTCTACGATTCGATCAACGCCCGCCATGCGCTCGGGGCTCAGCACAAGCTGGTGTTTGAATTGGGCTGGCGTGCCTACTACCGGCATGTATGGACGCATCGGGGCAATGGCGTTCACCAGTCCCTGCACCCCGGGCCACTGCCTGATGAAGCTTACCGCCCGGCCATCCCCATGGATGTACAAACAGCCTGCACCGGAGTGCCAGCCATCGACCTTGCAGTGCGCACCCTTTATGAGACTGGATATCTCCACAACCACGCCCGCATGTGGCTTGCTAGCTACCTGGTGCATATCCGCAAAGTGCATTGGCATGCAGGAGCGCAGTGGATGCTGGGTTACCTGCTGGATGGGGACGTGGCCAGCAACCACTTGAGTTGGCAATGGGTGGCCGGCACCGCCAGCGTGAAGCCGTACCTCTTCAATGCAGACAATGTGAAGAAATACGCGCCACGGCCCTGGCATAGCTTTGGCACCGCCATCGACACCCGCTATGAAGCCCTGGATACCTTGTCACGTCGCCCCGACCGTGAAGACTGCACTGAAACGATTGGCGAACCAGGCCAGCACAACATCAGACCTGCCTGCACGCCAGCACCCACCGACCAACGCTGGGCAGCACCCGATCCCAAGGTAGCAAAAGGCAAAGATGTGTGGCTGGTCCACCCATGGTCCATGGGTTCAACGCCTGTAGAACCAACGGACAACATCTGCACCATTGCCATCGGTTTGGCAGAATGCCATGCGCCGACTCCGTGGAGCGCGCAGCGCTGGCGTTTCGTCACTGAGGGTGTGGCGGCCCGAACCTCGCATCTGTGGTGGAGTACTGCAGTGCAATTGGCCGACGCGCTGCATGCAGCGCGGTCCGTCCAATGGCAACCTGACCCGCACATGGATGCCGCCCTGCTCCAAATGCAAAAGCGTTTACTGACAACCCAAGCGCAAACACATGTGCAGGCACAAGCGGCTGCGCCCCTGTTCGAAAACGTCACACCGCTGTGTGCCAGCTTTGCGCAATGGTGGCGCAAGACCCAACTGATGCCCTAACTTCACCACGGAATCTCTTGCCCTTGGTGGTCCACAAAATGTGCGCCCTGTTTGGCCTGGAGGCCGCGCAACGTCGAAAGCATCCCGCGCACAGAGTCTTGCGGCTCCAGCAAATGGGGGACGCCTGCCGAAAAAGACTGGGACAACCTGGAGCGCACGGTGCCTGGCTGAAGGGCGACGACACGCAACTCCGGTTGTTTTCGCTGCAATTCGATCGCCGCTGTTTGCAAATACATGTTCAAGGCAGCTTTGGAAGCACGGTAGCCATACCAGCCGCCCTTGTGGTTGTCGCTGATACTGCCCACCCGCGCGGAAAGCTTGGCATAGATGCTCGGACCTGAAGCTAACAAGGGCGCAAAGTAGCGCAACGCCATCAGGGGTCCCACCGCGTTGATTGCAAACGACTTGGCCAGCAATTCCGGGCGCAGTGCTGCTAGCGATTTCTCAGGTCCCACGCCGTCCATCGTGAGTGCGCCGGTAGCATCGACGATCAGATCGTAGGGTCCGTTCGCTGCAAGGTCGGCTACAAGTGATGGCAATGCGGCGGTGTCCAACAGATCGAATCTGCTGTCTTGGGATCGCGACAGCTCTTCTACCCAGATGCAGCGCGCGTCTTCTTGCAGCGCGCTGGCAAAGGCCTGACCAATCGCTCCATTCGCACCCAACACCAAAGCACGGTATTCGCGTTCAAACAATGAAGTCATGTTTGTCGGAGCCCCATCACCCATAGCGGTCAAGCCTTTTTTGCCCACGCGTTGCACCAGCCCTTGCCTGCGACGCGTTTGCCAGCAAACAAGGGGCAACCACCTGCCGCGGCGCTGGCGGCTCCCTGGAACAGCGCACAGTTCGTGCAGACTTGCCCGGCCACGTACTTGGGCTGCTTCGTCTTGTCCACTTTGGTGGCGTCCGCTTTGTAGCCGAAGCCAACGGCCTGAGGTTCCGTCTCTGCCACCATGGCTTGCGCTCTGGCCTGTAGCGCAGTTGCCGCTGCAGCGACCCCCACGATGGCGTGCATCATGAACACACGGCGAGGGTTCGTAGAAACGGTAGTGGCGAGTTTAAGAGGGTGTGACATAGATTTTTCCTGGGGTTTTAGGCTTGCGCCGGTTGCGAAAAAGTTAAGGGCTCGGCGCGTGCTGGTAAATGATGCGCTGGGGATGGATACCTTCGTCATAAATGATGGGGCCCTTGTAGGCGAACCGCACTTCGCTCGGTGTTTCAGCTTCCAGCAAATGCCGTTCGATGACCAAATTGGCAAGGGCCAGACGGTTGTCGCGGATCTGGCGTTTCAAATGGCCCAGCACATGTGTGAGTTGCGATGCGTCTTCCACATGCACCGTCCACTTCCAAGCTTCGCCCGCCGGAATCATGCGAGCTTTCCCGGTCTTGTTGAGGAGCACGTAACTTACTTTCATGGAACGAATTTAGCACCGCCGGCACAAAAAGCTACTCAATTCTGAAAATATTCGATTTAAACTATTCAATACCTACTCAAAGTCATCCCATCATGCCCCAATCGCCTTCTGCATCGCCAAGCACCGTTGCCAGTCATCGCATCGGTGCGGTATCTGCCTTGAGTGGTGTGCCTGTTCCCACACTGCGGGTCTGGGAGGTTCGGTATGCCGCTTTCAGTCCCCAGCTCACAAATGGCAACCAACGCGCCTACACCGACGATGACGTGCTGCGCGCCACACTGCTCAAGCGCCTGACAGAGCAGGGCCACTCCATCCGCAATATTGCCAACCACACGGTCGCACGACTGAACGACCTGTTGCAACAGCAGTCGGCCACCCAGCGCCGAGCCAAGGCCCAGCAACCCGAGCAACATGCTGCAAGCGCTGCTGTCATCGGCTTGCCACTCGCAGCGCGCCTGGCAAGCAAGAAGTTCAAGCAAATTGCGGCGGCCCTTGCCATCGCCACGACCGACATCTACCCTGATCTCGAAACCGCACTGGCAGCCACCCTGACCGTGCAGCCACAGTTTCTGCTGGTGCGGGTGAACTCGCTACACGCCCTGGTGCAGGTTGATCTGCACCGACTCATTGAGCGCCACAAAATTCCGCAGGTCATCGTGCTGTATGGCTTTGGGCAGGAACCGGTGGTTGAATCGATGAAGCGTTCAGGCATGGTGGTGCGCCGTGAGCCGGTATCCGACTATGAGCTCGCTGACCTGATCAGCTCCGCCATGCTGATGGATGCGCCACAAGCGATGGAACATACGGGATTTGGCAGCACCATTCCACCACGCAAGTTCGACGACGCTACGCTGGTGCGCATGGCCGGCATATCCACCAACGTGCTGTGTGAATGTCCCCGGCATGTTGCAGAAATCATTGCGCAACTGGTGAGCTTTGAGCAATACAGCCAAGAGTGCCTGAACAAAAGCACCGAAGATGCGCGACTCCATGCCTACCTGCATTCTGTATCCGGTTCAGCCCGCGCTCTTTTTGAGCATGCGTTGCAAAGGGTGGCAGAGCACGAGGGAATAACCTCACTACTCAAGGAGGAAAATCTCTCCTAGCGCTCTCAAATATTGCGTCAAAAGCTATCAATTAGGGAGCAATCAGGTCTTAAGCTTGCGGTACAACGTCTGCCGGCTGATGCCTAACTGGCGCGCCGCCAGCGACACATTGCCGTGCGCAGCCTCCAGCGCTTGCTGGATGGCGGCGTGGCCCATCGCCTGCAGACTCTGCGGGGCCTGGACGACGGCGGTCTCCATGGGCGCCACCTTCGCTTGGCTGCCAAGCTTCAGCGCATCCACCAAGTCGTCCGGCATATGGGCCCAGTCCAGCGTGGACTCAACATCGAGCAGCATGGCGCACGCGGTGCGCAGCACGCTGGCGTACTGGCGCAGGTTGCCCGGCCAGGCGTGGGCGCTCAAGCGGGCCAGCAGGTCGGGCGCTACCTGCACCTCGCGCTCCGGGCTCAGGTCACGCAACAAACGCTCGGTCAGAGCGCCAAAGTCGCTGCGCTCGCGCAGCGCGGGCAACTGCACGGTGAGGCCGTTAATGCGGTAGTACAAATCTTGGCGGAACGAGCCGCGCTCGGCGGCCTCCGCCAGCTTGCTGTGGGTGGCGCAGACCAGGCAGAAGTCCACCGCCACCGCTTTGCCCGCGCCTACCGGTGTTACGGTTCGCTCCTGAAGCACGCGCAGCAGCCGGGTTTGCATAGGCAGCGGCATGTCGCCAATCTCGTCCAGAAACAGCGTTCCTCCATCGGCCTCACGCAGGCGACCCAGGCTGCCCTCTTTGCGTGCGCCGGTAAAAGCGCCCGCCACATACCCAAACAGTTCCGACTCAATCAAGCTCTCAGGGATGGCGCCACAGTTGATGGCGACAAAGGGCGCGGCGCGGCGCGGGCCACTGGCATGTAGCGCGCGTGCAAACAACTCCTTGCCCACGCCCGACTCGCCTTGGATGAGGATGGGAATGGGCTTGGCGACCACGCGACGCGCTTTGTCGGCAGCGCTGCGCCAGCGCAGGTCGCCGGTGTCCAGGGCTTCCAGTGCATCACTGGCGAGGGTGCTGTTCGGCGCTCGTGCAGACAGGCTGGCGGTTGGCAGCACTGACGCGTCTACTTGCACCTGCGCAAACAGCATGGCGCCATTGGGTAGCCGCAACGCCTGGGCGTGTTGGGGGCGGCGTTTGTGGCGAGACAACAGATCGTCCAGCCGCACATCGAGCACACGCTCTAGCAAGGTAGCGCCAATGTCGCCGACATTCAAATGCAGCAGCGCCAGCCCAACGCGGTTGGCGCCCACAATCCAGCCGTCGTCCGACAGCGCGATGATGCCCTCGGCGACGCTGCCAATGCCTTCGGGCTGGGCATGCAGGTGCAGGCGAATATTGCGCTTGCAGGTGGCCACCATGAGCCGGTTCTCAATCATCCGGGCTGCAGTGCTGGCCAAGCCCAGCGAATGGCCGTGGCCATGGCGGTGGTCACCTGAGATGTCCAGCACGCCCATGAGCTCGCCCGTGGCAGAGAGGATGGGTGAGGCAGCGCAGGTCAAAAACCCATTGCGCTCCAGAAAGTGCTCGCCTCCATGAATCTCTACCGCAGTGCGCTCGGCCAATGCGGTGCCGATGGCATTGGTGCCGCGGTGCGCTTCGTGCCACGAGGCACCGCTGGTCAGCGCCACGCGCTCGGCCTTGCCTACAAAGCTGACATCCCCCAGGGTGTGCATCAGCATGCCATGCGGATCGGCCAGCACCACCACGCTTTGCCGGTGGCGCACTTGCTCAAACACATATTCCATCACCGGGCGCGAGTGGGCGAGCAGGACATGGCTATTGGCCAGCGCCTGGCGCAGGCTGGCGCTGCCGGCAAGGTCGGTGGCGGGGCGGCCAGTCGGCGCCAAGCCTGCAGCCAGGCTGCGGTGCCACGATCGAACCAGATGATCGTCCAGCACGCCCACAGGGCACTGGCCGGTTTCCAGCAGTTGTTGGCGGGCCTGTCGCAAGGCCAGCACGGGGGAGGTTTGTCGCACGTTGTCTCCTGTGCAGGGTCGTGTTCGCCCCGCTGGGGCACAGTATGGGGGCGGACCGGTGAAGCAGGCAATGGTGCACACCCGCCCTTGCGTCCAAGTGTTCCATTTTGTGACACCTGTCACTGTGGCGAATCGTGACAGGCTTGGCTTGCGGACAGCTTGCGCGGAATGCTGCAATGCAACAAACCCAATGAAATCAAGGCTCCAGGGCGGGCGGGCACATGGCACGCGTCTTGAGATACCTCAGAACCTGCCGGACAACCCGATGCAGGCTCATTTGAACCAAGCACAAGAGGACGACACCACCATGGCTATTTACGCAGCACCCGGCGCCGCAGGCGCCAAGATTGCCTACAAGGCGCAGTACAACAACTTCATCGGCGGCAAGTTTGTGCCCCCGGTCAAAGGCCAGTACTTTGACGTAATCACCCCGGTCAGCGGCAAGGTCTACACCCAGGCCGCGCGCTCCACCGCAGAAGACATTGAGCTGGCACTGGACGCCGCCCATGCTGCGTCTGACGCCTGGGGCAAGACCGACGCCGCCACACGCAGCAATATCTTGCTCAAAATTGCCGACCGCATCGAACAAAACCTGGAGCTGCTGGCCTACGCTGAGACCGTGGATAACGGCAAAGCGATCCGCGAAACGCTCAACGCCGACATCCCGCTCACCGTGGACCACTTCCGCTACTTTGCGGGCTGCGTGCGTGCACAAGAAGGCGCATTGAGCAACATCGACGAGAACACCGTGGCGTACCACATCCAGGAACCGCTGGGCGTCGTGGGCCAGATCATTCCGTGGAACTTCCCCATTCTGATGGCAGCGTGGAAACTGGCCCCCGCCATTGGCGCAGGCAACTGCGTGGTGCTCAAGCCGGCTGAGTCCACACCCATTTCCATCCTGATCATGGCGGAGCTGATTGCCGACCTGCTGCCCCCCGGCGTGCTCAACATCGTCAACGGCTACGGCCGCGAGGCCGGCATGCCGCTGGCCACCAGCAAACGCATTGCCAAGATTGCCTTCACGGGCTCCACCACCACCGGGCGCGTAATTGCGCAAGCTGCTGCCAACAACCTGATTCCGGCTACGCTGGAACTGGGTGGCAAGAGCCCCAACGTGTTCTTCGCCGACATCATGGACAAGGACGACGCGTTTCTGGACAAAGCCGTGGAAGGTCTGGTGCTGTTTGCCTTCAACCAGGGCGAGGTGTGCACCTGCCCTTCACGCGCGTTGATTCAAGAATCCATTTACGACAAGTTCATGGAGCGTGTGTTGAAGCGCGTAGCAGCGATCCAGCAAAAGAACCCGCTGGACACCGACAGCATGATGGGCGCACAGGCCAGCAAAGAGCAGCTGACCAAGATCTTGTCGTACCTGGACCTGGGCAAGCAGGAAGGTGCTGAAGTCCTCATCGGCGGCGGACAAGCCCACCTCGGTGGCGACCTCGAAGGTGGCTACTACGTGCAGCCCACGCTGTTCAAGGGCCACAACAAGATGCGCATCTTCCAGGAAGAAATCTTTGGCCCCGTGTTGGCTGTGACCACCTTCAAGGACGAAGCCGAAGCCCTGGCCATTGCCAACGACACCTTGTACGGCCTGGGCGCGGGCGTGTGGAGCCGCAACGGCAACGTGGCCTATCGCATGGGCCGCGCCATCAAGGCAGGCCGTGTGTGGACCAACTGCTACCACGCCTACCCTGCGCACGCAGCGTTTGGTGGCTACAAGGAATCCGGCATCGGCCGCGAAACCCACAAGATGATGCTGGACCACTACCAGCAGACCAAGAACCTGCTGGTTTCGTACTCTGAGAACAAGCTGGGGTTCTTTTAAAGAGTTGCTTGAGCCCCTTCTCGCCGGAGGGGAAGCCACGCGGCTACCCAAGGGGCGCCCACCTCATACTGGAGTACCAGAAATCGGTGGTCACCCCTTGGGAATCCACGTGGCGTTTTTGCTATTGAGTGTAGAGCGATAGCACTCCAACGCCCCAGCTTGGGGGGCTGTGTGGGTGGACACCGATTTCTGGTACCCCAGTATGAGGTGGCCACCCACACAGCCCCCCACGCAGCGAGCGCCAACAACACAACGGAGACAAAACCATGGTCGACAAAGTCATAGCCACCCCCGCTGCCCTGGAACTCGTGGCCTTTCTCAAAACCAAACACGGCCCCGACCTCATGTTTCACCAAAGCGGTGGTTGCTGCGACAACAGCGCAGCCAACTGCTATTTGCCCGGCGAAATCACCATGGGCGCGGGTGATGTGTACCTGGGCGACATCGGTGGCAGCCCGTTTTACATTGGCATTGGCCAGTACGAATACTGGAAACACACCCAACTCATCATCGACGTGATCGAAGGCCATGGCGGCACCTTCTCCCTTGAAGGGCCCGAGGGCAAGGCCTTTCACACCCGTTCTCGGGTGTTTACCGATGCAGAGTTGGCAGAGCTGGGAATAGCAAAACCACAGGCCCAGTAGAACTTAATAGCCAAATTGGCATGGAGCCCATATGGGACGTGCGCAAGTAGCTACAAAAACAATAGCGTTTATTGCATGAATCCAAGATCGGTTGGATAGTCAGGCCGCCCGGCAGCGGTGCCGAAGTTGGTAATCTTGGGCAACACCCCCGGCATCTCGGCATCGGTCACGCCAAACCACTTGGCCAGCGTGGCGGCGTACTGGTCGGTTGATGTGCGTGGCAACAACCGCCCCTGGCCTACATGCCATGCGTTCTCGGGCAGGTAGTTGCCGCCACCGTCCCTGGTGTCACTCACGCTGATCGGGGGCGCCACGCCGTAAAAGCGCTGGCCATTTACCGCACCGCCCACCACCATGTGGTGGCTGCCCCAGCCGTGGTCGGAGCCGTCGCCATTGGAGGCCAGCGTGCGACCAAAATCCGACGCGGTAAACGCTGTGACCTGGTTGGCGACCCCCAGCTCCTCGGTAGCCTGGTAGAAGGCCGTCATGGCGTTACTCAAGCGGCTCATCAAGGTGGTTTGTTGCGCCACCAGGTTGTCGTGCAGATCAAAGCCCCCCATGGATACAAAGAACACCTGGCGCCGCGCGCCCAGCACACTGCGCCCCTTGATCAGGCGCGCCACCATCTGCAATTGCGCGGCCAGGCCATCTGTCCCAAACTGCGCGGTATTGAAGGGTCGTTGATTGGGTGCGCTTCCATAGATCGAAGGACTCAACGCCAACGCATTGGTAACCGAGGCTTCGGCGGCCAATGCACGTCCGGTCACTATTTTGTATTCGTTCTCCAGCACATGGGTACGCCCCTGGCGAAGCAGGGTATCGATCGTGCTGCGCACCATGGATGAACCGTACACGGTGTTATCGGTGGCGGGCCGGATTTTGATGGCCCCCGAGGTGCTGACCTGGTATTGCAGTGCGGTGTCGCCCGACAAAAACACGGCATTGCCCGACACCGACATGCAGGTGAACAGCGAATTGCTGTTGAGGTTGTCTTGCAGTACCAGATCGCCCATGTTGCCGCCCCAGCCCACCGTGGACCCCTCGGGCGACGATGATTGCCAGAGCGACTGCTGGTCATTGTGCGAAAAAAGCTGGGGCGGACGCGGGTAAAGCGTGCGGTTGTTGCTGTTGTACTGGGCACGCGTGAGCGGCACCACCAAGGGCCCCACATTCAGCTGCACTGCAGCCTTGCCCGTGTTGAACAAACCGGTCAGGCCGGTCATGGCGGGGTGAAAGGCAAATTCCCGGTTCATCGCGCCCAGTGCATCCACCGGTGGGGCCAGGGGTGTTAGCCGCGTGGGAGTGAGTGCCGCCTTGGCCAGGGCAATGCCGCCGGCCGTTTGTCCGGCGCCGCCGCCGCGAATGGTGTTGTAGAGGTTGTAGCTCGGGTCGTCATAGGCCATGACGGTGTTGGCATAGTCATTGCCCCCAAACATGAAGACGCAGACCAGCGCTTTGTAGTCGCCAGCAGGGGCATTGAAGGCTGCGGCCTCACCAATGGCAGCGAGGTTGAGAGCGAAGGGCAAGGCGGTACCCGTCAGGGCGAGCTGGCCACTGCGGCGCAAAAAGGCGCGGCGTGTTTGGAGTTCGGGCGAAAGCAACGGCATAGGAGCCCCTTATTTTTGAATCAGGTATTCGGGGCAGGCCATCACCATCAGCACGGCCGCGCACACGCGCTGGCGCTTGGTATTGGCCGAAGTGCCAGAGTTCACAGCCACACCCAGCAGACCGTTGGCAATCGCCGTTTGGGTTGCGGGCGACAACTGTCCAGCACACAACAACAGGTTGAGCTTGCGCACCAGGGCCGCCGGGTCCAGCACCAAGGTGAGCTCGGTGCTATAGGCCGCGTAAATGTCCCTGCTATTGAACCCCGAATCGATCACACCCATCATGAAGTTGAGGTAGCCCCCCACACTGCTTTCGGTCACCAACTGAAACTCGGGCGCCACTTTGCCTGCACTCAGCGCAGTGCCGGGAGGCACATACCCTGGGCGAAAGAAGTTGAACACCGACGGCGAGCGCAACGGGCTCTGGCCAAGCTGGCTGCCGGCGTTGCTCAGATCACCAATCTTCCAGGCACCGCTGGCAGAGCCCACGCCAAACGTACGCCCCCATTGCACCAGTCGCACCATGGGCTCACGCAACTTGCCGTACTCCGGCGCCGTGAGGCCGGTGGCGTTGCGCGCCTCGGCATCCAAAACAATAGCGGCGAACACAAACGCCAGGTCACCGCGCTGGCCCTGGCCGTTGTCGGCAAACACGGCCGCCACGCGGGCCACATACTGCGGACTGGGGTTGCTGGTTACCAGGCGCTGGATCATTTGCTTGCAAAAGAAGGGCGCAGTGTTCGGGTGGTTAAACAGGGCATCCAGTGCGGTCTTCAGCGCCGCTGGGGCCGGGGTGTCCGCGTCAATGATGGTGTTGAGAAACTCGACTCGCTCCGGGGAGTGGTCAGTGGCCGTCAAGCGCATGGGCAGGCGGGCAAAGGCCGTATTTCCAACGGTATTGCCGTTGGCGGTGACGTTGACGTTTTGGCTCATGTCCACGTCGTAGCCGGTAAACACACGTGCCAAGTTGCTCACGTCGCTGGAGGTGTAGGTTTCTTGGGGGTTGCCGCTGCCATCGAGCTTGAGCGTGCCATCGTTGTTGAGCAGGTGCAGGCCCACCGTGAACAGCTGCATGACCTCACGGGCGTAGTTTTCATCGGGTTGGCGACCCGACGAGTTTCCTTTTTTGTTGCCCTTGGTGTTGAGGTAGTAGCCCATGGCCACGTTCAGCGTCACCGCCTCCAGCAGCGCACGGAAATTGCCAAACGAAAAGGCACACAAAGTGTCCCAGTAGTGCGCCATGGCGTGGCTGCGCCAGCGAAAGTCCAGACCGCTGAGCGAGACCACAAAGAACTCCGAGAGTGCCAGCCCCATGCGCTTGCGCATGGGGTCGTTGGCCGTCATGAGCTGCTGCCACGCCATGTAGTCGCCGGGGTAGCTTTGGTCGTAATAGTTGTTGGTGTTGAAGGGGTCGCCGTAGCCCTGGCTATTGAGCCAATCCCAGCCTTTGGTGCCAAAGTGTGTACCCACCTGCCGCTCTATCCATCCGGCGTACCCTAGGCTTCGCACCTGGGCAATGTCTGCATCATTGGCGGAAAACTGGGCCTGCTGCAAAAAACGCGAGGCTTGCTCGTCGCTGATGCTGACGCCGCTCAAGGCACTGGCAGCGGCCAGGCCCGCCAGAGAAATGGTGCGGCCACCGGTGGGGGTGGCCATGGCGCCACCATCGCTACCCGCGCCACTGCCGCAGGCGGCCAGGGCGGCAGCGGCTGCCAGGGCAACAGCGGTGAGGGCACCAGACTCCAGTCGGGTAGTGCCGGGGGAAGGGGGGGCCGTTGCGGCATCGGCCTCGTCCACAAACTCGCGCATACAGGCTCCAAATAGGAGTAAACAGGCTGCGAAGGTTAGCGAGGCCCGCCCACGGCGACCAGCAGTCTTACAAAGAATTACCCGGGCAAACCTTTGCGTTGGGCCGTCGCTGCATGTGGTTCCTCTTCACCAGAGAGCCAAACTGGGGGCAAAATGCACGACAAGGTCACTCTTGATGGAGTCAATGCATGGCGGGCAACACAACCAAATGGCTTCGTTCGGGCGCATGGCAGCCGATAGTCGTTTTTTTGGCGGGTCTTGCACTGTCCATCGCCATCGCCACGTGGTTGCACCGCGAGATCGCATCTGAAGCGCAAAAGGAGTTCACGCGCTTGAGCGAGCGCACTGCAGCGGACATTGTTGCCCGATTTAGCAGGCCCATTTACGGACTGAATGGCGCCAAAGGCGTATACGCCGCCAGCCAAACGGTGCAGCGTGACGAGTTTCGCCGGTACGTCGCGTCGCGTGACGTGGCCACCGAGTTCCCTGGCGTGCGCGGTTTCGGCTTTATCCAGCAAGTCATGAAGCGCGACTTGGAAACCTTTCTTTGGTACGAGCGGCTGGATGATGCCCCCGACCTGGCAGTGCAGCAGTTGGCTGACACCAGCCACGAGGACTTGCTGATCATCAAATTTATTGAGCCTGCGGCTAACAATGCAGGGGCTCTGGGGCTGGACATAGGGTCTGAGCCGGTGCGTCGGGCGGGCGCCATGCAAGCCATGGATACCGGTAAACCCGCCATTTCCGGGGGCATTACCCTGGTGCAGGCAGACAAAAAGACGCTAGGCGTTTTGCTCTTTGTTCCGGTGTATGGGAACGAAAGCAAAACCAACACGGCGGAAGAGCGGCGCGCTGCATTGGTGGGGTTGCTCTATGCGCCCATCGTTGTTGCCGAGTTGATGGAGGGAATTCCGGACGTGGCATCTGGCAGACTGGATTTTGAAATTATTGACTCCCCCTTGGCTACGCCCGAGGGCGCTGTGTTGTATGACGCAGACAACCACCTGCAAACCGCGCGCGACGCTGGAAAAGCCGCAGGGGAAGACCGCGACTATTTCGTGCAGCAAGCTCTGCACTTACCAGGCCGTGAATTGACGTTGAACATGCAAAGCACCGCAGTGTTTGACAACTCCATTCAATACCAAACACCGTGGCTAGTGCTGCTGGGCGGCAGCCTGCTCAGTGCCTTGCTCGCCTTCACCATGCGCCAGCAGACCACGGGGCGCCAGCGCGCCGAGACGCGGGCACGGGCCATGACCAAAGACCTGGATCAACTCGCGGCGGTGGTGCGGCATACCTCCAACGCGGTTGTCATTACCGATGTGCAACGCCGCGTAACCTGGGTCAACGCGGGGTTTGAGCGGGTTAGCGGCTACATGGCGCAAGAAGCCATCGGCCGATCTCCTGGCGAAATGTTGCAATGCGCGGATACCGACCCGCAGACCATTGCAGAGTTGCGCGACGCACTGGGCCGTCAGATACCGTATAAGGGCACGCTTCTAAACCAGGCCAAGGACGGCACCCGCTACTGGGTGGAGCTTGAAATTCAGCCATTGCGGGACGCCGCAGGCGCGCTAACGGGCTTTATGGCCATCGAATCCGATGTCACCCAGCGCAGGGAAAACCGCGCACGGCTGGAAGCCGCGCTGCGCGACAGCGATGCTTTGCTGGGCACCATGAACCTGCATGCGATTATTTCAACCACCGATCGCCACGGCGTGATCACTGAAGTGAACGATGCCTTTTGCACCACTAGCGGCTATACCCGCGAAGAGCTGATCGGGCAACACCACCGCATCGTCAACTCCGGCACCCACACCGCTGAATTTTGGGTGGACATGTGGAAGTGCATTGAGACCGGCATGCCCTGGCGGGGCGAGCTGTGCAACCGCGCCAAAGATGGCCGCCTTTTCTGGGTGGACACATTTATTGCACCATTTATTGGCGACGATGGGCAAATCGCAAAATACATATCGATTCGTACCGACATCACCTACAGCAAACAAGCCCAGGAAGACGCCGTGCGCAGCTCGGTGTTGCTGCGTGGCTCCATTGAAGCCATAGACGAAGCCTTTATTTTGTTTGACCCGCAAGACCGCTTGGTGTTTTGCAACGAGAAGTACCGCCAGACTTACCAGGAGGTGGCGCACCTGATGGTGCCCGGGGCGCGGTTTGAAGACATCATTCGCGCCGGGGCCGAGATGGGCCAGTACGCGGCGGCGATTGGCCGTGTGGATGAGTGGGTAGCCGAGCGGATGGCGGCCCATTTGTCGGGCACCACGGCGCTGGTGCAGCGCCTGGCCAACGGACGCAGCCTGCGCATCATCGAGCGCAAACTGGCCGATGGGCATATTGTGGGTTTCCGCATCGACATTACGGAGTTGACGCAAGCCACCGAGGCGGCCCAAGCGGCATCTCAGGCCAAGAGCCAGTTTTTGGCCAACATGAGCCACGAAATTCGCACGCCCATGAATGCCATTTTGGGCATGCTGGCACTGCTGCGCAAGACCGACCTCACCCCCCGCCAGGCCGACTACACCCACAAGAGCCAGGGGGCTGCCCGTGCACTGCTGGGCCTGCTCAATGAGATTTTGGACTTCTCCAAAATCGAAGCCGGCAAGATGACGCTGGACCCGCACCCCTTCTCGGTCGACCAACTGCTGCGCGATCTTTCCGTGATTTTGTCGACCAATGTGGGCGAGAAGTCGGTGGAGGTGTTGTTCGACCTGGATCCGACCATGCCCCGGCAACTGGTGGGCGACGCCATGCGGCTGCAACAGATTTTGCTCAACCTGGGCAGCAATGCCATCAAGTTCACGGAAAAGGGCGAGGTGGTGCTCAGCATCCGCGTACAACAGCGCAGCGACGATGCGGTGACCCTGCAGTTCAGCATTCGCGACACCGGCATTGGCATTGCCCCTGAAAACCAGGCCCGTATTTTCAGTGGCTTCACGCAGGCAGAGTCGTCCACCACCCGGCGCTTTGGCGGCACCGGTCTGGGCGTGGTTATTTGCCAGCGTTTTGTCACCATGATGGGGGGAACGCTGGAACTGGAAAGCACAGTAGGCCAAGGCAGCCGCTTCTTCTTTACCGTGACCCTGCCCATTGCGCCCGAAGTGGATGCCCAAGAAAGCGCGCGCATGCGCGCCCGCGCTGCAAGCGCCACCTGGCGCACCCTGGTTATTGACGACAACCCTACCGCGCGCGACGTGCTGGAGCACATGGGCCAGTCACTGGGCTGGCACGTAGACCTGGCAGAAAGCGGCGAACAGGCCTTGCGCTTGCTGGAGCAGTGCACGGCGCAGGGCATTCGGTACCAAGCCATTTTTGTGGACTGGAGTATGCCCGGCATGGATGGCTGGCAAACCAGCCGACACATCCAGGAATTGCAAGCCAAGACCCCTCAGGGAGTTGGCGACCGCCACGCGCCGGTGGTGGTAATGGTCACCGCCCATGGGCGGGAAATGCTGTCCCAGCGCAGTGCCGAAGACCAAGCCTTGCTGGACGGTTTTTTGGTGAAGCCGGTTACCGCTTCCATGCTGTTTGACGCAGTGATTGATGCGCGCAGCGACCGCGAACTGCCCCACCCCTCGCGCAGCGTTGAACTGCGCGACGAACGCCGGCTCGAGGGCATGCGCATTCTTCTGACCGAAGACAACCTCAACAACCAGCAAGTGGCCCGTGAACTGCTGGAAGACGAAGGTGCGCTGATCCAGATCGCCAACCACGGCCAGGAGGCGGTGGAGGCCGTAGCTGCGGCCGAGCCCATGTTCGACGTGGTACTGATGGACTTGCAAATGCCGGTGATGGACGGCTTTGCCGCCACCAAGGTCATCCGTACCGACCTGGGGCTCACGGTGCCGATTGTGGCCATGACCGCCAACGCCATGGCTTCGGACCGCGAGGCCTGTTTGGCCGTAGGCATGAACGACCACGTGGGCAAGCCATTCGATGTGAACGACCTGGTTCGGGTGCTGCGCACGCAAGCGCGGTGGGGCGGTACGCTGCCCGCAGCGGCAGCCCCTGTGGTTGCACTCAGCGATGCGGTCTCGCAAAGCGCAAGCGCGGCAGGGGTCGACTTGGCCGCCGCTTTGCAACGCCTGGGCGGAAAACCTGACGTGTACCGGCGCATGCTGCAAACCTTTGCCAACGACTTGCTCACGCTACCCGGTCAGATGCAGGCAGCACAGCCGGATGACCTCAAGCGCTTGCTGCATACCCTCAAAGGCCTGTCTGCAACCCTGGGTGCCACGGCACTGTCGGCCAGGGCTGCGGCTCTCGAAAAATTGGCCTTGGCCAATGCAACAGGCGAACCCGTTGCCGGGCTGGCCCAGCAGGCCAGCGACGCGATCACGCGGGCCCAGCCAGGTTTGCAGGCGCTTCTGGAGGCCTTGCAACCCAGCCCCGCCGACGCATTGGCAAACCAGGACGCGCATCCACTGGATCGCCCCGCGCTGGTGGCGGCCTTGGATGCCATGGCGCAGTTGCTGCAAGCCGATGACTTTGAGGCCCTGACCGCCATGTCCAACCTGCAACAAGAATTTGGCGATGCGCTGGGCGACGAGATCTCCGCACTGGAGGAAGCGATGGCCGACATGGCGTTTGGCCAGGCGTTGGTGCATTGCCAAGCGCTGGCGCAGAAATACGCCTGACTGCGCCCCCGCAGCACCGCCACCTGCGGCAGCCTGCAGGCGACGCCTAGCGGGTCGCGGCCTGGAGAAGGTCGCGGGTTTTCAGGGCTTCTTGTCGGGCTGCGGCTGCAAAATCCGCGCCGCTGGACGCATACAAAATGGCACGCGAAGAATTCACCACAATCGGCCCGGTTGTTTGCCCGCCGGCACTGCGCCAGCCGGCTTTGACCGTGGCCAGCGCGTCCCCTCCTTGCGCACCCACACCGGGAATCAGCAACGGCAGCGTAGGGGCCAGTGCGCGCACCCGCTCGATCTCTGCAGGGTAGGTGGCACCCACCACCAGGCCGAGCTGGCCATTCAGGTTCCAAGGGCCCTGCGCCAAGGCGGCAATGTGCTCGTACAGGCGTGGCTGGCCCGGCAAATCCATCAGGCGTTGGGGCTGAAAGTCATCGCCACCGGGGTTGGAGGTGCGGCACAGCAGAAAAGCGCCCTTTCCGTGGTGCTTGAGGTAGGGCTGTACCGAGTCAAACCCCATGAAGGGGGACAGCGTGACGGCATCGGCGCCATAGCGCTCAAAGGCCTCCTTGGCGTACTGCTCGGCGGTGCTGCCAATGTCGCCGCGCTTGGCGTCCAAGATGATGGGCACCTGGGGCGCGGTGCGGCGCATGTGCTCCATGAGTTGTTCGAGCTGCGCCTCGGCGCGGTGGGCGGCGAAGTAGGCAATCTGGGGCTTGAAAGCGCTCACCAGATCGGCCGTGGCATCCACAATGGCGGCGCAAAAATCGTAGATCTTGCTGGCGTCGCCCTGGAGGTGCGTTGGGAACTTGGTCGGCTCGGGGTCGAGGCCCACGCACAACATGGATCCGTTTTGGCGCTCGGCAGAGCGCAACTGGTCTAGAAAGGTCATGTCCCCATTTTACGGACGCATCAACCCCGCTCCCGTACGTCCATGGCCAGGCACAAATCGGCCCAGGCCTTGGCCTTGTCGGCACTGTTGCGCAGCAGCAGCTTGGGGTGGTAGGTCACGATGACGGGGATGCCCTGGTACTGGTAGACCGTACCACGCAGCTTGCCCAAAGGCTGGGTCGCCAGAGCGCCGTGCTCGCCCAGCAGGGTCTGGATGGCAAAGCGGCCCATGGCCACAATCACTTTGGGCTGCACGAGCGCAATCTCGCGCTGCAGGTACTGGGCGCACTGCGCGAGGTCGGCGGCTTGCGGAATCTGCCCGTGCGGCGGGCGGCACTTCACGACATGGGTAGCGTGGGCGCCCTGCGCGCCTTCTGCGCTGCGGCTGGCGCCCACAGCCTTGAGCATGTTGTCCAGCAACAGGCCCGGGGCCTCGACAAACGCTTGCGCGGCACGGTCTTCATCTTCCTCGGGTGGGTCCCCCACCACCAGCCAGTCGCGCTGGCCGGGTGCGGGCTGCAGCGTGGCATTTTTACGGCCGGCACACAGGCCGCAGGCCTGGCAGTTAGCAGCGGTGTCGGCCAAGGCCTCCCAGTCCAGGGCCGCCAAGTCCAACGACGTGCCTGCAGCGCGGGCCACTACAGCGGGTGCACGGGGCATGGGTACCGCACGCACTGGTGCTGGTGCAGGTGCTGTTACTGGTGCCGGATTGGGCTGCTGTGCCGGAGCCGCAGAAACGGCCACCGATGGCGGGTCGGTTTCGAACTCCGTGTCGGGGAGCCATACGCGCACACCCATCTCCATCAGCATGGCGCGTTGGCGAGGGTCAAGGGTGAGGGCCATGGGCGGTGTGTCTCGTCAGGTTGTCAAAGGCAAGCTCATGACCACCGCGTCTTCGCGCTGGCCATTGCCGGCAGGGTAATAGGCCTTGCGCTGGCCCACGCGGCGGTAGCCATATCGTTCGTACACCTGCAGCGCGCGCAGGTTGCTCACACGCGCTTCCAGCCACAGCCATTGCACGCCCTGGCCACGGGCCCAAATGGTCAACGCGTCCAGCATCACGCGGGCCCAGCCTTGCCCCTGATATTCAGGGGCCACGGTGATGTTGAGCAGGTGCACCTCGTCCACCCCTTTCATGGCCACAAAGTAGCCCAGCACACATCCGTCAGCCACCAGCATTTGCGCCTGGTAGCCGCTGTGCAACGCATCCACAAAATTGGCATGGTTCCAGGGGTAGGCATACGCGCGCTGTTCTACGCGCAGGACCTCGTCGAGCCGGTTGGCCAGCAGCGGCTCAAAAGCCGCTTCGGGTGCGCGCGCAAGGGATGACATGGTGCAGGTGACTCAGGTGGCAGAAGCCACGGCGGCTTTTTCGGCCATGCGTTCGGCGGTGGTTTTGGCCACCTTGTCGCGAACGTAGTGGGGCATGGCCTGTGCGGCGTCTACCGCCAGGCCGGCCGTCAGCATGGCCGGTGCCAGCCGCACCATGGCGGCGGCGGTGGGCAGCGCGGGCACCGTGGCTTGGCCGGCGGACAGGGCTGCGGCCAACCGGTCGGCATACACGCCAAACACATTGCCGGCCAGCAACATCGGGCCCAGGCTGGCGTCAAGCGCGGGCAGGCGCAGTGCCTCCGGGCGCACCAATACGCTGGGCTGCAGCACACGCCACTGGCCATGGGCGTAGGCATAGTGGGCGGCGTAGATCTCGTCCATGCGTGCGTCCAGTAGCGCCAGCACGTGCAGAGTGGGCACATCGGCCATGGCGGTTTGGCGGGCGTCTTCGGCCACCGCCAGCAGGGAGTCCACCGGCACCACCGGCAGCTTGGCCCCGAACGCCAGCCCCTGCACCACCGAACAGGCCGTGCGCAGCCCCGTAAAGGAACCCGGCCCGGCACCAAAGGCGATGGCGTCCAGCGCCGACAAGGACAACCCGGCCTGGGCCAGCAGGTCCAGCACCCCGCCGATCAGGTCGGTCGACGCGCGCGCGCCGCCGGCGCCGGCGTACTGCCACACGGCCGCACCACGGCCCACGGCAATGGACAGGTGCTCGGTTCCGGAATCAATCGCCAGCAAATTCATGGATACTTGTCTAAATGGCCTTCAGGCCTTATGGATATTGCGCAAATAGCTACATTTTTAGGAGCATATTCAGGGCAAAGCTTCCTGACTTAGCCCCCACAGAGGGAAACGGGCTGTACCCAGATTATCGGGGCTTGCCCGGATAATCCCGCGATGCCTCTGCCCCTTCCTCTGCGCTCCACCCTTTGGGCCCTTGCCTTGCTGGCTGCCGCCCTACCCGCCCACTCCCAAGTCCTGCCCCCCGAGGTCGACGCCGCCCTGGCCCGCGCCAAGGTGCCGCGCGACGCGGTGACGTTGCTGGTGGTGGATGCCCAAAACCCCGGCGCAGTACCGCGCCTGGCCCACCGCACCGGCGCGCCCATGAACCCGGCTTCGGTGATGAAACTGGTGACCACCTATGCCGCGCTCGACCTGCTGGGGCCCGCCTATGTGTGGAACACACCGGTGTACACCGAGGGCGCGGTCAGCAACGGCGTATTGAACGGCAACCTCTACATCAAGGGCCAGGGCGACCCCAAGCTGGTGCTGGAACGCCTGTGGCTGCTGCTGCGCCGCGTGCAGGGCCTGGGGATCAAAACGATTGCCGGCGACATCGTGCTGGACCGCAGCGCGTTCAACCTGCCCGAGGTGGACCCTGCCTTGTTTGATGGCGAGCCGCTGCGCCCCTACAACGCGACCCCCGAGGCGCTGCTGCTCAATTTCAAATCGGTGGTCATGACCTTCACCCCCGACCGCGCCGCCAACCTCGCGCAAGTGCAATACGACCCGCCGTTGGCAGGCGTGGCCCTGCCGGCCACCGTGCCGCTCAGTCCCGGCGTGGGTGACTGTGGCGACTACCGCGCAACGCTCAAGGCAGATTTCGCAGACCCGCTGCGCATCCGCTTTCTGGGCAGCTACCCGGCGGGTTGTGGCGAGAAGGTGTGGCCGGTGGCCTATATCGACCCTAAAACCTACGCGCAGCGCGCGGTGCTGGGGTTATGGGAGAGCCTGGGCGGCAAGCTGCAAGGCAGCGTGCGGCTGGGCACCGTACCGCCCGTACTGGCGGCCGGTAAACCCGCGTTTGTGAGCACCTCCGTGCCGCTGACGGAGGTGGTGCGAGATGTCAACAAATTCAGCAACAACGTGATGGCGCAACAGCTGTTTTTGACGCTGGGCCGTGCCGCCTATGCACCGCAACCCGCAGTCGGCACCGAGCCTGCGGAGCTTCCCGTCAGCACCTTACCTGCCAGCCGGGCCGTGCTGCAACGCTGGTGGCGGGAGCGCATGGGCAATGAAGAAGCGCCGTTGGTGGACAACGGTTCGGGGCTGTCACGCCAGGAGCGCATCACCGCGCAAGCGCTGGGCCGGATGCTGCAAATCGCCTACCTGTCCCCCGTCATGCCCGAACTGATGTCCTCCCTGCCCATTTCGGGTGTCGATGGAACGCTGCGCCGCGTCAAAGGCACTGCCAGCGCCCACCTCAAAACCGGCAGCCTGAGCAATGTGGTGGCGCGGGCTGGCTATGTGCTTGCCGCCAGTGGCAAGCGCTATGTGGTGGTGGCCGTGATCAACCACGCCAACGCCAACGAAGCCCGCGCCGCCGTGGACGCCCTGGTGGAATGGGCCGGGCGCGATCAATAAGCCCGTTGAGCCCGTCAAGCCTTCTTTTTGCTTGGCGTGACCCAACGCCGCCACCGCGGTCCGTTCGTCATCACAAAGTCAAGGCACATGGCGAAGAGTATCGAACCGGCAAGCGACAAAATAGCCAATGCATAGCCCTGAAACCTCAGCGTTTGTACCGCGACGATGATCAGTGTGTGGCACAGGAAAACCCACACCGAGATACGTGCGCACCAAGCGGAGAATTCAGAAGGCTTCAGTGGCAGTGACAGGGCCAACATTGCCAATGAAGTCCCGAACAAAATGGTAAGGTTGTCCGGAGAGGGGCGAAGAACGCTGAGTAAAGCTACGCTTACGACAAGTGAAAAAACCACCCATTTCCCGGCTCTAAAGTAAGCGATCCCAATCAATACCGGAATCAACCCAAACATCCAATAGCCCCAAGGCTCGCCCAATGGTTGGTCAACCATACTCACACCGATAGCAGCCACTATCGGCAGTGCAAGCGCGATGAACTTCCCTCGGATCCAGGGAGCGAATATGGCAACCACAAAGGCAAATGGCAGGAACCAGAGTTGAACCGAAGTGCCTGACAGCAACATGTTCATCCGCCACCACCCGAACGGCTCGGCATGGTTTTTGAGCGCGAGCAAAACGCTACCGACTGCGTATATGAACGACCAAACGACGAAGGGAACCAGCAGGCGTTGGGCACGCGCCCCTACTCCCGAGCGCGAAGGCAGGGCCAGCAGGACCAGGAAAAACGGCAGCGCGAGGTAGGCAATGTTTTTCCCGGGTGCCATGGTGTGGAACCATACGATTCCAAGGGAGGCAACCAGGCGGCCGTAATCCACAAGTCCGTTTTTCACCGTATTCCCATTGTTCAGGCGCTCGCGCGGGTGAGCCGGTCCCGCACGCCATCCCACTCCAGCGCATCTGGCGGTGTTTCCACCCAGATCAGCTTGACGCCCAAGGCATCCATCTCGCGCAGTTTGGAAAACAGCTCGTGGGCGGCCGGCGCCGCATGGCTGGGCATGCGGTGCGGGCTGACCAGCTTGGAGCGCACATGCAGCGGACTACGGTGGTAGAGCGCGATGGTGGGGCGCGCATCCGCAGGGCTGGCGCCACTGAGAAGGTCGAGTGCGGTCTGCAAGGCCTTGGCGTCCATCAGCCGCACAGTGGCGCTGGGGGCGTAGTGTGACTCCAGGGTCCCGGAGGCCCGTGGGCCAGGCCTACTCTGCGCGTCAAGCTCTTCATTCGATAGCAGCTGGCGACCACAGGCATCCGCCACTTGCGCAGCGGTAATGGAACCAGGACGCAACAGCACAGGCGCACCGCGGGTGCAATCAATGATGGTGGACTCAATGCCCACTTCACAGGGCCCGCCATCCAGAATCAACAAGTCGTCGCCAAATTCGCTATGCACGTGCGCAGCCGTCGTGGGGCTCACGCGGCCAAATTTGTTGGCGCTGGGTGCAGCCACACCCCAGACCTCGGGCGCTCCATCCGACGGCTTGCGCAGCGCGGCCAGCAGCGCTTGGGCCACCGGGTGTGCGGGGCAGCGCAGGCCAATGCTGTCTTGCCCACCTGCCGCCGCCTCGCCCACACCGGGGCGGCGTGGCAGGATGAGCGTGAGCGGCCCCGGCCAAAAAGCCGACATGAGCTGCTGCGCAAAGGCCGGCACGCGCGCACAGTAATGCGCCACGCCGCCCATGCCACCGTCAAACGCGGCCACGTGCACGATCAGCGGGTGGTCGGCCGGGCGGCCTTTGGCCGCAAAAATCTGGCCCACCGCGCGGGGGTTGGACGCATCTGCACCCAGGCCATACACCGTTTCCGTTGGCAATCCAATCAGACCTCCAGCCCTTATCACGTCTGCGCATGCAGCTATAGAATCAGGAGCAAGCTCAACGCCGTCGGCAAATTGGTAGGCGGACACGATCATGGGCGGTCGGCTCAGAATGCGGCAATGCCGAGGATGGAGGCGGCCTGCAACGCCGTTGCACGCACCTGTTCCACCGTGGCGCCAGTGATGTTGAGGTGCCCCATCTTGCGGCCCTTCTTCGCGTCCAGCTTGCCGTACAGGTGCAGGTGGGTACCGGGCAGGGCCAACACGGCGGCCCAATTGGGCACACCGCCTTGGGGCCAAAGGTCGCCCAGCAGGTTCAACATGATGGACGGGCTGTGCTGGCGCGGCTGGACCAGCGGCAACCCGGCCAAGGTGCGCACCTGCAGATGGAACTGCGAGACATCGCAGGCGTCCATGCTGTAGTGGCCGCTGTTGTGCGGGCGTGGTGCCATCTCGTTCACCACCAGCCCCCCCAAGCCGGCCGCAGCAGGGTGGTGCGCGTCCAGCACAAAAAACTCTACGCACAACACGCCCACGTACTGCACGCCCTCCGCTATCGATTTCGCAGCTGTAACCGCACGCAGCGCAAGGGCTGGAGGCAGATTTCCTTCATACACCTCGGTGACGGCCAAGATACCGTCACGGTGCAGGTTGCGCTGAACCGGCAGGTTCACGCAGGTGCCATCGGCCCCGCGCGCCACGATGACGGAGCACTCCAGCGCCAGTGGCAGCATTTTCTCCAGCACGCAGGGCACGCCTTGCAGGCCGGCCCAGGCCGCAGCCAGTTCGGCTTGGGTTTTCACCCGCACCTGACCCTTGCCGTCGTAGCCCATGCGGGAGGTTTTCAAGATGCCGGGGAGCAAGTCCGCATCAACATCGGCCAGTTGGGCAGCGGTCTCTATCACGGCGTAGGGTGCACAGGGCACGCCGCACTTCACAAAGTGGGCTTTTTCAGCTGCACGGTCCTGGGCGATGGCCACTGCAGCACCGCTGGGCGCCACGGGGCGGCGCTGTGCGAGTTGGTTCAAGGCTTCGGCGGGAACGTTTTCAAACTCGGTGGTGATGGCCGCCGACACCTCTGCCAGGCGGGTCAGCCCCGCTGCATCGGTGTAGCCCGTCTGAATGTGGTGGTGGCTCACCCGCCCGGCGGGGCTGTTGGTATCAGGGTCCAACACGGCGGTGAAAAAACCCATTTGCTGGGCCGCGTGGGCAAACATGCGGCCGAGTTGGCCACCGCCCATGACGCCCAGCGTCATCTCTTTAGGCCCGCTCAAACCGGCAGCTGCGCGTTCAGCAGCCATTTAGACCGCGCTTCCGGTGATCGGCAACACTGCCTTGCGGGCCAATTCGGTCTGGTCCATGCGAAACGCGTCGAGCTCCATGCGCAGGTCCGGGTTCTCGTTGGCCAGCAAGGCCACAGCAAACAGGGCCGCATTGGCCGCACCCGCCGGGCCAATGGCAAAGGTCGCCACGGGGATGCCCTTGGGCATTTGCACAATGCTGTGCAGTGAGTCCACCCCCGACAGCGCCTTGCTCGGCACCGGCACACCCAGCACGGGCAGCGTGGTCTTGGCCGCCAACATGCCTGGCAGGTGTGCTGCACCCCCGGCTCCGGCGATGATGGCCTTGAGGCCGCGCGCCAATGCGCTTTCGGCATAAGCGAACATGTCGTCCGGCATACGGTGGGCAGAAACTACCTTGGCTTCAAAACGGATGCCAAACTGTTGGAGAATCTCGACTGCGTGCTGCATGGTCTCCCAGTCGGAACTGGAACCCATAACAACGCCAATTTGAATGGTTTTCATAGTGCTTAATGCGCTTTGCGGAGCGCCAGGTGGACTGGCAGCGCAGGGTTTGCGCACGTGGCCAGAATTGAATTTTACTTTTTCACCCCGAGTTAGCCCCCATGATCAACGTCACCATTGAAAATTTCGAAGCAGAAGTCGTCGCCGCATCCCATCAGGTGCCGGTGCTGGTGGACTTTTGGGCCCCTTGGTGCGGCCCCTGCAAGGTTATTGGCCCCTTGCTTGAAAAAGTGGAAGAGGAATACGCGGGCCGCTTCAAGCTGGTGAAGATTGACTCTGACCAAGAGCAACAACTGGCCCAGGCGTTTGGCATCCGCAGCATTCCCACTTGTGTGCTCATGATCGGTGGTAAGCCCGCAGATGGATTTATGGGCGCCCTTCCCGAGAGCAAGATCAAGGAATTTTTGGACAAACACATCCCCTCCGAAGCCGCGCTGGAAGCCGAGGCGGACGTTGACGATGCCCTGGCACTGGCCGCCGCCGGTGACCCCAAAGCTGCGCTGGACAAGCTGCTCGAGGCTTTGACCCTCAACCCCGACAACGACGACGCGCGCCACGACTACGTCAAGCTGCTGATCGAAAACGACCTGCTGGAAGATGCCGAGGCCGCGCTAGCGCCCAAACTCACCGAGATTCCGCGCCAGCTGCGCTTTGAGGCGCTGGGCCAGTTTCTGGACGCGATCAAGTTCGTGGTAACGGACGACCGTGGCGTCTGGACACCTGACCAATTCGATGCCCTGATTGCGACCAACAAACGCGACTTTGACACCCGTTTGGCCAAGGCGCGCGTACTGATGGTGGGCGGCGACTGGACCGGCGCTATGGACGAGCTGCTGGAAATCATCATGCGCGACAAGGCCTGGGGCGACGCGCTGCCTCGCCGAACCTTTGTGGCGATTTTGGAGCTGCTAAGCCCGCCCAAACCCAAGGTCAACCCTGCGGAAGCGGGCAAGACCGCCAGCGGCATTCAGGTAGTTGGCAAAGTGGTGGCCGAAACCGACCCGCAGGCCCAACTGGTGGCGGCCTACCGGCGCAAGCTCAGCATGGCGCTGAACTGAATTCAGCCCGCCGGGAACTTTTGCGCGTCCCGCCCTGTCAATACACCATGCGCCGCTTGGTACTCCTGCTGATCTTGATTGCCCTGGTGCCCTTGCGCACCTGGGCGGGCGACGCTATGGCGATCCAGATGGCGGCGCAAGCCTCTGCAGCTAGCCTTTCAACGGCAGCCAATCCACCCTCGGCACACAGCGATTGCCATGAGATGCAGGCAGAGCCCGTATCTGCCCCTTTGGCTGGCACGACCGCAGACCCGTGCGCAACCTGCGCCTCCTGCCAGGCGTGTTTTACCGTCGGTATTGCCATATTCCCCCGGCAAGCAACAACACCTCCGCTGCCCCATGGCTTACCCCAAGCCAGCAACGCGCACTTCACCAGCGCCGTGCTCGCGTTAGGCCACAAACCCCCCATTTCCTGACCTTCGGGCCCTAAGTCCGCCTGGACTATGGGCCTGAGAACCCGTGGTGGCTCCGCAACCCTGGGTTGCCATGGGCCTCGTCCCACCGTTTCACGCCTTTTGTCAGGAAATTTGTATGCTTTTTTCTTTTTGGTACGTGCGCCGACGGATGTATTCGTGGGTCGCTTTGGCCGCGCTCTGTGGGCCCTTCAGCCTCGGTGCCCACGCACAGGCTGCTGGGAATGTCCGCCTGGACCCGACGTCGACACTGGAGGCTAGCCAGGCCGCCACAGCAGTCCCCGCCCTGATCTATCGTTCTGTCTTTGCCGACCTGCCACAAGGCGTGGAGGCCACGGCGCTGGACTGGAAAGCAGCCAACGCCCAAGTGGGCCAATTCAAACGGGGCCATGCCGATCTGTTGAAGTGGGAGCTGGAACAGGCCCGCAAACCGGCGCAGCTGCAACCGGGAGGTCAACCATGAAAGCCCACCTGTCTGCCTTTGCTTTGCTGGTGTGCAGCGGTCTGAGCTGGGCTGCTCCCGTCGATGGCGGCATAGAAGGCCTGTACGCCGGCGTAGCGGGTAACGTCATTGGAATCGAAGGTGCCAAGGCGCAACTGCCGCAGCCCGGAGTCGATCCGCGCGACGCCCTTGCTGCCTTGCTGGCAGCACCCCTTTCCGCCGACGCCGCCGTGCGCATCGCCCTGCTGAACAACCCGGAACTCCAGGCCGCGCTGGGCGCTGAGGGATTGTCCATCACCGACGCAACAGGCCGCGAAACACCAGCCAAGCTGCGTGCCCAACAGGCCGTTACGGTCCTGTCCGCCCAAGCCTTCAAGGCCTGGGTAAACGCAGTCGCGACGGCGCAGGCGGCCCAACTGCTGCGCGAGGCGAAAGCCACGGCCGAAACGAGCGGTGAACTGATGCGGCGCATGGTGCGGGTGGGCAATGTGAGCAAGCTCGCACAGGCCCAAAGCCAGGCAGCGTTGTCAGATGCCGCGCTGGCAGTGGTGCGCGCAGAACAGGCTGCATTTGCCGCACGCGAAGCACTTACGGTGACCCTGGGGCTGTGGGGCAATTCCGCCCAATTCACTTTGCCCAACAAGCTGCCTGACTTGCCGGCGCAGGCGCTGGACCTGCCCGACGTGGAGGCCCGTGCCGTGCAAGCGCGCAAGGACCTTCAGGCAGCAGCGCAGCAATGGCAGCGCAAGCAACAGACCTCTGTACCCGGCAGCGCGGACGCTCTGTGGGACGCCATGGGCGACGCAGCCAGCGTGCGTGCGCAGGCGGTGCAATTGCGCAGCCAGGCGCGCACGGCTTACTTTACCTACCGCAGCAACTGGGACATAGCCAACGACCTGCACACCCACGTGCTGCCGTTGCGCCAGTTCATCCATGATGAATTGGTGTTGCGCTACAACGGCATGCTGACCAGTCTGTTTGAGGTGTTGGCCGACCGCCAAACCCAGACCCTGGTGGGCAACGCCAGCGTCATGGCGCAACGCGACTTCTGGTTGGCCCACGCCAACCTGCAGGCTCTGCTGGCGGGTGCTCCGCTAGACGCCATTGGCACTGACGCCATTGGCAGCGCCGGTGAGGCACGCGCGGCCTCAAGCAAGGTTGGCCACTAAATGAAGCAGACCCAAGGAAACTCCATGAACCGACGCAACTTTTTCAATGGTGCAGCTGCCACCGCAGTGGGGGCCGTAGCCGCTGCTTCGGTGAGCCGCGTGGCTATGGCCGCGCTTCCCGAGCCGGTGCTGCAGGCATCAGCCAACACCATGCCGCCCCTAGTACCTTCCAGTGGGCGCCCCTACAACCCCGTGGTCACGCTCAACGGCTGGACGCTGCCGTGGCGCATGAACCAAGGTGTCAAGGAATTTCATTTGGTGGCCGAGCCGGTGGTGCGCGAAATGACACCCGGCTTCAAAGCCCATATGTGGGGCTATAACGGCCAGAGCCCCGGCCCCACCATCGAAGTGGTGGAAGGCGACCTGGTGCGCGTGTTTGTTACCAACAAGCTGCCGGAACACACCAGTGTGCACTGGCACGGCCAGCGGCTCCCCAATGGCATGGACGGTGTTTCCGGACTCAACCAGCGTGCCATTGGCGTGGGCAAGACCTTTGTCTATGAGTTTGTGGCACGGCGCCCCGGCACCTTCATGTACCACCCGCACGCGGATGAGATGACGCAGATGGCGATGGGCATGATGGGCTTTTGGGTGACGCACCCCAAGACCAAGAACCCGCTTATCAGCGAGGTGGACCGGGACTTCTGCTTCCTGCTGAACGCCTACGACATCGACCCTGGAAGCATGACCCCGAAGATCATGACCATGCTGGACTTCAACATCTGGAGCTGGAACAGCCGCGTGTTCCCGGGCATCGATACCCTCAACGTGCGGTACAAGGACAAAGTGCGTATCCGCGTCGGCAACCTCACCATGACCAACCACCCGATCCACCTGCACGGCCACGAGTTTGAAATTACTGGCAGCGACGGCGGGCCGTGGCCGCTGGCAGCGAGGGTGCCGGAGATCACCGCCGACATTGCGGTGGGGCAGATGCGCCAGCTGGAGTTTCTGGCCGACGAAGAAGGCGACTGGGCATTCCATTGCCACAAGAGCCACCACACCATGAATGCCATGGGCCACAACGTGCCCACCATGATTGGGGTGGACCACCGGGGGCTGGTGGGCAAGTTGCAAAAAGCCGTACCAGATTACATGGTGATGGGGGAGCGCGGCATGGCCGACATGGGCGAGATGGAGATGGCCCTGCCGGACAACACAGCGCCCATGATGACGGGCCAGGGTCCCTACGGCGGCGTGGAAATGGGGGGCATGTTCAGCATTCTGAAAGTGCGCAAAGACCAGAAGCCCGGCGACTACAAAGACCCGGGCTGGTTCAAGCAGCCTGCGGGAACGCAGGCCTTTGAATGGACCACCCCCCTGCCCGACCCCGCACGTTTCAAAGCCGAAAGCCCAGGCGCCAAAACGGCACCCGCCACGGAAGTGCAGGTACGCAAACCCACCTCCCATAAACACCACTAACCACAAGGAAAGTCAGGATGAAAAATACTATGCATTTGATAGCTGCTAGCGCTTTACTGACGCTGGCTGGAACTGCTTTTGCCGCTGGAAGTCATGCGGGCGGGCATGGCACAGATTCGATTGGCAAACCGGGCATCGCGGCCAAAGTCACGCGCACGATTGCCATTGACATGAGCGACGCCATGCGCTTCACCCCGAGCAAGATCAAGGTTCGGCGCGGCGAAACCATTCGCTTTGTGGTCACGAACTCGGGCAAACTCAAACATGAGTTCAACCTGGGAACCGACGCCGATTTAAAGGCGCACTACGCAGAAATGCTGAAGTTCCCAGAGATGGAACACGATGAACCCAACCTGGTGAGCCTGGAGCCCGGGAAAACTGGTGAGGTGCTGTGGCAGTTCACCAAAGCCGGTAACGTGAGTTTTGCCTGCCTGCACGCCGGCCACTACGATGCGGGCATGAAGGGCAGTGTCTCGGTGAGTTCCAAGCCATGAGCGTGCACCTGCAACATCGCCGCCTTCTGCTGGCGGCCGGACTGACTGCCCTGTCCATGCCCCTGTGGGCCAACAAGGTGCGCACCACCATTCAAGTCTGGAAAGACCCGAACTGCGGCTGCTGCAAGGACTGGGTGGTTCACCTCGAGCAAGCCGGATTTCGTGTGACCGTGCAAGACACCGGTAATGCCGAGGCGCGCAAGCGTTTGGGCATTTCTGAGGCTTTGGGCTCTTGCCACACGGCCGAAGTTGCAGGATATGCCATCGAGGGCCATGTGCCCGCGAAGGAGATTCAGCGCTTGCTGCGCGAGCGCCCCCTTGCGCTGGGCATCGCCGTGCCTGGCATGCCGGTGGGATCGCCTGGCATGGACGGCCCGATTTACCAAGGCCGCAAAGACCCGTATGACGTCGTGTTGATCGCCAAAAACGGCTCCACATCGATTTTCCAAAGCTACCGTTAAGGACACAACCATGCCATTTCTTCACGCCTCGCGCACGCTGCTGGCCGTCGCACTCTTGGGCGCCCTTGGCGCAACAAGCGCCTGGGCGCAAGCCACCGACATGAGTAACGGTGAAATCCGCAAGATCGACAAGGCAACCAGCAAAATCACCATCAAACACGGGGAAATCAAAAACTTGGACATGCCCCCCATGACCATGGTGTTTCAGGTGCGCGATGCCTCTTTGCTGGACAAAGCCAAAACGGGGGAGAAGGTGCGCTTCACCGCCGAACTCAAAGAAGGTGCCTACGTCGTCACGGCGCTGGAAGCCGCGCCGTAAGCGGCGGGAGCTTACGGCAGCGCGGGTCTGTGCTTCAGGCTGGACACACGTGCCGCTGGGTGGGCAACATGGCGCAGCGCGGCGTGGCTGCTCCCTTGCACCTCGGCGATGCTTCAGGCGGTGAGGCGGGCCAGCGCTTCCTGGTACTTGGCGGCGGTTTTTTGGATGATCTCGCGCGGCACGCGAGGTGCTGGCGGGGTTTTGTCCCACGGTTTGCCGTCGACGAGGGCTTGCTCCAACCAGTCGCGCACAAACTGCTTGTCGTAACTGGGCGGGTTGGTGCCTTCTTGGTAGCTCTCTTGTGGCCAAAAGCGGCTGGAGTCGGGCGTCAACACTTCGTCCATCAGGGTCAGGGTGCCGTCCTTGTCCAAGCCAAACTCAAACTTGGTGTCTGCAATGATGATGCCTTTGGTCAACGCAATTTCGGCTGCGGCTTGGTAGATTTGAATGCTCAAGTCACGAATTTGCGTGGCCAGGTCCAGACCAATCATTTCCACGGTTTTCTCGAAGGTGATGTTTTCGTCATGGTCCCCCACAGCAGCCTTGGCCGCCGGGGTGTAGATCGGCGCGGGCAACTTGCTGGCGTTTTTCAAACCAGCGGGCAATGGGACACCACATACGGCCCCTTTTTCCTGGTATTCCTTCCAGCCACTGCCGGCAAGGTAGCCACGCACCACTGCTTCCACGGGCAGCGGCTTGAGTCGCTTGACCAGCATGGAGCGGCCCGTCACCTGCGCCACTTCAGAAGGCAGAACCACACTTTCTGGCACATCACCAGTCAGGTGGTTGGGGCAAATGTTGGCGCCATTGGGACCCAGCTTTTCGAACCAAAACAAGGCCATCTGGGTCAGCAAGGCGCCCTTTCCCGGGATCGGCTCGCCCATGATCACATCGAATGCACTCAAGCGGTCGCTGGCCACCATAAGAATCCGGTCGTCGCCAACAGCATAGTTGTCACGCACCTTGCCACGGGCAAGCAAGGGAAGCGACAAGGCGGAGGTGTGCAGTGCAGAGGTCATGGCATCCAACAAGTAAAAGGGCTCTGCCCCCACGCCGGGAGGCAGAGCCCTCGATTATCGCAAGTTATGCGCAGAGAGGGGTTATCTACTGAACGACTTGTGCCAACTCACCACGGGCGTATTGTCCGGCCACCACTTGCAGACTATTGCCTTTGACTGTGGCGGCCTGGCCTTCACAACCGAACTCGATGTAGCGCTGCTTGCAGAGCTGCTTGGCGGCTTCGCGGGCGGGCTTGAGCCATTCGCGCGCATCAAACTTCTCGGGATTTTCAAACATGAACTTGCGCACCGCAGCGGTCATGGCCATGCGGATATCGGTGTCAATATTGACCTTGCGCACGCCAAAGGGAATAGCGCGCTGCACTTCCTCGACCGGCACACCCCACGTCTGGGCCATCTTGCCGCCGTATTGGTTAATGGCGGCCAGCAGGTCTTGCGGGACGGCGCTTGAGCCGTGCATCACGAGGTGGGTATTGGGAATGCGGGCGTGTATTTCCTTGATGCGCTCGATGGCCAAAATATCGCCTGTAGGTTGACGGGTGAACTTGTAGGCGCCGTGGCTGGTGCCGATGGCGATAGCCAAGGCGTCGAGCTGGGTACGCTTGACAAAATCAGCAGCCTCCTCCGGGTCCGTGAGCAGTTGTTCACGTGTCATGGTGGCATCAGTGCCATGGCCGTCTTCTTTGTCGCCCTTCATGGTTTCGAGGGAGCCCAGGCAACCCAATTCACCTTCTACGGTTACACCCAGCTTATGGGCCATGTCCACGACCTTGCGGGTAACTTCCACGTTGTACTCGTAGCTGGCGATAGTCTTGCCATCAGCCTCGAGCGATCCATCCATCATCACGGAGCTGAACCCGAGGTCAATGGCGCCTTGGCAGACCGCAGGGCTCTGGCCGTGGTCTTGGTGCATGACCACGGGAATGGAGGGGTAGCTTTCCACTGCAGCCTGGATCAAGTGCTTGAGGAAATGCTCCCCAGCGTATTTGCGCGCACCGGCACTGGCCTGCATGATGACGGGGGCACCAGTTTCCTTGGCCGCCTCCATGATGGCCTGGACCTGCTCCAGGTTGTTGACGTTGAAAGCCGGAATTGCGTAGTTGTGCGTTGCCGCGTGATCAAGAAGCTCACGCATCGAGACGAGTGCCATGAATATCCCCAGGAAGTTGAAAACTTGCAGCCGCGATTTGGTAACCGCTTGGTAACTTTTACCGATTCGGCATTCTACCCGTGCTGATTCCCCTGGTCACGAGCAAAAAAAGGGGCCACTGGCCCCTTTCGGGGGCTGCGACGTTTTAATTCACCGCACAGATTTTGAGCATATTGGTGCCACCTGGGGCCCCCATGGGTTCTCCGCAAGTAATCGCATAAATATCGCCTGTTTGGACAATGCTGCGCGTCTTGAGATGCTTTTCTGCGTCCAGAAGCGCAGTATCGCGGTCTGCACTTGTGCCCATTAACAAAGGACGTACATTGCGATAAAGCGTCATCTTGCGCTGGGTGCTGACCTTGGGCGTGAGCGCATAAATCGGCACATGAATCAGGTGCCGGCTCATCCATAAAGCCGTGCTGCCGCTGTCGGTCATGGCGACGATGGCTTTGGCACCCAAGTGGTGAGCGGTGAACAATGCGCCCATGGCGATCGACTGATCGATCCGGGTAAAGGTCTTGCCAGTGAAATCAGCGTCTAACTTGACGTGTTCGCTGCCTTCTGCGGCCAGGCAAATTTTGGCCATTTCGATTACGGTTTCCAGCGGGTACTTACCAGCGGCGGTCTCGGCGGAAAGCATGACGGCATCAGTGCCGTCGAGCACTGCGTTGGCTACGTCGCTCACCTCGGCGCGCGTGGGCACCGGGTTGGTAATCATGGATTCCATCATCTGCGTAGCAGTAATGACCACCTTGTCATGCTCACGGGCCAGCTTGATCATATGCTTTTGTAGCGCAGGTACCGCAGCGTTCCCTACTTCCACGGCCAAATCTCCCCGGGCGACCATGATGCCATCGGAGGCCAACAGTATTTCCAACAGCTTGGGGATCGCTTCAGCCCGTTCGATCTTGGCGATGAGTCCGGGCTTGTGGTTGTATTCGGCAGCAGCCACATTGCACAGCTGCCGTGCCATTTCCATGTCGGTGGCATTCTTGGGGAAGCTAACGGCCACATAGTCGGCCTGGAAGCTCATCGCGGTACGGATGTCTTCCATATCCTTGCCGGTCAGCGCAGGTGCGGTCAGTCCGCCACCCTGTTTGTTGATGCCCTTGTTGTTGGACAATTCTCCACCGAGTTTGACGGTAGTGTGCACTTGCTCGCCTTTGACAGCGTCCACCGTGATCACAATCAAGCCGTCGTTGAGCAGCAGCACATCACCGGCCTTTACCTCGTATGGCAAGGCCTTGTAGTCCAAGCCCACGGCGTCAATGTCGCCCAGCTCGACGCGGCCCGCGTCCAGAATGAATTTTTGACCCGGCTCCAGAAAAACTTTGCCTTCAGCGAACTTGCCCACGCGGATCTTGGGACCTTGCAAGTCGGCCATGATGGCCACTTCGCGGCCGGCGCGCTGGGCGGCTTCGCGCACCAGGCGTGCACGGTCGATGTGGTCTTGGGCCTTGCCGTGACTGAAGTTCAGCCGCACCACGTTGACGCCGGCACGGATCATGTGCTCCAGCAATGAGGGATCGCTGGAGGCGGGTCCGAGGGTAGCGACGATTTTGGTAGCGCGACGGTGCATGTAACTGTCTCCTAGAGTGAGTTACCTATTTTCACACGCTTGCTTGTACTTTGGTTACATAGGGTGCACAGACTCAAGCGGGCGGGGTTAGCCCGTAGAGCGTTGGCCGTAGCGATATGGTTGAATGGCGGCTTGCCCTATCCATGCAGCAGCCGTCCATGAGCGCCCCAGTTACCCCCTCCGCTGCTTTGCTGGATAGCACGCATGGAAAACCCAAACTCTTGGTGGTGGATGACCAGCCTGGCAACATCCAATTGCTGGTACAGGCTTTCGCTGGGGACTACCAAGTATTCATGGCCACATCCGGCCAGCAGGCATTGGCGGTTTGCCAGAACGACCCACCCGACTTGGTTCTGCTGGATGTGCTGATGCCGGGCATGGACGGTTTTGCGGTGTGCCGCCAGCTCAAGGCACAAGAGGCTACGGCACATATTCCCATTATTTTGGTCACCGCACGACCGGATGCCGGCCAGGAAACCCACGGCCTGGGCCTGGGCGCGGTGGACTTTATCTCCAAACCAGTCAATCCCGCCGTCGTGCGCGCCCGGGTGCAAACCCACCTCACGCTCAAGTTCCAGTCTGATTTGCTCAAAAAACTGGTGCTGCTGGATAGCCTGTCCGGTGTATTCAACCGACGTTACTTCGACCAGCAGTTGGCCAGCGAATGGGCCCGGGCAGCGCGCAGTCGTCTGTCTTTGTCATTGGTGCTGCTGGATGTGGACCAATTCAGCGCGTACAACGAGCGCCATGGCTACCAAGCCGGTGACGATTGTTTACGAATGATTGCTGTCACGCTCAAGTCCGTGTTGCGCCGCCCGGCGGATGTCGTTGCGCGCTTCGGGGGAGAGGAGTTTGCGTGCCTGCTACCCGACACATCCCATGAAGATGCCCAGACTTTGGCGCAAGAAATGGAGCGCCGTATCCGCCAGCTTGGGTTGCCTTCTGGAAACGGCCATGGCGCCGGGGTGGTGTCGGTCAGCGTGGGCTTGGGAACCCGGGTGAGCCCCCACAGCGGCCAAGCCAGTGACCTGTTGTCTTTGGCGAGCGCACAACTGGAACTGGCCAAAAGCCATGGGCGCGGCCAGGTCCGCTACGCCAGCCTGGACACCACACCGGCGCAGCTGTAGCACCTCCACAAGCACAATGCGTTTTTTGGCAAAAGTACTCTCAGCCTATATTCCACATGCGCAGACAGCTACGCATTTGATAGCAATCTAGCCTGCAGCGCGCTTGGTCAAAATCTCGAATGCAGGCAGGGTCTTGCCTTCCAGAACTTCCAAGAACGCGCCGCCACCGGTACTGATATAGCCCACCTTGTTTTCAATGCCATATTTGGCAATCGCGGCTAACGTATCACCACCACCTGCGATGCTGAAAGCGCTGCTGGCGGCAATGGCTTGCGCAATTACCTTGGTTCCGTTTTCAAAAGCTGCGAATTCGAATACACCCACCGGTCCGTTCCACACGATGGTGCCGGCCTTCATAAGCTGGTCGGCCAGGGTCTGGGCCGTTTGCGGGCCGATGTCCAGAATGAGGTCGTCATCGGCGACATCGGTGGCGGCCTTCACTGTTGCCACTGCGTCGGCGGCAAAGGTCTTGGCAGTCACTACGTCCGTGGGAATAGGCACTGCCGCACCCCGGGCCTTCATGGCTTCGATTACTGCCTTGGCTTGGTCCAATAAATCGGGTTCCGCCAAGCTCTTGCCGATTTTCAAACCAGCGGCCAGCATAAAGGTATTGGCAATGCCGCCGCCAACGATCAGTTGATCCACGTTCTCTGCCAGGCTCTTCAAAATAGTCAATTTGGTAGAGACCTTGGACCCGGCGACGATAGCAACCAGCGGGCGCTTGGGGGCCAAAAGAGCTTTGCTGATCGCATCCATTTCAGCCGCCAACAACGGGCCCGCGCACGCGATGGGCGCGAACTGGGCGATGCCGTAAGTTGATGCCTCGGCACGGTGGGCCGTGCCAAAAGCGTCGTGCACAAAAATATCGCATAGGGCGGCCATTTTCTTGGCCAGTTCCTCGTTGTTCTTTTTCTCTCCTTTGTTGACGCGGCAGTTTTCCAGCATCACCAATTGGCCGGGCTTCACGTCCACGCCGTCGGTCCAGTTTGCCAACACAGGGATATCGCGTTGCATCAGTTCGCCCATGCGCTTGGCCACTGGGGCCAAAGAGTCTGCCGGCTTGAACTCACCCTCCGTGGGTCGACCCAGATGGCTGGTCACCATGACTGCAGCACCGGCGTCCAACGCCATTTGAATGGCAGGAACACTGGCACGCACACGCGTGTCTTCGGTGATGTTGCCCGCATCGTCCTGCGGCACATTCAAGTCGGCACGGATGAAAACGCGCTTGCCAGCGACTTTGCCTTGGGCAATCAAGTCAGAGAATCGAATTACTTGCATGGGAAACACCTCAGGTAGTTAGAAGCGCGCGCGGGTGCGGCAACACCCGGCATTGTAGAAGTGCGCTGCCAGCGGTTGGCGCGTAACGGTGATGTAACCGCGCAGCGGCACTTCGCTTGGCGCTATTCGCTATTGCTACCAACCGAGCCCGATATGCAGCGGCAGATAGACCGCCATACCGGAAGCGATGGTGCCAAGCACGGCTTGGTCAGCACCGCGGCGCCAGGCAAAGAAGGCCAAGCCAGCCGCCACAGCATAGAGACGCGCGTCTTTCAGTGTGTCAATGAGCTGGCCTTGCGACATGACGACTTCGGGCACGATGACTGCCGAAAGCGCCGCTATCGGCGCGTATTGCAGGCCGCGCTGGGCCCACGCCGGCAGTGACCAGTCTTTGTCGGTAATGAAGAAGAACGAGCGTGCAATCACGGTGACACAGGCCAGCCCGAAAGTGGTCAACAGCGTCCATCCGTCCGTCGCCCCGACAAAAAAACTGCTTTCGTTCATGCAGGGTCCTTGGGTTCGTGGAGGCTCGGGTGTTCTGTTTTCGGGCGGGTGTCCAGCAGCAGACATACCGCAACCGCCACGGCGATGGCCACCAAAATATTGAGCTTGAGCGGCAATGCAAACGCTGCCACACCTGCGGCGCCCGCCACACCCGCGGAAACCCAGCGCAGACGACTGGTCGCCAGCGAGGCCATCATGCCCACCAACGCCAAGATGCCAGCAAATCCCAGCCCCCATGACGTGGGCACATAGTTGGCCAGTACCACGCCAACCACGCTGCTGGCCGTCCAGCTTATCCAATTGACGCCACCGTTTCCGGCCAGATAGGCCATTTGGGCAAGGCGGCCGGCATCGTCGTCTGCTGGTTGCTGATAGCGCTTGACGAACAAGACATAGGTCAGATCGGCAGACAGGTATCCGGTCACCATGCGCTGCCAGCGCGGCAGATGCATCAGGTAGGGTCGCATGTGCGCGCTGAACACCACGAATCTCAGATTTACACAAAACCCGGTGACGAGAATCACCCACATGGGCGCTCCGGCAATCAGCAATGGCACTGCCGCCAATTGGGAACTGCCGGCAAACACCGTGAGAGCCATGAATAGCGCTTCAAAGGTGCTCATACCGGACTTGACCATGGCCACGCCCGTCATCAACCCCCAGGCAGCAATGCCAGGCGCAACGCCCAACATATCGTTAACGCCTCGGCGGAACTCTGGATGGCGGTAGTGGCAGCGGCGAAAGAACATCAGGAGGCGTCAGGCACTACGGAACACTCAAAGTACTGACCCACCTGTAGCGCGCAGCCTCGCAGAAACTCAGATGCAGGCAACCGCTTGCCGCCCGGCCGCTGTAGTTCCGTCAATACCACTACTGATTCGATAGCAGCCACCGCAATACCAACGGGATTTATCGCCACTATGTGTCCAGGTTTTTCAGTAACGCTTCCTTGTCCGACATGGGCACCCCACACCTTGATGATTTCGCCATTCAACACGGCAGTGGCGCCTGGAAATGGATTGAAGGCCCGGACGCGGCGAACGATGCTTTCAGCATCCAGACGCCAGTTGATCGGCGCTTCATGCTTTTCAATCTTGTGCGCGTACGTCACGCCTTCTACAGCCTGCTTCACAGGCAAGAATCCGCCATGGGCAGCCAGGTTTAGTGCCTGTACCACCATCACTGCACCCAACTCCGCCACCTTGTCATGCAACGATGCTGTGGTGTCGGTGTTGGCAATTGGCAGGCTTTGTTTCAGCAACATGTCGCCGGTATCCAGCCCAGCGTCCATTTGCATGATGGTGACGCCAGTTTCCGCGTCCCCCCATTCAATAGCACGATGAATTGGTGCTGCACCGCGCCATCGTGGCAACAGGGAGCCATGAATATTGATGCAGCCAAATTTTGTCCCTTGGGCCATGTGGTCGAGCACCCACTGGGGCAAGATCAGGCCGTAGGCGGCCACCACCATCACGTCGGCTTGGGCGTCCGCCATCGCCTGTCGCGCTGATTCGGCGTCTTGGGGGAATTTGCCATCCAGCCGCAGGCTACGCGGCTGCGCCACAGGAATCGAGTGCTCTAGGGCAAACTGCTTCACTGCAGAGACCTGCAACTTCAGTCCACGTCCCGCCGGGCGGTCGGGCTGACTCAGTACGAGGGCTATCGTGTGGCCACTTGCATGCAACCGCGCCAGTGCCACACGCGCAAAATCCGGCGTACCGGCAAAAATGACACGCAGTGGCTTCGTCGTCAGGCTATGGACCTGCACTTAGCGGGATTCCTCACGCTGGGCCTTGATCATTTTGGTTTTGATCCGGTTGCGTTTGAGTGGCGACAGGTATTCCACGAAGACTTTGCCCAACAGATGATCCATTTCGTGCTGAACACACACCGCCAGCAACCCATCCGCTTCGATCACGCGGTTGTTGCCGTTTTCGTCCAGCGCATTGACGTGTACGGCGTCGAAACGGGTTACTCCATCGTAGATGCCGGGAACGGACAAACAACCTTCTTCATTCAAATGGGTGGTTGGGCTTGACCAAACCAGTTCAGGGTTGATGAGAACCAGGGGCTGGTTCCGTTCCTCGGACACATCGATAACGATCAATCGTTCATGAACGTCGATTTGCGTAGCGGCCAAGCCGATACCTTTCGCGTCGTACATGGTTTCCAACATGTCGACAACCAGTTGCTGAATGCGCGCATCCACTGCGGCAACGGGTTTGGCGACGGTGTGGAGTTTGGGGTCGGGGTAACAAAGAATGGAGAGTAAAGCCATGGAAACTACCTAAGAGATGTGGGTATTTTCGCCACTTTTACGATTGCTTGCACCCCCAATAGGCTAAAAACGTTGCCGAATCAAGGGCTTGAGCGCAAAATCGTGCGTAACTTATCAAGTTCAATCACCCATTCGCACCTTATGACGACACACCTGATGGCGAAATCCCGCGTGGCGCTTGCCGCAATTGCTGTATTGGCCGGCGCTCTGACTGCTCAGGGCGCTTGGGCGCAGAACTTCCCCATTTCCGCGGCCCAGAAACAAACCGCCAACGAAGTTGCGCAAAAAGGCGTTCCGTTGAGCGAACTGGCACCGAATGCCCCCGACAGTTACACCATCAAGAGTGGTGACACTTTGTGGGACATCTCCAAGTTGTTCCTCAAGAGCCCATGGCGTTGGCCGGAACTATGGGGCATGAACCTCAACGATATTAAGAACCCTCACCGGATTTACCCCGGGCAAGTGCTTCTCTTGGAACGATTAGGCGACAAGGCCACACTCCGGGTAGCGGGTAGTGGCGGCGATGGTGCCGCGCCTGAGACTATTCGCGTCACACCCCGTACACGCTATGAATCGTTGGCTGACCTAGCCCTTCCTGCCCTCAAAAGTCGGATCATTGAGGCTTTTTTGGCAGAGCCACTGGTTGTGGATTCGGCAGAGTTGCAAGCCGCTCCGCGAATAGTTGCTACACAGGAAGATCGAGTGCTGCTCACCCGTGGAGACCGGGCGTATGCGCGGAGTTCCAATGGCTCACCACTGATGGACGACCAGGCTAGGCAGCAGTCCTTCCGACTGTTCCGCAATGCAACCCCGCTCAAAGACCCAGGCACGGGCGAAGTGCTTGGTTATGAGGCGCAATATATTGGCAAAGCCCAGTTGATTCGCAGCGAGACAACCGGTGAAGTCCTGGGCGCCAAAGGACAGCCCGAAAGTGCGGTCATCCCGGCAACGATCGACATCGTCTCTGCCAAAGAGGAAATCCGTGTCGGTGACCGTATGCTTCCAGAACCTGCGCGAGATCTGTCCACCTACACACCCCGGGCGCCCACCCAAACGGTTGAAGCACGCGTTGTTTCCGTCTACGGAAGCGCTGTGATTAACGCGGGGCAAAATCAAGTGGTCGCCATCAATCAAGGGGCCCGGGATGGCATGTTGGCAGGCCATGTGCTCGCGATCCTGAAGGATGGGCAACGCATTGTTGACAAGACCGACGCGACGCGACCACTCATGAAGCTTCCCAACGAGCGCAATGGCTTGCTGATGGTGTTCCGCACCTTTGATCGGGTGTCTTACGCGCTGATACTTGAAACCACAGACAGCGTGCGTGTGGGTGACCGTCTGGTCAATCCACGCTGAATTCCGCGCACTGATCATCCCGGGCTTCTTCTCACGTGGAGCGCGACGAACTTTCTGCTTGGTTGCGTTTGCAGCTCACCCCAGGTGTTGGAAACGCCAGCGGCCGTAAGCTGTTGGCCCGCTTTGGGCTTCCTCAGCAGATTTTTGACCAGAGTATTGGTTCTTTGGAGGCCTGTGTCAGCGCCAAGCAGGCCCAAAGTCTTCAGCTATTGCCATCTGAGCTGGCAGCGCTGCTGCAAACTACCTGGGATTGGCTGGAACAAAACAGACAGACGCGCCACGTGTTGACATTGGGTGATCCCTGCTACCCAGCCGCCCTTCTTGACACGGAAGACCCGCCACTACTGCTCTATGCGATGGGGGAGGCCCATCACGTACAACAAGGCTGGGACCGCAGCGCATCGACCACTATCGCGGTTGTTGGCAGTCGCAACCCCACCGCACAAGGCGTAGCAAACGCTCGGCAGTTTTCCGAGATACTGGCACAAGCAGGGCTGACCGTTGTGTCTGGGCTCGCTCTGGGCATTGACGGAGCGGCCCACGAAGGGGCGCTGGACGGTGCGCCACCCGGTCAACTGGCCACGATCGCCGTCGTCGGAACCGGATTGGACAGGGTTTACCCGAAAGCACATTTTCAGTTAGCCCATCAGATTGCCCAGAATGGGCTTCTTATCAGTGAGTATCCCTTGGGTACTCCGCCTTTATCCGCCAACTTTCCCAAGCGCAACCGCATCATCTCCGGACTCTCACACGCCACTTTGGTGGTCGAAGCTGCGCTTCAATCGGGCTCACTGATTACCGCACGTTTGGCGGTGGAACAAGGCAAGGACGTGTTTGCCATTCCGGGCTCGATTCACGCCACGCAGGCGCGCGGATGCCATGCGCTGATCAAGCAGGGGGCTAAACTGGTAGAGAGTGCTCAGGACATACTTGAAGAGTTCTCGCTACCCACCCTTATAGATGGAATCAAAGACCCCGAGACTCAATGCCCCGGTGCGTTAGCCTCCGATAGCTTCTCTGCCAATGAGCATGCGTTGCTGACAGCGATGGCTTTTGAATCCGCCGGTTTGGATGCACTGCAAGCGCGCACTGGGTTGGACACTCCGACCCTGCAGGCTTTGCTGATGGGGTTGGAATTACAGGGCCTCGTGGCGCGGCTTCCGGGCGGTCTGTTTCAGCGCCTCGCGCGAGGCTAAAAGCAGGAAAAGGAGGACTGTTTCGCCCGCAGAGAAAACGTGCTTTTTTCTGCGCTATATTGGCACCCATGTTTGAAGTGCTCGCCTTCGTTTACGAAAACTATTCCGCTGTTGAGGGCTGCCCGGAGCCGTTGCACCTTCAGCGAAAACTCAGTGCCGTCGGCTTTGAAGCGGACGAGATTGAAGATGCGTTGGTTTGGCTACAAGGCCTTAACCGCGCTGCTCTTCGTGTCCCCCCGAAGTCGGCCAGTGAAGTGGAGGCTGTTGTTAGCCCTGTTACCGAGTCTTGGTTGCGCCAACCTCTTGCCACCAGCGTGCGTATCTACCCACTGTACGAACAAATCCATTTAGGCCCCCAGTGTTTGGGTTTCATTCGGTTTTTGGAGTCCGTGAAGGTACTCCCGGCACACCTGCGGGAGGTCGTGATTGACCGTGCCATGGCGGCTCCTGGTGGCCCGGTGGAACTGGATGACCTGAAGTTGATCATCTTGATGGTGTTCTGGGGCTTTGGGCTTGAGCCCGATGCACTAATTCTGGACGAGCTCTGCGACGATGTAACTGAGCGGGTTGCCCACTAGCCAGTGGACAGGCCCAATGAACGCCGACCCATTTTCAATCTAGCAGACGCTCTGGATTTGCTTCCAGTTTTGCGAGCGCATCGCGTGTCGCACGTACCGTAAGCGCCTCCTCTTCCTGTGGCAGGAGGAGCCCCGCTTGCAAATATGCGGCCAGTCGGCCGCCCTGAATCAAGAAGCTCTTGCCAGCACTGGAGGCAAACAAATTCAAGTGTTTGCGGTCGCTGCGCCAAGCGAACTGCACTTGGGTAATCTGGTTGTTGTGATCCAGCGTAAACCACGACCCGAGCTGCAACTCTTGTGCCCAAGCCAGCATGGCCCCTGTAGGTTTGGATCCGCCATTTGCGACCACTTCAATGGCGGAAGCATCTATGCCCAGCATCATTTCGATGCTTTCGGCATCCAGGGGCAAATCACCCATACCGTCTTCAGACAAGAAGTCTTCAAGATTGCCAAGTCGTTGCGCCATCGCATCGATCTGGGCTTGCGGAATGGCTTGTGTTTTCGACATGAAGGCATCCGCCAACGTGTCGCTGATACGCTTCACATGCCCTTCCTGTTCACTTGGCGCCATGGCGAGCAGAGTCATGCCGGAACGCAAACGCAACAGCAAATTGGGAAGATCCTGAATCACTTTGGCGCGATCCGCACGATTGGGCTTGGCGCTAGCCGCCCAAACCAAGTCTGTCGCCGATTTTTTGAGTATCAATGTATCGGCATGCTGCGGGCCTTTGCGCACACCAGCCACGGCCAAAACCTCTGCCCAGACCTTAAACAAGAAATCCCGAATTTCATCGCGCACCGGCATGTCTTTCAACATGTTCCGCATCTCGATGGTGTACTGGATCGTCAAGGTTTCTTTTTGTTCGACCTGCTGCGCCACACTGACCAGTTTTTGATTGGAGCCTTTTTCGGTCAGAAACTTGGAGAGGAACTTTTGGAATTCCTCAAACACAATTTGGTAGACCTTTTTGCCAGTCTCAGGGTATTGTTCGACGACCTGCACAATCCGCTTGATCTCGACTTCCATGGCGCCACCCTTGACACCCGAGGCATCAAAGCCCATCACACAGGAGCCCATGCGGTCAATCAGCTGGCGCGCAGGATGGTCCGCTGTTCCAAAGAAATCTGGGTCTTCCAGTGCCACACGCAACACGGGCATTTGCAAGCGCGCAAACCAAACGCGGATACCCGGTGGGATGCGTTCTTCCGCCAAAATGGCCTGAAACATGAGCGCCACGATTTCAATCGTGGCTTTTTCACTTTTGGTCTCGGCTTTTTTCTTGAGCTCTGTCGTTTTTTCGCGCAAGTCTCCGGCAATCCGGGCCATACCTGCGGGGCTGTAGTCCTCGTACAGTGTGCCACCCGTGGCATATGCCATGCCCCCTGTGCCACCCGGGGCTATCGCAGCGGCCAAAGCGGGTGAAGGCGCGTGGTGAGCCGTACGGTCGAAGTCACCACCCGCATGACTCACGAACAAACGTCGAATTTGCCCAAGTACACCCTGGGCCCGACTGCGCGCTCGCGCTATCGGGGAGGCTGCAGTAAGCATACGGGTCTCTTCCCCGGCGCCATACGCCTGACCCGACAGGCTCTGAGAACCAGAGGACTGGCGCCAAAAGGTCGAAGAAGATGAGGGTCCACCCTGCGGCTCAGCGGGCGCAGATGCTGGCGCATTGCCACTACCCCACCCTAAGCGACCGCCAAAAAGCCCGCCTCCTGACCGAGGAGCTGCGCTAGGCATACCCGCAGCGGATTGGCCATTTGCTGACTCCATACCTGCATGCCCCGTGGGTGCATAGGCTTGCGAACCAGCCCTCCCCGGATCTCCGCCAGGGCCCATTCCCCCATAACCACTGTTGAACTGCTCGTTTGGCGGCGCAGGCATGCCAGGTGAAGAGGGCAGAGGACGGGGGCGGTGTGGCACACGCACCGGAGCTTTAACACGGTCTTTCAGCTCAATGGTCGGCATCACGCCCTTGCTAATGAGCAAATCATTGGCGTTTTTGTAGGCCACCAAAAGACGTTCAATCAACAGCTTCTGCACCACCTCGTTGACCAAGCTCCAAGATTCGCCCGCCATGCCCGACTTGGCCCATTGCTCCACCATAAGCAGCACCAGCACCTCGGGACGGAGCAAATCGTGGCCTTCCAATTCATCGCGCCCTTCAAGAACGCGCATGCGCACACGTAAATCGTCTAGTTGGGGGAGAACCTTCTCATTCACAGCCAGCACCAAACGCGATGCCAGAATTTTGTTCTCAACAACTTCTGTTCCGACCAACTCAAGGCCTGCGGCCTGAAGGCCTTCAACCTTTTTTTCCTTGGGCGGCTCCAAGCAATCACGCCAGACCTTCATGGTGCCATCCACCCAGATGGGCCTGCAACGCTTGTAGGCCATCCATGTATCGCGACGCACCTGCGATTCACGTGCGTTGATCAGCTCATCCATTAGTGTGGTAAGTCGCTCTTGCACCGCGCCGCTAATCTCGAGCGCCGCTTTTCCGGCTTCTGCCAGAAACCGCTCGCGCAAGGCACGCGCAAGCTGCGCACGAGGAGTCGATGCAGGAGTAGTGCTCATGTAAAAAACCTAAACCGTGGCGCCCGCGTTAGGGTCGTTGGGGTCTATATCCTTCTTCGGCCCACTTTTTACGAGATCTTCACGTTGGATACCGAGCCACATAGCAATTCCGGCCGCGACAAACACTGAAGAATAGATTCCAAACAGAATTCCGATGGTCAATGCCAAGGCAAAGTAATGCAGGGTTGCTCCGCCAAAAAGCAACATCGACAACACCATCATCTGGGTGGAGGCATGGGTGATGATGGTACGGCTGATCGTCGAGGTGATCGCGTTGTTGATGATTTCTTCTGTGTTCATCTTGCGGTAGCGACGAAAGTTCTCTCGGATCCGGTCAAAAATCACCACCGATTCATTGACAGAATATCCCAGCACCGCAAGCACCGCGGCCAGCACGGGCAAAGAGAATTCCCATTGGAAGAACGCAAAAAATCCAAGAATGATGATCACATCATGCAGGTTGGCGATGATCGCCGCCACCGCGAATTTCCACTCAAAGCGAATGGCCAAGTAGGCCATGATACCCAACACCACAAAAGCAAGGGCCTTCAGCCCGTCTGTCGCCAGTTCATCCCCCACCTGAGGGCCTACAAACTCGGATCGGCGCATATTGGCAGATGCATCTGCGGCCTTGAGCGCGACCATGACCGCATCGCTTTGCTGGCCTGAAGTGCTGCCTTTTTGAACCGGCATGCGAATCAAAACATCTTGCGCCGTTCCAAAATTTTGAACTTGCACGTCTTTGATACCGAGCTTGTCCAGCGTGCTACGGATCCCATTCAAGTCAGCGGGCTGGGAGTAGCTCACCTCCATCAGCGTACCGCCCGTGAATTCCACCGACAGATGGAGGCCACGCGAAAAGAGGAAAAAGACAGCGGCAATAAATGTCACCAAAGACACCAAATTCAGCACCATCGCGTGGCGCATGAAGGGGATATCTTTGCGGATTTTGAAAAACTCCATGCTCTTTTCCCTTTAATTGGTGGTGACTTGATGACCCGCATCGGGACGCCACACCGTGCCGATTGACACGCTTTTGAGCTTCTTTTGCCGACCGTACCACAAATTCACGACGCCTCGCGAGAAGAAGACTCCAGAGAACATGCTGGTCAGAATGCCCAGGCAATGCACCACGGCAAACCCTCGAACCGGGCCAGAACCAAAAGCCAACAGGGCAAGGCCAGCAATCAGTGTCGTCACATTCGAGTCAATGATGGTGGCCCAGGCTCGGTCGTAGCCGGCGTGGATGGCGGCTTGTGGCGACGCCCCATTGCGCAACTCCTCGCGCACACGTTCGTTGATCAGCACGTTGGCGTCAATCGCCATGCCCAACACCAAAGCCATGGCCGCCATGCCGGGCAGCGTAAGCGTGGCTTGTAGCATCGACAACACGGCCACCAGCAACAGCAGGTTGAATGCCAGCGCAACACTGGAGATCACGCCGAACAGCATGTAATAAAAGCACATGAAGATGGCAACAGCCAGAAACCCCCACGTCACACTGTTGAAGCCCTTGGCAATGTTTTCCGCACCCAGGCTAGGGCCGATGGTGCGCTCCTCAATGATTTCCATGGGTGCGGCCAAAGAGCCGGCACGTAGCAACAGCGACGTGTCTGCCGCTTCCGTAGTAGTCATGCGCCCCGAAATTTGGACGCGACCGCCGCCGATTTCCGATCGGATCACCGGCGCCGTCACTACTTCGCCTTTGCCCTTTTCGAACAAAATAATCGCCATGCGCTTATTGATGTTCTCGCGCGTTACGTCGCGGAAAATGCGCGCCCCTTTGGCATCCAGAGACAAGTTAACTGTGGGCTCTTGGGTCTGACCATCAAAACCAGGCTGGGCATCGGTCAGGTTCTCACCGGTCAGGATGACCTGTTTTTTGACAATTACCGCTTGACCATTGCGCTCAAGATAACGCTCGGAACCAAAGGGCACCGGACCAGCACCGGATTCGGCTGCACGGGCTTCTGTGCCTTCGTCCACCAACCGGATCTCCAGCGTGGCGGTACGCCCCAAAATATCCTTCGCCTTGGCAGTGTCCTGCACACCGGGCAACTGCACCACAATGCGGTCCAACCCTTGCTGCTGAATGACCGGCTCGGCCACACCAAGTTCATTAATCCGGTTATGCAATGTGGTGATGTTTTGCTTGAGCGCTTGGTCTTGCACCGTGCGTGCAGCCAGTGGCTTGATGGTCGCAACCATCTTGATATCAGTGCCTTCCGCTGCTTCTACGGTGTCAAGGTCCGCAAACTGGTCTTGGATGATGCGTTTGGCAGCTTGGGCCGTCGCAGCGTCTCGAAATCGGATCTCAATCGCCTGGCCGTTGCGGGTAATGCCTCCGTGACGCACATTCTTCTCACGCAAGACGCTGCGGATATCACCTGACAGCGATTCCGCTTTTTTGGTCAGGGCGGCCTGCATGTCCACTTGCAACATAAAGTGCACGCCGCCACGCAAATCCAGGCCCAAGTACATGGGTGAAGCGCGCATCGCGGTCAGCCACGCGGGGGAACGGGAAAGCAGGTTGAGTGCAATCACATAGGCGGGATCCGCCGCATCGGGGTTCAGCGCCTTTTGCAAGGCGTCTTTGGCCTTCAGCTGCGCATCCGTGTTGGCAAAGCGGGCCTTGATAGAGCCGTTGTCCAGACTGATGGCGTCCGGGCTCAAGCCTGCAGCCTTGAGCACCTCTTCGACCTTGACCATAGAGGTGGGATCCAGCTTTACTATGGCCTTCGCCGGCGACACCTGCACCGCAGGGGATTCACCAAACAGGTTAGGCAGGGCATACAACCCTGCTACCACGAGCGCGATCAAAAGGATCGCGTACTTCCACACCGGATAACGGTTCATGATCGCGCGTCGCTTTGAGGAAATTTACTTGATGGAACCCTTGGGCAGCACTTGCACAACGGCACTGCGCTGGATTTGTACTTCTACGCCGCTGGCGACTTCCAGACCTACATAGCTTTCACCAAGCTTGGCAACCTTGCCCAACACGCCACCAGCGGTGACGACTTCGTCCCCTTTGGTAAGGGCATCGAGCATGGTGCGGTGCTCCTTTTGTTTCTTCATCTGTGGTCGGATCATCACAAAATACAAAACCACGAACATCAACACAAGAGGCAGCATGCTCATCAAAGTGGACTGCATGTCACCACCGGCAGCAGCGGGGGCGGTTTGGGCAAAAGCAGAAGAAATGAACACAGGCAAACTCCAAGAAATGAATCTAGTTACTAAAAGCGCCCCCGTAAGGGGCGGACACGCGCAGCCAAACTCGCACATGTGCGAGCAACTGACCATTGTAAGCGGGTGAAAAGCCCGCCCAGAATGGGCGGGCAAGGCCTTACGCAGCCTGGGTATGTTTCACAGCGGCTTGCTGGTATTGCGCCAACGAAACCGCCCATTGCTGGCGGACGGCGTGCAGATGTCGGGCTTTGACATGGCCAAATCCGCGTATTTGCTCCGGCAGCCGGGCAAAAGTGGCTGCGGCATCGCGGTTGTCCGCGCACAACGTAGGCAGCAATGATTCGATCGCCTGGCGATACTCGACCACCAAGGCGCGCTCCTCGCGGCGCTCTTGGGTGTAGCCAAACACGTCCAACGCTGTTCCACGTAGCACCTTGAGCGGTGCAAGCAACCCAAACGCGACCCGCACCCAGCCGCCAAACCGCGATTTCTGCAGCTCGCCCAGGTCATTTTTACGGGCCAGCAGGGGGGGTGCCAAATGATAGGCCAGCTTAAAGTCGCCTTCGAACATGCTCTCTACCTTGGCACGGAAGGCCGTATCGGTGTGCAGACGTGCCACCTCGTACTCATCCTTGTAGGCCATCAGCTTGAATAAATAACGTGCAACGGCCTCCGCCAACGGGTGTTTGTCGCCACCCACAGCCGATGCCTCTGCTACACGGACCTTGTTGACAAAATCGGCATAACTTTGGGCATAGGCCGCATTCTGGTAGGAGGTTAAAAACTCCGCACGCTTGTGAATCAGAGCGTCCAATGACTGGATCTGTCGGGGCACGAAGGCGACTACCTGCCCGGGGTTGATGGCCCGCTGCACCGCCGGCCAGTCCACTGCGGCACGGCGGCCCCACTCGAAGGCTACCTTATTGTTGGCCACGGCTACTGCATTGAGCTCGATGGCACGCATCAGAGACGCCAACCCCAAAGGAATCCACCCCTTTTGCCAAGCAAAGCCCAGCATGATCGGGTTGGTATAAATGCTGTCGCCCATGAGATGGGTGGCGGCAGCGTCGGCATCGAAAACCCCCACGTTGTCAGCACCTACCGCCTTGGCAATATCGGCTACACATTGTTCACCGGGGTTGGCCCAGTTGGCATTCTTTACAAAGGCCGCGGTGGGTGCGCTGTTGGAGTTCAGCGCCACGTGGGTACGCCCAGGGCGCATGCGCACCAGTGTCTCTTTGCCCGCCACCACAATCGGGTCGCAGCCCAGCACCAGGTCTGCTGACGCTGTGCCAACTCGGGTCGTGCGAATGGCATTCTGGTTGGCACCTATCAACACATGGCTCCAGGTGGCGCCTCCTTTTTGCGCCAAACCGCCGGCATCCTGCGTAACGATGCCTTTGCCCTCCAAGTGCGCAGCCACCCCCAGCAATTGCCCGATCGTAATCACGCCAGTCCCGCCAACACCCGCCACGATAGTTCCCCAGACGCCACCGGGCGTGTTGTTTACATCAGGAATTTGCGGATCTGGCAGGACTGGCCACGACGCGGAGCCCCCCAGACCGGCCTTGGCCTTTGCGGCTTTTTTCAGCGAGCCGCCTTCCACTGTCACAAAGCTGGGACAAAACCCCTTGACGCAGGAAAAATCCTTGTTGCAAGTGCTTTGGTTGATCTGGCGTTTGCGGCCAAATTCGGTTTCCAATGGCTCCACGCTCATGCAATTGCTCTGCACGCCGCAGTCACCGCAGCCTTCGCAGACCAGCTCATTAATCACCACCCGTTTGGAGGGATCCACCAGACTACCGCGCTTGCGACGACGGCGTTTTTCAGTAGCGCAAGTTTGGTCATAAATGATGACGGTAGTGCCCTTAATCTCACGGAATTCGCGCTGGATGCGGTCCAACGCATCGCGGTGCTCAATGGCGATCCCTTCGGGGAGGCCCTGCACAGCGGCGTATTTCTCGGGCTCATCCGTTACTACTATTATTTTTATAGCACCCTCTGCACGCATGCTCTGGGCAATCTGCACGACGGAGTGCCCCTCGGGCCGCTCGCCAACCTGCTGGCCACCCGTCATCGCCACGGCGTCGTTGTAGAGAATTTTGTAAGTTATGTTCACACCCGCAGCAATGCTCTGGCGTACGGCGAGCAAGCCGCTGTGGAAGTATGTACCGTCACCCAGATTGGCAAAAATGTGTTGGTCGTGGGTAAAGGGCTGCTGGCCCACCCATGGAACACCTTCGCCGCCCATTTGGGTGAAGCCATCGGTGCTGCGATCCATCCAAATGGTCATGAAATGGCATCCGATGCCTGCCATGGCGCGTGATCCCTCTGGCACCTTGGTCGACGTATTGTGCGGACAACCCGAACAGAACCAAGGCTGGCGGTCGGCTCCCTTGGTACCCGACAGTTCGATCACACGCATGGCGCGCTCTTTGGCCTCCAAAATTGCCATCTGCGCATCAATGCGCGCATTCGTGTCTGCGTCCAGCCCCAGCTTTTTGATGCGTTGGGCAATGGCACGCGCGATGAGGGCTGGCGAAAGGTCGGCGTTGGCGCGCAACAGCGTGTTGGCTGTGGGGTTGGGCATGGACCATTCACCGCCTGCGCCGTAGTGATCCGCAGTCTCCACCTCGTTGAACTTGCCAAGCACGGTGGGGCGGACGTCCGAACGCCAGTTGTAGAGCTCTTCTTTCAATTGGTATTCGATGACTTGGCGCTTTTCTTCCACCACCAAAATTTCCTGCAGGCCGGTGGCGAATTCGCGGGTGAGCTGGGCCTCTAGGGGCCAAACGACGCCCACCTTGTGCAATCGAATACCGATACGCCTGCATGTCGCATCGTCCAGCCCCAAATCCAGCAGTGCTTGGCGCGTGTCGTTGTAGGCCTTGCCACTGGCGATGATGCCAAAGCGGTCATTCGGGCCTTCGATCACGTTGTAGTTCAGGCGGTTTGCGCGAATGTAGGCCAGCGCGGCATACCACTTGTAATCCATCAGCCGGGCCTCTTGCTCCAAGGCGTGATCAGGCCAACGAATGTGCAGCCCTCCCGGGGGAATCTCGAAATCTGCCGGGATGCGGGTGACAACGCGGTCGGGGTCAATCATCACCGTAGCGCTGGACTCGACGATTTCCTGGATCGTCTTCATGCCCGCCCAGACTCCGGAAAATCGGCTCATGGCAAAGGCATGCAGACCTAGATCCAGTATTTCCTGCACGTTGGCGGGAAAAAACACGGGGGTTCCGCACGCCTTGAAGATATGGTCGCTCTGGTGAGCCGCAGTCGAGCTTTTGGAAATATGGTCGTCGCCGGCCACCGCAATCACGCCACCCCACTCCGTGGTGCCGGCCATATTGGCATGTTTGAACACATCGGAACAACGATCCACACCAGGTCCTTTGCCGTACCAGATGCCAAACACACCGTCGTACTTGTTCGAGCCTGGCGGGGCAAAGCCCAGTTGCTGGGTACCCCACAACGCGGTAGCGGCCAACTCTTCGTTAACCCCCGGCTGGAAATGGATGTGGTGGGCATGCAAATACTTTTCCGCCTTGACCAAAGACTGGTCGTAGGTACCCAGCGGTGAACCCCGGTACCCGCTGATGAAACCGGCTGTGTTCTTGCCTAGGCGCTGGTCGCGAACGCGTTGCAGCATAGGCAGCTTGACCAGGGCTTGTACCCCGCTCATAAAGGCGCGGCCGTAGTCCAGCGCGTATTTGTCGTCCAGGGTGACCGATTCCAACGCCGTGCGGATGTGCTCGGGCAGGTCGCGGTTGAGGGGTGCATTCATGGTGCTTGTCTCCGTTGTAACTGCGGCAAAGTGTATGCCTGCAAGGCGGATATGTCTTTGCGTTCTTTGCCTCAATAACCCCATGAAACGAACGAATCTTTCTCCATAATCACGTTTATGGAAACACTTGACCGTTTTGATCTCGCCATCCTGCACGAACTGCAAAACGATGGTCGTCTGAGCAATGCCGAACTGGCCAACCGCGTAGGCCTGAGTGCAGCACCCTGCTGGCGTCGCGTGAAGGCCTTGGAGGAAAGCGGCTTTATCACGGGCTACCGCGCCGAAATCAACCGCCACAAAATGGGTTTGGGCGTGCTGGCCTTTGTGCGACTGGACGCCAACCGCAATAGCGGCGATGTGTTGAACGCACTGGAAGAAGCCATACGGCAAATTCCCGAGGTCATCAGCTGCCACTACATCAGCGGAACCGGTACCTTCGAACTGCAGGTGGTGAGCCGCGACCTCAACACCTTCAGCCAGTTCGCGCGCGAAGTTCTGATCAATCTGCCCAATGTGAAAGACGTGCACACCAGCTTTTCGCTCGGCGAGGTGAAAGCCAGCAGCGCCTTGCCACTGGGCCATTTGCAGCCCCAGCCCACCACCGCAACCCCAACCCGGAACCGTTTATGAAACGCCGCGACACCCTGCTCTTTGCATCAATTTGGCCCCTAGCACTTGCTGTCAATGCGCAACCAGCTCTCAATTCAATAGCAAATCAAGCACCCCTGCCGTTGCGCAATCTACTGATTGAAGTGCGCCAGGTACAAGCCGACAATAGCCAGCGCAGCGGCGTTGAGCTGGGAAACCAGCCGGGCGTGCAAATGAACCAAGCGCGCAACAGCGGTACGGCCACGCAACAAGCGCTGGTGCTCAACGGCAGGCCCGTGCGCCTGGGCCTGCAGACCACCACACCCATTCGCTTGCGGCAGAGCTGGGTACGCAATGGCCAGCTAATGACGGCCGTGGGCACCGTATTGCTGGAAGCTGGTACCGGTTTCAGCGCCACGCCGCGCTGGGACGGCGGTACGTTGTTGGAGCTGGAACTGGCGGCACAGCAGGCACTACGTTCTGGCAATGCCGTGCCGGGCGCCATGGCATCGTCCAGCGCGAGCAGCGTGCTTGCGCTGCCGCTGGACGAATGGACGACGGTGGGGGAGTCGGAGCAAAACAGCCAGTCCAGCACCAGCGGGCTGACCGGCGCGCAGCTGCAAAGTGGGCAAACGCGCACCGAAGTGCAAGTGCGCGTTTCGCTGCGCTGATTTTCAGCTAGCGTTGCAAAACATCCGCAATGGTTGCGGCCAATTCTTCTTCCACAAATTTGGCAATGTAGGCGTCGGCGCCCACGCTCTTGACGTGGCCTTCGTTGGTCGCCCCGGTCAGGGACGAGTGGATGATGACCGGGATTTTGCTAAATCTGGGATCCTGCTTGATGTTGCGCGTGAGCGTGAAGCCGTCCATTTCTGGCATTTCCAAGTCGGTCAACATCAACGCCACTTTGTCCTTGATCGATTTGCCTTCAGCTACCGCTGTGGCGTGAATGGACTGCAAACGCTCCCAAGCTTCTTTGCCTGTCTTGGTCATGACGTAAGGCAGGTCCATGGCCTTGAGGCCTTTTTCAATCATCATGCGGGCTACCGCAGAGTCATCCGCCGCGAGGATGATTTGGCCTGGCTGCAGGTGAAATCTTGGGGTAGGTTTTGCCTCGTCAGACTTCACTTCTTGGGGCAAGACGTCACGCAGGATCTGCTCGACATCCAGCACTTGCGCCAAACGGGTGTTTTCGGCCGCGCCGTCCAAGCGTGCAATGCTGGTCACAAGGCCCCCGCCCGAATTTTCGGCAGAGAGCACATGCTTCCATTCCAGACGCACAATTTCATTCACTTCTTCCACGGCAAACGCTTGCGTGGTGCGGGCAAACTCCGTTACCAGCAATATGCCCAAGCCCTTGGAAGGCTTGCAGCCCACCACCATCGGCAGGTCGATGACCGTGATCATCTGGCCACGAATATTGGCCACGCCCATCACTTGGGGGGGAGAGTTCACCATGGCAGTGATCTCGGGCATGACCAGGATTTCGCGTACCTTAAAGACGTTGATACCAAACAGCTCACGCCGCTCCGAGTTATTGGCGGCCTCGCCCAATCGAAACAAAAGCAACTCAAACATGCTGTTGGCAGCCAGGTTGGTGCGTTCATCAATGTCGCGCATTTCTTTGCTCATGGGGTCCGTCCTATAGAGAGCGATAAAGTTGCTTGTGTTGCCATGGTAACGCCATATGGCCTATTTGGGCCAGATGGCCCACATCTGAAGTGGCTGGCGCAGGCGCCCGGCCAGATCTCCTGCCTCACTGCCCCAGCCTGCAAAGTAGTCTGCACGCACGGCGCCCGTGATGGCGCTGCCTGTATCCTGCGCCAAGACCAGTTTTTGCAGGCTGGTTTGGGGGCCGGGCGATACCAGCCAGACCGGCGTTCCATAGGGAACACTTCCCGGGTCTACGGCAATGGAGCGGCCCGGCGTCAGCGCCACACCCTGCGCGCCACGCGGGCCAAAGACAGATTCCAGCTCGTTCAGGCTTTCTTCCTTGAAAAACACGACACGCGGATTGCTCCATAACAACTCTTGCTGTCGACCCGGGTTTTGCGCCAACCACGCCTTGATTCCGGGCCAGGAAGCATCTTTCACCAGCCCCTGGTCCAGCAACCAACGACCCACGCTGCGGTAGGGCTGCTCATTGGTGCCAGCGTAGGCCAGCCGCACCCAGCGCTGGCTGCCATCGGCCTGGGCCATGCGCACCCGCCCCGACCCCTGGATCTGGAGGATCAGCGCATCCACCGGGTCCGCCATGTAGGCAATCGCACGCCCTTTGAGCACGGCCTGGGCTTCTGGCAAGGTGTCCATCTCTTGCCGGCTAAACCAAGGTTTGCGCTGGGCCAAACCTGGGGGTGGCCCATACAGCGGCACCATAAACCCGGGCGCAGGCACGCGGCTCGCCTCAATGATTGGCTCAAAGTAGCTGGTCAAAAGCCCCGTTGACTCGCCCGATGCCGACGCGATGCGGTAGGCCTGCAAGCGCGACTCTATCCAGGCCAGTTGCTCTTGGGCGTTGCCAATACTGAGTCGGCGCACCTCGGGGCACAAGGCAGACCAGGGCGGGAGCGGTTTCTCACAACTCTTGAGCCAGGCGTTCCAGGCTTCAAACAGGTTGTCGCCCCCCCAGCCGGGCAGTTCGGACCATGGCACGGGCACCCAGGTGCTACGCGTCTGTGTCAGTGCCCCTTCCGGCGCGGCGGCGGTTGTCGTGCGAACGGGGGCAGAAGCCGGACTTTCTGCAGGGGCGTATACGGGCACTGTGCCGCAGCCCGCCAGCGTTCCTACAATCGCCAGCATTGCTACGACCATGCCATAACGCCCCATGACACTGCTGCTGCTTGAAGCCTTAGGCGCTGGACTGATATTTGTTGCCATTGTTTGGTGGACCATGTTTTCCGGACGCAACCGGGGCGAGCTTCCGCCCCAGGACAGCGATGTCAAGACGCCCCCCAAAGAGGATTGATTTGTATGCCTTTTGTGGCTCCAGGCCATGCCAGTATTGCGCGATAAGCTCCGTTTTTTATAGCACTCATGCCAACACCCGATGCTGCAAGGAAGGCAGTTGGCTGCGCACCTGCTGCAAACGGCCTACTTCGCATTCGGCCAGCACCACGCCCGCCCCTTGCGCTTGCTGGGCCAGCACCTGGCCCCAAGGGTCTGCCACCAGCGACTGGCCCCAGGTGCGCCGCCCACTGGGGTGCATCCCGCCTTGGGCGGCTGCAATTAGAAACGACAGGTTCTCAATGGCGCGCGCGCGCAACAGAACCTCCCAGTGCGCTTGGCCCGTCACATGGGTGAACGCGCTGGGGGCCACAATCAAATCCACACCCTGCGCGGCATAGCTGCGGTAAAGCTCAGGAAACCGCATGTCGTAACAGACACTCATGCCGACGCGCCAAGTGTGGCCGTCGCGTGAAGGCAGCGCAAAAACCGTGGGGCTGCTGCCGCGCTCCAACACGCGTGACTCGTCGTAACTCTCACTCCCGTTGTCAAAACGGAACAGGTGAATCTTGTCGTACCGCGCCACACACGCACCCAGCGGGTTGTAGGCCAGCGAACTGTTGAACACCCGGTCCTTCTGGTCAGCCGTCAACGGCAAGGTGCCAGCCACAATCCACAGGCCCAAGCGGCGCGCCGTGGCGGCCAAAAAATCTTGAATGGGGCCACTCCCGAATGGCTCCTGAATCGCGAGTTTGTCCGCATCACGTTGGCCTATCAGGCAAAAATACTCGGGCAACACGGCCAGCTCAGCGCCGGCTTGTGCGGCCTGTTCGAGCAGGGTCTGGGCTTGTTGCAAATTATCTGACAGTTGGTCCGTAGACACCATCTGGAGGGCGGCGACATGCATGGCTATTGCTCCTGAAACGTTAGCGGCGTTCGACTTTGGTTACGCGCGGGTCCACCCACGAACCATCGATCGTAAATTCCTGGGTGGCCGCGCTAATGAGGGGGCCCCGCAAAATGAGCTGGGCCAAGAAGGTACTCAACGCCACCACGGGGTTGATGGCAGCCGCAATCAACGAGGCACTCCCGGCATTGATCTCTGGCACCACCACCACCCGCAGGTTTTGGGTTTCCTTCGCAATGTCGGCCTGGCCATCCATCAAAACGGCCGCATTGACACCTTTCATCTGCAGATTGGTGGTGCGCGCCACGCCTTGTTCAATGGCAATGTCCCCGCGGAAATAGTCAAAGGAAAAGCCTTCGCTGAACACGTCACGAAAGTCCAGTGTCAGGCGACGCGGCAGGGATTGCAGACTCAACACCCCCAACAACTTGGCAATGCCGGGCTCTGCCTTGAGGAATTGCCCAGACTCCACGTTGACATTGAAGTTGCCCCCCATGCTGGGGTAGTCCACGGTTATCGGGGACCCCAACCAAGCCACCTGACCCTCGACCTTGCCCTTGCCTTTGCGCACGACTCCGGGCATGCCGAACCGTGTAAGCAATTCGCCCGAATCGTTGATATCGAGCTTGAAGTTAAGCACCGTACGCCGGCGCTCTTTCAGGCTACGGCCTGCAGTTGCACCCCCAAGGTTGGCCCAGTTGCCGCTCGCGGTAAGGGAAGCCTCCGGTGTTTGAATGTTGAAGCGACTCAAGCGCCATTCGCGCGCGCCAGCCGTTCCCAGATTCACGGCCTCCAGGTCCAATCGGCCCAGCTTTTTCCCGCGCAACTCAAAGTCTTCCACTTCAATGTCCAGCGCCGGAATCGTGGCTGGCTGCTCGTCCAGCAGGGTTTCCACATCTTGCGCAGTGCTTTGCCCCACAGCCAGGCGGGCCAGGCGGGCGTACACGCGCCCTGGGTTCGCCGCAGTCGGCTGGCGGTACTCCAAGTAGCCGTTGAGTTCGTTGGCATCCAAGTTGGCACGCCAGACCAGTCCGTCGCGCCCACCGCCGAGTACCAGGTTGTTGAGCTTGCGCCCGGCGACCGTAAGCTCCCTGGTGCGCACTGCCAATACCGTAGGCAAGTAGCCCATTGCCACGCCAGCGCCTGAACTTCCCAAAGTGTCCACGGGCAGCCCCTCACCGGCCATACGATCCAACACATCACTCCAGGCATCGGCATCCAAAACTGCCAAATTGGCGTTGGCCACTACGCCTTCATCCGGCAAAGGAGCAGACTCGTCATCGGCCAGTCCCAGCGCAATCGCGCCACGCACCACGCGCGGCTGCGCAGCCGAGACATCCCTTACATAGACAGCCGAGGCGACCCGCCCTACCTCCAGGCGCAACTGCTCCAGCGCACGGATGGGTGCCGCCCCCGAGGCTGGACGCAACATGGTGCTGTCCAGCCGCAAGGGCAAAGCCGCTTCGGCTGGCTTGGCAAATGGCGCTGGCAGGGTCAGGGCCATCCCCACCAAGCTGGAGTTGATCTGCCATTCCAGTGCGCCAGCACGCAGGCCCAACGCCACGCTATAAGGGGTAGCTCCCCGCATGTCGTCCGCCAGGCGGGCCAACGGGCCCAATTCTTTGGCTTGGCGCAACCCTTCGGCAGTAGCCGTGCCCTGCAGGCGCAGGATTGCAGGTACAACGGCTCGCACAGAGGCGGCGGCGCTGGCCGGCGCGGCAGTTGCCAAACTCAAGCCCCCGTCGATACGGACATCGCCGCCCAGCGCGCGCGCGCTGCCATTGCTGACAGTGAAGCCCGTCTCGGTAAACGCCACACTACCCCGCGCCCGTAGCAGACGAGGTAAGTCGTTCGAGATTTGCAGGTCATTGCCTGGCAATACGATGGAGCCGGCCACTGTGGCTCGCTCCACATCGGCAATCGGAAACCCAAGCTTGAGCTTGTAGTCAGCAGGCCCCGTGGCGCTTGCATTCACCAGCACGTTGTCCAGCAACTCCCCCAGGGGCGAACGATTGACAACTCCCAGCAGATCGGGCAAGGGCCCTTTGGCTTCCGCTGTGACGAGCAATTGCGCACTGTCGTAGAGGTTGGTCATTTGCGCGTCTAACTTGCCCAACTGGATAGCGGTGCCCGCAAGAACTCCCCGATCGACCTTGGCCCGTAAGGTCGCATGTTCAATGACCAGTTCCCCATAGAGTTGTTGCAGGGAGGGCCAAGGCAGACTGTCCTTGGGCAACAGATAAGCAGGCACGTAAGCGAGGGTGGCGTTTTGAACGTTGGCCGAGATGCGGAAATCGCCTTGCTTGGCATCCGAAAATGGAAACCGTGCCAGATCGCCGTTGAGCTTGAACTTCACCCCTGTGGCGGTACCGGCCAGGACCGCACTGTGTAGATAGTCTCGCACCTCTTGGTCAATATCCAGCGGCAAATAGCGGTGCACCCGGGTGCCCTCTGCGCGGCCCAGGCTGCCTTGCAATTCCATGACACCGGGGCCGTTGGGTGCCGACTGCCATTTGAATTGCAGCTCTCCTTGGGCATCGGCATTGGCAAACTTGACATTGCTGCCCGACACCATCAAGGCCTCGCCCTGCCGCTGCCAGGCTACATCGGCCCGCATCTGCTCAAAAAACACAGGCCCACCTTCCAAAATTCCGTTGGCATCCAAGGTCCCTTTGTCCAGGGAGAGTTGGACCTTGCCACCGGCCTGGTTCAGGTCAAAGTCCACGTCGAGGCCTTCAAAACCGGGTCTTGCCGCCGCGTTATCGGACTGCGCCGGGATGCTGAGTTGGCTGATGCGCCCTTTGAGTGCATAGTTTTGCGGCCGCTCCAGAGCGCCACGCCAATTGCCATCCACTTGCTCCACCAGCCCACGTGCACCCCAACGTTTCAGTTCGGCGTGCAACGCATCCCCCAATGGCAAGCGCTGCGCAATGTCGCCCATTGCGGCCAAATCCAGACGATCGGCGACGATTTCACCACGGGCGGGAGTGGGGCCTTCAGCGTCAAATCGGCGCAACCGAACATTGCCACCAGGCCAACGAAGGCCATCGTCAGTTTCAAACTGCAAGGCTTCGGTAAAAAACTCGGAACCGCCCTCCAAACGCAGCGCCCCGACCCGGCCTGACACGGTGCGCAGGGCCAGCGCCGGAAGTTTTTCTCCGGCGGTCAGCTGCACCCCGGCCATTTGCACATCGGCAGTGGCGCCAGTGGCCAGCCCCTTTTTGACATCCACCCAAGCCCGCATGGCCCCTTTACCTTGCGCCAGGTCCACGCCCAGATCCACATAACGACGCAAAAACGCCAAGTCCACTTGTGGAAAACTGGCGTAGAGCTGGCCATCCCAGCTGCGCCAATGGCCAGAACTGCGCGACAGAAGGGGCTGGCGAAACTTGCCTGACAGGGTAAAACTCTCCCCCCCCGCTTCGGGCGCTTGGGCATCGAGCCTAAGCGCATGCGTCCGCAAGCCGTTGCGCAACACCAGGTTGACCTTTTCCAGTGCCAGCACAGGCGCGCCACGCAGATCATCGATCCACTGCACGGTGCCGTCCACGATGGCCAACTCGGACTGCGCAAACAGCCAGTCAAGGGCAGGGCTGTCTTCACTGCTTCCCTCCGGTAGCGGCATACCCGCAATCCACAACCGGCCATCGGCCGTGCGGCGGATAGCCAGGACCGGCTTGGCAATGTAGAGCTGCTCCACCCCCATGCGCAAAAGAGAGTGGGGTGAAAGTGCGGCCTGGATGGATGGCAACACCAAGGCATCGCGACCCTGCAGGTCCAGCAAGCGCACTTGGGTCAGTTCAATGGAGGGAATCAGGCCATTGGAAATGGCGGCAATACCGCCGATCTGCACCGGGATTCCCAGTACGGCAGAGGCCCGTTGTTCCAGCCATGGGCGAAGTTCGCCGATTCGGGGCACAATCCAAAAATGCAGCCCCGCCCAAGTCAAGCCCATTACCAACCAAGCAGCTAACAACAAGCGTAGCGCCCACTTTGCAGTCATAGCAGACGCTTTGAGCCAGAGCGAGGGAGCGGGTGTCAAATCATTCATCGTGCTATCGGGACTATGTCAGGAATTATGACCCGCATTGAGCAGCCGCCTCGCTCCGAGGGTTCTCGCTTTGGCCAGCGTATCCGCCGCCGTTATGCTGACCAATTGCACCTCTGTCACAACAGCGCACTTCAACGCCCGCAGCTACAGGACCTGCTACAGACCCTGCTTGATCAAGGGTTCGACGCTAGCGCGGCCTTGCGCATGACGCGCCAGCTTGCAATGGAGCGGCTCTTGCGCCTCGACTGCGAGGAGCAGGCGACCCTGAGCGACGTGACGCGCGTGATGACTGAACTAGCAGAAATGGCTTTGGATCTGGCCTACCAGCACAGCTATGCAGCGCTGGAGCAGCAACACGGCAGCCCGCGTACACCCCAGGGAGAGTTTTGCCAGCTGTGCATCATTGGGATGGGCAAGCTGGGGGCGCGAGAACTCAATGTGTCCAGCGACATTGACCTGATTTACGTCTATGACCAGGACGGGGAAACCTCTGGTACCAGCGCGGGCCGAGGTCGCATTTCTAACCAGGAGTTTTTTGCCAAAATGGTCAAGGCCATTTTTGCGTTGGTGGGAGACACTACTGAGCATGGCCTGGTGTTCCGGGTGGACTTGGCGCTGCGGCCGAATGGCAACTCGGGTCCCCCGGCAGTTTCGCTGGGCGCGCTGGAAGAATACTTCCACGTGCAGGGGCGCGAATGGGAGCGTTTTGCGTGGCTCAAGAGCCGGGTGGTGGCGCCAGCCCAGGCGATTGGTTCTGCCTGTGCACAACAGTTGCGCGGGCTGGTTGTCCCTTTCGTGTTCCGCCGTTATTTGGACTACAACGTGTTCGACTCCCTGCGCGGACTGCACCGCCAGATTCGTGACCACGCAGCCAAACGCAGTGCTGGGCGCCCCGAGCGCAGCAACGATGTGAAGCTTTCGCGCGGGGGTATCCGCGAGATCGAATTTACGGTCCAACTGCTGCAGGTGGTCCGCGGTGGCCAGTATCCTGAGCTGCGCACCCGCCCCACCGTAAGTGCATTGCAGCGTTTGGTACGTGCCGGACTGATGACGCAGGCCACCGCCGATGGGCTGACCTTGGCCTATGTCTTCTTGCGCCAGGTGGAGCACCGCATCCAGTACCTCGACGATCAGCAGACCCACGTGCTTCCAACGAGTGAGGCCGACCTGCAATGGATTGCCCAAACTTTGGACTTGCCAGACAGCACCGCTTTGCTGCAGGAGCTCGACAAACACCGCGAGCTGGTAGCCCAAGAGTTTGACTCCCTGCTGGGCGGTACCCAGACCGAATGCCGTGGCTGCACTGGTAAGAGCGGTTCAAGTACTCTTTCCTCGGACTTGGATGCCGTGCTGGAGCAACTGGAAGGTCGCTTCAAAGAACGCATTGCGTTGTGGCGTGACCACCCGCGTGTACTGGCCCTGAAGGATGAGTCGCGCTTGCGATTGGGGCGACTGGTGCAACGTACGGCCCTGTGGCTACGCGAAGGTAACGTCAACGAGGAAGCTTGTGTGCGCTTGGCCGACTGGATCGAGCCGCTGCTACGCCGCGAAAGCTACCTTGCCATGCTGCTTGAGCGGCCCAAGGTGCACGAACGCTTGCTGCGCATGCTGGGCACTGCGCGCTGGCCCGCCCGTTACCTGCTCAAGCACCCCGGCGTAATTGACGAATTGGCCAGCAACGCCATATTGGAAGAACGTTTTGACCCGATTGCTTTCGAAGGTGACTTGGAAAGGCGCATGGCTGCACTGAAAGGCAGCGCCGAAGACGACGACGAAGCGCTGCTGAACCTGCTGCGCCGCGCCCACCATGCGGAAGTTTTCCGCATCCTGACACGTGATGTGGAGGGTCGCTTGACCGTGGAGCAAGTGGCAGACGACTTGAGCGCGCTGGCCGAGGCCGTTCTGCGCACCACAACCCGCTGGTGCTGGGGTCGCTTGAAGGCGCGCCACCGCGACGAACCACAGTTCGGCATGATTGCTTACGGAAAGCTCGGTGGCAAGGAGTTGGGCTATGGCTCTGACCTGGACATCGTTTTCCTCTACGACGACGAGGACGAGCGTTCTGGCGAAATTTACGCCGCGCTGGTGCGCAAACTCATCAACTGGCTCACGGTCAAGACCGGTGAGGGCGATCTCTACGAAATTGACACTGCGCTGCGGCCCAACGGCAGTTCTGGTTTGCTGGTCACAAGTTTCCAGGCTTATGCCAACTACCAGGAGCAACGCGGCAGCAACACAGCCTGGACCTGGGAACACCAGGCCATGACACGTGCGCGCTGTGTACTTGGAACAGCCAGCCTGCAACAGCGCTTTGACACCGTGCGCGACAACGTGATCCGCACCCCACGTGACGCCATTGCCCTGCAGCTGGAAATCGAAGCCATGCGCGCAAAAGTGCGCAGTGCCCATGCGGACAAGGACGGGCAATTCGACGTCAAGCACAGCGCGGGGGGTATGGTGGACATCGAGTTTGCGGTGCAGTACTTGCTGCTGGCGCATGGTCAGCACCATCCGGAACTGCTGCCCAATGTAGGCAATATTGCACTGCTTCAGCGTGCCCAAGACTGCGGCCTACTGCCCACGCCCCTGGGAGAAAACGCCGCCTTGGCCTACCGCCAGTTGCGTCTATTGCAACACCGCGCCAGACTCAATGAGGAACCCACCCAGGTAGCGCCAGACTCGGTCGCAAGCGAGCGTGCTGCAGGGCTTGCTTTGTGGGCTGCCGTGTTTGCGCACGAATGATGTGATTCACCCGATTCGTACTGAACCGCATGCATGCTTTTTTGTGGATGACCGGTGCGCTAGCCTCCTTTTGCCTGATGGCCATTGCAGGACGGGAGCTAGTGGGTGGCATCGGTACGTTCCAAATTTTGTTTTCGCGTAGCGTGATCGGTCTTGCGATAGTGAGCATCCTCATCTGGAACAGCGGGCGTCCACAATTGTTCCATACCCAGCGCTTAGGCCTCCATGTGGGGCGCAACCTGTTTCACTTTGTGGGTCAATACGGCTGGTTTTTGGGTCTTGGTCTCATGCCTCTGGCTAACGTGTTTGCATTGGAATTCACCACACCAATGTGGACCCTTTTGGTGGCAGCACTGTTCCTAAAGGAATCCTTGACACTGCGCAAGGTTGTGGCAATAGGACTAAGTTCACTGGGGGTCTATTTGATTCTGAAACCTGGTGGCGACATTGTGAAGTTGGCTTCGCTGATTGTGCTGGGCGCGGCGGTCTGCTATGCGATTTCGCACGTCGCCACCAAATCACTTTCCACCACCGAAGATCCGCTGACCGTGTTGTTTTACATGTGCCTGGTGCAACTACCGCTGGGCCTGCTGCTGGGGGCCCCTGGCTTTGTAGCGCCTTCGCCGATGCAATGGCTGTGGTTAACTGCGATTGGCCTCACCGCCCTCACTGCCCACTTTTCAATGATGCAGGCCATGAAAACTGCAGAGGTCAGTGTGGTAGTCACCCTGGACTTTTTGCGTCTGCCGTTGATCGGCGCACTGGGATTGGTTTTCTATGGAGAGGAATTCAGGCCGATGCTGCTGGTTGGGGCTGCGCTCATGCTGGGGGGCAACCTCGTCAACGTCTACAAATCGCCAGTTCGCAGCACCCAGGAACCCAAATCCGGCTAGTGCGCTCGGATACGTTGCACCAGCTTGGTGGTGGAGTATCCCTGCACAAACGGTAATGCCATCGCTCGCCCACCCCAGGTTTTCATCAGCGCGGTTTCAGCAAGTTTGTCCATGTCGTAATCGCCGCCTTTGACAAGAATGTCGGGGCGAATACGCGCAATGATCTCGACAGGAGTGTCCTCGGCAAACCAGGTCACCATACTCACAGCCTCCTGGCTGGCCATGACGATGGCGCGGTCGGCCTCGGCATTGAGCGGTCGGTCTTCACCTTTTCCCAAGCGTTTGACCGAGGCGTCGGTATTCAGCGCCACGATGAGGCTGGCGCCCAACATGCGCGCCTGTGCCAGGTACATCACGTGACCACGGTGCAGCACATCAAAAACCCCATTGGTGAACACCCACGGGCGGGGCAGGGATTTCAGACCCGCCTCCAGCGTGCGGGCATCCACTATTTTTTGAAGAAATACCGGGGCTTGGTCGATAGAAGACATGCGGGCAATGCTAGCAGCTTGGTGAAGCACCTTCGTGCGCGCATTGCATAATTCTCCCACTACCATGCACCTTGTACCCGTCAATATTGAGTCCATTCGCATTGGACAGCCATTGCCCTTTCCTTTGGTAGACAAGGACGGCATCCTGCTGGCCAAAAAATCGTTTGTCATTCCGTCGCGCCGCGAGCTTGATGAAATTTCCCACCGGGGTGGCGGGCTTTTTATTGATGTGGCGGACTCCGAAGCACACCACCGTGCCTACGTTGAGCGACTCTACGACCTTGTGCGTGAAGATAAGTCGCTGGGTGAAATCGCAGGCGCCAAGATATCGGGCGAATCGGCCAGCGATCGCGTTGCCGAACAAGACGACCGAATGGACTGGCTGGACTTGCAAGAAGTGGCGAATTCGCTGTTGCGCGAATCTCAGCCTGCGATGTTTCGTGATCGCTTGGTCCGCCTGCAGCGCCAGCTGCTGCGCAATATGCAGCGCAACGCTGACGGCACCTTGTTCGCACTGATTTATTTGTCAGCCACCGATACCCGCAGGTACAGCGCAACCCATGCCATGTTGGTCAGCGTGATGTGCAACTTGGCCGCCAAAGAAGTGCTGAACTGGTCTGAAGCTGATCAAATCTTGGTGTTGCAAGCTGCATTGACCATGAACATTGGCATGACTGACCTCCAAGATCGCCTGGCGGTTCAGCTCGAGCCGCCGACTGCAACACAACGCGCGGGCATCGACGACCATGCAGAACGTTCAGCCCAGATACTGCAGAACATGGGCGTAGGCGATCAAGATTGGCTCGCGGTGGTGCGTGACCATCACCGCCAAGCCCCGGGCCGTTTGGCCGACCGAACACGCTCACAGCGCTTGGCCCGCCTGATCCAGCGGGCTGACATGTTCGCAGCACGCTTGGCACCGCGCGCCGCCAGGGTGCCTTTGGCACCCGCTGCGGCTATGCAAGCCTGCTACTTTGATGAAGCAAAAGCGATTGACGAAGCCGGTGCAGCGCTTATCAAGGCCGTTGGTATATACCAACCGGGCTCCTATGTGCGACTGGCAACCAGTGAAATTGCCATTGTGATCAAGCGGGGCCCTAACACCACCACCCCGCGCGTTGCGGTGCTGGTGAACCGTAGCGGCATGCCTACTGTGGAACCCACTATTCGCGACTCTGGCGTCAAAGAGCACCGCATTGTGGCAAGCGTAGCGCACCGCGATGTGAAGGTTCAGATCAACTTGGAGCGGCTATTGCCGCTCACAGCGGTACCCGTTTCAGATCGACCGTGGTGAGGCAGGTTCCAGATTGGGACCCAAATCGCGAGCCAGCTCCTTGCGGAATTTATTGAGCTCTTGCACCGTCGAAAAACTACGCTCCATGAGCAAGCTCATGTTGTGCAAAATGCGTTCCACCACCTTGGTTTCCCAGACCGCATCAAAGTTGATTTGTTTGTCCAGCCAGTGCTCTAGCCACTCCGGGTTGGGCAAACGGCTTTGGACCGTGTCCTGCGGAAACAGCGCCTTGTTGACATGCAAATTGGTGGGATGCAAGGCCTGAGCGGTGCGGCGCGCACTGGCCATCAGCACGCCCACCTTGGCAAAAGCAGACTTTGCTTCTACCCCAAACTTGCCGATGGCACGCTTCATGTAGCGCAGATAGGCCCCACCATGACGAGCTTCGTCTTGGCTTAGTTTGGTGTAGATGGCCTTGATAACTGGCTCGGTGTGCCACTCGCTGGCACGGCGATACCAATGGTTGAGCCTGATTTCGCCGCAGAAGTGGAGCATCAGGGTTTCCAGCACCGGCGCCGGGTCGAACTCAAAGCGCACCGCATGCAGCTCCTCCTCTGTGGGAACCATATCGGGGCGGAAACGTCGCAGGTACTCCATGAGGACCAATGAATGCTTCTGTTCTTCAAAAAACCAGATCGACATAAAGGCCGAAAAGTCACTATCGCCCCGGTTGTCGCGCAAAAACATCTCGGTGGCGGGCAGGGCTGCCCACTCGGTGATGGCATTCATCTTGATCGTGGCGGCTTGCTCATCCGATAGATTCTCCCCTTCAAAGGACGCCCAAGGGATGTCCTTGTCCATGTCCCAACGGACCGATTCCAGCTGTTTGAAGAGTTCAGGGTAAAGCATGGGGACCTTCCAGTTCCAATTTCGCGAGATTTTAGACGGACCATATGTCGTGGCGTTGACAGTCGCGTGACGCCTCCATGCGAATTGCAAGGCTATTTAAAGATCCTCAAAAAATAGAACTCTTTACAACGAAAAAATACTATGCAGTCACTAAAATACTGTATAGTTCAAATCATTCTTTGTTGTCACGGCTATTCCGTATCAATTTTTTTATGAAAATCGCCATCGTTGGTTCCGGCATTTCTGGCCTTGCAGTCGCCCATAGGCTGCGCGACCAGGCCGACATCACCTTGTTTGAGGCCGGCGACTATTTCGGCGGCCACACCCACACGGTGGACGTCACGCTACCCGGCCCCAACGGAATCGTTACCCACGGGGTCGATACCGGCTTTCTAGTGTTCAACGAGCGAACCTACCCCAATTTGATCGCGTTGTTTGCCGAGTTGGGCGTAGATACTGCAAAGTCCGACATGTCTTTCTCGGTACAGGTGCCGGGTGCCAAGGCTGGCGGTCCCTTGGAGTGGAGCGGCTCCTCGCTCAGTACGGTGTTTGCCCAACGCAGCAATTTGGTGAATCCGCGCTTTTTACGCATGCTGCGCGATGTCCTACGTTTCAACCAATTGGCAACCGAGATTGCGGTGCGCAATGCAGAAGTAGAACTGATGCTGCCATTGAGCACATTTCTGCGCCAGCACCAGTTGAGCGATGAGTTTCGTGACTGGTATTTTTTGCCCATGTTGGGATGCATCTGGAGCTGCCCGACCGACCAAATGCTTCAGTTTCCAGTGGCCACCATGATCCGCTTCTGCCACAACCACGGCTTGATCCAAGTCAGCAACCGCCCCCAGTGGTGGACCGTCACCGGCGGCGCTAAACACTATGTCGAAAAAATCGTCGCCCACGTGCAGGACAAACGTCTGAACACTCCAGTACAGGCAATCAAACGCACGCCCAACGGCGTTCAAGTCACTTCCAATGGCCAAACAGAGCACTTTGACAAGGTGGTGCTAGCCAGCCATTCTGACCAGTCGCTTGCGCTGCTGTCCGACGCTACGGCCCTGGAACGATCCACTTTGGGTGCAATTCGTTACCAGGCCAACCGCGCGGTGCTGCACACAGACACCTCGGTTCTGCCGCGCCAGCGACGTGCATGGGCCGCATGGAACTACGAGCGCGGTGCAAGCGACTCGCAAGAAGCCACTCGGGTTTGCCTCCACTACCTTCTCAACATGCTGCAACCCCTGCCTTTTGCACAAAGCGTGGTGGTATCCCTGAATCCGGTCCGTGAGATTGCGCCAGAGCGTGTACACCACAGCTTTGACTACGCCCACCCCGTATTTGACCTTGCCGCCATACAGGCGCAGGGACAAGTCCCTGCATTGCAAGGCCAGCACCACACCTATTTTTGCGGTGCCTGGACTGGCTACGGCTTTCACGAGGATGGCCTGAAATCCGGCCTCCATGTGGCCCGCCTCTTGCAAGAGTTACTGTCGGCACCGGCTTAAAAGCATGATCGATCCAATACCTGCACACCCAGCGCACGCTGCGGCCCTTTTGGGTTTTGGCACGGTACGCCATACGCGGCTGCGCCCTGTGCGCAATGCCTTTTCATATGGCACCTATTTCTTGATGCTTCCCATGCGCAGCCTGCAGCTTCATGGCCCTGGTGCACTGGCCCGCAACCGCTGGGCACCCTTGAGTTTTTTTGACCGGGACCACGGAGACGGTCGCGAACCCACCCAAGGCGGAGCACTGGCTTGGCTGGATGCACTGCTGCATTCCGAAGGGATTCACGACGCCGATGGCGAGGCTTGGCTTCATTGCTACCCACGTGTATTGGGATTCACCTTCAAACCGGTAAGTTTTTGGTATTGCCATCGCGCCGATGGCAGCCTGCGCACGATCGTGGTGGAAGTGAATAACACCTTTGGCGAGCGCCACTGCTACCTCTTGGATCAGCCCCGCTATGGCGCAGAGTTACGTGCCAACAAGGTGTTCCATGTCTCTCCGTTTTGCCCCGTCGAAGGGGGCTACCGCTTTCGCTTCATGCTGACCGCAGATCTCCATCGCACGGTCGCGCGCATTGACTACGATGATCCACAGGGCCCGCTGCTGGAGACCAGTGTGAGCGGCAAACTGCAAGCTCTGAGCCGCCAAAGCGTGCGCCGTGCGCTGTGGAGCTACCCTGCCATGACCCTGGGCGTGGTCGCGCGCATCCATTGGCAGGCACTCAAGCTTTGGCTCCAGCGCGTACCTTTTTTTCGCAAGCCCTTGCCCCCTGTCACCCTAACCACCCGTTAACTTCGTTTGTCCGACCGTGTGAGAAGTCCATGAACACCCAAAGCATCACCCCCACTGCGCCTTCCTTTTCGCTGCCACGTGGCACGCCCGCTGCTGCGCGCACGGTGCTCAAGCTTTTACAGGGCCTGCGCCATGGCAGTCTGACTGTGCAATTGCCGGACGGCGGAGTGCAGCGGTTTGGCGGCGAGGCCATGCCACACGCCAGCATCCAGTTACACAACTGGAACGTCTGCAGTGCAGCCCTCAAGTCAGGCGACATCGGGTTTGCTGAAAGCTTTATTGCAGGCGACTGGAGCACACCCAACCTGACGGAACTGCTGCGCGTGCTGGTGAAAAACCGTGCAGAGGTTGAAGGTGTGATTTACGGCACTTGGGCCGGGCGGTTGCTGTACCGCATCAAGCATTTGCTCAATCGCAACACTAAGTCCAATAGCCAGAAAAATATCCATGCCCATTACGACCTGGGCAATGCTTTTTACACGCTGTGGCTGGACCCCACCATGAACTATTCGTCCGCCATCTTCGCGGGCAACACCGATCAACCCATGGCGGACGCCCAAAAAGCCAAGGTACGGCGCGCCCTCTCCATGGCCGGTGTGCAAGCAGGGGACCGGGTGCTGGAGATTGGCTGCGGCTGGGGCGCGTTGGCTGAGATGGCCACTACAGAATTCAATGCACACCTTACCGGCGTAACACTGAGTACCGAGCAACTTGCATTTGCACGTGACCGCATGCAACGGTTCGGCGTGCAAAACCAAGCGGACTTGCGGCTACAAGACTACCGTGACATTGCCGACCAGCCCTTCGATGCCATTTGTTCCATAGAAATGGTGGAAGCAGTTGGCCGCGAATACTGGCCTACCTATTTCTCAAGTGTTGCGAAGTTGCTCAAACCAGGGGGCCGCGCTTGTGTCCAGAGTATCGTCATTGACGACGCCCTATTTGACCGCTACATCGGCTCTACCGACTTTATCCAGCAGTACATTTTCCCGGGCGGGTGCTTGCCTTGCCCGCGCGAGTTTCGTGCACAAGCCCATGCAGCGGGTCTGGACGTCGTAGACGAATACGTTTTCGGCCCGGATTACGCAGAAACCTTGCGTCGCTGGCGGGATGCCTTTCTGGCCGAGCGCGAACGTGTGATGGCGGCAGGTTTTGATCAACGCTTCATGCTCATCTGGGAGTTTTACCTCGCCTATTGCGAGGCTGCTTTTGATGAGCGCGACATTGACGTTGTGCAGTACACGTTGCAAAAACGCAGCGCCTGAGTGGAGTCCGGCGACATGCACCACTATTCCCGGCCTACTCGCCGACGCATGCTGCGCAACACCCTGCAGCTTGGCATCGGCATGGCCGCGCTGGTGGGCTTGGGCCGCGCTTACGCGCAAACTTCCGCGCCAGCAGAGGTGCTGGCCCAACTGCCACAAGCAAGGCCAACGGGGAAGGCCCGGATGCGCTTTTTGGGCCTCTCGATCTACGACGCTGCCCTCTGGGTAGCTCCGGGATTTGCTGCTTCCGCCTACGCCACGCACCCCATGGCGCTGGAACTGCGGTACCTGCGCAACCTCAATGGAAAATCCATTGCCGAGCGCTCTTTGCAAGAAATGCGGCGTAGCGGTCCGCTGCAGGAAGCCACCGAACAACGCTGGTTACGCGCTATGTTGGAGGCGTTCCCCGACGTAAAAAATGGCGACCGCCTTACCGGCGTGCACAAACCGGGCGCAGAGACGCATTTTTTCTTGAACGGCACGTTGCGGGCCACCATTGGGGACCCCACTTTTGGGCCTGTTTTCTTTGGTATTTGGCTAGCTCCATGGACCAGCGAACCGCGCCTGCGCGCTGAGCTGATGGCGGCATTGACGCCATGAGCCGAATCGCCTCAATCACTGCCCCGTTTGACTGGCGCGCGGGCTGGCGTTACGGCCTCTTGGGCTTGCCATTGGCTTTTGTAGCTTTGCCACTGTACGTCACCTTACCCAACCACTACGCCACCGTGTTTGGCGTTCCCTTGGCCACACTAGGCGTGGTGCTGCTGGCAGCACGTTTGCTGGATGCGCTCATCGACCCCATGCTCGGTCGCTGGAGTGACCTGCTTTTTGCGCGCTCCTTGCGCGCGGTGCTGCTGTGGGGGGCACTGGCATGCGCCGTACTCGGGACAGGTTTTACGTTTCTGTTCTTTCCCCCTGTACGTGGGCCGAGCGCACTGGTGATATGGGCCACTGCCTGTCTGGTCGTCACCTACACCGCCTTTAGTGCGCTCAGCATCTTGCACCAGTCGTGGGGCGCACGATTGGGTGGTGACGAAGTGCAGCGCAGCCGCGTAGTGGCATGGCGGGAAGGCTTGGGCCTGCTCGGCGTGGTGTTGGCGTCCATAGCACCGCTGGCATTTGGCTTGCCTGCAACGGCCACCTTGTTTTTCATCACACTTGCGGCGGGCTGGGCCAGCTGGCGGGTGTCGCGCCAGCCTCTTGCGGGCCCTGCCGCAGCCCACGAAGCCGGATTTTCCGCAGGCCAGCCCGCATCGATCTGGTTGCCGTTTTCCCGGCCAGCATTTCGGGCACTCATGGCGGTGTTTGTCGTCAACGGTATTGCCAGCGCCGTTCCTGCCACATTGATTCTGTTTTTTGTGCAGGACCGACTGCAAGCCCCGGCGGGCATGGAAGCCCTGTTCCTGGGCAGCTACTTTGTTTGCGCGGCCCTTGCACTGCCACTGTGGCTGCGGGTAGTGCCGCGCTTGGGATTGGCACGCACCTGGCTAGTCGGCATGCTCTTGTCGATGGGCGTATTCGTTTTTGCCAGTCAGCTTGGAGCGGGCGACACATGGGAATTTGTAGCGGTATGTGTGCTCTCCGGAGTGGCCTTGGGCACCGACCTGGCGTTACCCGGCGCGATTCTGGCAGGCACCATTGCAGCTTCGGGTGACCGGGGTCGCACCGAGGGCGCTTATTTTGGCTGGTGGAACTTTGCCACCAAGCTCAATTTGGCATTGGCTGCGGGCGTTGCGCTTCCTATGTTAGGCCTTTTGGGCTACACACCTGGCACTAGAGATCCGGCGGCTTTGCAGGTACTCACTATCGCTTACTGCCTACTGCCCTGCGCCCTCAAAGCGGTAGCAGCCACTTTGCTTTACACCTTGATCATCCGAAAGAAGCCATGAAACGACGCCTCATCCTTAGCGCCGCCACCGCAGCCAGCGCCTTTGCGTTGGGTGGATGCAGCACCCAACGCATCGACCAATACGCCCAAGAGCGCCCCGTGCTGGATCTGCAGCAATACTTCAATGGAACTCTCGATGCCTATGGCGTGTTTACCGACCGCTCGGGCACTGTGGTGAAGCGCTTCACTGTTGTCATGCGCTGCTCGTGGCAGGGAGATGAGGGCGTATTGGACGAGGACTTTGTTTATTCCGATGGCACCAAGCAAAAGCGGATTTGGCGGCTTAAGAAACTGGCCGATGGCCGCTATACCGGCACCGCTGACGACGTGGTGGGCATAGCCCAAGGACAAACACGGGGTAACGCGTTTTACTGGACCTATACCTTGAGTCTACCGGTCGACGGCTCGGTATACGAGGTGAAGTTTGACGACTGGATGTACCTGATGACCGATACCGTCATGCTCAACAAAGCCACTATGAGCAAGTTTGGGGTGCGGCTGGGCGAGGTCACGCTGTCGTTTAGCAAACGCCCGTAGTTTTGAATCAAATTGGCCTCTAGTGCCCATCGATATTGCGCGAGCAGCTATCAAAATTAAAGCAAAAGGTTGTTCCCATGTCTTTTTTCTCACCCCTGAACCCACCATTGCGCGACTGGCGCGGCAAGACCGTCTGGATTGTGGGTGCCTCCAGCGGGATTGGTCAGGCAACCGCCGCCGCACTCCACGCGCAAGGTGCGAACGTCGTGGTTTCAGCCCGCAAATCGGCGGATCTGGATGCCTTTGTGGTTGCCCATCCGGGCAGTGCAGCGCTGCCGCTGGACGCTACTGACACAGCCGCCGTGCTTGCGGCGGCGAATGAACTGCTGGCGCGCGGGCCGCTGGACTGCGTGGTCTACTGCGCGGGGCACTATGCCGCCATGCGAGCGACCGCGCTAGATCTGTCCGATATGCAGCGCCATGTGGCCGTGAACTACACCGGTGCCCTGAACGTCTTGAGTGCCGTGTTGCCCTCCTTGCTGGTGCGCGGCGCAGGCCACATTGCGCTGGTAGGCAGTGTGGCGGGCTACCGAGGCTTGCCCAATAGCCTGGCCTACGGCCCCACCAAAGCGGCCCTCATCAACTTGGCAGAGACCTTGTATTTGGACCTCCGGGGCAAAGGCATTGGCGTGTCTTTGATCAACCCGGGCTTCGTACAAACACCTCTCACCGCACAAAACGACTTTGCCATGCCCGCACTGCTGACACCCGCGCAAGCCGCGCAGGCCATCCTGGCGGGCTGGGCCCAGGGTCGCTTCGAAATTCATTTCCCCAAACGCTTTACGTTGTGGCTCAAGGCCTTGCGCATCATGCCCAACCGCGTCTACTTTTATCTTGTTAGCCGCGCAACCTTATGACTACCTCTATTCAGCCCAGCCAAGATGCGGTTGCCGCAGTGGTGACATTCTTTGAAACCCTGACTCCCGCGTCTTTGGCAACATTGCCGTCGCTCTACGCAACGGATGCCCGCTTCAAAGACCCCTTCAACGATGTCACGGGCCTGCCCGCCATCAGTGGCATCTTTTCTCACATGTTCAAAACATTGGAAGCGCCGCGCTTTGTGGTTCACGAGCGCATCGTGCAAGGCTCTCAGTGTTTTCTGACATGGGAGTTTCGTTTCCGATTCCGCCGCTTCAAGCAGGGCGAAGACCAAGTGATCTTGGGCGGATCCCACTTGGTGTTTGATACCGCCGGCCGGGTCACGCTTCACCGCGACTACTGGGACGCTGCCGAGGAGTTGTACGAAAAATTACCCGTGGTTGGCGGCCTGATGCGCTGGCTGAAGCGCCGCGCCAACAACTAGTGGTGCGCCAATCCGAAATGGCGGCGCCGTTCAGCGACCAGTAGCGCCCACGTGGTTGCCAAACTTGCTCGCCTGAAAGTCCGCAGGACGCCGCGGCTCCCACAGGGCGCGCAAGGAAGCGAACACATTGCGGCAACCGGTGCACTTGTACTCGCCGGTTGGCTTGAGTGATCCATTCGCCGCGCGATCAATCACTGGCTGGTAGCCCGTGGCACCACATTCGCGGCACTTGTAAATGGTTTTGAAAGTCGACATGGAAGCCGGACTGTAAGCGCTGGCATGGTTTACCACCAGCGTTTTTGTGTAATGCCTTGTAAATACAAGGCTTGCAGCCGCTTTTGGGCTGCCAAGGCGCACCAAACCTAGGTCGGGGCCGTGTCCGCAAAACTGGGACGCTGCGCCAGCTTCTCAACCAATTTGGCCAAGTTGGGGTTGTCGGTACGCCAGTCGATCTGAGGGAAACGAAAATCCAGGTAGCCAAGGGCACAGCCTACGGCAATGTCAGCCAAGCTCAGGTGAATTCCGGCACAAAAAGGCTTGTCGCCCAGACCACGGGACATGGCCTTTACCGCATCATTCACCTTGGTAATCTGTCGGTCGATCCAGGCCTGGCTCCGCTGGGCTTTGGTGCGCCCAGTCCACGTGGCTTCCAAACGCGCCAAGATGGCAGCGTCCATCAGGCCGTCGGCCAAGGCTTCCCAGGTCTTGATTTCAGCGCGCTCCCGACCCACCGAGGGGATCAGCTTGCCTACGGGCGACAGGGTGTCGAGGTACTCCACGATGACGCGTGAATCGAACAATGCCTCTGCCCCCTCCATCACCAAGCAGGGCACCTTGCCCAGTGGATTGGATTCTGCAATGGTGGTGTCAGCGGACCACACGTCTTCAGTAACAAATGCGTAATCGAGCTTCTTCTCGGCCATCACGACACGAACTTTACGAACATACGGGCTGGCAGTGGATCCGAGTAATTTCATGGGGTCTGTGCAGTTGCTTGGGCGTTCATTCTATCCAGCAGGCTCTGCCCGAACGGTCTCTGGGGTCACGCGTGGCGCACAACCTACAATTCGGGGATGACTTTCTCCGCCATTTCTGCCCTTTCCCCGCTCGACGGCCGGTACGCCCCCAAGCTCGCCACCCTGCGCCCTTTGACCAGCGAACTGGGCTACATGCACCGCCGCGTGCAAGTGGAAGTGGCCTGGTTTATTGCTCTCAGCGATGCCGGCTTTGCCGAGTTCAAGCCGCTTACGCCAGGAGCCCGCACTTACTTGTTGGGCTTGGTCAAACACTTTTCGGAAGCGGACGGCGAGGCCATCAAGGCGATAGAGAAAACCACCAACCACGACGTGAAGGCGGTGGAGTACTGGATCAAATCGAAGTTTGAAGCCCGCCCTGAGCTGGAAAAGGCGGGCGAGTTTGTGCACTTTGCCTGTACCAGTGAAGACATCAACAACACGAGCCACGGCTTGCAACTGCGGTCGGCCCGCGACGTCGTGGTCTTGCCTGCGCTAGACAAAATCATTCTCAAGCTGCGCGACATGGCCCACGCCTATGCTGATGTGTCCATGCTGAGCCGCACCCACGGCCAAACCGCGAGCCCCACCACCGTCGGCAAGGAAATTGCCAACGTGGTGGTGCGCCTGCAGGCCGCCTGCGACCGCATCGCCAGCGTCAAGATATTGGCCAAGATGAACGGCGCCGTGGGCAACTACAACGCCCATCTTTCGGCCTGGCCCGACTTTGACTGGGAAGCTTTCAGCAAAAAAGTCATAGAAACGCCTGAGCCGCTGGGCCTGGGCCTGAACTTCCAGCCCTACAGCATCCAGATTGAGCCGCATGACTACATGGCCGAGCTGTTTGACGCCGTAGCGCGCACCAACACCATCCTGATTGACCTCAGCCGCGATATCTGGGGCTACGTCAGCCTGGGTTACTTCAAGCAGCGGCTCAAAGACGGTGAAGTAGGCTCCAGCACCATGCCGCACAAGGTCAATCCGATTGACTTTGAAAACGCCGAGGGCAATCTGGGCTTGGCCAATGCCCTGTTGCGGCACCTGAGCGAGAAGCTGCCCGTGAGCCGCTGGCAGCGCGACCTGACAGACTCCACGGTGCTGCGCAACATGGGGGTGGCGCTGGGCTACGCCGTGCTGGCCTACAGCTCGCTGATGACGGGGCTGAACAAGCTGGAAATCAACGAGACCGCGATTGCCGACGACCTGGACGCCTCATGGGAAGTACTGGCCGAGCCTATCCAGACCGTGATGCGTCGCTTTGGCCTGCCCCAGCCCTACGAGCAACTCAAGAAATTTACCCGTGGCGAGGCCATGACCCGGGAGTTGATGCAGGGTTTCATTGCCGTGCTGGAGATTCCCCAGGCTGAAAAAGACCGCATGCTGGCCATGACCCCTGCCAGCTACACCGGCAAAGCATCGGAATTGGCGAAACGCATCTGATGGCACTTAAATCCACCATCTACAAGGCCACCCTGCAAATTGCAGACATTGAAAACAGCTACTACGCCGACCACGCGTTAACCCTGGCACGCCACCCCAGCGAGACTGACGAACGCATGATGGTGCGTCTGGTTGCCATGGCGTTTAACGCCCACAAACTGCAAAGCCTGTGCAATGGCGACGGAACGCTGGCCTTTGGCGCCGGTTTGTCCGATGTGGAAGACCCCGACGTATCCCTCACCGACTTCACAGGCCATAAACGCCTGTGGATCGAAGTGGGTCAGCCAGAGGACAAACCCATCAGCAAAGCCTGCAACAAAGCCGACGCGGTACTGCTCTACCCCTTTGCCCACTCGGCTGATATTTGGTGGAGGGGCATGGAGAACAAGCTCGCCCGGCTGGATAGATTGCAGGTGTGGCGCATTCCATCGGTCACCTCGCAGGCGCTGGCCAAGCTCGCACAGCGCAGCATGCAACTGCAGGCCACCGTGCAAGAAGGGGTGCTGATGCTGGGTGACGGGGTGAACACCGTCGATATCGAGCCGATTCGCTGGAAGTAAAACGGGCGGGCGCCACCCCTTCATTAAAGCCAAACTAGGCCTTAGCCCCTATAAATACTGCGCGAATAGCTACTATTTTTGTAGCAAATTAGTCGCTATTGCAGTCTGCCCCTCGGAAGCACGTTCTGCATATTTGTTGAAGCGCCAGGAGTTGGCCTCCAGCGTGATGCGCCGCCAGGTGGCACGCTTGGCAGCCGGGCCCATTTCTGTCCAGCGCTGCACCTCTTCAAAACTGCGGCCACAGCCTTTGCACCAATCATCGCCCTGACTCGTAGAGCAGATGGCAATACACGGCGTGTCGGGCGTGCTTTCGTACCACGCCATCCACGCGGCCAGTGCTTTGGGTGGCATGGTGGTCTCGTCGGCTTCGGTCTCGTGGTAGTAGACCAGCAGGGCGTACACCTCGGCCAGCGCGCGCGTAGGCGCGGGCAAAGCCACCCCATCAGGGGAAGGCTCGCGCGCACGCCAGTAGTTGATGGCCGACTCGATGTCGGTAATGTGGATGCCTGCCATAGATTCCCGTAAAGGGGGCGGATCATATACCGCCTAGCGGTGCCCGCTCCAGACCGGGGGCTCTGATGGGCCAATGCTATGCTGCAGCACCATGAAAATACTCGTCAAATGGCTTTTGAGTGCCGTCGCACTGTTGGCGGTGGCCCACCTCTACAGCGGCGTTGAAGTCAAAAGCTTTACCGCCGCTCTGATCGCTGCGTTTGTTATTGGGTTGCTCAACACTGTGGTGCGCCCTTTGCTGGTGGTGCTCACGCTGCCGTTCACCATCGTAACGCTGGGTTTGTTCCTGTTCGTTATCAACGCGCTCATGTTTTGGTCTGCCGCAGGCGTACTGGATGGCTTTCATGTGCAAGGCTTTACCGCAGCCTTGATCGGCTCACTCATCTACACCGTGTTGGGCCTGATCATCGAATCAGCGCTCGAGCGCTTGTTCTCGAAGTAACTGCTCTACCTGGCGCGTCCGGGTGTCGACAATCGACGCCTCAAAATGATCACCCGCTTGGGGATTGTTGCGCGCCATGTCTTGCGCGGCCTTCAAGCGGGCTAGCGCAGCGGGGTAGTCCAGCTGGGCCATATTTACTTCCGCCTCGGCCCGAATGGACGCTACGGTGCGGCCTTGGGCGGCTGCGGCGCGGGCCAGCCATTGCCACGCAAGCGCATCATTGGGGTTGTCTGACACCCAAACTTGCAGACTTTGCGCAGCGGCATCGCTCTGCCCGAGTACCAATTGCGCTTGCACCGCCAAAAACAGCTCGGCGCGGCTGCGGCTAGACCATTGTGGCCCCAGCTCCACCAGGGCCAGCGCGGCGTTGCCCCGGACCAAGGCCATCTCTGCCAACAACAAACGCGCCTGGCGAGCCGCCTGCGCGTCGCCACGGGTTGCATCACGCAGGCGTTGGCCCAGGGCGTCCGCCTGCTCAAACGCACGCAAGCGCGATGCTGCCAATGTAGCGGCGTACAGAACCCCGGCTTGCAAAGCAGTGGGCTGGCGCGCCAGCCGGGTTGGCTCGGCCTCTTGCACCCAGTGGTTCAATGCGTCGACGGCTGCGTTGGACAATACCCGTGCACGGGCGGCGATCAATGCATGCTCCCCAGCCTCTGCACTGGGGGCCGCAGGGCTGGAATTGGGGATGCGGGCCTGCATATCGGCCATGCGCTCGGTACTCAACGGGTGGCTGCGTAGATAGGGGAACCCGCCCGAGTCGTTTAGTCGACTTGATTGCTGCAGTTTCTCGAATATCGAGACAAAGCCCTGAGGCGAAAATCCGGCTTGTCCGGCAATGGCAAAGCCCACGCGGTCCGCCTCGCGCTCCATGTCACGCGAAAAATTGAGCTGGGTTTGCGCCGCCGCCGCCTGCCCACCAACGATGACCGCGCTTGCGCCACCAGGGTTCTTGCTGGCAGCCATGGCCCCCAGAATCATGGCCCCTATCAGCCACGGCGCTTGCTCGTTTTGGCGTGAGATCAAGCGAGCGATGTGCCGCTGCGTTACATGACTCAACTCATGGGCCAGCACCGCAGCCAACTCGTCCCGGCTGCCAACCACCCCCACCAGCCCCAAATGCACCCCAAAGTAGGCACCTGGCAATGCAAAGGCATTGACCGACCGGTCCCGCCCCAGCAACACCCGCCATGCATACTGCGCGTCCAGTTCGGGCGGCAACTCCCCGCGCTCGCGAGCCGCCGCCATCAGAGGCAACCAGATGCCCTGCACGTACTCGCCAATCACTGGGTCGTCGAGGTAGTCCGGATCGCGGTACAACTCACGCGCAATGCGGTCGCCCAGGCGGCGCTCGGCGGCGGGGGTAATGGAGTTGGTGTCGCCGAGGTTAGGGAGGTTGCTGCTGGGTGTAGCAATTGCCGATTGGGGGTGCAACGCCGTCGTGGCCAACAGGAGCATCAACCCAATAGCTAATTGCGCATGAGGAAAACCCCAAACCATAGACGTTCTCTTTGGAGGCAAGTTACCTTGCGTTTGCTCAATTGACGTGAAGGGACTACCCATGTTTTCTAAGTCAGTTGGGTTTCGAAAATTAAACACCTAAGAAGCAAACTAGTCAAAGTGAAGGCAATGCGAACAAGTAAAAAAGCGCCCCATTGCTGGGGCGCTTCTATTGAAATCTATACAACCCGACCTAACAGCAAACTGGTCTGGAAATTCTTCCGTTGCTACGCTGTAGATTGGGATGCAAGCTTTCTATTATCGGCAAGAGCTAGGGCGAAACCGCTGAGGCAAAGTACCCGTGTTGCAGGTCCAGCGGATGGAGCCCAATGGCGCCGCACCAGCTACGAGGGGAGCTGCAGCGCCTGCAGCAACTGCTGCAACAGGGGCCGTAGTACATGCGGTTGGCGCACCAGCAGCGGCAGCAGGATCACATCCGGCAGGAACACCAGGAATTGCAGGTTGTGCGGCGGTTTCCGCTGTTGGCACTATAAGAATGGTGTTTGCACCAGCTGCGCCACCAGCCGCTGCTGTATAGGTCAGGGTAATCACTCCGTTGGCTGGGTCAATGGCGATGCCGCTTACGTTGGCTGTGCTCACAGGTGCAGTCCATCCAGTTGCAAATGCGGCGCCATTTGCTGAGTTTTCAGCTACAGCAAGCTTGGCTGCTGTGGACAAAACCATACCTTCACTCACTCTGGCGCGAATCGTGTAATCCTGATAAGCAGGCAACGCCACGGCGGCCAAGATACCAATGATCGCAACCACGATCATCAGTTCGATCAGGGTAAAACCCTTTTGAATAGAACGCTTCATACAAAAACTCCAAGAAGGTGAAAGAGGCTTAACTCTTTGCAGACTTCGTGCCAACCCTGAATTCAGAAAAAACCAAAGAAAACCGTCGTTTATTGCCGTTTTAGTCAGGCCTTGGCAGATTGCGCGCCAAGTTTTGCGACAAATTTGTCACTTTATGCACACCTGCCTGACCATTTTGAGATCCGTGAGCCCCATCATTATTTTTTCCATACCATCCATCTTCAGGGTGCGCATCCCGCCCTCTACGGCCGCAGAAAACAGCTCAGCGACCCGCGCCCGCTCCTGAATCAGCTTCTTGATTGCGTCGTCTGCCACCATTAGCTCGTGCAAGCCAACACGGCCCTTGTAGCCCGTTTTGTTGCACTTGTCGCAGCCCACGGCTTTGTACAACTTGAGCTGGCCGCCCTCTCCATAGGTTTGCAACCATTTGTCCACCATCTTTTGGGATTCGGCGGCGTAGTCTGCTTTCCAGGCTTGGGAGTGGCGAAGTTCTTCCGCGTATTCGGCCGCGAACAGGCGCAACTCTTCCGCGTCGGGTACGTACGCCTGCTTGCAATCGCATAGTTTTTTGGCCAACCGCTGCGCCAAAATGCCCAGCAAGGCATCGGCAAAGTTAAAGGGGTCCATGCCCATGTCCAGCAAACGGGTGATGGATTCGGGGGCGGAATTGGTGTGCAGGGTGGAGAACACCATGTGCCCGGTGAGAGAGGCTTCCACGCCCATGGACACGGTTTCTTTGTCGCGGGATTCGCCGACCATGATGATGTCGGGGTCTGCGCGCAAGAAGGCGCGCATGACTAGGGCAAAGTCGATTCCCGCTTTTTTGTTAATCTGCACTTGGCGCAAGCCCTTTTGGGTAATTTCAACCGGGTCTTCAGCGGTCCAGATTTTCGTGTCCGGCGTGTTCAGAAACTTCAGAATCGAATGCAGCGTGGTTGTTTTACCCGAGCCCGTGGGGCCGCAGACATAGAACAACCCATAGGGCTTGCTAACGGTAGCTTCCAGCCGGGCTTTGTTGTGTGGCGTTAGGCCCAGCTTTTCCAATGGAATGGGCTCTCCGGCCGCCAAAATCCGCATCACCACGTCTTCCACGCCGCCTGCGGATGGAATGGTGGCTACGCGCAACTCAATGTCCAACGGGCCGTATTTTTTGAATTTGATCTTTCCGTCCTGCGGCTTGCGACGCTCCGAAATATCAAGATCGCACATGATCTTGAGCCGCGTGACCATGGCCTGACGGAAATGCGCAGGGACTTCTACATAGGGAACCAAACTTCCATCAATGCGGAACCGGATGCCGGTTTTGAATTTGCCCGGCATAGGTTCTATGTGAATGTCGGACACCTTTTGGTTGTACGCGTCAATGATGACTTTATTGACGAACTTCACAAGCTCGTTATCAGCCGCCGCCGACTCCAGAGAGTCGTCGTTGGAGCCATCATCAATGGGAGCGCCATCCATGTCGGCCAGTAGCTGGTCAATGGTGCTGCTGTCTGCTGACGCGCCAAACAGTTGCGCAAGGGTGTCCTTAAACTCTATCTGTGTGCTAACCCGGTACGCGAACTTGCTAACGCGCGGGAAGACCTGGGGCACCACGCGAGAACCCTTCACCGCCTCTGGGTCCAGGCACATGATGACCAGGCCCTCTGGAGCCTCCTCCAACGGGATCCAGCCTTGCTCCACAATGAACTCGCGTTTGAGCGCACCGTGCAGCATTTCTGAGCGAATGCGGCCTGCATTGAAGGGCTCGTAGGGCACGCCAAAGAACCTACCCAGCGCGCCTCCAAGCTGGGCGGGGGTGAGCTTGAAATGTGATGCCAGTACCGCCTCAATTGAGCTGCCATCTGTACGCGCATCGTCAATGCTGCTGCGCAGCTCTTGCTCGGTCAATAAGCCATCAACCACCAGACTGTCGAATTTGCCTGCTTTGCGCGTACTGCCACCGGCTCCCTTTTTTGCGCGTTGACGAATGGCAGTCGCCAGCGTCTTGCACAGCTCGGTAACACCATCGACCTCCAAGTCGCCAAAGGGCTCATCGTTTTTGTTGTTGATGACCTGCAACACGCCGTGCAGGTTGTTGCCATCCATGATGGGGGCTACAAGCATCTGCTTGGTGCGGTAGCCAGACCGTTTGTCCACCTCTTTCAGGAAGGCCAAGGATGGATGGATGCGCCGGAGTGCATCTTCATCGTAGACGTCAGTCAAGTTGAGTGCCGCTTTGCTAAAGGCAGCGTACCCCGCCAAACTCTGCGGCGAGATGGGCAATTTCAAATCGCGGCTACTGTTCAAGCCCGTCTTGATTTTGGAAACTATAGAGGTTTGGTCCTCACCTATCGCGTACAGCGTCAAGCGGTCTGCGTTAAGTAACTTGCATATTTCCTGGCTTGTCTCGAGCATGATTTGCTCGACATTTTCGGTCTCATGGATCCGCGCGGTCACTTGATGGAGCTGGCGGTAGAACAAGGCCTCAAATGTCATGCCTCTTTTTTTAGAGGGCAGTTTTTGCGATTCAAAAAAGGCTTGCTCTGCACCAGCGGGTTGAATGATTGAACTCATATGTCGAACTCCTGCCCTGCACGCAACCACCGGATGTCGTGGGTCACATCGGCGCCAAACGGCTGTGTTTGATCAAAGCGCTGTATCTCCGCCATGATCATCTCCGTTTCTGCAGGTTTGGTGTGGGTAATGTAGATGGGAAAGCGCACACCCTTCGCGATGCAATCTAGCTCTTGGGCCAATGAGTGCGGCGAAAGGTGCAAACTCTTTTTTGCCAGGTCTTTTTCTCGGTTGCTGAAGGCAGTTTCTATGACCAACATGGACACGGGCAATTGGTTGATACGCGCCCACAGCGCGGCATTGCGTTCGGTATCGCCAGTGAACACCCAATTGCCTGCCCCGGCATGTACCGCGAAGCCCGCTGCGGGCACGGTGTGGGTTGCCGGCAGTACTTCGATCGACTTGCCAAACAACTGGATGGTTTGACCAATGGCAACCTCAATGAACCGAATGAATGGCGCTTGCACACTGGGTATGCGTGAAAAATCAGGCCAAATGACGTCATTGAAAATGTGTGCCTTCAGCGCCGCAATGGTGCCTGCCAGCGCGTAGATATCCAACGGGCTCTTGCGCTGCGAGGCAACTGCATCCACCATCAGTGGCAACGCGGCAACGTGGTCTAAATGTGAGTGGGATAAGAACACTCCGTCAATAGCAGCCATCTCGGCCAGGGTCAGATCGCCCACTCCGGTGCCCGCATCCACCAGTATCTGACCGTCAATCAAAAACGATGTGGTCCTGCAATCTCGTGCTATGGCACCAGAACAACCAAGTACTCGGACTTTCACAGCGTGGTGCCTTACTTGGTTTCGAAGTTGGTTGCGCCATCCCAGTCGGGGTCAAATGGCAACAAACGCATGGAGGCAACTCGTTCCGAATACAACTGGTAGAGGTATTTCTTGGGATTCATCCGCATAAGGTTGATCAGCAGCACCTCGGCTTGGTCCCACTTTTGAGCCCGATAGGCTTTCAGAAAAGTGGTCCATGTTTTCGCTTCATCGGCAACATCGGCCCCAATGCGCTCCAAAGGTGCCATGGGCCAATGGATTGCCACGGCCTGATCTTTGCCTTTGACACGCACCTTGTCCAGTTCCTGCCAGACAAACTCTGGCGCCAGTTTTTTGGTGTTTTCGCTCACCACAATGTCCACCCCGTAAACCTTGGAGAGGCCTTCTAAACGTGAGCCAAGGTTCACGGCATCGCCGATGACGGTGTAACTTCTGCGAATGTTGGAGCCCATGTCTCCAACGCACATGGTGCCGGTGTTCAAACCAATGCCAATACCTATTTCCGGCAAACCATTGGCCCTGTGCTCTGCATTGATTTCGCGAACGGCATGCGCCATTTCCAAGGCCGACTTGACTGCGAGATGCGCGTGTTCTGTAGTTTCTACAGGTGCACCCCAAAAGGCCATAACGCAGTCGCCCATGTATTTGTCAATGGTTCCCCGATTGGCGCGGATCAATGTCGTCAGCCGACTAAACACACCGGTTAGCAACGCCTGCAACTGCGTAGGCTCCATTTGTTCCGACATTTTGGTAAAGCCACGCATATCGCAAAACATGACAGTCAACTCGCGGTTGGTGGCCTTCATGTTGTAACTGTCTGGCGCTTTGACCATTTCATCCACCAACTCCGGGGGCACGTAGGTACCGAACAAGTTGGCGAGTTCGCGTTTGGACCGGCTTTCTACAAAATAGCCATAACTCATGTTGAGACCGAACGCGGTGACTGCCATGGTAAGTGCAGATGCCAATGGCATTACGAGCCCATGACCCAAGTACAACCAAAGGTTCATGCACACCAGTAGCCCCAAGACACCCAGACTGAGCAGCACCGCACGCGTCGCTGAAAGGAGCGGCAAACCGATCGCCAGAATCAGCCCCGACAGGAATACAACGACCACTTCGTAGCCCATTGCATAGTCCGGCTTCACCAGCATATGGCCATCCAACAAAGCGGAAATGATGTTCGCGTGCGTTTCGACACCGGGATAAGCCTCCCCCACGGGGGTTGTACGCAAGTCCAGCAAACCAGGGGCGGTGGTTCCAATCAGAACCGCCTTGCCTTTGAGGGCGGCCGCCGGCACCAGTTTGTTCACCACATCTATTGCAGACACGTACCGAAATGAGCCTCCTTGGCTTCCGCCAAGGCCACGATAGGGCACCAGAGTGGCCACTCGGTCATCTACGGGGATTGCTAATGCTTTGTCATTTTGCTTGAGCAAAACCCTGTCCATGCCTTGGTATGACTTCGCCAGGAATCGCTCATTGGAGAAGCCGAGTGCAACCGATGGCATACCTGCAATCACCCTGAACATGGCCAAACCAAGCGACTCGTAGTAGTCCCCTTTGTATTCCGCCAACAGAGGGAGCGAACGGACTACGCCGTCACTGTCGGGTATGGAATTGAAGAACCCAGCAATCGGCGCTGCGGCGGCTAATTGCGAGATATTTGAGCCATACCCCGTCCACGATGTTGCCTTGATCTGCCTTCCTTGCAAGGCGGATTGCGGCAAGGCAGGTACCGGCAAAACGCCATTGGTGTGTCCATCTTTGTCACTGGTCAGGTAATAGCCCATTACCACCGGGCGATTGGCAATTGCCCGTGCGAAGGCAGCGTCAAAGTCAAGGTCGCCTTGCAACTGTTTCAATCGCTCTGAAAATCCGGGATAGTCCTTCAGCTCCCCACTGGCGAGCTGATTTAGGCGGCGCAGACCTGAGCTTTCATCCGCTTCAGCAAACACTACGTCAAAGCCAATTAGCGCTACTTGCTGGTCTTGAAACAGGGTATTGACCAAGTCGGCCAGTTTGTTCCGGCTCCATGGCCAGCGCCCCAACTCGGCTAGGCTTTTCTCATCAATATCGACAATGACCACGCGCTCATCCAGCGTTTGCGGCATGGTAGCTGTGAGACGTGCGTCATAAATGATGTCGTCAAGGCGCTGAACTACTCCAATTGGCACCGCACCGATTGCATGCAGCAAAGCCAGAATCACCGGCACCAAGGTAACCGCAATTCGGCGCCAATGTTTCGCTAGGGATGTCAAGAGGGACCTGCCACAGTCAAAAAGGGAAGGCGGGCAGGTCTACAAATGGCAATGAAGTCAGGTTTGAACAAACTGCATTTGCGTACCGGCCAACTCCACCAAGTCTCCATTCTTCAGGGATATGGGTTCGGAACCAATGGGAGATCCATTGAGCGTTGGATTGCCAGCCCCTTCCACGTGGTGAACCACAAAGCCGTGTTGTCGGCGGGTTATTGCAGCAACAGCAACACCGGGTTTCCCAATGGTAGTCACCACCTTGGTAAGGGGCACTTCGCGCCCAGATGCTGCGCCTGACAACACTTTGATCGCAGCATGGAAGGCCCCCATACCAATGGAGTCACCGGATGCGGGTGCCACGGCGGGCGCACTTTGCGCAACAGCTGCCGGGCGGGCCCGAACCACCATTGTTTTGTCAAAGTTGTCGGCCACGCCGTCACCAACAAACTTGATCTTGTATTTACCAACTTCAATGCCATCGCCGTTTTGCAATTGCTGTTTCTTCACAGCTTTGCCATTGATGTAGGTGCCGTTGGTGCTATTGAGATCTTCCAGAAACACCTCGCCACCGATCATGAGCAACACCGCATGTTCCCCACTCACAGCCAAGTTGTCGATCACAATATCGTTATAGGGCCTGCGCCCCAAGGTTGTACGGTCCTTGGTTAGCTGAACTTCCTTGATCACGACCTCATCGATCGAAACGATCATTTTCGGCATGATCGACTCCTTTTCCTGTATTTGGTTTGTGGAAAATCTAAATGCTCTACTTCCCTAACAGCCTGGCAAACAAGCCACGCCGTTCTGTAGATTCGCCTGCCAAGACCATCAAAACAGAGATATTGTCCCTGCCGCCATTTTCATTTGCGGAAGATATCAATAACCCAGCCTTTTGATCCAAGCCCGTTTCTTCGCTAATGATTCTAGCGATTAGTTCATCGTTAACCATATCTGACAAGCCATCTGAGCACATTAGATACAAGTCGCCGGGTTCGACAAGATGCTCATTGACATCCAGCATGACCATATCTTCGACTCCAAGAGCTCGGGTCACCAAGTTTTTGATAGAAGAATTTACCGCTTGCTCTTCGGAAATCAGCCCTGCGTCAATTTGCTCTTGGAGCAGCGAATGGTCCTTGGTGATCTGGCTCAGAATTCCCGCACGCAATCGATAGCATCGGGAGTCGCCGATGTGCCCCAGAAACAAGCGGTCATCTCTAAACACCCCAACTACCAACGTAGTCCCCATGCCGGCATAGGCAGAGTTGGAGTTAGCCGAGTTGTAGATGGCCATATTGGCGTTGTCTACGCAAATTTCCATTGCACGTCGTACTTCTTTGGCCTGTGCTGTCGACCCGGCCTCAAGTATCCATCGACTCAGTTCTGATTTGATAAACGCAGTAGCCATTCCACTGGCTATCTCTCCTGCGTTGTAACCCCCCATTCCATCCGCAAGCACAGCTACTTTTGCATGCTCTTCAAATGCAATGGAGTCTTCATTGTTATCTCGGGCTCGGCCTTGATCCGTGCGGGCGCAAAACTGGTACATCATTGGCACTGTCAAATTTCTATATCGGTTGACCCGGATTTGGGCTTATCGGCGGCGCGAACAACGGCTTGCGCCACAGTTTGATCATATGCAACCGCCACATTGGGATTCGTGGCTTCGAAAACGGACGCTTCCGGCGTTACTGTCTTCAAACTGCTTTCTTCCGCTATGGGCGAAGCTTTAGAAAACGCGGCTTTCAGATCGAATGCTATCTGCTCACCACTTTGGTACCGCAGCTCGGGGCGCTTTTGCAACATTAGTCCCACTATGCGCGCCAACTCTGCGGGCAAATCAGGCCGTATCACGCGGATATCTTGGGCCTCTTCATTGGCAATTTTGAACATCAGCTCCGCCATGGATTCTCCGCGGAATGGCAGCACGCCAGTCAACAATTGAAACAACATCACACCCAAGGAATACAAGTCCGAGCGGCCATCAACTTTTTTACCCGCCAATTGTTCTGGCGACATAAAGCTAGGGGTCCCCAATACTAGCCCTGTTTTGGTCTTGCTGGAATCAGTGATTCGAGCGATTCCGAAGTCTGTCACTTTGACAGTGTCACTTTCACGTTCATACATGATGTTGGCCGGCTTGATGTCACGGTGCACAACCATCTGTTTGTGTGCATATGCCAATGCCTCGGCCACCCTTGCCACAACACTGGCAACTAACGGCACGGGCAATAGACTACCGCCTTTGCAATATTCCACCATATCACGGCCTTTGAGGAACTCCATGGCGATATACGCCAAGTCGTGTTCTTCACCGGCGTCAAAGATGGTGACAATATTTTGATGTTGCAGGCGCCCCGCCGTTTCAGCTTCACGGAAAAAGCGTTCGCGCGCGTCTACCAGCTCCTCTCCAGCGAACTCCTGGCTTAGTGCCATGGTCTTGATGGCCACTACACGCCCGATTTTCGGGTCTTTGCCCAAATAGACCACCCCCATCGCACCTTTGCCAAGCTCTTTTTCTACTTGATAGCGTCCCAACATAGGTTTTTCCACGGCCCCGCCGTCCAGAAGCATGGTTCCCCCTGGGTGACCACCACTACCCAACATAACGGTCTCAGACAGGTTTTTAGCCCGACTCAACTTGGTCTTGATGTCCTTGTACGACGGGTCATAGCTCGCCATATGCTCGTACACCGCTTCTGCCTTGTTGAATTGGCGTTTGCGCTCAAAGTCCAAGGCCAGGCTATACATATTTCCCATGACCGCTTCGTTCAAAGGGACTCTCCGGAAGCGGTCAAAGGCCATATCTAGCTGCCCTTGGCCTTGCAGGGCCAAGCCCATCATGCGGCTAGTTTCCGCCGACTCTTCATCGGCCTTGACCTTGCCGGCCTCCGTCATCAGGAATCGTTTGGTTGTCAATGCGAGGTGGCCCAACACGAGGACTGACGCTGGAAATACGAGCTGGACCCATGTGGCTCCACCAGACAGTAAGCCGAACTCTGTAAGCAACAACAATACAAAAAAACCCAGGGTGACAGCTGCAGCGGTTCCGGCGCCCAATCGTGGCAAGGCCCACACGATGTAGGCTGCAACCAACAAGAATGCCCCCAAACTCGCCCACACACCCCAAGCGGGCTGCAAAATGAAGTGCTCACTCAAGATACTCGAGGTGATATGCGCAATGGTTTCTGCAGGCGAGAGTGATGAATACCCCGGCACAGGGAATTGCACGCCAACACCTGCCGCAGTGGCACCGATAACTACGATTTTGTCTGTGTATTTGCTGGCCGGTATCTTGCCGGACAACACATCAAAGAATGAATCGACTGCAAATGCGGGTTTGCCTTCGTGCCCTTTGTAGAACTGGGGAAGCATCAGTCCGGTTTCGTTGGTTTTGACTTTTAACTTTCCAAGTTGGACTGATTCGCCGGAATTTAAGCGGATGTCCGATGCATTCAAGTTCAAACTATTGGCGGCGGCCAAAAGCGCCATGGAAGGGATTGCCTTGCCGTAATAGTTCACGAGCAACGGTTGAAAGCGCACCGCTCCATCGACATCTGTGAGCTGATTCAGATGACCAATGCCCACTGCGGCGGTGCCCAATGTCGCCAATGGCTGTTGGCCGCGTTGGGCCTGTATCGAATAACCATTGTTTTCATCCACCGCGCTTTTGGCTACATAGGCAGGCAGTGGCTCGTCGGGGCGCCCCTGCGGCTCGCCCAAAACATAGACCGAAGGAAGCAACACATTACCAGCGGCCTGTATGCTTGCCGACAGCTTGGCATCGGTATCCAAGGATTGCTCGGCCTCTGCTATCAACTGCAGTAACTGGGAATTGGGCTCAGACCCATCCGCAGGGGCATTGACTGCAACTTTTAATTTTTGAATGAACTGCAGGCCAGGGTCCACTTGGGGCTCAAAAAAGAAGGCAGTGTGCGCAATCGTTTTGACTTTGGCATCCGCAAGTTGATCAATCAACTTGGCGTGGACATCTCTAGGCCATGGCCAGCGCCCAATATTGGCAATGCTTTGATCATCAATGGCGATGACTGCCACTCGATCTGATGGCTGGCGGGAGGTAGTGGTACTGGCAAAGTCGTAAAAGCGGCGCTCCAATGTGCCAACAAAATCAGTAGCGATGTGAAGGCCAACTGCAGCCAACACCACAGCAATGCCCGCAAACCAGTCGGTACGCCAAAATTCCTTTGCCGCTAACGCACGTTTCGCCACTACGCAACCCTTCGCCCTGTGAGATGCTGATTTTCACCAGCTACTGAGGAGACCCGGCTTTTACCCCACCGATGATCTGTAAAGTTCTGACAGTATCAGACACTCCTTGGATTCACAAGCCAAAAAGTTGCAGAATTTCCGGCTTTTGAATCTGGAGGTTAGCTCTAAACATTGTCGAAACCACGCAATCCTAAGCGGATGCGACTCGTTTGCGATGGAGATATCCGAAGGCGTAGACCACTAAAGCACCGCCTAAGCCAAATGCATAATTCCAAGTCGGCGTTTGAGGCAATATGCTCTTCATTGCAGGGTCACTGTGGGCCATGGTGCCGGCGATCCAGCCCAGTAGCAGGCCACCCGCGACGATGATCAGGGGAAAACGATCCATCAGCTTCAGAACTAATTGGCTTCCCCAAATGATGATGGGAATACTCACCAACAAACCGAAAACTACCAATGGCAGCTGATGATTCGCACTGGCACCAGTGGCCGCACCTGCTATTGCAATAACGTTATCAATACTCATTACCAAGTCTGCAACTATCACGGTTTTTACGGCCGCCCAGAGCTTGTCACTACCCTGAATGTTGGAATGCTCATCTTCATCTGAAGGTGCCAGTAACTTGACCCCAATCCACACTAATAGTGCCGCACCAACCAGTTTGAGGAACGGGACCTGCAGCAGGGTTAATGCAAAGGCAATCAACACCACACGCAGCACAATAGCCCCTGCCGTCCCCCACAAAATCCCTTTCAGACGCTGATGTGCAGGCAATTTGCGACAGGCCAGCGCAATGACCACAGCGTTGTCACCACCCAACAAAATGTCGATCATGATGATTTGGCCGACAGCGAGCCAGAAATTAGCCGTTAGAAACTCTTCCACGTTGTGTCCTTGTACGGATTGGGTCACCCCAAAATACCAAAGCCGGATTGCCCCTTAGGACATCCGGCTTGTGTGAAGGTAAATGAGCCAGCCTTCGATTGATGCTCTGGCTTACAGCATCGCCTTGAGCAGCTTGGCCATTTCAGATGGGTTACGGGTTACCTTGAAGCCGCACTCTTCCATTACGGCTAGCTTGGCATCTGCAGTGTCGGCACCACCGGAAATCAGGGCGCCAGCATGTCCCATCCGCTTTCCGGGTGGTGCCGTCACGCCAGCAATAAAGCCAACGATCGGTTTTTTCATGTTCAGCTTGCACCAGCGAGCCGCTTCAGCTTCATCAGGACCGCCAATTTCGCCAATCATAATGACCGCATCGGTATCGGGGTCGTCATTAAATGCTTGCATCACGTCGATATGCTTTAGGCCATTAATGGGGTCGCCACCAATGCCAACCGCGCTAGACTGGCCCAGGCCGATTTCGGTCAGTTGAGCAACCGCTTCATAGGTCAAAGTACCGGAACGGGACACCACACCAATGCGGCCCTTGCGGTGAATGTGGCCTGGCATGATGCCGATCTTGATCTCGTCGGGCGTGATCAAGCCGGGGCAGTTGGGGCCGAGCAACAGCGTCTTTTTGCCGCCAGCAGCCTCTTTGGCCTTCATCTTGTTGCGCACTTCCAGCATGTCGCGGACCGGAATACCTTCGGTAATACAGATTGCCAGATCCAGATCTGCTTCTACAGCTTCCCAAATGGCGGCAGCGGCGCCGGATGGCGGCACATAGATCACCGACACCGTGGCGCCGGTTTCCGATGCAGCTTCCTTCACGGACGCATAAATTGGAATGTTGAAGATCGACTCGCCAGCCTTCTTGGGGTTGACGCCTGCAACAAACGCGTTTTTGCCGTTTGCGTATTCTTGGCACTTTTCCGTGTGGAACTGACCGGTCTTGCCGGTAATGCCCTGGGTGATGACTTTGGTGTCTTTGTTGATAAAGATCGACATGGTATTTCCTTAGCGGGCTTTAACGGCTGCGACAACTTTTTCGGCCGCTTCGGCCATGCTGTCGGCGCTGATGATGGGCAAGCCGGACTCGGCCAGCATTTTTTTGCCCAGGTCTTCGTTGGTGCCCTTCATACGCACCACCAATGGCACAGACAGGTTCACTGCCTTGCAGGCGGTGATCACGCCGGTGGCAATGGTGTCGCACTTCATGATGCCGCCGAAGATATTGACCATGATGGCCTCGACCTTGGGGTTCTTCAGCATGATCTTGAAGGCTTCGGTCACCTTCTCGGGCGTAGCACCGCCGCCCACATCCAGGAAGTTGGCAGGCTCAGCGCCGTACAACTTGATGGTGTCCATCGTGGCCATCGCCAGACCTGCGCCGTTTACCAGGCAGCCGATATTGCCGTCCAAGCTTATGTAAGCCAAGTCGAACTTGGATGCTTCCACTTCAGCCGCATCTTCTTCGTCCAGGTCGCGGTAGGCGACGATTTCTGGGTGGCGGAAAAGCGCATTGGGGTCAAAGTTGAACTTCGCGTCCAATGCGATGACGTTGCCCTTGCCGTCGCGGTTCAATGGATTGATTTCCACCAGAGAGGCGTCCGTATCCATATAGCACTTGTAGAGCTTCTGGAAAATATCAACTGCTTGGGCGGTGGAGTCTGCGGGCATGCCGATGGCATCTGCAATCTTCTTTGCTTGTGGCTCCAGCAGACCGGTCAGAGGATCGATGAATTCAGTCACGATCTTCTCTGGGGTGGAGTGGGCGACTTCTTCAATATCCATACCGCCTTCGCTAGAGGCAATAAAAGCCAGCTTTTGCGTGGCGCGATCGGTCACGATCGAAACGTAGTACTCTTTTTGAATGTCAGCGCCGTCTTCGATATAGAGGCGGCGAACCTTTTGGCCTTCGGGCCCGGTTTGGTGGGTTTTAAGCTGCATACCCAAGATTTCAGTCGCCAGCCGTTTGACGTCATCAATGGACTTGGCCACTTTAACGCCACCGCCCTTGCCGCGGCCCCCGGCGTGAATTTGCGCCTTCACAACCCAAACGGGGCCGCCAAGTTTTTGTGCGGCTTCCACCGCTTCTTGGACTGTAAAAGCGGGGATGCCGCGAGGCACCGGCACACCGAACTGGCGCAAGATTTCCTTGCCTTGGTACTCGTGAATCTTCATGACGTCTCTCTCTGGACTGGACAATTTTCACCATGCCGCAACATGAAATTGCAAGCACATGGCACTGGACACATCAGCCCGCGACTGTATCATGGTGCGTTGCACAATACTTGTGCCAGGCTTACAGCCCAGCAGGCTCTAAGGCGCGATACATGATTCTGGCCCTATTGCATCCTCTTGTTGACGAATGACACATGTAATGAAAAAGATCTTTATTGATGGCGAAGCCGGCACCACAGGGCTGCAGATTCGTGAACGCCTGCAGGCTATGCCACAGGTCGAAATCATCAGCATTGACCCAGCGTTGCGCAAGGACCCACAAGCAAAACGCGCGCTGATTGCCCAATCTGATTTGGTTGTTCTGTGCCTGCATGATGACGCCGCGCTCGAGACCGTGGCCATGGTCGACGGGCTGGAGAAAGAAACCGGCCGCCCCGGGCCCCGCATTATTGATGCGTCCACCGCACACCGCACCGCCGCTGGCTGGGTCTATGGATTTCCTGAATTGACCGCCAGTCAACGCGACGCCGTAGCAAATGCCCGCCGTGTGAGCAACCCTGGTTGTTATGCCACTGGCGCCATTGCGTTGATTCGTCCGTTGGTAGATGCGGGATTGCTACCTATTGAATTTCCGGTGTGCCTGCCATCCGTAAGCGGTTATTCCGGCGGGGGGCGGACCATGATCGAGGCGTATGCGCAGGGAACGGCCTCTCCCTACGAGCTGTACGCCCTGGGACTCAAACACAAGCACATTCCCGAGATCATGAAATACACCGGCCTCAGCCGGCGCCCGCTTTTTATTCCTGCGGTCGGCAACTTCAAGCAAGGCATGCTGGTGCAGCTTCCTTTGCACCTAGACATGCTTCCCGGCAAACCCACTGCGCACGACTTGCACATGGCCCTGCACAAGCATTACTCGGGTAGCACCTGGGTTACGGTCGAGCCGACAACACCGGATTTGAAGTTGGATGCAGCGGCACTGGCCGATACCAATAAATTGGAACTGCGCGTGTTCGCTAATGATGCGGCCGCCGATGGCTTTGCCCATGCCGTTCTTGTGGCCCGCTTGGACAACCTTGGCAAAGGGGCCAGTGGTGCAGCCGTACAAAACCTTCAACTGATGCTCGGGCTGTAAGGCTCCACCTAATCCTCATTGGAGCCTGACACCACTTTGCGGATGGTGTCTCCTGCAAAACCCCGGCTGGCCAAAAAGCGCACCTGCTTTCCGCGCTCCGCGGTATCCGCGGGTTGGCGGCCAAACCTTTTGCGCCAGATCTGCTGCGCACGCTCCAGCTCTGTGGCACGCAAGGCCTGAACGGCCGTGGCAACTGCTTCTGGCTCCAGCCCTTTTGCTTGCAGTTCCTGCTTGATACGCGAGGCACCCAGCTTGGATGCCCGCCGATGCACAACCGACTCCAACACCCGCTCCTCATTGATGAAGCCCTTGGCCTGCAGGGCGTCCAGCACCTTCATTAGTGCCCCCGGCTCACCCTCATGGAGCGCTAGCTTGCGCTCCAACTCCGCCCGCGAATGCTCTCGGGAGCTGAGCAGGCGCAGCGCCCGCCCTGTCAATGACAGCTCCTGTTTTGCTCCTGTTTTCATAGCTACCAGCGAAACATCCACGAGAGATAGAGGCTAATTTACTCCGTTTTTTCGGCTTTGTCCGCCTTTTTACCTTTGGCCTTGACCTCAGGCTCCGCTACCGGCAGCAAGGGGATGCCCAATGACTCGCGCACTTTGTTCTCGATCTCCACCGACAGCACAGGGTTTTCGCGCAGAAACTCGCGGGCATTGTCGCGACCCTGGCCAATTTTCTCGCCTTGGTAGGCATACCAAGCACCAGATTTTTCCAAAATACCTGCACTCACTCCCATGTCGATGATTTCGCCGTGACGACTGATGCCCTCACCAAACAGAATGTCGAATTCAGCCGTCTTGAATGGCGGGCTGACCTTGTTTTTGACCACCTTGACTTTGGTCTCGTTACCAATGGCCTCTTCGCCTTTCTTGATGGTGCCGGTGCGGCGTATGTCCAGGCGCACAGATGCATAAAACTTCAATGCATTGCCGCCGGTGGTGGTCTCAGGAGAACCGAACATCACGCCAATCTTCATGCGGATTTGGTTAATGAAGATAACCATGCAGTTGGTTTTTTTGATGTGAGCCGTGAGCTTGCGCAGGGCTTGGCTCATCAGGCGGGCCTGCAAACCTGGCAGAGAGTCGCCCATCTCGCCTTCCAGCTCTGCCTTGGGGGTCAATGCGGCGACGGAATCCACGATGATCAGGTCCACCGCACCGGAGCGGACCAAGCTGTCCACAATTTCCAACGCTTGCTCACCGGTGTCGGGCTGGCTGATCAGCAGGTCCTGCAAGTTGACGCCCAGTTTTTGCGCGTACTGCACATCCAACGCGTGCTCTGCATCCACAAAGGCGCATTGCCCTCCCTGCTTTTGCATCTCGGCAATCACCTGTAGCGTCAAGGTGGTTTTGCCTGACGACTCCGGGCCATAGATTTCCACCACGCGGCCACGGGGCAGGCCACCTACGCCCAGCGCAATGTCCAAACCCAAAGAGCCGGTAGAAACCACCTGAATGTCTTCAATCACTTCCCCTTCGCCCAAACGCATGATGGTGCCCTTGCCAAACTGTTTTTCAATTTGGGCCAGTGCCACTTGCAGGGCTTTGGCTTTCTCAGCATTGGCGCCATTCATGTTGGCGGGGTTCTTGACGGGAGCGTCCATGAAATATCTCCTTAAAAAGCTATGGATAGGCGCATCACAGAAGGTCTGGAATTAATAACAGGCTGGATGCTTGAACAGTAGTTTAAACGCCAACCATGGATCGCGTAAACATGTTTTATAGTCAGTTTGCATTACTATTTGTTGATGCCGGAACTCACTTTTTCAAGCAACGACACATGGCGCCAGAACCACCTAGGTCATTGGCTGCGTTTAGCGCTGAATCGTTTTGACGCGCGAGTGCTGACACTCATGGCCCACCATCCAGGCGTGTCACTGGGGCTGTCTAACCTTGCCGAGCGCGGGCAGGTTGGCGCGGCCCATATTCACATCACCCGACACCTTGACTTGGAAGGCTCGCGCCTGACCGAGTTAGCCCAACGCGCCGGCATGACCAAGCAGGCCATGGGCACGCTGGTGACCCAGTGCGAAGCCTGGGGCATGGTCGATCGCGTAGGCGACCCCGCAGACGCTCGTGCACGCCGCATCAAATTTACAGCTACCGGGCTGGCTTGGCTCAGCGCCTACCAAGACGCAGTCGCACAGGCCGAGGGTGAGCTAAGGCAAGCCGTGAGCTCGGAGGTTGCAACCGTCATTGCACTGGGCCTGGAAGCCTATAACAGTGGCTAATCGCCCCCACCCCATGCACTAGCGCACGCCTAGAATGGCAGCCATAACACCGAGCGAGGAGACACCCATGCGATTACTCATAGCTGAAGATGACCAGGTTCTGGCAGATGGCCTGCTCCGCGCCCTGCGCAGTGCTGGCGCAGCCGTTGACCACGTGGCCAGTGGTACTGAGGCAGATGCAGCACTCATGACCAACACCGAGTTCGACCTTCTGATCCTAGACCTGGGCCTCCCCAAGATGCATGGACTTGAGGTGCTCAAGAAACTGCGTGCCAGAGGTTCCTCGCTTCCTGTGCTTATTCTGACCGCCGCCGACAGCGTGGATGAACGGGTGAAGGGCCTGGATTACGGCGCAGATGACTACATGGCCAAACCCTTCAGCCTGCAAGAACTTGAGGCGCGCGTACGCGCCCTCGTGCGCCGCGGCATGGGCGCGACCTCGGCCTTCATCAAGCACGGACCACTGACATACGACCAAGCGGGCCGGGTAGCCACTATCGACGGCAAAATGGTGGAGCTGTCTGCACGTGAATTGGGCTTGCTGGAGGTGTTACTCCAGCGGGCCGGCCGCTTGGTTAGCAAAGATCAACTGGTGGAGCGCTTGTGCGAATGGGGCGAAGAGGTCAGCAACAATGCCATCGAGGTCTACATCCACCGGCTGCGAAAGAAGATCGAAAAGGGGCCTATCCGCATTGCCACAGTCCGCGGATTGGGGTACTGCCTCGAGAAGATCGCCCCTTAACCTCCCCACCGCGTGAAACTCTTTCAGCGCGAGCAGCGGAGCCTGTTCGGGGAAATACTGGACTGGATGCTTACGCCCTTGCTGCTGCTATGGCCAGTCAGCCTGGTGCTGACCTGGCTGGTGGCTCAAGGGATTGCTGGCAAGCCGTTTGACCGTTCACTCGAATACAACGTGGGCGCGCTGGCCCAACTGATCACCATCAACAAGGATCAAGCCCAGTTTGTACTGCCATTGCCTGCTCGCGAACTGCTGCGCGCTGATGACGATGACACCGTGTACTACCAGGTGCTGGGCAGCCAAGGTGAATACCTGAGTGGCGAAAAAGGATTGCCCTTGCCACCTGAGAACGAACGGCTGCCACCTGGGGAGGTGCGCATTCGCGACGTGGATTTCCGCGGCACCGATCTCAAAGTGGCCTACATGTGGGTCAAGCTGGACCTCGCCCAGGGCCAGCCAGCCTTGGTGCAAGTGGCCGAGACCTTGGACAAACGCTCCGTGTTGGCCACTGAGATTGTGAAGGGCGTCATGTTGCCCCAGTTTGTTATCTTGCCCTTGGCCGTGCTGCTGGTCTGGCTAGCACTAGTGCAGGCCACCAAGCCACTGAACAGCCTGGAAGAACGCATTCGTGCGCGAAGCCCGGAAGATCTGAGCCCGTTGGACGTCGAAGCCGTACCACTGGAGGTCGCCCCGCTGGTGTCGTCGGTGAACGACTTGCTGATGCGTCTCAAGGACTCTATTGCTACGCAAAAAAGGTTTCTGGCCGATGCTGCCCATCAACTCAAGACACCACTGGCCGGGCTTCGCATGCAGGCTGACTTGGCCCAGCGCCAGGGGGCCAGTGCGGAGGATCTCAAACAATCGCTGCGCCAAATTGGACGCTCCAGTATTCGCGCCACCCACACCGTAAACCAGCTACTGGCACTGGCCAGGGCAGAAAGCAGCGGTGCCGTACTGAGCCACCAGCCCTGTGACTTGGCAAAACTCACCATCGAGGTGGTGCGCGATTGCGTGCCGCGCGCTATGGACAAATACATTGACCTGGGCTACGAGGGAATAGAGCCCGGCACCGAAGGTGGAAGCCTGCCGGGCAATCCGACCTTGCTCAAGGAAATGGTACGCAATCTTCTGGACAATGCCATCAACTACACCCCCAGCAGCGTCGAGAATCCGGGGGTCATCACGGCGCGCGTCTTGCTGGACCCTTTTAGCAGGGCGCTGGTTCTGCAAGTCGAAGATTCTGGCCCCGGCATCCCAGTGGCGGAGCGGGAGTTGGTGTTTCAGCCGTTTTACCGTGCGCTCGGCAATGAGGCGGACGGTTCCGGGCTGGGTTTACCCATCGTGCTGGAGATCGCACGCCAACATCACGCCACTATTTCAGTAGAAGAAGCGAAGCCCGGAGCCTCTATGCCGGGCGCCAGTTTCATACTTCGGTTTCACCGCCTGCCTGAAAACACCTGAACGCTAGCCGACACTTAGCCAATCAAGAACACGTTTCGAAGGGTTTGTCCGCTAGCACGGGCAACAGGTCTGCCAACTTGGCGCGAAGCTGCTCCGTCACTGCGGGAAGCTTCAACATACTCAATGCCCCCTCTTCACGCTCCTGCACCACTTTTGCGGTTCGAATGCCTTTGGGCACCAAACGGGCCAACTCAAGCTTGGCGGCTGCCTCTGTCGTAAACCCACCCAGTGACAAACCAAGCCCCAAAGCTGGGGTATTCACGGTCTCAGATTTGATACCCAATCCAGTCAACTCAGCGCGCTTTTTGGCTTGCAGTGCAACCGAGGCATAGGCGCCCATGTAGACCATCCAGCGCGCAGGCTCTTTGCCGACTTCTAGTTGCCAGGCACCAGCAGGCAAGGCAGCCTCCAAGGCCTCGCGCAATCTTGAGGCTTGTGCAGTATCAAAGGGCCCCGCCTGCAAACACTCTTTGGGAGCCAAGTCCGCTTGCACCTGTGCTTCAACCTGCTTGATCTCGGTGGCATTCAGTAGCTGGATACTTTCGGGCCTGATCTGCTGCGCCAAACGGTGTGGTTCGCTAACTACAACAGGCGCAAACCCATAGGCGCGCAGCAGGCCGTTGCTCCATGCAAAAAAGAGCCCGTTGGCTAGCAACAACACCAAGACAAACAGACGCAACATAGGGTCAAGTCACCATAGCAGGGGGCGCAGGTCGCACACTGACCTCCGCACTGTTAATTCTGATCAAACCTCGGTCAGTATGCACCAGCAAGGCACCGCTGGCATCTACCCCACGGGCGACGCCGGTCACTCCATCACTGCACACGACCGTCTGCCCATAGAGAAGGTCCCGCAGATGAAAAGCCGGGCGCAAAGGTGCAAAGCCTTCGGCGGCAAACCGCTGGATAGCCAACACCAGTGGCAGCGCAATACGCGCAAGCGCAGCCGGCGCTGTGGCCTGCGGCGACAGCTCTTGCAAACAAGCAGGCGGTGTGCGCATGTCGGTGGCGTCACGCGGGGAAATGTTGATGCCAACCCCAATCACCGCATACCGCGCATCCCCAACGCTGGCGGTTTCTATCAGAATCCCCGCTAATTTTCGGTGCTCTAGCCACACATCGTTGGGCCACTTCAAGCGCAAATCGGGGTGCAAGCTTTCCACTACGGCAAGACCCACCGCCAGAGACAAACCGGACCAGTCTGGCGGGGCCAATGGCACCCCCAACGAAAAAGTCAGTGTGCCGCCCAACCCCTGCACATCACTGCTCCAGTCACGCCCCAAACGTCCGCGGCCCGCTGTCTGCCGTTCTGCCACCAGCAACACGGGATCCAGTTGCCCGGCGCGCGCCCGGCGCATCAGCTCGGTGTTGGTGGAATCAATTTCCGGCAGGATCTCCACCGAGAAGGACGGCCACACAGGGCTGATAGCCTCCCAGATCGACTCGCCCTGCCAGCGCAGCGTCATTTTTTGCGTGCGAGCAAGGTGCCGCGGCAGTTTTTGCTGCCGCACCAGCAGGGGTACTCAGCCTTGAGCTTCTTGGTGTAGCGCTCTTCGATGATGAGGCCATAGTCGTAATTCAACTCTTCACCCGCCTTGATGTTGCGCAAGGCCCTGATGAACACGCGGCCATCATTTTCGTCAGCGTCGCAGTTACCGTCGCACGAGTGGTTGATCCACCGGGAGGAATTGCCACCGTACAACGCATCAATGACATTGCCGCCTTCTAGCGAAAAGTAGAAAGTGTGGTTGGGGTCTTGGGGGTCGTGGGGGTGGCGATCCTGCGCCTCCTGCCAGCTGATAACCTCGCCCACGTACTCGATGATGGTTTCGCCTTCGGCAATGTCTTGCACGGCAAACACCCCCTTGCCATGCACCCCGGAGCGCCGGGTCTGAATACGCCGACTAGGAACAGGTGTGGAGGAAATCACAGTGTTTTTTACCACGGCTCAAAAATTTGGTATGGTGAATCGTATGGGCGCGCATGTGTGCGTGCCTGCGTGTGCAAGTGCGCGCCTGCGCGCACGCGAGAATTGGATTGTAGTCAGATGAAAACACAAGACATCGTGCGCGCCCTTACCCCGGTGGCGGGCAAGTTTGAAAAACATGATGAATACTTCGAGAGCGACACCTATGTCGTCTCCAGCGCTGTAGGCCACCTGGTCGAGATCCAGGCGCCTGAGGCCTATGACGTGAAACGCGGGAAGTGGAGCTTTGCACAACTTCCGGTCATTCCGCCCCACTTCGACTTGAAGCCCGTCGACAAAACCAAAACCCGCCTGAACGCAGTCGTCAAACTGGCCAAACGCAAGGACGTCGACAAACTCGTGAACGCCTGTGACGCGGGCCGCGAAGGGGAGCTGATTTTCCGCCTGATCGAGCAGTACGCCGGAGGTGCCAAGCCCTTGGGCAAGCCGGTCTCGCGCCTGTGGCTGCAGTCCATGACGCCCCAGGCCATCCGCGATGGCTTCGACAACCTGCGCACCAATGCACAAATGCAGCCGCTGGCAGATGCAGCACGATGCCGCTCCGAGGCCGACTGGCTGGTCGGCATCAACGGCACACGCGCCATGACCGCCTTTAACAGCCGCGATGGTGGCTTCTTTCTCACCACCGTGGGCCGTGTGCAAACCCCCACGCTCTCCGTTGTGGTTGAGCGCGAAGAGTTGATCCGCAAGTTTGTGAGCCGTGACTATTGGGAGGTGCACGCTACCTTCGCCGCCCAAGCCGGTGAGTACGCCGCCAAGTGGTTCAACCCAGCCCACAAGAAAGATGCGGATGACGCTGAAAAGAAGGCGGATCGCGTCTGGAGCCAGCGCGAAGCGCAAGCAATTGCCGACGCAGTACGCGGCCAGCAGGCCACCGTCACGGAAGAAAGCAAGCCCACCACCCAGGCGTCTCCCCTGTTATTTGACCTGACCAGCTTGCAGCGCGAGGCCAACGGCAAGTTCGGTTTCAGCGCCAAGACCACACTGCAAATCGCCCAGAGCTTGTACGAACGCCACAAGGCGCTGACCTACCCGCGTACCGATTCGCGCGCTTTGCCAGAAGACTACGTGCCCGTGGTCAAGCAAACTTTTGAGATGCTGGCTGACAGCGGTATGCGCCACCTGGCGCCCCATGCTGCAACAGCGATCAAAGGGAACTACGTCAAGCCTACCAAGCGCGTGTTCGACAACGCCAAGGTGTCGGATCACTTTGCGATCATCCCCACCCTGCAAGCGCCTAGCGGCCTCAGTGAGGCGGAGCAAAAGCTGTATGACCTGGTGGTGCGCCGCTTTATGGCGGTGTTCTTCCCAAGCGCGGAATACCAAGTCACCACCCGCATCACGACTGCGTTGCAACACTCGTTTAAAACCGAAGGCAAGGTACTGGTCAAACCGGGTTGGCTGGCCATTTACGGCAAAGAAGCCGCCGCTGAAGTGGAAGACGCCAAAGAAGGGGACAAGGGCCAAAACCTGGTGCCAGTGGCTCCCAACGAAAAAGTGCGGAGCGAGAGTGTGGACCCCAAGGGCCTCAAGACCAAGCCGCCTGCACGCTACTCCGAAGCCACCTTGCTCGGCGCCATGGAAGGTGCCGGCAAAACTGTGGAAGACGACGAACTGCGCGAAGCCATGCAAGAGAAAGGTTTGGGCACACCCGCCACCCGCTCCAGCATCATCGAAGGCCTGATTGCCGAGAAGTACATGCTCCGCGAAGGCCGCGAGCTGATTCCCACCGCCAAGTCCTTCCAGCTCATGACGCTCTTGCGCGGCCTGGACGTGCAGGAACTGACCAAGGCCGAGCTCACCGGTGAGTGGGAATACAAGCTCGCCCAGATGGAACAGGGCAAGCTCAGCCGCGAGAAATTCATGGCCGAGATCGCCGCGATGACCGAGCACATGGTCAAGAAGGCCAAAGAATACGACCGCGACACCATCCCCGGCGACTACGCCACCCTGGAAGCCCGTTGCCCCAACTGCGGTGGCATCGTCAAGGAAAATTACCGCCGCTTCACGTGCACCGGCCAAACGGGCACGGATGACGGCTGCGGCTTCTCGTTTGGCAAGTCTCCCGCTGGACGTACCTTTGAAACCGTTGAGGTGGAGCAATTCTTGCGCGACCGCAAGATCGGCCCACTGGATGGCTTCCGCTCCAAAGCGGGCTGGCCCTTTACCGCAGAGATGGTGATCAAGTTTGACGACGAAACCAAGAACTACAAGCTGGAGTTCGACTTCGGCGACGACAAAGCGGGCGAAGAAAGCGGGGAGCTGATCGATTTCAGCGCGCAAACTGCGCTGGGCCCCTGCCCCAAATGCGGGACGGGCACTGCCAATGCCGCAGGCGGCCTGGTGTTCGAGCATGGCAAAAACTATGTGTGCGACAAGTCGGTCCCGACCGATGCCCAGCCCACCCCCAGCTGCGACTTCAAAAGCGGCCAGATCATCCTGCAACAACCCATCGAGCGCGAACAGATGCAAAAGCTTCTGGCCACAGGCAAGACTGACCTGCTGGACAAGTTCGTCAGCATGCGCACACGCCGCGCCTTCAAGGCCATGTTGGCCTGGGATGCAGAGGCCGGCAAGGTGAACTTCGAATTCGCTCCCAGCAAATTCCCGCCCCGCAAAACGGCTTACAAAGCCGCAACCAAGGCCGCTGGCGCTACTAAAACAGGAGCTGTCGGCGCAGCAACTGCGGGCACCAAAGCCAAAAAAACTACTGCAAAGAAAGCGGCGGCTCCCAAGGTTGCGAAACCCAAGGCCCCGCGCAAAACGACTGCGGCCAGCGGAAAACTGCCTAGCAGTGCGCTGGCAGCGGTGATCGGTGCGGAACCTGTCGCACGCACCGAAGTGATAAAAAAGCTGTGGGACTACATCAAGGCCCACGGCCTGCAAGACGCAACCAACAAGCGCGCCATCAACGCCGATGCCAAGCTGCTCGCGGTGTTCGGCAAGCCACAGGTCACCATGTTTGAGCTGGCGGGCATTGCCGGCAAGCACCTCAGTTAAGGCCGCCGTCATCTTGGCCGGTCACACTGCACACCATGCAATTTACCGAACAAGACGACGAACACGCTCCCCATAGTGCGGCGGAACGCGCGGCCGCTGCGAGCCGCAGCACCTGGGTGAGTGTGGTGGTGAACGTGGTGTTGGCCAGTGCCCAAATCATTGTGGGCACGCTCACCAAGTCCCAGGCGCTGATTGCAGATGGCATCCACTCCCTGTCCGACCTGGTCTCAGACTTTGTGGTGCTGTTGGCCGGGCACCATGCCAAAAAAGACGCGGATGCCGACCACCCTTATGGCCACCAACGCTTCGAGACAGCCGCCTCGCTGGCGCTGGGCGCCATCCTGCTGGCCGTGGGCGGCGGCATGGTCTGGTCGGCACTCCAGAAGCTTGAAGCCCCGGGCACCATCGCCCCGGCCCACACCACCGCCCTCTGGGTCGCGCTGGGTGGCATCCTGACCAAGGAACTGCTGTTCCGCTACATGCTGCGCACGGCCAAGGCCGTCAAATCGAGCCTGCTGGTGGCCAATGCCTGGCATGCGCGCTCGGACGCCGCTTCCTCGCTGGTGGTCAGCCTGGGCATTCTGGGCAGCATGGCGGGCTACCCCCTGCTGGACCCGATCGCTGCGCTGATTGTGGGCTTTATGGTGGGCAAAATGGGCTGGAGCTTCGGCTGGGACGCGCTACACGACCTGATGGACCGCGCAGTGGACGAAGAAGAAGTGCAAGCGATACGCGCCACCCTGATGGCCACGCCCGGCGTGGCCGGAGTACACGATGTGCGCACCCGCAAGATGGGCGACATGGTAGTGGCCGACGCCCACATTGAAGTGGACGCCTTGCTCACCGTGGAAGCGGGACACAACATTGCCGTTGCGGCCCGTGCGGCGGTATTGCGGCGCCACCGCGTACTCAATCTCATGACCCATGTAGACCCGGCCAGCCGGCCCGATGCGGATCACCAGCCGCCAGGCTGAACCAGCCTATCCTGAAAACCAGGTGCCTTTTAGTAAGCGACAAGTCGCTTGGGGGCGGTTGCGGGCCTGGATGTGACACGTGTTGTGTCCGTTGCGCCCAACTTGAACACCGAGACGGATAGCACCAACTCATGCGCCTGTGATTTGAGCGTGCTGGCTGACGCAGCCATCTCTTCCACCAGTGCTGCATTTTGCTGGGTTGCGCGATCCATCTGGGAAACGGCTTCGTTGACCTGGGCAACGCCCAATGCCTGTTCCGTGCTGGCGGTGCTGATTTCGCCCATGAGTTTGGTGGCGCGGCTGATGCTGGCGACTACCTCTGTGATGGTCTCGCCGGACAAGTCAACCAGCGCAGAACCTTGCTCTACGCGTTCAACACTGGCATTGATGAGCGTCTTGATTTCTTTTGCTGCGTCTGCCGACCGTCCTGCCAAGGAACGCACTTCACTCGCTACGACGGCAAATCCACGGCCTTGCTCACCAGCCCTGGCGGCTTCCACTGCGGCATTCAGGGCCAATATGTTTGTCTGAAAGGCAATTCCGTCAATCACACCAATGATGTCTGCTATCTTTTTCGACGCGTCATTGATGCCTTTCATGGTCTCCACTACTTGTGCCACAACCTCGCCACCTTTGATGGCGTGTGCGCTGGCAGCTTGGGCCAGATGATTGGCCTGCTTTGCGGTATCGGCGTTTTGCTTGACCGCCACATTCAGTTGCTCCATGGAGGCCGCCGTTTCCTCCAGTGCACTGGCTTGGGACTCTGTACGGGCCGACAAGTCGCTGTTTCCATTCGCAATTTCAGCGCTGGCAATGGAAACCGCTTCTGACCCTTGGCGAACCTGGCCGACAACGTCAGCGAGTTGCTCCCGCATGGTCGACAAGGCCTGAAGCAATGCGGAAATTTCATCCCCCCCTTCACTCAGAATTTTCTGACTCAGATCGCCCCGCGCCACGGCCTCGGTAGCAGCCACTGCACGCTGCAGTGGTACGGTGATGCCACGCATCAACGCCCAACCAAACAATGCGCTGAACACCAGACCGACCCCAATAGAAACTGCAGATGCCGTCCTGAGCATATTGGATCTACTGACCGCCGCTTCATATTCTTGCCTGGCCAACTCCAGTTGCAGCGAAATGAGCTTGGTCATCTTGGCCTGCATGGACTGGGACAAAGGAGTGATCTTCTCGTCGTAGATAGAACTAGCCAGTGCCTTGTTAGCACCCACAAGCGCATCTACTGCGGGCCTTAGGCCCTCTTGTTCGTAGACTTTGATGTCGGCAACCAATTCGTCAGTCAGCCCTTTCTCGCCCGGTGAAAGCGATTGCGCCGTGAATGCACCCAAGGAAGCAACTTGTTGCCGCTGATTTTCAACCAGCTCCTTGTTGCGTTCTGCGACATTGGACGGACGGGATAGCAACAGCATGTCCATGAGCAAGACGCGATTGCGGACAATCAAATAATTCACTTCACTTAACTGCGCCAGTGGAACCGCTCGGCCGTTGTACACACTCCCCAGCGCTGCCTCGCTTTTGTTCATACCGATCAGGCCAATGGTTCCGACGAGGACCAGCAATCCCGCCAACACTCCGACAAGAATGGTGAGGCGCGTGGAAACTTTGAGCGAGATCATGATGACTTCCTGAGGGATCGGCGTAACGGCACAACACCCCGCATTACTTTTATTGATTCGGCGTGGTGTTTTTTGCTTCTCCCTGAAGCCACAGGTTATGCAATTCAGCATGTAAGCGCAAACGCCGGAGAAAGGTTTGCTACCTACTCGTAACTACTTGATATGTTTGAAGTTTTTGTGAACTTCCCTGCATTCGACTTACGCTTCGTTACACGCAATGCAGTGCGCCCCATGTTGGCCAGTTGGCCTTTCGGAAAACGCGGATTGATTTCATTACAAAAGGACAGGAAATGACAGATGAAACCTCGTGTTTACCCTAGGAAAATCTGTCCGTGCAAGGGCACCCATCTATCGAGGCAAGAGTGCGTGCCCCCTCAAAGGTCATGTGAAGTAACAGACCTTCGGGTGTTTTGAGTGCTTGCTGGGGTGGCTGCTGTTGCGCAGTTTGTCGGTGTAGGCAATCGCAATGGCAGCCAGCGACTGGCAAAAGTGAATGGGGGCTGGGGCGCAACGGTGTAAGCGCAGAAGGCTAATTGGCGGCCATGAGGCGCTCAGTTAGATTTTTCGATCCAGGGCCGACTGGGCGCGATTGTGGGAAATCAGCGTGACACCTTCCCATTGCGCCCCTGGCTCCAAATGCACGGGCTGACACACGGCAGCAGGCTCCACACAAACGAATTCTCGGTACCCACCCGGTGGCAAATCGCCAATGACAGCCTCTGGACCTGGGTTCCACACCACCACATCGGGGAACCCCGTGTGCTCGAGCAGCAATGAACCACCGGGGCTTTTCAGCTCCAATGGACCAGGCACCGCACTAAAGATACGGTCGATAGGGTCACGCAAAAACAGCGATTCACCTTCTGGCCATACACCGTTCAATACGGCTTGCGCCACATCACCCACCGCAAAATAGGTGTGCAGCGCGGCCTGAAAAGGAAAAGCAGTGGTACCCGTGTTTGCTATCGCCAGTGCCATACGCAACCCATCGGGGAGCAAACTAACCGTTAGCGTGCAAGTACAGGCATGGGGCCAAAGTGGGTCGTCGCCTACTGCGTTGCGCAACTGCAAAGATATGCGGGGCTCCGGCGCAAACGCTTCCTGGGGCTGCAATGTCCAGACCCGCATGCGCGCAAAACCATGGCGCAGCAGCGGGCCGCGATCCGAGAATTGCGGAAAAATCACGGGCACACCGCCGCGCACGGCCTGCGGCCCATTGAGGGGGGAAGCAGGGCTGCAATACAGCCGCTCCACGCCGCTGGCATCGACCCACGAAACAACCTGGGCGCCGCGCAATAACACGGTGACCGTATCGCCCCCTGCGCCCATCAGACGCACGGCGGGGGCACCATCCTTCAATAGTGTCTGGCAGTTCATGCCCCGCAGTTTATCGGGTGGTCGTGACCTTGGAGAGGTGGCGGGGCTGATCAGGATTCAAGCCGCGCGCGCGCGCGACCGCCTCAACCAGGAGATAGAAGCTCTGGATGGCCGTGATCGGGTCCAGGTCCTCCTGTGGCGCAGTACTTAACGTCAAGTCCCGGCTTGGCACATCGGCAGGGGCTGCCAACAGCACCTGAGCGCCGCGCCCGCGCATTTCGGCAGCCAGCGCAATCAGGCTTTGTTGCGCTGGGCCACGCAGCGCAAACACCAGCATGGGATAGTTCTCATCCACCAGTGCCATGGGGCCATGCTTGACCTCTGCGCCGCTGAACGCCTCTGCCTGGATCGCGCATGTTTCCTTGAACTTGAGCGCAGCCTCTTGCGCAATCGCCAATCCCGGCCCGCGGCCAATCACCATGAGTTTGCTCGCGGTGCGCAGCGGCTCCACGGCAGAAGTCCAGTCCTGCTTGCAGGCTGCGTCCAGCGCCGCGGGCAAGGATTTCAGTCCCTGCAATAAATCGGCATGTTCGCCCCAATGCGCGGCCAAGCGCACGCCAGCCACCAAGCCGCATATAAAGCTTTTGGTTGCGGCAACGCTTTTTTCAGGGCCCGCGTGCAGGGGGAGAGCCCAGTCCACCGCTTGCGCGAGCGGTGATGTGGTGTCATTGACCAGCGCAACCGTAGTGGCTCCCGCAGCCTCAAACACCTGCATGGGTTCGATCAGGTCCGGGCTGCGACCGGATTGCGAAATCGACACCGCCAGCAGTCGCTGTTTGGCCAAAGGCGCCTTGTACAGCGTCAGCAGCGACATGGGCAGCGAAGTCACCAGTTGCCCGGTACGCGACATCACCAAGTAGGCAAAGTAGGCGGCCGCGTGGTCCGAACTGCCACGGGCAATGGTTACAGCGCCTTGGGGTGGCAGGGCACGCAGTGCAGCTCCCAGGGCCGCGTAACGGTCTTCGTCCCCAGCCAATTGTTGTTCCACTTGCCGCGCCGAGGCCAGCGCCTCTTCCAACATCAACGTAGTCAAATCATCATCCTTCACCGGACTCGCCGGAATCATTTCAAACACAAAGCCAGTCCGCCGTCCATGGCGTCGCCGTTGGAGGGAACCACGCGCTGTGCAAGCGCTGGAGAAAGTCGGGGCAGCAAGCGCTGGGCGATGCTGCCAGCAATGACCAACGGCAATGTCCCTTCAGGGTCAAGCGTTGTTGCCAGGGACTCCAGGCTCTGGGCGGCGTACGCCAACAGCGCAGCCGCCTCGACATCTTCCAATGCGTGTGCAAACACGTGAGGGGCCAGACTGGCATATTCAAACTGGCGCGCCTTGCCGCACCAAGCCAACAGGGCCTCTGGCGTGCCGCCTAGTAATTTGTAGATATCACGGGTCAAGGGGGTATGGTCATTGCGCCCGTCCACGGCGCGCTGTGTGAGACCGATCGCACGTAGCCCGATATCAGCGCCACTTCCCTCGTCACCACAAGGAAAACCCCAGCCCCCCACGCTGAGATGCTCTCCGTTCGCCTGCAAGGCAAGGCCTATGGCACCCGTGCCCACAATGACCAAGGCCCCAGGCTCTCCTCGGTGGGCACCCAGCAAGGCAATTGCGGCGTCCGTTTCCAGCACCAACTTCGCATAGCCGGGGTTGGCTTCCATGCATTGCGCATGCCACTGCGCATTGTTCGCGCCTGCCAGCCCCAGGCCCAGTGCGCAATTGGCAGGCACAAGGGGTGGCCAGTGGCTTTGCATGCGGCCCAACACAGCCAATGCGACAGCCTGCTCAATATGGGCCCACGCTTGCGCGGTTCCTTGGACCAATCCAGAAGCGCCAGCCTTTCCCTCACCAATCACGACCCCGCTGCGGTGCACCACACGCGCCCGCGTGCTGGTGCCGCCGCCGTCCACACCGATCGCGTAATGGATGTCTGCCGGGAGGGTTGAGAAATCCAAGGTGCCACTCATCGGGCGTTGGCCGAGCGCATATTGCCCGGATTCAAGCGTGTACATGCCGTGCCGTCCGACTTGAACAGGTACAGCGCCGTGGAGGGTGCGCGAACAATGACCGAGTCCCCCAAACGCACTTCCGCATTGCCATCTCCACGCACAATGAGCTCTTGGCCATCGTCCATTTTCAGGTACAGCAAGTTGGACTCCCCCAGATGCTCTACCAACATGATTTCAGCGTCCAACGCGGTGTCATCAGCGCCCGGCGCCACACCAGGGGCCAGCACGTCACAATGCTCGGGGCGCAGCCCCACTTCGACCGACTCGCCCACCTGCAATTGAGACACGTCAACTGCGGCCAGCGCCTTGCTTCCATTGCCGAGTTGCAGGCGAGCGCCCGCGCCAGACACTTCAATCACTCGCGCTGGCAACAGGTTAATGGTGGGGGAGCCGATAAACGTTGCTACAAACCGGTTGGCGGGCTGCTGGTACAACGTCAGTGGTGTGCCCGCTTGCTGTACACGGCCTTCGTGCAACACCACAATTTTGTCGCCCAATGTCATCGCTTCGACTTGGTCGTGGGTGACGTACACCATCGTCGCAGCCAAATCTTTGTGTAACCGGGCCAACTCAATGCGGGTCTTGGCGCGCAACGCGGCATCCAAGTTGGAGAGCGGCTCGTCAAACAAAAACAGTTTGGGTTCCCGCACAATGGCGCGGCCAATGGCGACCCGCTGGCGCTGCCCACCCGACAGCTCGCGCGGCAAGCGCTCCAACAGATGGTCGATTTGCAGAACCTTGGCAGCGTCACGCACGCGCTTGTCAATCTGGGCTTTGTCTTCACCGTGAATTTTCAAACCAAAGGCCATGTTGCGGTACACCGACATATGAGGGTACAACGCATAACTTTGGAAGACCATGGCGATGCCGCGTTTCGCTGGCGGCAGGTCATTCACGATGTCCTCACCAATGCGCAGCTCACCGCTGCTGATGTCTTCGAGGCCGCACAACACCCGCAAAAGCGTTGACTTGCCGCAGCCACTGGGGCCTACCAGAACGACCAATTCGCCGTGCTCAATTTCCAAATTGATGTCCTGCAGAACAGACGTTTTGCCATAGGACTTGGAAATGTTTTTAAGGGAAACTCGTGCCATGATTTTTTCAAGTTATTTCACTGCACCCGCGGTAATGCCGCGAATCAGCTGACGGGAGAACAAAGCATACAAAATGATGACCGGCACCATCGCCAAAGTGAGCGACGACATCACACCATTCCAGTCGGTGGAATACTGGCCCACGAACTGCTGCACCCCGAGGGTGATCGTTGCAGTCTGGTCTGATGGCGCCAAAATCAACGGGAACCACAGGTCATTCCATATCGGCACCATGGTGAATACCGCCACCGTGGCCAAGGCAGGCCGAATCAGTGGCAAAACCACGTGATAAAAAATGCTGTATTCGCTGATGCCATCACACCTTGCGGCGTCTTTCAGTTCTTTGGGCACTTGCTCCATGAACTCCGAAAGAATCATCACCGCCAATGGCAAGCCTTGGGCGATATAGACCAAGATCAGTGCAGTCAGGGTGTTTACCAAGTCTGCGGCCACCATGATTTTCAGAATACTGACCGTGCCCAAGCGGATTGGCACCATGATGCCGAACGCAAAGAACAAGGCCAACCATCGGTTGCCCGGAAAGCGGTACTCTGACAAAGCCCACGCCGCCATGGCCCCAAAGAGCAAGATAAAAAACAGTGACACCACAGTGACGATCAGGCTGTTGCTGAAGTAGTTCAGCACATTGGCCTGCTCCAAGACTTTGGTGTAGCCCACCAGCGAGAACGTCTCCGCGTTTGGCAGCGCAAGCGGGGTGTCAAAGATGGCGTCCCTGCGCTTGAATGAATTCACCAACACCAGCAAGATGGGGAAAAGAGCCAGGACCGCATACGCGATCAACGCCACATGCACAAACAAGCGGCTCGGCGCTACCTGCTTCAACAGGCGGCCCTTGGAGTAGGAAGTAGGGGATGGCATCACAGTCTCACAAGGAATAGCGCTGCAGGCGGCGCTGAATTAAGGCGAAATACACACCTACGCCCATCAATATCACCAAAAACATCAAGGTGGCCACCGCAGCACCCATCGTGGGGTTGGCCACCTGCGACTGAAAGCCAAAGAAAGTGCGATAGAACAGCGTTCCCAAGATGTCGGAACTGTAATTGGGTCCTGCCACGGCGCCCTTCACCGCGTAGATCAAGTCAAACGCATTGAAATTGCCCACGAAGGTGAGAATGGTGGTGAGGCCAAGCGTCGGCAATATCAAGGGCAAACGGATTTGCCAGAAAATTCGCCAGGGGGAAGCCCCCTCCACCACAGCCGCTTCGATGATGTCATCCGGTATCGCGATCATGGCTGCATAAATCAGCATCATGGGTATGCCCACATACTGCCAGTTGGACATCAGCGACAACGTGGGCAACACGGTCTCCTCCAGCCCCAACCATGGCTGGAAGTAGTGCCCCAAACCCAGCATGTTCAGAAAGCCTTCTGCCACCCCCCAACGAGGCGACAAAATAAGCTGCCAAGTGAATCCCACAATCACGACGGACAACAGGGTCGGCAAGAAAAATATGGTGCGATACGTAGCCGCAAACCGCACGTTGCGCAGCGATAGCATCGCGGCCAAAAACAATGCGATAGGGTTTTGCACCAGCATATGGAACCCAAAGAACTTCAGGTTGTTGTACATGGCGTTCCAAAACGTCTCTGACCACTGCGGGTCCAGCAAAATCGTTTGGTAGTTTTGCAAGCCTACAAAGCTGTAGACGCCTGCGTCATTTTGGGTAAAAAGGCCGGTGTACAGCGTCCCCATCAGCGGGAAAGCGCTCAACACGGCATAAATCAGCAGGGCCGGTGCAACGAACACGAGCGCATGCCACGGAAAACTTTTCTTCATATTTTTTCTGCCTTGTGATCGTTGGGAATTGGCATCCGCTACGAACAAAGGCCCGCCCGATGGGCTGGGCCTTTGTTGTTCACATCACACGATCAATTCGCTGGCTTGTACCACTTGGCAATGCCGTCCGCCAGTTGTTTGCCACCCGCTTCAGGGCTCAACTTCTTGTTGATCACGCCTTGGCCGACCACTTGCAATTCAGCGCCCAGGCTAGGCTGGCCCTTGTCCAAGTGTTGCACTTGGGCACGGATAGTGGGCTTGCAGTCCTTGCGCCAGCTCAGCATTTCTGCCGCAACCGGGTTGGTCAACTTGATGGGGGCAGAAGAAAGGGGGAAGAAGCCCGGAGTCTTGTTGCCAAACAGCTCTGCGAATTCAGCGCTGGCCATCCAGTTCAAGAAGACTTCCGCATCCTTCTTGTTCTTGGTCTTGGCGTTCATGCCCATGGCCATGTCGATATGGTCAGAGATGTAGCAGGTGTCGCCCTTCTTTGGCACCACAGGGCGGAAGGCGCCGTATTCCAAGCCCTTGCCTTCTTTGTCATAGAAAGAAATATCCCATGAGCCGGTAGGAATGATGGCTGCTTTGCCGCTGGCAAACAGGGTTTGGCTGTCGCCGTAGCCTTGGGCTTGGTAGCCCCGTGGCAAGAAGTCAGCCAACTTTTCCATGAACTTCAAAGGTGCTACAAACTCAGGATCGCTGAACTTCTTGGTGCCCTTGATCAGCCCTTGGCGGCCTTCTTCACCCTTCCAGTACGCTGGGCCTTGGCCGGTGTACACGATCTCGGAGGTTTCCCAACCGTCAGCGGTACCCAAGGACACGGGAGCCACTTTGCCAGCGGCCTTTACTTTGGTCAACACGTCGAAGAATTCAGCTTCTGTCGTAGGAACCTTCAGACCCAGCTCAGCAAACACCTTCTTGTTGTAGAAGTAACCATGGATCACGGAAGCCATGGGCATGCACCATGCGGACTTGGCATCAGCTGTTTGCCATGCAAGCTTTGCGCTGGTGGGGAAATTCTTCATGCCTGGCAAGGCAGCAATGTCCGCCAAGTTGCCAGCCTTGTACATGGTTTCAGCCAAGTCAAAAGGACGGCACTGGATCAGGTCACCGGCAGTGCCTGCAATAAAGCGCGCATTCACAGCGGCGTTGTATTCGTTCGGCGTGGTGGTCAAGAACTTGACAGTGATTCCGGGGTTGGCCTTTTGGAATGCGGGAATCAACACCTGCTCCCATGTTGCCTTGTCATCCCCGCGCCAGCTTTCGATGGTCAGAGTGCCTGCATTGGCGATACCGGTACAAGCGAGTGCGGCCGCAGCGGCTGCAATACGTAGTTGGAAAGACATAAAGATTAATTCTCCGAATCATTGGTTTAGAAAACTGTCTGTGCGCGGTGCGTGGTGTGCCTGACAGTGCGCCGGAGGTTATGCTCACAGCTGTGTAATTTCAAACCGACTCTCCGCCGAGTACCTCTCTGCCTAAGTTGTTGATTTTGCTCATATTTTCACGAAAACTGCCTGTGCCAACTTACGTTTCATTACCTTGCATCTGTGGCCCCGTGCATGCAGTACACGCCGCCTTTTTTGGTCGCGATAGATAACGTTACAAAACGATAGGCAATGAAAGCTCTTTCCTCCGGGTTACTACTAGTGTTTCAGTGGCTGCTGGGGGTCTCCTGCGTCGTATTTGCACTCACCGCGCAAGCGCAACCCGCCTTACCCGTGGATGTTTTGCACTGGTGGACCTCCGCCAGCGAACGCAAAGCGGCTGATCAATTGGGCGCGCTCCTGGCAGCCAACGGGGTGCAATGGAAAGACGCCGCCATACCCGGCGGGGGCGGCATGGCGGCGGTCAAGGTGCTCAAGAGTCGTGTCCTGATGGGTGACCCACCCGACGTCGCGCAACTGATCGGCACCACCCTGACCGACTGGGCAGACGTTGGCTTGGTGTTGCCCTTGAATAACGTGGCAGAACGCCAACGCTGGAGCCAAAGCCTGTTCCCCACGGTGATGGACCTCGTCACCTACAAAGACAACATCATTGCGGTTCCTCTTGGCATTCACCGTATCAACACCCTGCTCTACAACCGCCGTCTGTTTGCACGTATTGGCATGGCGCCACCTGCCACCTGGGCGCAGTTTGAGGTTGCTGCGCGCAAGCTACGGGCAATCCAAGTGAGGCCCTTGGCATGGAGCGACGAGCCATGGCAAATGGCCACTATTTTTGAGTCCATTTTGCTGGCAGAAACAGGCCCGGCTTTGTACGCAGATCTCATCGTGCAACGCAAAAGCTCCGCCTGGATGGACCCCCGTGTGGAGCGGGCGCTAAACCGCTTGCGCTTATTGCGCAGCCTCAGCACCGACACACCCACCGAGCGCACGTGGACCGAAGGCGCCCGTGAGCTGCTGGAAGACAACGTCGGCATGATGATCATGGGTGACTGGGCCAAGGGTGAACTCATGGCTTGGGGCGCCAGCCCCACCAAAGACTTTGGCTGTGTAGTGGTCCCCGGCACGGCAAACATGCACCTGTACAGCATTGACACCCTGGCCATGCTTGTCAGCCCGCGTCAGCGAGAGGCTACCCAGGAGAAAATGGCGGCACTGGTGTCCGGCGCCAACGCTCAGCTCGCCTATAACCGTCACAAAGGCTCGGTACCTGTGCGCCGCGATGTGGACCCATTGACCCTTGACAGTTGCGCCCGAGACTCCTGGACTACCTTTGCATCTCCCCGCGCGGCGCGTGTGCCGAGCCTGGCCCACCGCATGGCGGCGGACGAGACGGTAAAAGACGCGGTGGCGCAGACGCTGTGGCGCTACTTGACAGACCCCGGCATGGATGCCTCTGAAGCCCAGCGCAGGCTTGCGGCAGTTATCCGTGCGCCCCGCTCCGACCGTTGAGACCCCTTGTATGAACCGTACCATCCTCATCGTCGATGATGACCAAAAAACCCGCAACCTGCTGAAAACCTATCTGGAAAAACAGCAATACGACGTGCGCGTGGCACAAGACGGCGCGAGTTTTTTGCTGGAGTTTGAGCGCTTCAAGGATGAGCTCAGTCTGGTGATTTTGGACGTGATGCTGCCCGACACCGATGGCTTCACGCTGTGCCGGACTGTTCGAAGCCAGTCCTCGGTTCCCATCATCATGCTGACTGCCAGCGCCGACGATACCGACCGGATCGTAGGCCTGGAGTTGGGCGCAGATGACTACATCGCCAAGCCCTATAACCCGCGCGAATTGCTGGCCCGCATCAAGGCCATTCACCGCCGCATGCAGCTCGGTACGCCGGGCGCGACCGTGCGGGTATTGAAGTTTGCAGGGTTCAGCATGGATGTGGTGGAACGCGTACTCACCGACCCACAAGGCCAGCCCGTAGTGTTGACGAGTATGGACTTCACGCTGCTGCGCTTTTTTGCCGAACATGCGGGCGAAACCCTGGACCGGTCCCGCCTGATGGAGCAAACCCGGGGCCGGGACCTTGGCCCGCTGGACCGCTCGCTAGACGTACAGATTAGCCGCCTTCGCCAACGAATCCATGATGATGGCAAGCAACCTGTGCTGATCAAAACGGTGCGGGGAAGCGGCTACGTGTTCGCCGCAGACGTGACACAACAAACCGATGATTGAACGCCGCCACTGGTTGCGCCGCTACCTCCCCGATAGCCTGCTGGGCCGCATTGTGGTGGTCATGGCGCTGGGCGTGGTGAGCGCCCAGCTCGTGGGCACCCTGCTATGGGCACGCCAGCTGCGCGAAACCGCACGCAGCGAAGCCCTCAGCGCTGGCAAACACATAGCACTCAATGCAGCGGGCTCCATCCGCTTCTTTCGCGACCTGCCACCGCAGTTCCGCCCCATCCTCATAGAGCAGTTACGCACCATGGGTGGGACGCGTTTTTTTGTTAATGTGAACAAGGCACGCGTTCCCATTACGCCGCTCCAAGCCAATTCACTGGTCGACGCCGTGGTAGACGTTGTCCGCAACGACCTTGTGCGCAACCTCAACACCGCGCACCCTCCCGACGTAGCCTTTGCCTGGCCCAACAGCCTGCAAGTATCAGACGATGGCCGCATGGTCCGCGACTTGCCTGAGTCGTGGGTAGAAGCCACGCTGTTACTGCGTCCGCGCCCGGCCCCCGTGCTGGTGATTCAGGCCGAGTTTGAACCCGGGCGTTGGCTTTATCTGGCCGCACCCATGCCCGATCCCTACTTTTTGGAAAACGCCAACCCGCTCACACTCGACCGGGTCGCCATGCAGTTGGTTACGCTGATCACCGTATTGCTTCTCAGCGTCCTCCTCGTGCGCGGCCTGATACGCCCGCTCAACAAAATTGCGTCGGCGGCCAATGCCTTTGGCAGTGACAGCGCCCCAGAAAGCGTGCCCGAAACCGGCACCGCAGAGCTGCGCCGTACCGCGCGTGCATTCAACGATATGCAAGCCCGCATCCAGGGCTATTTGGTGGACCGCGAACGCCTGTTCCTCGGCATTTCGCACGGACTCAAAACACCCATCATGCGGCTCAAGTTGCGCACCGAATTGCTGGACGATGAAACCTTGCGCGCCGAGTTTCACGAAGACCTCGACGACCTCGATGTCATGGTCAAGGCGGCTCTGCAAAGCGTGAAAGATACCGACATCCACGAGAACTTGACGCCGGTGCGGCTGGACACGCTGCTGACTCGCTTGGCGCAGCGCCCCATCCACCCGGATGCCACGATTGAATGCGCGGCCGAGCCCATCAGCGTGCTAGGCAAGCCGCTGGCGTTGGAGCGCGCTTTCAGCAACCTGCTGGACAACGCCGTGTTGTACGGCGAACGGGTGCAAGTACGGCTGAGCTTGCAAGGCAGCCGTGCCTTGGTAGAAGTACGGGACTTTGGGCCGGGCATCGCGCAGGCCAGCATGTCGGCCGCGTTTGAACCGCATGTGCGCCTCTCCCACGGTCAGCAACAAAACCGCACGGGTACAGGTCTGGGGCTGGGCATTGCCCGCAACATCGTGCAAGCGCATGGTGGCGAAATTCGCCTGCACAACCACGCCGAAGGCGGCCTGGTGGTGACGGTGCTGCTGGCGGCGATTGTGCAGGAACAGGCTTAGCGCTGAGGCCAGTTGTTCAAATACTCTTCAAACACCGGGCCAGTCTAAACACACCGAACGGACAATTCTTGCGGAGTTGCTCGTCCGCTGCGTTTACAGCGCAATCTTGTGGCCTTCTACGAGCACCGCCTGCAATTCCAGGTCGCGGTTCAGCACCACCACATCACCCCAGGCGCCCGCTGCCAAGCGGCCACGGTCTTGCAGGCCCATGTGGTCGGCGGCATAGGTAGACACACGGCGTGACGCATCGGCCACGTCCAGCCCCAAGGTATTGACCAGGTTGCGCAGCGCCTGGTCCATGCTCAACACCGAACCCGCCAGCGTGCCATCGGCCAGACGCACACCGCCCATGCATTTGGTGACCGTGTGGCGGCCCAGCTTGTAGTCGCCATCGGGCATGCCTGCGGCCGACGTGGAGTCAGTCACACAGTACAGCTTGGGAATGGCGCGTAGCGCGGCGTGAATCGCCCCGGGGTGCACGTGTAGCAGGTCGGGTATCACCTCGGCAAACTCGGCGTGGGCCAGTGCTGCGCCCACCATGCCGGGCTCGCGGTGGTGCAGGGCCGACATGGCGTTGAACAAATGCGTAAAGCCCGTGGCCCCGCAGCGCAGCGCAGCCACGCCCTGCTCGTAGCTGCCCGTGGTGTGGCCCAGCTGCACCTTGAAGCCTTCGGCCACCAGCTGCGCAATCAGCGCGTCGTTACCCCCCACCTCGGGTGCCAGCGTAATCAGGCGGATGGGCGCCATGGCGTGCAGGCGGTGAATTTCGGCCACGCTGGCGGGCCGTGCAAACGGTGGCTGTGCGCCCAAACGCGCCTCGCTGATGTACGGGCCCTCCAGGTGCACCCCCAGCACGCGTGCCGCGTTGGGCGCACGCTGCGCGCAGAGTGGTGCCATGGCGGCAAACGCCATGTCCAGATCCGCTTGGGGCGCCGTCATGGTGGTGGCCAGCAGCGAGGTGGTGCCGTGGCGCGCATGCAGGCGCGCCACATGCAGCGCTGCGTCGCCGCCCTCCATGATGTCGTGCCCCGCGCCGCCATGCACATGCAGGTCTACAAAGCCCGGCAGCAGCATAGGCGCGCCGTTGTCACGCGCCGCAGCGGTGTCTAGTGGCGTGCCGTTAATGCCCGCAATGCGGCCCTGTGCATCCAGCACCAGGCTGCCATGCACAAAGCCGGCTGGGGTCAGTATGTTGCCTTGAAGGCCGGTTTCCAAAGTCGTCATTGCGGTGTTCTCAAGCTTGTAGTTCGGCGGTGAATTCGTAGTAGTCGCTGCGGCAGTACGACTGGGTGCACTCCACCGCTGTGCCGTCTGGCAAGTAGGCGGTGCGGTTGACCCACAGCAGCGCGGCCCCCGGGGCAATGCCCAGTTGTTCGGCCATGGCAGCTTCGGCATTGACCGCGCGAATATGTTGCACCGCGCGCACCGGCGCCAGCCCGCTGCGGGCCAGGTGCAGGTAGAGCGAGCCATCCAGCTCCTGCGGGCGCGGGCAGGCGTTGAGCAGCACTGTGCTGCGCTCGTAGGCCATGGGCACGTCGTCCGCCAGGCGCAGGCGCTCCAGCCGCGCCACGCGCGCGCCGCGCGCCAGACCCAAGGCGTCGCGCTCGGTCACGGTGGCAGCAGCCACCTCCCGGGTGATCCACGTGCTGCTGGGTACGTAACCGCGCTGGCGCAGCTCTTCTGAAAAGCTGGCCAGTACCGACAGGGGTTGCTGCAAGTGCGGCGCAATGAAATTGCCCGAGCCGTGGCGGCGCAAAACCAGCCCCTCGCTCACCAGCACATCAATGGCCTTGCGCGCCGTGATGCGCGACACCCCCAACAGTTCTGACAACACCCGCTCTGACGGCAGCGCCTGGTCCACGCGGTAGGTACCCGCGCGAATATCTGCCTGCAGCCGGTGGGCCAGCTGCAAATACAGCGGCGAACTATCGGTGGATGCGGAAAGAATGAAAGCCATAGCCACATAATACCAGTTAAGTACCACTTAACCGGATCAACCGCAGTCAATGCTGGGCGCAACAGTGCCCGGCGGCCTGTTTGGGCAGGCTGCGCAGCACCTGGGCGTGGCGCAGCACTTCGGTGGCGGGCAGCGGGCCACCGTGCCCCAGGTAGAAGCGCTGCATCCCCCCGTCTACCAGGCGCTGCAGTTCATCGGCCACCTGGTGTGGGTCGTCCTCAAATGGCGGGCGCCGGGCGTGGCTGGTGCGCATCAGGCCGCCCAGCATCACCCCCGAGGCCAGCAAGTCCCCCACCATGGCGTCGCCACCTTCCAGTTCAATGGAAATAGAGCCTGCGGTGTGCCCCGGTGTGTGCCGCACATGCCCGGGCAGCCCATAGGGCCGCAGGTCCAGCGCTTGGCCGTCTTGCAACAGCACGTTGGGGGTAAAGGGTGCGTAGGGCCGCAAGATCAGGCCGGTGCGCAAAAACACGCGGCTCACCCAGCCGGTGGTGCAAAAAGTCATGCGCTTCTTTTGCTGGTAGTAGTCCAGGTCGCCCGCGTGGGCCACGATGGGTGCGCCCGACAACTTGGCCAGTTTGCGGGCAGCGCCCGCATGGTCGATGTGGGCGTGGGTGATGACGATGAGTTTGATATCGGCATAGTCCAGCCCCTGCTGGCGCAACACCCGGCGCACCTTTTTTTCAGAGCCCGGCAGGCCTGCATCTACCAGCACGCAGCCCTGCGGGCCCACCAGCAAGTGGCAATTCACCATGCCCAGCGGCAAGATGGGTACACGAACAACACGAACAGATTCCATGGCAGCAGACCGAAGTGAAGATGCTTCATTGTTGGCCGCAGCGGCCTTGCAGTAGCATGCGTGTATTCGCATTTTTATGGTCAATACCGTCATGCACAGCGCACCCACATCCTTGAAGACATGGCGCATTGGCGTGCTGGCCTACCCTGGCTGCATGGGCACGCAGGTGTTTGGCATGGCCGAGCTGCTGCGCCTGGCGCTAGACCTTGCCGAGGCGCGCCGCCCTGGCGGGCATGCGGTGCTGGACGTGCAGGTGCTGGGCCTGCGCGGGCGCAGCGTGACTATTGCCGGGGGCACCACCATCAGCACCCGCGCCCCGCGCGGCCGGTACGACGTGCTCATCGTTCCCGGCATGGAAATCAACCACCAGGTGGACTGGGACCGCGCCCTTGCCCCGCTGGCACCCGAATGCATGTTTCTGCGCAAAGCCTATGCAGCGGGCACCCCCGTGGCGGCCGTGTGTATTGGGGCCTTCTTGCTGGGCGAAGCTGGTTTGCTGCTGGGGCGGCGCGCCACCACGGCCTGGATTTTTGCGCACGTGCTGAAGCAGCGCTACCCCGGCTGCACCGTAGACGCCACCTCCATGCTGCTAGAAGACGCGGGCGTGCTCACCACCGGCGCCGTGGGCTCAGCGTTTGACCTGGCCCTGCATTTGGTAAAGCACACGCTGGGCGCCGACATTGCCACCGCCGCAGCACGGGTGAGCCTGCTGCCAGCCGAGCGCCAGAGCCAGGCTCCGTTTGTGGATGCACGGCTTATGCCGCCTGCCCGCCTGCCTTCGTTCTCGCTCCAGGTAAGCCAATGGCTGCACACCCGGCTAGCCCAACCGTTTAGCCTGCAGACGCTGGCGCAGGCTTTTTTGGTAAGCCCCAGCACCCTGATGCGGCGGGTAAAAACAGAAACCGGGCAAACCCCTCTGGCCCTGCTGCAGGCCGCCCGCATTGAGAGAGCCAAGCAACTGCTGCACACCACCACGCACAGCCTGGCGCAGGTGACCGAGGCCGTGGGCTACTTCGATGTGGCGTCGTTCAGCCGCCTGTTTGGGCGGCTGGTGGGCGAGTCGCCCGCGCGCTACCGCAGGCGCAAGAGCTGACCGCTGGCCCGGACATAGCTACACCGACCGGCGGGCTTCACCAACCCCAAAGCGCTATTGTTTTAGGAGCTAGTTGCGCATATTCCATAAGCGCTAGAGGCCTATTTTGTTTGTAAAAACCCTACACATGCCCCGGCCCCGCTAGCCGCGCCACATTTTTGGCGGCATGATCGCGCCATAACGATAACTATCACCGGGGCGGAAATTTCTGAATGGCAACACTCATACCTTCATTGGGCACGTGCGTCTCGCGCATGACCAGCGGCGAACGCAGGCTGGCCGAACGGCTAGAAGCCAAGCTGTTCACCTTGCGCGAGGAAGCAGCCGCTATAACCGACCAGATTAACCAGGCCCGCAAAGAAGGCTTTGCCTGGGGCGACATGGCCGTGCTGTGCGCAGACACCAAGACGCGCGACCTGTGCGCCCGCACCCTGGCGCAACGCAAGCTGCCGGTAGAGAGCCGCATCAGCCCCGGCCACTTTGACCCCACCAGCAACAAGATCAAGGTGATGACCATGAAGGTCAGCAAGGGCTTGGAGTTCCCCGTGGTGGCGCTACCCGGCGTGGGGCATATGCCCATGCCGGGGGAGGACGAGAAGGAAGTGGCGCGGGTGTTTTATGTGGCGGCTACGCGGGCTACTCAGCGGCTTCTTATGACAACGAATACAGGACAAGTATTTGGAGTCAATCACAAATTATCGTAGTCGACATAGGTACTGCGCTTGAAAAGATATATGCCATACACCAACTCAAATCCGAAATAAGTTTTCAAAGACAATCAGCGCACATAACGCAAGCACACAAAATCAAAGCAAAGGACAGACAAATTGACCATCTCGATTATTCATCTTTCAGACTTCCATAATGTTGTTGGATGCTACGAAAATCACAGAGCAGTTATAGATGCATTCTTTATTGACCTAAAGAAACAATTAAATAGCATTAGCTCCAAAGATGTCTTTGTTGCATTTAGCGGCGATATTGCGCAGAAGGGTGACGATGAAAATCAATACAGTGATTTTCTATCTATCTTTGACGAGCGATTTAACGCATTAGGCCTAACCAAAGACAAGCGAATTTGCGTACCAGGAAATCATGACTTAAGTCAGCGCTGGGTTAATGATAACTTCATACTTCATGAAGGTGTCGTTTCGCAGAGACTTAATGAAGCTGCTTTTAATGAATTTGTTCTGAAAGCACCAAACGTATTAACAGAAAAATTTACAACTTATCGAAGTTTTGAAAACAAATTTGCAGCATTCGGGGTGGGTTCGGAAAAGTCTACCGGTGCAGGCTGGCAATTAACTGATGACGTAGGAATCTACTGTCTAAATAGTGCCATATGCAGTAGTGGGGGCCTACAAAAGAATGGCAAATCAATTGAAGATAAAGGCAGGCTTCAGATAGACACCCGAAGCATTCATGAATGGCTACAAAAGACAACGAGCGAATGGAAATTGCTTGTCATGCACCATCCATTGAACTGGCTGAGCGAAACGTCTCAACAGGAGCTAAAGGCATTGCTTCCAAAATTTACTATTACCCTCCACGGGCATGAACACGAGCAATCAAAACTTCACGTAATCAACTCTGGGAAATCACAAGTTCAATGCTTCGCACCTGCTTTATACAGCAGCAAGCGAGATCGACTGGGATATGCAATTATTCAAGTTAATGAGTCAATTGGCCCAACAGAAGTAATATATCGTCAATGGACACGTTTTCATACATTTGTAGCCGGTGTCGACTTCGCAAATGATGATAGTGGAAGAGTACAGTTCGTCGACTCGGCACCCCGTGAATCAACAGCCGTAATTAAACAATTCACCGATCCTGTCTATAAATATTTTGATAAGCGCTTGCGAGAGGCCCTAGTTTCATTTCCTGGGCAACCCGCAGTGTGGGCAGACCCGATTGTTAAAACAAAGCCAGAAGTAGAAAGAGATGAGGCCAGCATTGAGACAATCGACTTAAATCAGTTAATCCACCGTCCAGTTTCGTCTGCCATTCATTCCTTACCTCAGTTTGGTCTTAGTTGTTTAGCACATTTCATGATTAAAGAGGCGTGGGCTAAACATAATCATCTATGGCTATATCTCGATGCAACTGAAATAAAGCCTAGCACAGTAAAAAATGCAACGGCCAGAGAATTGAGTGAAGTCGGACTTGCGCACAGTGATGTCAAATGTGTAGTCATTGATTCAATGAGCAACACAACGAAAGATGTATGGAAGATTGTTGCAAAAGTAATCGAACATTTCCCGAATGTTCCGATTGTGTGCATGCATACACTAGAACCTACTTCAATAAATAGCGAGCGATTGTCCTCTCACGGTATTGAAATGCATTTTCAATCGCTCTATCTATGGACACTCTCACGAAACCATATTCGTCGTATTGTTTCCGACTATAACGATCAACACCAAGTGGGCGATGAAAACTCAGTAATTACGAAAATCGCAGCGGATCTTGAGATGCTAAATCTTCATAGAACCCCTCTGAATTGCCTTACCCTGCTAAAAGTGTCTGAATATGATTTTGAAGACAGTCCTGTAAATCGCTCGGAGATGATAAAGCGAGTGCTTTTCCTTCTTTTTAACGTGGATAACTTGCCGACCTACAAAGCGAGACCAGACCTAAAGGACTGTGAATTTGTTCTTGGCAATTTTTGTGAAAATCTTATTAAGAAAAATATTTTCACATTCACGCGGGGCCATTTTCTTGACACTTTACAGAAATGTTGTCAAGAACGCTATATTGACCTAGAAGTACAGGTAGTATTTGATGTTCTCAGCATGAACAATATATTGATATGTAGAGATGGTCAATTCAGCTTTAGATTCTCTTTCTGGGTTTATTATTTTGCTGCATTGCGAATGCATCATAATGAAGAATTTGCAAAATTTATTCTTTCTGATTTTAGATACTCGAGTATGCCCGAGGTAATGGAGTTTTACACGGGCATTGATAGGCAGCGGGATGATGCTCTTAAGGTTTTGACAAATGATCTTGCCAGTCTGAGACAACAAGTCGAGGATAAATGCGGTCTGCCGAAGAATCTCGATCCTTATCGGCTTGCGCAATGGACTCCGTCACCAGCGGCCATTGAGAAGATGCAAGCGGAAATTGAGGTAGGAGTAAGAGATTCAAATTTGCCAGCGGAAATTAAGGATCGATTTGCAGATCAAGGATATGACCTATCTCGTCCATATGATCAGCGAGTTAGTATTTTTGCTGAGCAGTCGGTGACATGCTTAATGCAAACTCTTCGCGCGTCATCTAAGGCGCTCAGAAATAGTGACTATGTTGCCCCCGACACCAAACGTGCACTTTTGGAAGAAATCCTTAAGTGCTGGGAGCAACTAACCATGGTGTTGTTAGTTATCTTGCCTGTGCTCGCAGAAAAAGGGGAGGCTATTTTCGATGGTGTGGCATTTGTTTTAGAGGGCAATTTTGGATCCACGACGAAAGAACGCTTAATAGGGGTATTGTCTGAAATCCCTAATAACGTCGTTAGGTGGTCAAAAGATGATTTGCACTCTCAGAAGATGGGCCCACTTCTTATTGATGTTTTTTCTAAAGAAACCATCGACCTGCGAAAGCACGAGTTAGCTCTTTTACTCATTTCTCAGAGGCCAAGAAACTGGAACGAAATCATTCAAGATTACATAACTTCAGTACAAAAAAACTCTTTTTACTTACTTGATGTTTATCGAGCGCTACGAACACAATATCGTTATAGCTACGCTTCAAACTCAACTTTGAAGGAAATCGAGCACCTTATTCGAATGGCGATTACCAAGCACGTGACCGGAGCTAAAGAACCCGGTATGAAGCTAATTCAAAAGACAATACCCAATTTGATTGGCGATCCCGTTATTCCGCCACGTGAGGTCTTTTAAAGCTCAAGAAGTCGACAACTGGCAGCGAAAAGGTTGTGAAACTTTTATTGCGGGATGACTACCGTTAGCGAAGTCTGCCTGGTACCTTGCATGTAGCCGACATCAACGGCTCTTAGTTGAAGCTTTGCATGCCCATGGGCTAAACCGGCGTCGTTTTCACTACGTTTTTGATAGCTACTTGCGCAAATTCTACGAGAGCCATGGCCCTATTTGATCAATAAGTATCCCCTCCCCATGCACGAAATCATCTGCCCCCATTGCAGCAAAGCCTTCAAGATCGACGAGGCGGGCTATGCCGACATCCTCAAGCAGGTGCGCGATGGCGAGTTCGAGCAGCAGTTGCACGATCGGCTGGAGTTGGCCGAACGGGAAAAGCGCGACGCCATTGCCTTGGCTGAGGCCAAGGGGACCAATGCGCTGCAAAAAGCTGCGTCTGCCAAAGACACGGAGATTCAGGCCCTGAAGGCCCAGCTCGACGCGGGCGAGGTGGCGCGCAAGCTGGCGGTGGCCGAGGCTTTGGGCACGGTGAGCCAAGAGCGCGATGCGCTGGCGAACGAGCTGAAGAACGAATTGGAGCGAGCGCGCAACGCGCAGCAATCGGCAGCCCAGTTGGCCGAGGCCAAGCTGGCCCACGAGCTGCAAGCAATTGCCGCCAAAAAAGACGCAGAAATACAGGCGCTGCAAGCCAAGCTAGAGGCCAGCGACACAGCGCGCCAGTTGGCAGTGAATGAAGCCGTGGGGGTGGTCGCTAGAGAACGTGATGAATTGAAGAATGACCTCAGCCTCGTCACCGTCAAAAACCAGTTGGAAGAGAAAGCCATCAAGGAGCAATTCGCCTTGCAGTTGCGCGACCGTGAAGGCGAGATTGAGCGCCTGCGGGACATGAAGGCGCGGCTCTCAACCAAGATGGTGGGCGAAACGCTGGAGCAGCACTGCGAGATTGAGTTCAACCGCATCCGTGCGGCGGCGTTTCAGCGCGCGCATTTTGAGAAAGACAACGACGCCCGCACCGGCAGCAAGGGTGACTACATTTTTCGTGACATGGACGAGTCGGGCAACGAGATCGTTTCCATCATGTTTGAGATGAAAAACGAGAGCGATGAAACCGCCACCAAAAAGCGGAACGAAGATTTTCTGAAAGAGCTGGACAAGGACCGCACCGAGAAGGTGTGCGAATACGCGGAGCTGGTGTCCCTGCTGGAGCCGGAGAGCGAGTTGTACAACAGCGGCATCGTCGATGTGTCGCACCGCTACCCCAAGATGTATGTGGTGCGGCCGCAGTTTTTTGTGCCGCTGATTACGCTGCTGCGCAATGCGGCTTTGAACTCGATGAAATACAAGTCCGAGCTGGCGCTGGTGCGCTCGCAGAACGTGGACATCACCAAGTTCGAGACCCAGCTGGACGAGTTCAAGACCGCGTTTGGGCGCAATTGGCGCCTGGCATCCGAAGGCTTTGAAGAAGCCATTAAGCGGATCGACGAAGCCATCAAGGACCTGGAGAAAACCAAGGAAGCGCTGCACAAGTCCGCCAACAACCTGCGCCTGGCCAACGACAAGGCCGACGACTTGACGATCAAAAAGCTCACACGGGGCAACCCGACGATGGCGGCCAAGTTTGCGGAGTTGCAGGGGCCGGGCGAAGGCTGATACTCAAACCTGTGGCAGGTACTTGTCCAGCAGCGTTTGCACCGCCTCCGCCTGCAAAACATCCCTCCGGCGCTTAATGGCTTCGCGGTCAGGCTGACTAGCCATCCAGCGCTTGAACGCGACAAACGTGGCGGGGTGCACGGTGTTCATGCGCGCCATGGTGCCGTTGGTGGCCACAATGACGGCTGAAAAGGCGGGCGAGTCCAGCAGCACATTGGCGCGGCGCGCCTGCACCACCCAGAAGTCGTCGTCTTCATCGCTCAGTTTGATGGGGTGCGGGTCGTCGCCTGCACGCTCGCGGCGGATGATGTCGACTTCAAAGCCGTCTTTGTTGACGGCGGTGTATTTTTGACTCTTGCGAATGCGGAATGTGCTGTCCACCTTTTTCAGCACGCCCAGCATGGAACTATCTACCTTGGCAAGCTGGGTCTGGAAGAGGATGCGCTTGCGGGTGGCCAGCATGTCAGTGTCCAGCCGAAACCCGGCAGTGGCCTCATAGGCATAAAGCGCGTGGGTGCCCACCACCCTGAAGTGCGGGCTCAGTTGGGTGCTGGCCAGGCGGCCCAGCAATGCCACCACCAGCGGGTCCACCCGGCCCACGCGCAAGGCGCGGTTGAGGCGCTGGTGTTGCTCCAGTGCAGCTTTGCGGCCGGACACGCGCTCTGCGCTTTCGCGCTTGCGCTTGGTAAAGCGCTCATAAATGGCTTCTGTCTCGGTGGTGCGGGCTCCGAGACTGGTCTCGGCACCGGCGGGCGTGGTGCGCACTAGGTATTTGGCATCGGGTGCGGACGCGGGGCCTGCATGCCAGTACATGCCGCCGCGCACATGGGCTGCTTCCTCTTGAGCTTCTTCCAAAGCCTCGAAGGTGGAGACAGCATCAATGTATTGGCGTGCGATGGTGGCGCTGGTTTCTAGCATTTCGGTATGTTATCGAAATACTTACATTAATGCCGTAAATCGTTTAATTTCAATAACTTACGATTATCTGTCTTTCACTGTTTATTAAACTCTCGCGGATCATTCGGCAGCCACAACTCTCAAAGACTCTCGCCCCGCCCCAACTTCGCCAGCATCTCCGCCATGCGCTTCTGCCGTGTTTCCGGGCCCTTGGCGCTGGTGAGCCGGTAGTAGATGGTGAACAGCTGCTGCCGCTTGAGCGTGGCGTGGCGTTAGGCGCTGCAAGAAAGACGTTTCGTCCAAGCTCTTGCGCTGCCCGTCGATCCAGCCCCAGCAAATGGCGGCCACCACGCAGTCGTCCCACGTCACGCTGGGCTGGCCGGTGGCTTTCTTGTAGATGCGCACCCACAGCTCGGTCTCGCTGGCGTGGTTTGCCTGCAGCCACGCCTGCAGGTGCTCGGGAGATTCAAACGTACGGTGTGTCGTTTTGCTCATAAATTGATAGCTGCTGGCGCACATTCCACAAGCGCTAGCGGCTGATATGGCTTAAATTCTCTGCTGCAATCTGCCTAAAGCCGGTGGATATGCGCACGTCGGCGCTGGCCGCCGCCCAGAAGCTGCGGGCCAGGGCCAGTGCTTGCGGCCACTCGGGCAGGGTGGCGGCGGTGGGTTGCAGGGGGCGGGCGGCAAAGTCACGCGGCACCAGCTCGCCACCCACGGGGGCGTAGAGCATGGGCAGCATGTCGTAGGCGGGGGCCAGGGCCCAGTCGTCATCGTCCAGCAGCAGGGAGATGTTGCCGTAGTGCCGGTCGGTGTTGGCAATCAGCTCGCCATAGGCCTCCAACAAGCGCAGGGTGCGCGCATCGGCCGGGCGCAGCAGGCCGCGCTCTTGCATGCGGTTGGCGGTGGCGGCCCAGTTGTCCATGGCGCCTACATACTCGGCGTCGTACACCATGAGCGACACCATGCCGATGCGCCCCAGGCCCTGCGGATTGGCGGCGTTGATGGGCGTGCGATCGAAGCGCTCCACCTCCAGAAACACGCGGCCCGCGCCGGTGCTGATGCGGCTGGCGGCAGCGGCTATGCCTGCGCTGGCCAAGGTTTGCAAGGCCAGGTGCTCGCAGACCAGCAGGTCGCGGGTGCGCTGGTCGGTGGGGGCGTCGCCTGCGGGCGAAAACTTGACGAGCACGTGGCGGGAGGTATCTCCCTCACCGACGACCGTGCAGAACTTGGGCTGCTCGCCCCCGGCGGACGAGCCGCCCATGCTGCCTTGCATGGCGGCGTCGGCCAGGGCCGGGTAGTCGGCAGGCGATGCGGCGCGGCTGGCCCGCTGCGGCAGGCTGTGAAACCGCGCAAACGCGGCTTCGCCCACCACTAGGTTGCCGGGCAGGTCGTCGCCACACAGGGCCAAGGCGCGCAACACGTCGTCATCGCTCCAGAAGCGGGGGTCGTTGCCAAGTTGTACATCGGGGTGAGTGCTGGCCACCACGTCCGAGAACATGCGGCCCATGAAGCCCTGAGGGCGCATGTCGTCCAGAAACCAGGGCAGGCCGTCAAAGCGCTTGGAGAGGCCGTCTTCTTCGTCCACCCACACAGCGCCACTGGCCAGGGGCACCATACGCCCGAACGGGCCGGGCTGGCCTTGCGCGTTGATGCGCATGATGGGCACGCTGCGACCCACGTCGCGCACGGTGCGCGGCAGCACATAGCGCTGCTTGCGGGCGGCGCCCACTTTTTGCACTTCGCCTGCCTGGATCAGCGGGGCCAGCGCGCGCGACACGGTGGGCTGGCTCACCCCCAGTGCGGTTTGCAGCTCAGCGCTGCTGAGCGCCCCGCCCTGGCGGCGCAGGGCTTGCAAAATGCTGGCGGAGAGGTCTGGGGTGGCGGGCATGAATGATTATATGAATAGATTTATTTTTATAAAAATCTATTTAAATCAATGCTTATACGAAGTTTTTGAATAGATTTTGAAGGCCGAGGCTTAATAGCTGTTTGCGCATATTTCACAAGGGCGACGGCGCGTTTTAACGCTTCAATCCATCCTCCCGCTGCGCCCGCACCGCCAGCACAAACACGGTGTCGATCCCCGCCACATAGTGGTACAGCGCGACATAGCCGCGCCCGGCGCGGCCGATAACGAGTTCGCGTTTGCCGCTTTTCACTGGCCGCCCAATCAGCGGGCTGTGGGTCAGGATTTGGATGGCTTCCAGAATCTCGCCTATGCGTTGAGGTGCAGAGCCTGGGTCGAATTGGGCGATGTGCTCAAAGAAGCGGTCAAAGTCGTCAAAGACCCCCGGGGCCAGCTCGATGCGGGTCATGCGCGGTGTGCCAAGCTGGGTTACTTGGCCAATTTGCGGGGGGCGGGCTTGCGGGCGGGCGCGCCATTGGCCCGTGCGGCAAGGTAGGCCTTTGCATCATCCCACGGCACGGTTTTGCCAGTGGCTTGAATGGTGGCCCATCGCTGATCAGCAACAGCGTTGAAGGCGTTGTCCAGTTCCACTTGCTCCACCGTTTGGGAGATGGCATCCAGAATGAAAGCATGGGCGGTTTTGCCCGCGTGCTGTGCGGCAGCGGCGATGCGGGCTTTGAGGTCGTCTTCAATGCGGATGGTGGTGGTGGACATGCTGCGGGCTCCTGGTAGATTTGGGAATGGTAGCACTTTCGTGCTACAGGCTGAGACTTGAACTGCCCACTCTTTCATCCGCTACGCTGTGACCTTATCCACCCCACTCTGGAGCCCCCATGCAACTCGGCTACACCATCCTCTACGTGCCCGACGTACCCGCCACGCTCAAGTTTTACCCCACAGCGCCCTGCTTTGAGATTGCGCTGTGCACCCCCGTGGGCTAAGCCTTTTGGAGGCAGAGCCGCTGATCGCACGTATCTGCGCGGCTACAATGCCGCTCGGGCTTGCAGGACGCCCAGCTCGCAAAAGCCGATGCACCTGTCACGCAAGCCACTATCGCTTGCATACCTCTCCTACTTGGCCCACTGCGAGAACGGCCATTGTTTTCAAGGAGCCGGTATGCGCAATTCAAGCATTCCTACCCATATTTCGTCCGCTGTTTTAACCGCTGCTGCGGTTGCCGGATGTTCACCTTCACACAAACCCATCAGCGCCGTCGAGCTGGCGTTACGCGAGGCCCGCGCGTTACACCGCGCGTCCAAAGACGCGACCTTGTTGGTGGCCATGCCGGCCGTGCGGCGTGCACACACAGCAGGTGTATTGGCACGCCTGACGCTCAGTGCCTTGTACCGCCAGCGCCATCTGCTGCAGCGCAAACACTTTCTGCGCACATTGTCAGTAGAGGCGGGCTTTGCCAGTTGGGACGCTTACCTGCCCGTTCTACGCAGCCAGCCGGCCCGGGCGCTTGAGCAGTGCGCCACGCGGCTGGAGTTTGGTTACCCCAACGCATGGTTTTCCACCTATGCGCAGGCCATCGCCTTTGCTGACGAACACGGGGGCATGGTTATTCGGCATGGGCATCAGGCAATGGTTGTGCGGCCAGAGTGCAGCCCGTTGAAGGCAGAGGTGCAACATGGCACCTGACAACGCATTTGAATTCGTCAGCACGTTGGCACTGGTAGGGTGGACGCTGCTGGCCACCGCCGTCGCATGCAAACCTGGCGCCATGCGCGACAGACTTCTGCAAATGAGCGGACGGTTTGTGCCCTTGCTGCTGTGCACCTGCTATGTGGCTTTACTTGTACAACATTGGGGGAGTGCTCCCGGCGGCAACTTTGGCAGTCTGGAAGGTTTAACCACGCTTTTTGCATCGCCCGGAAAGCTCGTCGGCGGATGGGTTCACTTCTTGGCGTTTGACCTGTGGTTGGGCCGTTGGATGGTGGATGACCTGGAGGCAAAGCAGCGAAGTCGTTGGCTGCTGCTGCCCTGCCTGCCTCTCACCTTTTTGTTCGGCCCCGCAGGCCTGCTGCTGCACTGCGGGCTGCTTGCTGCCCCGCTACCAGGCACCGGAGTTGTCGCAGCGCGTGGTGAATGATGCACTCCGCCCAATAAGCGGAGGAGTTTTTAACATTCAAGTGAGGCGCGGTATTTGCTACTGGTTTAGGAGTTGCCCACGCACATTCCACGGGCGCTAGTTGGCAATTTGACTCAATTGCGCGGTAAGCACAGCCCGCGTCGCCGCATCTGCCGGGAACACATGCTCCACCCGCAGTGATGCCAGCGTGATGTCTTGCGGCGTGCCAAAGGTAGAAAACATGCTGAAGAAGGCCAGCTCGCCGTGCGGGGTGGCAAAGCGGGTGGTGAGCACTGGGGCCATCTGGCGCGGCCAGGATGCGAGCGCCCTCTTGCCCAGGCGCTGCTGCATTTGCTGCGCCAGCTGCTCGACACGGGGCAGGATGTCGGGCACCACGCTGGCGTCATCGCGCATGTGGGCCAGCAGGGCGGGGGCCACTTCTTCGAGGTTGGTGATGTGCCGGGTCATGCCCTCGGGGTGCAGCATGGCGTCGATCATGTTGACGGGGGTGCCGGCTGGCACATCGGCCATCCAGGGCATGAGGGTGGTGGCGAGCCACTGTGCGCCGCGGTTCATTTGCAGCACGTTCCACGCCGCGTCCATCACCATGGCGGGCATGGGGTCGTGGGCTTGCAGCAAGCGGCCCAGCGCCTCGCGCACCGGGGCCAGCACGGCGTCTGCCAGTTCGCTGCCACGGTAGACCGGGGCAAAGCCGGCCTGCTGCAGTGCCACGTTGCGCAGCGCCAGCGGCGCTTGCAGTTCGTGCAGCCAGTTCAGCAACAGCTCGCGGCTGGGTTGGGCGCGGCCGCTCTCCACAAAGCTCACATGCCGTTGGCTCACGCCCATGCGCAGGGCCAGCTCCAGCTGGCTCAGGCGCTTGGACTTGCGCGCGGTTTGCAGGGTGGTTTGCAAGTTCTCCGACGGATGGGTGATGCTGGTTTCCATGCGGCAATTGAATCACAGCGCTGCGCATTCGCAATTACCTGCGACGTAATTGCGCGTATGCAAACGGCTGCGCACACTCCTTCCCGTCAGCAATGGTTGCCGACATCACTACTCACAAGGAATTCTTATGAACAAGGCTTTGTTGATCTTCGTACTCGTTGTATTTAGTGCCCTGACCGGGTACACGCTGGTGCACTACGGCGGGCTGTTCGCTTGGCTCTCGTTTTACACGCGTGACCCGGCGAGTTGGCAAGTGGTTGCCGACCTGATCATCGCCATGTCTTTGTTGCTGGTGTTCATAAGACGCGACGCGCAAGCCAACGGCCGCCCGTTTGTGCCGTGGGCTGTGTTCTGCCTGGTGGTGGGGTCGTTCGGGCCGCTGTTGTATTTCATTACCGCCAAGAAGCGGGTTGAGGGCTGAGCCAGTCTGGCGGCCCTGGGGTGTGCGGGCGGGCGCTGGGTAGCAGCTAGTCAACCACCAGGTACCGAAGTTGCCACGCCGACCGGTTGATGTATTCCTGGTTTTTTAGTTCCGGGTTGGAGTCGTAGGGGTACACGATGAACAGGGGCCCCTTGGTGCGGACGGAAATGGCCTGGTCATTGATTTTGTGCGCCAGCACCATGTCAAATTTTTGGGTGTCGCTGGCGGGGATGGTGGTTTGGTAGTCATTTACAGCCACGGCGTTCAGTGTGGTGCCAGTGGCTTTGGCTGCTGCCAGCACATCGCGCAACAGGGGGCCGGTAAATTTGACGGGGCGCTTGTCCCAGGGTGTTTGGGTGGTGAAGGTTTTTTGGGGTAATTTTTCCAGCATGGCCAGGTCAAAGTCGGCTCCGTTGGGGCTGTTCTTTGCGGAAATTTTGCCGGACACGGTCAAGATCACTTTGCCAACGGCGGGCTCTAGCGCGGCGGCGGGCACTACCCACGCCAAAGACAGCGACAGCGCGATGCGGGCAACAACCGGGGTGGTCCTGAACATCATGGGGCCTCCAAACTTTCAATTCTGGGTCGCACGGGACAAGGCGTCAACTTCCTCGATATCCACAAGATCCATTTGATCGGGATGGATGAATTCTTCAGCGAACACGAGCCACAGCTTGTGGTGCAGAAAGTAGTGAAAAAGCTGGGGGTCAATGTGCTGGTCTCGCGCCATGCGGGCCATGATTTTCAAAGACTCCGACAGTGTTTTGGGCGCTTTGTAGGGTCGGTCGGCTGCGGTTAGCGCCTCAAAGATGTCTGCCAACGCCATGACCCGGTCTGCTATGGTGAGTTGGGTGGCCGGCAGGCGCCTTGGGTAGCCACGGCCATCCAGTCTTTCGTGGTGGTTGGAGGCAATGTCTGGCACCTTGGCCAATTGTTCGGGCCACGGCAGGCTGCGCAACATGCTCAGGGTTTGGACCATGTGGTCATTGATCTTGAAGCGGTCTTCATCTGTGAGTGTGCCCCGGCGTACGCCCAGGTTGTACAGCTCGCCCATGTTCTGCGCATGCTGGGGCAGCACCATGTCGAAGTGGTGGATGTTCTTGGGGTCGCCTTTTTCGACTGCTGGTTTGCGCTCCCCCCAGGGCACGACGTGGTCCGGCCGGTCGGCCAGCAGCCGCTCCACCGCTGGCAATGCGTCGCCGCCGCTGGTGCTTGCACGGCGTGCCTCTTCAGTTGACAGGCCCAGGCGCTTGTCAAAGTTCCGTTCCCAGCGGATTTCCCCAATGGCGGCCAGCCGCTCGATGTCGGCATCGGCCATGAACTCGCCACCCACATTGCAGCGTGCAACGAATGCAAAGTTGTCCTGCAATGTGTGTTGGCGCACAGCAAGCGCGTCGCCCAGGGTTTTGGCGTCGCCCCCGGCTGCGATGGCTTGCCAATGGTCAATCAGGGCATCGCGCCACAGCACTTCAAAGCGCATGCGCACTTCATGAATGCGGTTGTAGATGGTTTCCAGCTTGGTCGCTTTGTCGATGATGTGCTCGGGGCTGGTGACCTTGCCGCAATCGTGCAGCCACGCGGCCAGGTGAAATTCGTAGCGTTCATCCTCCGTCATGTTGAATTCCGCAAACGGGCCTTGGGTTTGCGCGCGCATGTGGTCCACCATCATCCCTGCCAATGCAGGCACGCGCTCGCAGTGTCCGCCGGTGTAGGGGCTCTTGGCGTCAATCGCGTCGGCCATGAGGCGAATGACCGAGTCGAGCAGGTTTTTCTGCGCATCTATCAAGCGCCGCGTCTCAATAGACATCGCCAAAATGCCCGACAGCTTGTAAACAAACTCGGTGAACGAGGGGTCGCTGTGGTCCGCGTCGTCGGTGTGCTGCAGCATGAGCAAGCCGTCCAGCCGATCACTGCGCCCGCGCAGCTCAATTTGCATCTCCACTATGCCGGGCGCCAACGCGCGCTGGGCTGAGTTGTTTTGTACAACGGCGCTGTAGGCAAAGTTTTCCTGCGGATGCGCCAGCAAGTCCCCAAGTGTGGCGGCCCGCTGCATTTGCCGGGTTTCGTGGTTCCAAAGGTAAACGGCACCAGCCTGGCTGCGGGTTACCCTGACCATTTGGCGAAGCACGTTTTCCAGCATGCTGTCTACCTGCGGCTCGCAAGCCATGGTCTGGCTGATTTCCAGGAAGGTCTGGATAGTCTGCCCCATTTCGTTGAGCACCACAGACAGGCTGTTAGCCTCCAAGACAGCGGTAGGCTGCGAAGGGGCTTGACGGAAATCGAACCGGCTCATCCGCTGGGCATGGATCGTCAGCTTGCGCAGGCTGTCGCCAATTCGGCCACCGGCCCACCAGCCCACAGGAATGAGCAATAACGTCAGCGCTGCAATAAGCAGCATTAAATTTTCGGCTTTGGCCTGGAGCCCACCCAGCAAGTCATGGCTGGGAGATGCCGCCATCAGCCGCAAGTCGCCGGTGTTCCAGACATCAAATGGCAGCATCACGCCCAGCCACTCCTTCTCTTCCACCTCAAACGAAACCACTTTGCCCTGCGGCGGTGCCAGTGTGCTCAGTTGAAGCAGGCTGGGTACGCCAAGTTCTTCAATGGGCCTGAAGCCAAATCCGTTGGCCTCTTGGGTCAATACGCGCGTCATGTCAAAGTAGGCCAGCACTTTGTTGTGCCGGTTGACCAAGGCCATCTGCGAATTGGGACTCATGCGAAAGTCGGACAGGGTGTTGCCCAAGTCTTCCAGGACCACATCGATACCGAATACCGCTTTGCCGTTGTCACTCACCTGGCTCATGGTCAGCCCCACATGTTGTGTGGTGAAGAAAACATAGGGGTCCGACAGGAGTTGCGCATCCGTTCCGGTGGAGGCGGCAAACCAAGGACGGCTGCGAGGGTCAAAACGGTAGTCCGGGCGCGCCCTGCGTTCCAGCAGATTCAGGTTGGCGGTGTAGAACAAGTACTCGCCCACCTGGCGGCCGTCTGCTTTGACCTCAACGGACTGCACGAGAAAGTTGGATTTGGGTGGCGCGTTGAGTAGCTTGCGCGTGGCCTGTTTGTCCAAGGAGCGCACCAGAATGAATGCGCCGTTGGTGTAGCCGACAAAAATGGATTCGGCCAGGGTGTTTGAAATAAGCACATCCGACAACGTGCGCAGGCGCAACAGGCGTTGCTCTTGGGTGGTAGCTTCGGCAAGGGGGTCGGTCGCCAGTATGCGCAGCGTCGCTTGTGCGGGCTCCGACATTCGGCGTGATTTTTCGGTAACCAACAGCCCGGAGTCCAGCGCCGACTTGGCGGCCGTTTCCACCATGGAGTCCCGCGCTCCACCCCACCCCAAGCCCACCACCACTGCCGAGAAGGAGGCCATGCACACGACCACCACCATGGACAACCAGAGTCGTATGGGCCAACCATTGGATGAAGCAGAACCCATTGTCAAAATCCTCTTTGTGGAGACGTTGATGCCAGGAAGCGCAAACCTCCACAAAGCGCGCTGCGGGGGCTCCTCAGGGTACTCGGAAAATGGGGTGTCGAACCGCATCCATGAAAACAGATACTGGAAATTCCTTGTCGCGCGGCTGACATCACCCGGTCGCCGGGGACGAAGTTTCCGGGTTGGCCCGTGATAGGGTTGCGGCTTCAATTATTGGAGCCACCCATGTTCAGCCATGTCATCCTCGGGGTCAACGATCTCGAAGCCTCCCGCACGTTTTACGATGCCCTGTTGGGCACGCTGGGCATCAAGCCCGGCGCTTACAACCACAACGGTGTGGTGGGTCGCTACTTTTACCGTACCCCCACGGGCCTGTTGGGCATCACGCAGCCGATCAACGGTGAACCCGCTACCCACGGCAACGGCAGCACCATCGGCTTTGCCATGGCATCGACTGAACAGGCTGACGCGTTTCATGCGGCGGGTGTTGCCAACGGCGGCATTACGTGCGAAGACCCACCCGGCTGGCGTGAGGGCCCTTCGGGCGCGCTGTACCTGGCTTACCTGCGCGACCCGGATGGCAACAAGCTCTGCGCCCTGTTCCGCAAGCCCAAGGCGTAACGCGTAGGCGGCTGCCAATTCATTCATATTTGATGCACAATGGCCCGCTGTAAAAAAGTGCCGCCAAAGGAGACAACACTGTGAGCGAATGGGTACGTTACGGAATGATTGGTTGCGGGATGATGGGCCAGGAGCATTTGCGCAATATTGCGCTGCTGCCCGGGGCTTCGGTCACCCGCATGTTTGAGCCCGATGACGGCATGGCCCGCGCCAGTCTGGCGCTGGCCCCTGGTGCCCAGCGTGCTGCCAGTTTGGCAGAAGTAGTGCAGGCCGCTGATGTGGACTGCCTGGTAATTACCAGCCCCAATTTCCGGCATGCCGAACAACTGCGGGAGATTGCCGCATTGCGCGCGCTGCCGGTGCTATTGGAAAAACCCGCCTGCACAACCCTGGATGACGTGGCAAGCCTGGCGGCGCTGGGCCGCAGCTACCCTGCGCCCATCTGGGTAGCCATGGAATACCGTTACATGCCCCCGGTGGCCAAGCTGGCCGAAGAAGTGTTCAGCCAAGCCAATACCGGGCCCATGCACATGCTGGCCATACGGGAGCACCGCTTTCCGTTTTTGGTCAAGGTGGGAGATTGGAACCGCTTTAACGACTACACCGGCGGCACGCTGGTAGAGAAGTGTTGCCACTTTTTTGACCTAATGCGTCACCTGACGCGCAGCGAGCCTGTGCGGGTGTTTGCCTCGGCCTCGGTGGCCCACAACCACCTGGACGAACAGTACCCCGACGGCACACCCGATATCTTGGACAACGCGTTTGTGGTGCTGGAGTTTGCCAATGGCCAACGGGCGTCGCTGGACCTGTGTATGTTTGCAGAAGGCTCACGCTACCAGGAAGAAATTTCAGTAGTGGGGCCCAAGGGCAAAGTGGAGTGCTTTGTGCCCGGGCCCGGACGTTTTTGGCCGGACCACCTGGGGCCGGCTCCGGTGCCACGGCTGGTGCTGAGTCCGCGCAACCCCAAGGGGCCGCACGAGCTGGAGGTGCCGGTTGATCCCGAGGCACTGGCTGCGGGAGACCACAATGGCTCCACGCTCTACCAGCACCAGCGCTTCAACGCGGTGGTGCGAGGCAAGGGCGCTGTGGAAGTGAGCCTGCGCGATGGGCTGGCTGCGGTGGTGATGGGCATGGCAGCACAAGAGTCCGCACGGACGGGGCAGGCAATCGACCTGACCCAGGGCCGCTTTGGCCTTGGCGGCTTGCTGGGCGCGAGTTGAACTCAAAATTTAACTGGGTAGCACCTGCTTCAGAAATGCAGCGGCGCGCGCCCAGTCCAACGCGGTCATGGCGTGGCCACCGGTGCGCTCTTGCCAGTCTATGCAATGGGGCACCCCTAGTGCCGCCCATGTGGGCTGCAGTTGCGCATAGGCGTACTGCGTCCCCGCAGGGTTGGCCCAAAGGTCGTCGCTGGCCTGCAATAGGCACAGCCCACGCGGCGCTATGGCGCGCAACAGGGGCAGGTTGTCGGTAGCAGTGAGCTGTTGTTGGGTTGCTTCCTTCGCAGCCTCTGGCCCCAGCCAGTGCGGAAAGCGCTGCGCCAGGTCGGCCAAGCTCTCGCTACCCTGGCCCATCACCTGCAAGGAACCCGCGCCCCCAGTTCCGCTGTTGTGGGAAATGGTGGCGCGAATCCGGGCGTCGGTGGCGCCTGCCAAGAGGGCGGCTTTGCCTCCGCGCGAGTGGCCGATGACGCCAATGCCTTGCGACGCAGCGCGTTGGGTTTGCAGCAAAGCGTCCACACAGCGCTGCAAGCCCCAGGCCCAGGCGGAAATGGCGCCAAACGCCGCTTCAGGCCACGCCTCAAACACAGGCCCTGCGCGCAAGGCATCTGGCGGATCAAACGCGAGATCCAGCCGGTTGAACCAAGCCAGGGCAACGCCTTGCTGGCCAACTTCGTAGGCGATCTCTTCATTCACACAGTGTGGCCAGCAACCATCCGGACTCAACAGCACCGGGACTGGGGCATGCCCAGACGGCCAGTAGACAACCATCGTCCACTCCACGATCGCGCCCCCCACTCCGCAAGGCACACAAACTCTCCAGTTGTCACAAACGCGACCTGCCCGCTCCAGCCGGTGCATCAGTGTCACGCTCACGCTACCGCAATAGGGCGGCAACCCTCCAAAGAGACCGTCTACGTAGCCTTGCGCTTGCAGAGTAAGGCTTGGTGGGGAGGAAAATTCATTCATCATTCGTATAAACCATAGGTTCTTTTTTCTCTGCTTGGTCTATATTTTGGTTCACCCATATCCAGGAGACATTCATGAATTCTTTTCGTATCCGCCCAACCGCCCTGATTGCAGGCCTCTTTTTGGCTACCGGTATGGCCCACGCGGGTGAAATTCGCGTCATGTGTTACCAGGACGGCGTGGAGTGCGATGTGACAGCCGAGCAAGCCAAGCGCTTTGAGGCCGCCAATCCGGGTACCAAAGTCATCATCGATACCGTTCCCTACAAGACCATTGTGGAGCAGTTGCCTGTGCAACTGGCTGCAGGCCAAGGCCCCGACATCGCGCGTGTAACCGACCTGGGCGGACTGTCCAAGTACTACCTGGACGTTTCGGCACACGTGAAGGACCGCAAGTATTGGGATGCCAACTTTGGCGCCACCGCTGGCTGGCTGCGCCCTTCCGCCAACGACAAGGGCATTTACGGCTTCATGTCGCAGCTGACCATGACCGGCCCCTACGTGAACAAGACGTTGTTTGAGCAGGCCAAAATTCCTATGCCTGGCGCCAAGGCATCATGGGATGAGTGGGTGGACGCCGCACGCAAAGTAGCCAAGGCCACTGAAACCAAAGCCGCCATGGCGTGGGACCGGTCAGGTCACCGGTTCGCAGGCCCGGCCATTAGCTACGGCGCCAAGATTTTTGACGCCCAAGGCAATGCGGTCATCGATGACGGCTACAAGTCGGCCGTGACCAAGTTTGTGTCGTGGCACAAAGATGGCAGCATGCTGAAAGAAGTGTGGGCCGGCTCGGGTGGCTCCACCTATGCGGACTCGATTGGTGAGTTCATCAACGGCAACGTGGTGATGGTTTTGTCTGGAAGCTGGCAAATCAACCGCCTGCAACGGGATGTGGCCAACAAGTTTGACTGGGTGGCGGTGCCCAACCCGTGCGGCCCGTCCGCTTGCTCGGGCATTCCGGGCGGAGCCGCTTGGGTGGCCCTGAAGACCAGCAAGTCACCCAAGGAGGTGGGCGCATTCCTGGACTTCATTGCCTCTGAGGCCGCATACGCGGAGTTCACCGGCAAGACCAACAACATCCCGGCCCACTCCGGTTTGGCCAGCAAAGGGGTTCCATACCCTGGCGCGCAACCAGGTGCCCGGGCAGCACTTGGTGTATTCAGCAGCGGAGTTGCCAACCTGGCGCCTGCTGCCTACCAGTTCCAGGGCTATAAGTTCAATCGCGCCATCATGCTGCCCACCGTGGCGCGTGTGACCCAGGCTATCGTGGGCGAAATGAGCACGGACGAGGCGGTCAGCAAGATCTCCGCCGATATGCAGGACGCGATCAAGCAAGCGCAGAAATAATCGCGTCGTTCTGTAGCCCTGTTGCCCGGGTCGCATCACTGCGCCCCGGGCACTTCTTTCTGCCGGCTTGGGCGCACCCCTAAGGCCAAGGCGCTTTTGGAAACATTCTGTGCGATTCCTGTCTTTTTTCTTCGATCTGCTGGAGCCGTTTTTTCGGCTCGGCCAAAGATGGCTGGGACTGTCCCGCCTGGGGTGGCTGTTCGTTGCGCCCAATCTGTTGATCATCGGCATATTCACTTTCCTGCCTATTCTGATCAACATCGTGTATGCGGTCACAGGGGGGGTCAACCTGTTCCCGTTTCAGCGACCGTTCACGGGCGCGGAGAACTTCAAAATCTTGTTCGAATGCCAGAACTACCTTGATTTGTCGACCTGCCGCAAAGATGTGTTCTGGCGCGCTATTGGCAACACGCTCAAGTTCAGTTTTTTGCAAGTGGGATTGATGGTGTTGCTGTCACTGGTCACGGCGCTGGTGCTCAACCGCAAAATAATCGGGCGCGGTTTCTGGCGCGGGGTGTTTTTCTACCCGGTGCTGCTGTCACCCGTGGTGGTGGCCCTGATATGGAAGTGGCTGCTGCAAAACCAGGGCGTTTTCAACGCGGGCTTGGTGGCGATCAATATGCCCGCAATCGAGTGGCTGACGGACGCGGGCTGGGCCTTTTTCTGGACTGTGTTTGTATCCATTTGGGCCCACATGGGGTTTTACACATTGATTTTGCTCGCGGGGTTGCAAGCCATCCCGCGCGACCTTTACGAAGCGGCTGAAATGGACCGGGCCGGCCCATGGCGCACGCTCACCCGCATTACGCTGCCGCTGCTGATGCCCAACCTGATTGTGGTGCTGGTACTGGCTGCCATCCGCGCGGTACAGGTGTTTGACGAAGTATTTGTGTTGACCGGGGGCGGCCCAGGGTCTGCCACCACGTTCATTGTTCAATTCATCTACCAAACCGGCTTTGCTGAACAAATACACCTCTATGGCTTGGCCGCTGCCGCCTCATTGGCGCTGGCTGTCTTCTTGGTGATCTTGACGCTGGCGCAACTCAGACTGACGCGTGCCAGCGAGGCAGGACAAAAAGGGCATTGACATGAAAGCACTGAATTTCTTGGCCCGCACCCGAGGCCGTCATCGCCTGCATTGGACCGATGTCGTCAGCTACGCCTATCTGGCGCTGGGGCTGTTTGTGATGTTTGCACCGGTGGTTTGGCTGGTGGCATCTTCGTTCAAGACGGAATCTGCCATTGGGCAGTTTCCGCCCACCTTTTTGCCTTATAGCCAAAAGACTGTGGTGGTAGCGGGACACGAGAAACCGTTGCCGCTCTACAAAGCCACGCTGGATGATGGAAGCCAACGCGAGCTCGCCCAAGTAAGCCGCATCGGCATCATGGCCAACATGGTGGACCCGGCCAATCCAGCCGAGACGGTGAAGATCAACATCCGGCAGCGAGTGCCGGTGAATGAACTGAAGTTTGCCTGGGGGAACTACACCGACCTGTTTGGCAAGTTCACTTTTGGCAAATACCTTTGGAACAGTGTCTTCATTACCGTGGTGGCCACGGTGCTAACGTTGTTGTTTAACTCCATGGCGGCGTTTGCCCTTTCCAAGTACCGCTTCCAAGGTCAAAAGACGGTCTTCCTCCTGATCATCGCAACACTGATGATTCCACCCACCATCATCCTGGTGCCGGTGTTTCTGGTCATCAACGAGGTGGGGTTACTCAACAACCTGTGGGGCGTGATTTTGCCTGCGGTGGCCACGCCCACCGGGGTGTTTTTGTTACGCCAGTACATGCTGACGATCCCCGACGAGCTGATTGAAGCCGCACGCATGGACCACGCCAGCGAATGGCGCATCTACTGGCGCATTGTGTTGCCGCTTTCGGCGCCTGCGTTGGCGGTGTTGGCCATCTTCTCAGTCATGTGGCGGTGGAATGACTTTTTGCTGCCATTGATTGTGCTGTCGCAAAGCCAGCATTTCACGCTGCAACTGGCGCTCAACTCCTTCCAGGGGGAACTCAACACCCAATGGAACTATTTGCTGGCCATGACGGTGATCACGCTGCTGCCGGTGACGCTTGTTTTCGCCTTCCTTCAGCGCTACATCACCACTGGCATTGCCAGCGCTGGCGTGAAGTAACCCGCCCTCCCGAATTTTTCACAGGCCTTTGAACGTGTCCACACTCGAACTTCGCTCCATCCAAAAATCTTTTGACCAAGTCATGGTCATTCATGGCGTAGATCTTGATGTAAAGAAAGGTGAATTTGTCGTGTTTGTCGGACCTTCTGGCTGCGGCAAATCGACCCTGTTGCGCATGATTGCGGGGCTTGATGCGCCCACGTCCGGGGACTTGCTTATTGAAGGACAACGGGTTAATGACATTGGCGCGGCGGATCGCGGTTGCGCCATGGTGTTCCAGTCATACGCGTTGTACCCCCACATGAGCGTTTTTGACAACATGGCCTTTGGCCTGGAAAACGCCCGCGTGCCACGCCCCGAAATTGAACGCAAGGTTCAAGAGGCTGCACAGATGCTCCAACTCGACACGTTGTTGCAACGCAAACCAACCCAACTGTCGGGCGGGCAACGGCAACGCGTGGCGATCGGCCGGGCGATTGTGCGCAACCCCAAGATTTTTTTGTTTGACGAACCGCTCTCCAACCTTGATGCGGAGTTGCGCGTTTCCATGCGCGGAGAGCTGCGGGAGCTGCACCAGCGACTGGCCGCCACCATGATCTATGTGACCCACGACCAAGTCGAAGCCATGACCATGGCCGACAAAATTGTGGTGCTGCGCGCCGGTCGTATTGAACAAGTGGGTACACCGCAAGCGCTGTACGACACGCCCGACAACGTATTCGTGGCTGGATTCATTGGCAGCCCGCGCATGAATTTCATGCCCGCTGCCGCGGCACAGCAAGACGCCGCCTTGCGCGCTGCCATGCCCGCTTCCGCCGCACAAGTTGGCGTTCGCCCCGAGCACTGGTTGCCCGGTAGCGTGGGTGATGGACTGGCCATCACGGTGCTGGGTAGCGAGTATCTCGGCGCTCAGCGCTTGGTGCAGGGTCGCCTGGGTGATGGAACCAAGGTGGAGTTGTTGATGGAGGGCGGAACACAACCTGCGGCCGGTGCCTTGATCCATATGACGCCACAGCCACAGCGCTGGCACGCCTTTGACAGTGCCGGTCAACGCATCACGCGGGGCTGAACCCCTATGACTCCCATTCAGATGACGTCGTGGGCGTTGCATCCTGGCGGCGCGGATGCGGACGCCAGTGCAGGCCTGGGCGATGGCGGCCAATTGCGCGTGGTGTTTTTGTCACCCAGCATGGCGCGTGTTACCTGGGCATTGGGGGCTGGCTTTCGGGAGCCCCGCACCTGGTCTGTTGCGCCCTTGCCTGCGACTGATGTGCCTTGGGAAGGCAGAGCGCGTGAGAGCCTGGCGGGCTTCCAGCGCCCAGTGGTTTCAGCGCTAGCCGGTAGCCACCAACTCGCGACTGCCGCCTTGGCTGTGCAGTTGCTGGGCGGAGATGGGCAACCGCTACGACTAGTGTGGAGCGACCCGACCACTCAACACATTTTTCAGAGCGACCGGACTACCAGCGCTTACCTTAGCGAGCGCCGCACGGGCTTGCTCCGCCACTGCCTAGAGCGCAACCCACGCGAACACTATTTTGGGCTTGGCGATAAGACCGGCCCGCTCAACCTGCATGGACGCCGGCTGCGCTGCCTGGGACAAGATTCCATTGGCTACGACCCTGCCACGGGCGACCCGCTGTACAAGCATTGGCCCTTTGTCATGACCCGAACCGTAGACGGGTTGTGGACCGGCGTGTACTACGACACCTTGTGCGCCACCACGTTTGATTTGGGTTGCGAACACGACAATTACCACGGCTTGTTCCGGTCGGTGGAGATCGACGATGGCGATCTGGACTATTACCTGATGGTGGGGCGCACCCCCGCCGAAGTGGTGGCGCAATTCGTATCCTTGATCGGAGGAACCCATTTGCCGCCCCGCTGGAGCCTGGGCTTTGCACAAACCGCGATGGGCTTGGCTGATTCTCCCAATGCCCAGGAATTGCTGGAGAACTTCATTGGGGAGTGCCAGTCGCGCCGTGTTCCTATCTCGTCGTTTCATTATGGATCTGGTTATTCGAGCCGGGGTAAACAACGCTATGTGTTTACCTGGAACCGGAACAAGTTTCCCGATCCTGAAGGTGTGAACGCCAAGTTTCAGGGCGCTGGCATGCGTCTGGTCGCGAACCTGAAACCTTGTCTGCTTGATGACCATCCAGCCTACGGCGCGCTTGCAAATCAGCGTGCCTTCATTGAAAGCAGTGTGACTGGCCGTCCCGTGATCGAGCCCTACTGGGACGGTCAAGGCTCGCACTTGGACTTCACCAAGCCACAGGCCGTATCGTGGTGGCAGCAGCAACTGCGAGAACAGATTTTGGAGAAGGGCATCGATGTTGGGTGGAACGACAACAACGAGTACGCCATCCAGTCCGAAGACGCGTTTACCCAAGGCTGGAATCAGCCACTGCCGATGCACCGCAGTCGCCCCCTGCATGCCTTGCTCATGACCCGTGCCAGCTTCGAGGCGCAAGAAGCCTTTGGACTCCACCATGGCACGGAAGAGCCGGTGTACTCTGTCACACGCGCCGGCCCGCCCGGTATTCAGCGCTATGCACAAACCTGGTCGGGCGATAACACCACCAGTTGGGCATCGCTCAAGTGGAACATTCGCACCGGCCTGCAAATGGGGCTGTCAGGCATGTTCAATATTGGTCACGACGTTGGCGGGTTCTATGGCCCGGTGCCAGAGCCTGAATTATTCCTGCGCTGGGTGCAGTCCTGTGCTCTCAATCCACGCATGGTGATGAACTCGTGGAAAGCGAACAACGTAAGCAATTTGCCGTGGATGCACCCCGAGGTGACCGACGCGGTGCTTGACGCCATTCGCTTGCGGTACCGGCTGATGCCCTACTTGTGGCAATGTTTCCAGCGTGCCAGCGCGCACCATGAGCCCATTATTCGCCCTACTTTTTTCAATTTCCCGAACGACAGTGCGTGCCTGAATGACAACGATGAATTCATGCTCGGTGACCGCTTGCTAGTCGCACCGGTTGTGAACGAAGGCGAGCGACAGCGCAGCCTGTATCTTCCGAATTTGCCCGATGGAAAAGGCTGGATTGACTTTTACTCGCGCGCGCGCTCAACCGCTGGCGCATGGCATGCGGTCGATGCGCCTTTGCATCGCCTGCCCCTGTTCGTCGTTGAAGGAGCTGAGCTACCCGTGTCGGTCCCCTTGGCCGGGGCGCTTCCTAAGCATGACGATCCGGTCAGTGAAGTACTCCGGTTCTAGCGCAGCCAGTCGCCGTTGACCAGTTAATTGGCGTCGGTGCCAAAACGATCAAATTTGCTGCGCCAGAAGCTCAGTGCGGGCGTTTCCTGCGATGCATATTCCAGCACCCGGCCAATCACAATGGTGTGATCCCCGGCATCCACCAGTTGGTGCAATTCGCATTCAAACCACGCTGCGGCGCCCGGCAGGCATACCCGCGTGCTGGCCAGTCGTTCTTGCGGAACACCTTTGAATCGCTGCTCCAAACTGCCCGTTGCAAACTGCCGGGCCAAGGACTGTTGGGCATGGGACAAGACGTTTACCGTAAACCCGCCGGAGCGGGTGAATGCCTCGTAGCTGCTGGCCTCGCGGCGGATGCTCCACAGAACCAACCGTGGCTCCAGCGAGACCGAAGAAAAGGAGTTGCAGGTCATGCCCCAGTCGAGGTCCTGCCATCGGGTGGTTACCACGGTTACGCCCGTGCCAAAGCTTGCCAAGGCATGGCGGTAGTCTGCATGGTCATTGGCGGCTGCCGTGGCGGGAGGCGCAACAGCGGGTGTACTCGCAGATAGTGCGTCGGGGTGCAAGCGCATGGAATGCTCTTTCAAGGGACTTCGTGTCCGTTAGCCAATTCATACAGCTCATACCAAGTTTGGCGGTCCATGGGAACTTTGGTGGCGTCAGAAAACTGGGCAATGCGGTCCAGCCGGTTGCTGCCCATCACGGGCATAACACCCATGGGGTGGTGCATTAACCACGCGATAGCTACCGCCGATGCATCCACGCCATGGGCCTGTGTCAGCTGTGCCAAGCGGGGCGCCAGCCGCGCTGCTGAGGTACCTGGTTTGGTGGCTTCTGTGTGCAAACGCCCGCCGCCCAAGGGCGACCATGCCATCAGGGGCATGCGTTGGGTTTGGGCGTATGCCAACTGGTCATCCACAAAGGGGGCTGTGTTCAGCAGGCCCAACTCAATCTGGTTGGTTTGCAAGCGGTGTTTCATGCGTGATTGCAAAAGATCCACATCCCTCGGCATGAAGTTGGAAACGCCAACACCCCGCACTTTTCCGCTGTCAATCAAGGCATCAAGGCAAGCGCCGGTTGCATCCGGGTCCATCAAAGGGTCCGGGCGATGGACCAGTAGAAGATCAATCACGTCCACGCCTATGCGTTGCAGAGATCGATCCACACTTGCGTTTACATGGGCAGGGGTAGTGTCGTAGTGCTTGACGCGCGTGTTGGGCCAGCTTTTTGACATCAACATGATGTCGGTCTTGGTCACAATTTCAATCTGATCGCGCAAGGTCGGGCGTGCCTTGACGGCTTCACCAAAGAGGGCTTCGCAGCGATAGTCGCCGTAGATGTCGGCGTGATCGAAGGTGGTGATGCCCTGGGCCAGGCAGCTGTCAATTCGCGCCAGATTGGCATTCACGGATGTGTCTTGGGCTTCTGACAAGCGCCACACACCGTAGACCATACGACTGAAGGTTTGCCCGTTGGGCATGGAAGATCGATGCATGTTGAGTTTTTGTGAGAGTGATGGTTCAGCGGCGCACGCCGTTGCCCAAGGGGGTTGCGGGCGTTGATGAAGGAACCCGCCCATAGGCCTGAGCCAAAGACACGGTTTTCAGATGCGGCAGCACCTTGGTTCCGAAAGCTTCACATTCTTGCAGATGGGGGTACCCAGAGAAAATGAAGGCGCGGATACCCATCTTCATGTAGTCATGAATCTCCGATAACACTTGGTCCACGCTCCCGACCAAGGCTGCCCCGCAGCCACTGCGCGCGCGGCCGATGCCCGTCCACAAGTGGGGTTCTATATAGCCTTCCTCATCTGCGCGGTCACGGTTGGCGCTTTGCAGGGCTACACCCAGGCTCGTGGCGTCCAGCGCGCGTTTTCGGATTTCACGCCCCTTTTCATCATCCAGCTGGGAAACCAACTCCCGCGCGTATTCACGGGCTTCGGCCTCGGTATCGCGCACGATGACATGGACACGCAGGCCGTAGTCGAGCAGGCGGCCATGCTTTTCAGCCTGCGCGTGTACGTCGCGCATGCGCTGGGCCAACATGTCTTTGGGCTCTGGCCACATGAGATACGTGTCGCAGTGCGCGCCGCACAAGGCCAGTGCATCCGGGCTGTAGCCGCCAAAGTAGAGCAGCGGGCCGTGGGTCTGGTAGGGACGCACCGGGTCGGTGGACAGGCCTTTGAGGTTGTAGATTTGGCCTTCGTAGTTGATTTCGTCTTGCGTCCACGCTTGCTTCAAGATTTCCACCACTTCCCATGAGCGACGGTAGCGGTAGGCGCTGTCCTCTTGCTGACCGGGGAAGTCCGAGGAAATGACGTTGAGCGTCAAGCGGCCTTCCAGCATGTGGTCCAAGGTGGCGACGGTGCGTGCCAGCATGGCTGGGTGCATTTCGCCGCAGCGGATGGCGGCCAAGAGGTTCATGCGGGACGTTTTGGGCGCCATTCCCGCCACAAAGCTCAAGGTGTCCTGGCCCACCTGGTAGGAAGACGGGCAGAGGATGTTGCGAAAGCCGAGCGCCTCAGCACGTGTTGCGATGGTGCTGGCGTTGGCCCAGCTGCTGCGCAGGTCTCCCTCGGGCACCCCGAGGTGGCGAAAATCATCGGAGCACAGCGGTGCAAACCAAGAGACCTCGGCCCCCTGAATGTCGGCACCTCGAACAGGAACGATGGACATGCAAAGTCTTCCTTTAAATATGGATCAATAGTAAATGAATTGACACTGGAATGTTCTTCGGGTTACTACCAATCTGGCATTTTTGTCATACTTGCCTCCCATGAAAAGCGCTTCCGCCACCCAACCCCTCCCCGTTTACCTGCAAGTGGCTGAGTTGTTAACACGCCAGATCAAGGCGGGCTACTGGCACCAAGGGGAACGTTTGCCCACCGAAGCCGAGCTTGCCGCTAGCCTGAAAGTTGCAGTGGGCACCTTGCGCAAAGCGCTGGCCTTGCTGGAAGAACAGAATGTGTTGCAACGCGTGCAAGGCTCTGGCACCTACGTCAAGCGGGCGGTTGGGGCCAAACGCCTGTATGAGCTGTTTCGATTGGAGTTGGTCACGGGGCCGGGATTGCCCACCGCGCGCATTCTGGATGTTGCCCGCCTGGAGCGGCCGCCCCACGTACCCACCCTCGGAAAAGAGGTGTCCGATGACGTCTGGCGGATTCGTCGCATGCGGTTTTTGAATCAAACGCCCGTCGCGCTAGAGGAAATCTGGTTCAACGGCGCACGGTGCACAACGCTGCAGGCCGAGGAACTGGGCGATTCGATGTACTTGTTTTATCAACAGCGATTTCAAGTTTGGATTGCGCGCGTGGAAGACCGACTTTCAGCGTCCACTACACCTGCGTGGACCTTGGCTCCGCTGGGGCTTGCACCGAACGCCTGCGCTGGATTCATCGAGCGTGTGTCCTGGACAGCATCCAATACGTTGGCCGAGTTTTCGCATACCTGGTTTGACCCAGCAGTGTGCCGCTACGTATCGCGCTTGAGCCAATAAGCCACCGCCCCTATCCCGGGGCGGCGGGCCTTGGTGGCACAGTGAATTCCCCGGTTCTTCCGCCTGCGACGACAATCGGTGCCTCGCTATCGACAATGCTGCCAAAGAAACACCCCCTATGACTGACAAATACAAAGCCGCCGCAGAAGCCCGCGAAGCCGCCTTGTGCGAACCCTGCCGGGGCATCCAGCGCAACTGGCGGCGCGCCCCAGGCCACGCCGAGTTGGTGCAAGGCGACAACCGCAGAGAAGACCGCAAGGGGCGCGAGGTAACAGTGACACGCTACCGCTGCGACCGTTGTGGCTCCATCTGGGACTACGAAAACGACAAGGCTAATCAACAAGCGGGCTGGTCACTGCCGCGCCGCTAGCGCGCTTTGTCATCGCCCTTGTCTCAACGTCCCGTGACAAGCCCGCCGCATGCCGTTTGGCGCCTGCGTGCAGCACGGCTGGCGCGAAGCACCAAGCCCTTTTTGGCGCGCGGCGGCATAAAAGGCGAACGCTGCCCAGACTGCCGCGTCTTGCCCAGCCATTGCATTTGCACCCTGCGCCCCATCTTGCCTACGCATGCAGGTGTATGCCTGCTGATGGCAGATATTGAGCCGCTCAAACCCAGCAACACGGGCTGGCTGATTGCCGATGTGGTGGCCGACACCTACGCCTTTGGCTGGGCACGCACGGAGGTGGACCCCGCGCTGCTGATGCTGTTGGCCGATCCCCAGTGGCAACCTTATGTGGTGTTTCCTGGAGAGTTTGTCGCCGAAGGGCGGGTGGTGAACACGCTCCCCATTGCAACCGATGGGGCGACCTCCAAAAGGCCTCTATTTATTCTGCTGGATGCAACTTGGCCCGAAGCGCGCAAGATGTTCCGCAAGAGCCCGTATCTGGACCGATTCCCGGTACTGAGCCTGCAGCCAGACCAGTTGTCACGCTACCGCCTGCGCCGCAGCCGCCGCGACGACCACTTTTGCACCAGCGAAGTGGGGGCGCTTTGCCTGGAGTTGGCGGGAGAATCACGTGCCGCGCAAGCGCTGGAAGCCTGGCTCGATGTATTCAGCCACCACTACCTGCAAGCCAAACACCAACTCCCGCCCCTTTGGAGCAGTGAAGCCCATGGCCGACTGCAGGCGTTGGGTCAGCCCCGCTAATTCGCTACTATATTTATAGCTGCTTCCGCAGAATGCATAAGGGCTAGCGGCCCATTTCGCTTGCGCCCAGCGGAATCACGCAACCTTGCGAAACGTCACGTTGATGCGCCGCCGCCCGACCAGCGGGTGGTGTCCCTCTGCCACCGGAAGCACGCCATGGAAAGCCAGGCGTGACGGTCCACCCCAGACCACCACATCGCCGTGGGCCAAACGGTAGCGCTGGGTTTTGCCAGCGCGCTGCAGAGGCAGGAATCAGGAACAAAGTTGGGGTAGCCCGCTTCTGTGGCGGCATGTACCGCAAAGTCCACCATGCACGAGGGAATGGCCGGCCAAGGCTGGCGGGTGTGGGGATTGCTCGCCGCGTAACGGTAACCACCAGGCTCAGACACCCAGCCCAAGCTGCCGCAGCGTGTGGTCTGGATGGACATGGTGTGACCGCCCGGAGTTTGCATATGGCGCAGCGGCGCCAGGGCGATGACCGACTCCGCCGCTTGCAGCATCTGCATATCCACTGCCCGGCCCAAACCCCGCAGCAAGACCGCTCCCGGGCCCATGGCTGCGCGCAGCTCTTCGGCCGGTAACGGCAAACTGTCAAACAAGTCCATGGAATGCAAACAAGAGAGGCACAAAAGCTGTATTTTTACACAGTGCCAGCCTTCCCCCGGCATCCTCCCCTGCATCAACTTGGCTACGCGTAAACTGCAACCACTGTGACCCTACGCCCTACACGCATCGCCCCATTTGCTTCGCACGCCCTGTCGTTGTCACGATCGACGGTGTACCTGCTGCTGTGCGCAGGGTGGCTTTCTGGTTGCTCGGGGTTGTTGCCCACGTCGCGCAATGAGGCGCCGATGTTCAAGACCTTTGACGAGGCACGCCGCAGCATCGAATCGTTGGTACCCATGCAAAGCGGTCTGGACAGTTTGACCCAGTTGGGCATTGACCCCATCAAGCAGCCCCACATCACCATCCTGACCCAGGCCGATGTCGCCCGCCGCTTGGCCAACAATAGCAACATGCTGCGCGAAGATTTGGACCCCGGCATCTTGCAATGCATGCGCGCCCGGGATGCCTGCCGTGGCTGGGAGCTCACCTTGTCCAGCATTTCCAGAGAACGCACCGGAAACTTTTTTAGCGATTTCTTTAACTTTTCTCGTCGCACCCACACGACTGGATGGCGCTTCAATGCGCTCATCGTGTTGGTGGACAACATGGTGGTCTACCGAACCTGGGGTGGTGAGCCCATGGTGAACGAGATTGAAGTCCGCACCAACCCACTGGGCCCCTTGCAAGACACGGGCCCGTCTCTGGTGCCTCCCCCCACATTGCGATAGTGGCTTCGAGCACCCGGCACAACCCGCAGCAGGCTAACCAATCGCATGCCTGCTGGACACCCTAGCAGAGCGCGGGCATGGTCGAGGTCTTGCGACGAGCCGTTAATCAGATCGTAAAAACTTCGCCTTCCGGGTTGGGGTAGCGACTGCTCGGCCGCAGGTGGCGCGGGATACACGCGAGACGCAGTACGCCAAAACACTGATGCTTTAAGTCCGGCCCGGCCGCACTTCGCTGACCATGGCGCGCACAAAAGCACGCTCGGCAGCTACGTAGTTCCATTGTTCGATCTGGCAGCAACCCGGGGGGGCACCCGCGCCCCAGCGCAACAGGTTGACCGAATTGGGCACACCCGCGCGCACCCGCGCGGAGACTGCCGTACCCGCCTGCACCGCCCACAGCGGGCGTGTGAGGCCGTTCACCGCCATCACGTAAGGCAGGTGAATGTGTCCGCCCATCACAAGGTCTGCACCCGCCGCAGCCCAAGCCTTAAGCGCTGCCGCGTGGCCGCGCAGGAGGTCGGGTGCATCTTCAGCGCGCGACACGGCGATGGGCTGGTGCACCACCACCACACGCAATTGATCGGGTTGTGCTTGGGCCAGTAGTTGCGCAACGCGGTCGATTTGTTGTGCGGACACTTCGCCGTGCTTGTGCCGCCAAGGTCGCGTGGTGTTGACACAAATCACCAACAGGTCCGCTGACGAAAAGGCGGGTTCAAGCTCTGCCCCGAATGCGGCAGTGTGCCGGGCGTAGGGGCGGCGTACGCGCGTCCACACATCAAAAAGCGGTATATCGTGGTTACCCGGAATCGCCACGAAAGGCACATCCAGCTGATTCATGAAGGCGCGGGCTGCCTGAAACTGCGCAGGCCGGGCGCGCTGCGTAATGTCGCCCGAGAGCACCAGTAGATCCGGTTGCTGCAGCCGCGCCAGCGTACCCAGGGCTTCAACAACCTGTGGCTGTTCGGTGCCAAAGTGCGTGTCGGATATTTGCAGCAAGACGCTCATGCGTCACCGCTTTCGGGGGTGTGCGGTGCCGTGGACTCTGGCCCCGGGGGGCTTGGCATCAGCAGGTACAGCGGCTTGGAAAGCACACGAAAGTCCAGTGGTGCGCGCAAGCGTGTGACCTCGCCATCAAAAGCAACCTTCACCCCGCGGCGGCCCGGCGCGAGGGTGGGCCGCACCACCAAATGGTCAAACTCGAAATGCTCCACGCTGTCCGCCTCGCCCAACGTGCCCATGGCCCCGTGCAGCATCAGCCGCAACATCGACAAGGTACCAATCGGACGCAGCATGACGGCGGTGATGTGCGCAGCCGATATCGCCTGTTCCGGCTCGACCCCCAGCTGTTGCAACTGCAGCCGGTTGTTGCCGACAAACAAAGTCAGTGCCTGTACATCGCGCGCACTTGCGCCCTGTTCGATGTGCAAACGCAGCCGCCTTTGGGCGCGCAGAAGGGTTGCGCTGGCAGCCCAGAAAGCCACCCACCGGCTGCGCCCAAAGCGCGCTTTGTACGCCTCGCGGTCTTCCAGCAGGTCGGGGTACAGCCCCAGGCTGGCGTTGACCAAAAACACGCGGTCATTGATGGCCGCCACCTGCACCGGCCAAGGCGACCACTGCAGCAGTTGCTGCGTGGCCTCGGCAGGGTCGGAGGGAATGCCGTGGGTGCGGGCGAAGTAGTTGAAGGTGCCTTGTGGCACCACCCCCATCGGGCAGCCCAAGGCGTGGGCGGCCTGCGCCACCGTGTTCAGCGTACCGTCGCCCCCCACTGCCACTACGGCTGTACGGGTTGCGAGGGCCTGCTTAGCCGCCCGGTGCGCCACCTGGGCCAAATCGGTGGGGTGGCTAAATAGCAGATTGCCTTGGCGCCCGGCAGCAACAAGTGCCGCTTCAATCACCTGGCGCTTTGCGTCGGCCGCATTGCTACCCGACGCCGCATTGATGACAAATTGCAGCGGCGCTGACGGGTCAATGACCGGGCAGACAAGCATGGCTTCTACCCAAAAACGGTTTACGTCTTATCGCGCGTCAGTCTCTCGGCGAATGAGATACCGATGGCAGACAAAACAAACGTGAAGTGGATGACCGCCACCATGGTCACAATCTGGATGTTCTCCAGGTTCAAGTCGCCGCTCAAATACGTCTTCAACGCATGTACACCTGAGATCGAGATGATGGCGAAGGCCAGCTTCAATTTCAGGTTGTAAGTGTTGACATGGTCCAGCCAGTCCGGCTTTTTCATGTCAGTTTTGTCAAAGTGCCCGGTGGTCACAAACAGCGATACGCCCGCGAGCGCTACCACCCACACCAGCTGCGCCACCATGGTCATGTCGACCAGCTCCAAGACTTTGATGATGAGGTCAATTTTTTGCAGGTCGTCAAACAGCAACGTGTTCATCAGCTTGTAGGTTTCGAGCAAAAACTTGCCCAAAATTCCAAAAATGATGCCCACCAAACCCACATAAAAGAACAGCATCGTGAACCGCATGCCATAGAGCAATGAGCCCACACTTGAAAGTAACTTTTCCATTTTTTCCCTGACAAAAACTTAAACCCAAAGGGCGACCAAAAAGATCCCCACCATCACAAACGAAATGACCACCTTGGCCACCATGCCGAGCATAAGGCCCAGCCAGGTTGCCAATGCTACTTTGGCCGCGCGTTGCTGGTCTTTTTGCGCCCAATATTCTCCGATGGCTGCGCCCACCAAGGGCATGAACAGCACCCCCACCAAACCCATGAAGATACCCACAATAGTGCCCACTGCAGCGCCTAACAGCGCCAATTTGCTGGCGCCTGCACGTTTGGCGCCCATCAGGCCCGCTACAAAATCGAGTGCCCAAGCCAACGCGGCCAGCAGTGTGATGACTACGACGGTGAACACACTGACGCGGGTGAAATCGTCGATCCAGGCGCCCAAAAACAGGCCAGCCCACACCAGCAGCGTGCCCGGCAGCAGCGGCAACACCGTGCCCGCGAGGCCCGCGACAACCAGCACGCCGCTGACAACCCACAAAAAGTTGATATCCAAAGCCAGCTTTCCAATTAAACAAGCGCATCACCTTACCCGACTTGCGTGTCGGGAGCATTGGCCCGAAAAGATTCAGGGACTTGTCAATGACTGGAGTCGCAACGGTGGAGGCTTGACTTACACCAACCGGCCTCCGTGAAAACCAGGGGCGGTTCATGCAAGACTATGCCGGGTCTGGTGCTGATGGTGGGCGCCATCTTGCCAAGGTATCGGCTTCTTCGGGCATACGCCATCAATCGGCTACCTCCACGCGGTTGCGCCCAGCGGCTTTGGCTTTGTAAAGGGCGGTATCGGATCGGTTGACCACAGCTTCGGCAGAGGCGTCGGAGATCTGCGCTTCTGCCACGCCAATGCTCACCGTGATTTGCATCGCAGCCTTTGCGGTTGCGATGTGCAATGCAGCAATTCGATCACCTATTCTGCGGGACTGAGCGACCGCTCCCTCGATGCTGGTCATGGGCATAAGGAACAAAAACTCTTCACCTCCCATGCGCGCCAGCGTGTCTGTACGCCGCTGGCCAGCCTGCAGCTCCCGGGCAACCGCACACAGCACTTGATCTCCAACTGCGTGGCCGTGGGTGTCATTGACCGCCTTGAAGTGGTCCAGGTCCAGCATGACGACGGCGTAACCGTGCCCACTGCGCTGGAAGCGGGCATGCTCTTCTTCCAGGCGGCGTATGGCCACGCGGCGGTTGGCCAGCCCAGTGAGCTGGTCGGTGTCGGAGAGGCTGCGCAAGCGCTCGGTCATTGCGCCAATGACCATACTGGCCAGCGAAAAATTAAAGGCACCCAGGACCACCAGGAAGATCACGGTCGCGATCAGGTCAAATTCGGTTCCACGGTCAAAGCTGACCGTGTCCGAATCAGTGCCCAGCAGCACAAGTGCTGCCCGTATCCAAAACAAACCCATCACCAGTATGGCGGGTGCAATCATCACCAGCATGATGACCCGTGAAACGCTGGCGTTGCCTGTGGCCCACCGGGCCATACGCCAACCGGTTGCTGCCAGTGGCCAACTGGCGATCGCCGCGAACAGGCAAACCCGCAGGGTGTTGGTAAAGTCACCATGGCCCCGCAGTACTTCAATCAATAGCAGGCCCAGCAGCAGGTATAAAAAATCCCAGCGTCGCGCAGTGTGTCCGGCAAACTCGTCCACCCCTCGCTGCAGCAACACAAATGCGCCAACAATCATGAAGTTGGTGAGCAAATTGCGAGGGACCGGCAAGGGCAGCGTGTTGAAGAAAACCAGCGCAGTGCCCACTGCTAAAAAAAACCAACCGGCAGACCACAGCAGCGCGACCTCGCGCTTGAGTTGAAAACGCAAGCCCAGCACCAACCAGGCCGTGGCGTAGATGACCAACTGCACCGACAAGCTCGCCATCAAATGATTCAAAGCGCTGCCTCCTTTTTGAATCTTACAACGCCGCGCCAAACTAGGTTCCAGCTCTGACTCGGATTTGCTGGCAAACAGCATGGGCAGCGAACTGCTCCGTCTGACAGCAAAAAAGTCTTGACTTACTTCTGGCAATCGAGAAACTAGTCACTCCTTCGTTACATAGGGAGCGACTAGTGAGACATTTCGTTCGTCAACTCATCCAAGCCAGCGCCGCTGCCGTCTTAGTCAGCGCAATGCTGCCTGCAGCGGCTTTGCAACCAACCAAGGGCAAAGTCATCCTGACCATCTCCGGCAAAGTGGGTGAAAGAAATGCGGGTCCCAATGCCGAGTTCGACTTGGAAATGTTGGAAAAACTGCCCCAACGCACCTACACCACCCAAACCCCGTGGGAGAAGCAGCCGATCAAGTTCACAGGTCCTTTGTTGCGCGACGTTTTGGCCGCTGTCAAGGCCAGCGGGACCACCCTCAAAGCTGCCGCTTTGAATGACTTTAAGACGGACATTCCCGTTCAAGACACCACGAAATACGACATGTTGCTGGCCCACAGAATGAATGGGGAACTCATCCCGGTGCGTACCAAGGGGCCGCTGTTTATTGTGTACCCCTACGACACCAAACCGGAACTTCAAAACAATACCTTCTACGAGCGCTCGGCTTGGCAACTCAAGTCGATTGACGTGCAGTAGCGGGGTATGTCGCCCCGCAAAGACAGCCGACGCTATTTGCTATGGCTGTCGCTAGTGACTGCGGTCATGGCTTGCGCCATGGCCGCTCTCTTGGTGCTTCAAGTGAACCAAGGCGCTGCTATTCGTAAAAGCCAGGCGGAACAGGTAGATGCCCTTTCCTATGTCGCTTTTCAGTTAGATCGGGAATACCTGCGCTTGCGGCACACGCTGGATATTGCGGTCAATGGAAAAGCGGCCCCGGATCTCGACAACCTGGTTTTGCGTTACGACATTTTCGTGAGTCGCATTGCGTTGGTGCGCGACGGACCTACCGGCAGCCTGATGCATGACCTGCCCATCTACAACAAAGCCATGGAGCAGCTCAACGGCTTCGTGCGCCTGGCAGACCCCATTTTTGCAAAAAACCCTGTGCAGGTCTCTGCGCTAGGTGGCTTGCAAGAGCCACTCAACAGCATGGGCATAGATGTGCAGGAGTTTGCCGCCAAAGCCAGCAACTTGGTGTCTAACCAACTCACGGCCCAAAACGGCGCTTTACTCGTACAAAGTAACAAGGTCATTTGGCTGAATCTTGCCCAGCTCCTCATGTTGCTTGGGGCAGCAGCAGCCATCTTTGTGCGCCATAAACGGCAAGAACAAGAACGCCTTGCGCTAGAACAACTCACCCACGAACTGCGAGAGGCTACGGTCTTGGCGGAGAGTGCCAACCGCAGCAAAAGCCAGTTTCTGTCCAATATGAGCCACGAGTTGCGCACGCCATTCAATGGCATGTTGGGCATGCTGGGACTACTGGAAGAAACCCCTCTGTCTAGCCAGCAAGCCGACTACATCAAGGTGGCGCAATCCTCGGGAGAGCATTTGCTGTCGGTGCTCAACGACATTTTGGATGTATCCGCGCTAGAGGCCGGCAAAATGGCCATCAGCCCCGCTGCGGTGTGTTTGCCACAGCTGCTGGACGAAGTGGATGCGCTGATGCAGACCCAAGCCCATGCCAAGAAACTGCAGTTCAGCGTCAACCGCCCCGCATACATGCCGCAATGGGTCAATACCGACAGCAAGCGGGTCAAGCAGATCCTGTTCAACCTGATCAACAACGCAATCAAGTTCACGGAGCGCGGCTCCATCAGCCTGGCCATCTCCAGCACGCCCAGCTCCACCCAGCCGGCACGTTTTGATTTTTCATGCGCGATAACAGATACCGGCATTGGCATGTCGGCCGAAGGCCTGGGCAAGCTGTTCCAGCGTTTCCAGCAAATTGACGATAGCACCAATCGCAAGTACGCGGGAAGCGGTTTGGGACTGGAGATATCACGCACCTTGGCGCGCAATATGGGGGGCGACATTACGGTAACAAGCACGGTTGGCCAAGGCTCCACCTTCACATTAACTTTGCCCCTGGACTCCATCACAGCGCCTGCCCTAGAACGACAGGCCTCCTCAGCACTGGCAACCCCGCGGGCACAGACCAACCCGCCTCGCCCTACGCCTGCCCTTGCCACAGCGGAGCCTTCCGCTCCTGCCCCCACCTTGGGCGCAGCGCAGCCGCGCGTATTGGTTGTGGAAGACCATCCAGTCAATCAAAAGCTGGTGGGGGCCTTGCTCAAGAGATTCCATTGCCACGCCACGTTTTGCGAAGACGGACAGCAGTCGCTAGACACCATGGCGACCGCAGACTTTGATTTGGTACTCATGGATATCAATATGCCCGTCATGGATGGTCTGGCCGCAACCCGAGGTATACGTGCCATGCCGAGCCCCAAGGGTCAGGTGCCTATCATCGTCATGACCGCCGATGTCATGAACGAGGCACGCCAGCAGTCTTTAGACGCAGGCGCCACCGACTTTCTGTCAAAACCGGTCAATGCAGCGCTATTTCGAGAAACCATGCAGAAGTACATCACGCTGCCAGAATAAGCGCTGCGCTACAGCGCTACAGCGCTACAGCGCTACAGCGCTACAGCGCTACAGCGTGACTTGTACAGCCCTTACCATTGGCGCGCGGCAACCCGCCGCGTCAGTCCACTTGCCATGCACTTTCTGGTTTTCTTGTACACCACCAACCCGGGCCGGACATGGGATCCGTTTGCTTTGTGGAGCGCGTTGACCGGCACCCTGCCAACCCCACGCAAATGAACGTGCGGAATCATCTCGCTTTTCAACCGGTCGCCGCGGTGTCTTGGGGCTTGGCGGCATGGGCGGGCTTGACGGTCCTGGCCATCGTTATACCTTGGTTGAGTCCCATCACCTGGGGTCCTAACCATGAGATGGTGCAACGATTGATATCGGCAAGCTGCGGCGCCATCCTGCTGGTCAGCTGGATGGGCTTTGGCGATCGGCTGCATGCCCGCGCACTGGCCTTGACAATGGCCTGGGGCTTGTTGGTGGCTGCCTTGCTAAGCGCCGTTACCGGCGTATTGCAGTACTTTGGCGCCGAAGGCATGCTGCTCTACGACTGGATCAGTGCGTCCAAGCCGGGCCAAGCCTATGCCAACCTTCGCCAACGTAACCAGTTTGCATCGCTCACCTCGCTGGGCTTGGTCGCGCTGTTGTACTTGGTTACTACGCCTGCGGCGGGACCCGAGAGGCGAGCCACTTTTCTCAAGATGTGTGGGGTAGTCGCCGTGGTCATTCTGGCCGTGGGCAATGCGGCCAGCAGTTCACGCACGGGCGTGCTGCAGTGGCTGGGTCTGCTGGCGTTGGCATGGGTCTGGGGACGCCCACGGCAACGCAGCGTGCTCGGCTGGATGCTGCTCGCAGTGGGCATGTACCTGGCTGCCGCCGGCGCACTGCCACAACTCCTGCAGGCATCAATCGGTGAAATGGGGTCTGGAGCCCTGCAACGCTTTCAACAAGACTCGGGTTGCGGGGACCGCAGCATTCTGTGGAGCAACGTACTCGAACTCATCGCCCACAAACCCTGGCTGGGCTGGGGCTGGGGTGAGCTCAAGTTTGCGCACTTCATCACGCCCTACCAGGGCGAGCGTTTTTGCGAGCTGTTGGATAACGCGCACAACCTGCCACTGCACCTGGCCGTGGAGCTGGGCATTCCTGCCGCGGTGCTCCTGTGTGGCGGCGCCCTCTGCGCACTGGTGTGGGCCAAGCCGTGGCGCGACACAGACCCTGCGCGGCAGATGGCATGGGCGGGCTTGGCCACCATTGCGTTGCACAGCCTGCTGGAGTACCCGCTGTGGTACGGGCCATTCCAACTGGCCACATTGCTCTGCTTGTGGCTGTTGTGGCGTACACGGCGGAGTGCACTGGCTACGTCGCCAACCAGCGGGCAGGTGCGGTTGAGCGTGCTGGCCGCCTCGGGGGTTCTGTGCGTGGTGGCCTACGTGGGCTGGGACTATTGGCGCGTCGGTCAGTTATTTTTGCCCCAAAGTTACCGGGCCGAGGCGTACCGCGAAGACACGATGGCCAAGGCCCAGCGTTCCTTGCTGTTCCGTGACATGGTGCGTTTTGCCCGCGTAACCACCACCACCCCTACCCTGGAGAACGCCGCAAGTCTGTACGCGGATGCCCTGCAAACCTTGCACTATTCGCCCGAACCCCGGGTGATAGGCGCGCTCCTGGAAAGCGCCCGCTTGCTGGGCCAGGAGAGCACGGCCACCGAACACATCCGCCGCCAGTGGCTGGCCAACTATGGCAAGTGACGGGGCGAGGAACCTTGATTTGCTATAAATTTTATAGCTTTTGACGCAATCTAGCGGCCAGCGCGTGGCAACCAACGGTGCTGCTTGGCCAAGCGCTCCATGCTGGCCCAGTTGCTGCATTGCGCCCGGACTTTGGGCCAGATGAACTGGAGCAGCTCGCATTCCGCCAGCGTATCCGCAGCCGCCTGATGGCGAACTGCGCACTGAATGCCAAAGTGGGCCATCCAGTCATCCAGCGCATGGGCATCCACGCCTTCACAGGTTATCGCGCAAAGATGGTCGATATCGACCCAGGGGTTAGGCAGGGTCTGACCCAGATACTTGCGGCTGTAACGTTGGATCATTCCCTGGTCAAAGGCCGCATGAAACGCCAACAAAGGTGCGTTGCCGACGTACGCTGCAAAGGATTGCATGGCCAGCACAGGGCTCAAGCCTTCGCGTTGCTGTTGGGCGCCGATGCCGTGCAACAGAATGTTCTCCTTGTTGGAAACTTCGTCCTGGCCTAGCACCACTTCAAAACTGTCGCCCAGTTGTACACCCAACGTTCCTTTGTCCCAGTCCACCTGCATCGCAATGGCTGCAATTGCCAGCAGGCGGTCCGACTGGATATTCAGGCCACTGGTCTCCACGTCCAGCATGATCCAGCGGGTCGGCTCCGGCGAGTCGCTGCCGGAAATGGCATTTTTTAACCGCGCGATCCAGGACATGGCTAACGCTCGTAATCCAGTTGCAGTCGCTGTTGCAGCCGATGCGCCACCTTGATGGACTCGCGCAGAATGCGACGATCAATATCATTCAGGCCGGCAACCTGTATCTCATTGGGCGGCGCTTCGCTTTCATCGCTTTGCAGTTGGATGCGCAGGCGCAGCATCTGCAGGAACTCAAAGCCAGTCACCCATGCGTCGTACTCAGTTTTTGCAAGCTTCAGCAAGAGTCCAACAGCCTCCAGGCGACGTTGGGTATTTGTTTCCTGAACACCATTTGCCAGGCTGTAGATGCGGGCAGCATCCACAAAGATGGCGGTTCCACGCAGTTTCAGATCCAGCATGCCCCTTGCGTCATTGTCAATGGCGCCGCGCCAATTCAACGGTGCTGTGCGTGTGAGCGCATTGAGCGCCATTTGCTTCAGAAACCGGGGTGTTGTACTGGCGCTCGGCCGCACACTGTCCCTGAGCGCGTGCGCAAGGGAATGATCCCCAGCCAGGGGCCTGAAATCAAAATAGATGGACGCATTGAGCAAGTGCTCAGGCGAGCCTTGTGCAATCCATTGGTGAAAGCGCTCGCGCCATTCGTCAAGCGTCAGGCAGCATGCCTCTTCACCGGCCATGATGCCGCCCTTGCAAAGCGGAAAACCACAGGTCTCCAATGCAAGGTTAACCGCCCGCGCAAAAGCACGAACGGCTTTGCGGGTCTCGGGATGCATACCATTGGCAAGGATGAGCGCGTTGTCCTGGTCGGTTGCAATGGTTTGTTCATCACGCCCTTCGGACCCCAGGCAGAGCCAGCACATTTGCTTCAGATCAACGCCATGCACTTCGGCTTGTAGATGTATCAGCCGCTCGGTCAGCACATCATTCAGATGGCTGATCATGGTGGTCAGTTGCCGCGCCTGCACCCCCTGTCCCAACAGGCTGCGGGTCAGACGACGGATACCTTTGGATGCCACCTGCAGCTCACCAACATCTCTGGCGCAGCGCAATTCGGTGCTCACACCTTTGAGGCTTTGGCGCTGCATGGCAAAGAGATCCCGTTCAGACACCAAACCCACTGCAGCGCCATTGCGGGTCACCGGCACATGGCGAATCCCATGGCGCGACATCAGCAATGCCGCGTCCTGTGCGGTGTGGTCTGCCGTCAGGGTCAAAACCGGATGCACCATGACTTGTTGAATGGGCGTTTCCAGAGCCACGCTAGGTAGCGTGACACGGCTCAGAATGTCATTTCGCGTCAGAATTCCCAGCGGCAGCCCGGCGCTATCAACAACCAGCATCGAGCCGATCCGTGCGCCGTGCATGGTTTGCAGCGCCTCTCTGAGCGGTGTGTTTGCTGTGCAACTCACCGGCTGCCTGGTGATCAGGCTGGCCAACGGCGAGTCCAGCGTTTGCTGGGTCATGGCATGGGTTGCAAATGCTTCTTGCAAGGCCTTGCGGGAGAGGTTTAAAAAACTGGTGGCCCGTTGGGTCAGGTGCTCCGCAAAAGGCACACAGCGTTGCGCTAGCGCGTGCATGTCGGGCACCGGCAACGCAAGAATAAAGGTATCTGCGCATGCACGATAAGTGGCCGTTACGGCGCGGCCCGCAAAAGCCGCGCTGACCGGGAAGAGATCTCCCGCGTCATATTCAAAAGCGCCGAGTTGATCGGCCAAGCCACGGGTTCCGGTGACTGCGCCTTTGCGAATAAACAGCAGAGACTTCACCGGGCCATCGGCAGGACCTAGGACTGGTTCGTCGGGCGCGAAATAAAGCTGGGTGCAGTGCGCAAGGAAGTACTCCACATCCGCGTCGCCCATCTGCGCAAACGGCGGATGCGCTACCAACTCCTGGCGAAAGTTGTGCATCAGACTGGGCGAGGGCGTTCGGCCTTTGGCAACGCCTGAGAGCGGATGTTTCGGAATTTCCATCATTCCAGTGTAGTGCTGGGGTTGCAATTCAGGCCCTGGAGCCTTAGGAGCGCGCGCTTTTTTTCTTAGGACTTTCCCTAACACAGCGAGGGATCGACCTTGATTGCGACACCCTTGTAACAGTAAGCACCGTGTCAGGCTATTCAAAACCCCCAATGAAGGCAGTCTGGCCTCAATGGAAGCCTTACTTCAATCTGACGCATTTGCTTCAAAGCCCCTAGTAGTTGTATGGGGTATGCGGCCGGTAGATTGATTCCTAGAATCCGCCGAATTGATCTTCATTAAGGAATCAGAAACCATGTTGTTGGCGGTCGTCATTGCAAAAAGTCTCATTGAGTTGTCGCTGATGTTCATTGTGGGCAGATTCCTTCTGGGGCTGCTGGCGGGACCCAAACGCGACAGCAATGTTTTCTGGCAGTTGTTGGACGTGGCGTCCAAGCCAGCCTTGTGGCTGACCCGCCGCATCAGCCCCAAGCTGATACTGGATCAGCACATTCCCTTGGCAGCAAGCAGCTGGTTGCTGATTGCTTGGGTGTTTCTTGTGCAGACGAAGATCGACATCTGCCTTTCCATGGGAGCAGGCGCATGTCAGTAGGCCTCATTCCAGTGCCTGGAACCCCAAACGTGACGCGCCGCTCTGCAGTTTTTTGGCTGCGTTACAAGGCCAAGGCTTTTCTGGTTCTGGGGTTGCGCAAGCAAGCCGGTCTGGTTTTCCGCGAAATTCTGGCGCTGGCACCCAACGATGTGCTGGCCATCAACAGCCTGGGCTACGAGGCTCTGCAAAACGGACGGATGCAGGAAGCCCTTGAGTTCTTTGAGAAGCTGGTGCAGGTTAACCCCCAAAACTCCAACGCGCATTTCAACCTCGCCTTTGTTCTGGAAGCGCTGGGGCGTAGCGAAGATGCCGAGCGTGCGTTTCGCACGGCGCTTCGCATGGACGAAAAATTGGACCGGGCTTGGTATGGCCTGGGTCTGGCGCTGGTGCGCCAACGGCGGTTTGAAGAAGCCCTTGAGGCTTTCAAGCGCAACACCCAGCTTCAATCGATGAGTCCGTATGCCTGGTACCAGATGGCCAGAGTGCATATGGAAATGAATCAACCTGACGAGGCCCTGGCGGTGATGCGTCACCTGAACGGATTTGAGCCCAAAGTGGCGGCCCAACTGGAAAGGGAAACGGGGTTGAAATTGAACGCGCCCATGTAGTCCGTTGCATTGCATCGACCTCAAGGCGTAAACGAGTGTGAGTAGGTGGATTTATTTTTATAAAAGGAGACAACGATGCAGCTCACTGCTAAGCACCGGGAATACTGGGGCAAAAACTTAAGGATTACGGGGATCTTGCTGGCCCTGTGGTTCTTTGTCACGTTCGTGCTGGGGTTCTTTGCCCGGGACCTGACGTTCAGCTTTTTTGGCTGGCCGTTCTCGTTTTGGGTCGCGGCACAAGGCGCGCTCGTGGTGTATTGCCTGATCATTTGGTACTACGCCCGTTACATGAATAACCTGGATAAAGAGTACGGCGTCGCCGAAGGAGAATCCGAATGAGCATTTTTGGTGGTGCTGGCCAAACCCAAAGCCAGTTTAAAAGTTCCCTGAACAAGGTATTCCTTTTTTACGGCGGCGGCTTTGCGGCCTTCGTGATCGTACTGGCCATCCTTGAGCAAATGGGTATGCCGAAGGAATACATCGGTTACGCCTTCCTAGCGGCCACCGTGCTGCTGTATGGCGGCATCGGTGTGATGAGCCGCACGAATGATGCTGCGGAGTACTACGTGGCGGGCCGTCGTGTGCCTGCCATGTACAACGGCATGGCCACAGGCTCCGACTGGATGTCTGCCGCCTCCTTCATCGGTATGGCCGGAACGCTGTACCTCACCGGCTACGGCGGTTTGGCCTTTATTCTGGGCTGGACTGGTGGCTACTGTCTGGTGGCGTTGTTCTTGGCACCTTACCTGCGCAAGTTCGGCCAGTTCACCATTCCAGACTTCCTGGGTGCCCGCTACGGTGGCAACATGGCGCGTCTGATTGGCGTGTTTGCAGCCATTCTGGTGTCGTTTGTGTACGTTGTGGCTCAGATCTTCGGCGTTGGCCTGATTACGGCCCGCTTGACAGGTTTGTCCTTCGACGTGGGTGTCTACGTGGGCCTGGCTGGCATCTTGGTCTGCTCGTTCCTGGGCGGTATGCGTGCGGTGACCTGGACTCAGGTGGCCCAGTACCTGATCCTGATCGTGGCCTACATGATTCCTGTGGTCTGGTTGTCGGTGAAACACACCAACATGCCCGTGCCCCAGATTTCCTATGGCTACCTGCTGGAAAAAGTGACAGCCAAGGAAGAGCTGCTGCTGAAGGATCCCAAAGAACTGGAAGTGCGCGCAATTTTCAAAGCCCGTTCTGACGCTGCAGTGGAGAAGCTGAAAGACGTTCCCGCCTCCATGGCCGCCGACAAAGAGGCTGCCACGAAGAAGTTGGATGAACTGAAGGCTGCCAATGCGCCTGCCGCTGACATCAAGGCAGCAGAAACCGCACTTGCCGCACTGCCCAAGGATGAGGTTGCCGCCAAGGCTGCCTACACCGCCGCGCGCACATCGAACGCAGCACGCGCTGCACCTCCGCTGCGCCATGCCGAACCCTTCCCGGGCAAAGATGATGCCGCGCGCGATGTTGCACGCAAGAACTTCCTGGCGCTGGTGTTCTGCTTGATGATTGGTACCGCCGCTTTGCCGCACATCTTGATGCGCTTCTACACCGTTCCTTCGGTACGCGAAGCGCGTGAGTCGGTGGCTTGGTCGTTGTTCTTCATCTCGCTCTTGTACTTCACCGCGCCTGCATTGGCAGTGTTGGTCAAGTTCGATATCTACACCTTGCTGGTGGGAACACCAATGGACCAGCTGCCCGGATGGATCGCCCGCTGGAACGTGGTCGACCCGACGCTGATGGCAGTGTCTGATATCAACAAAGACGGTATTCTGCAACTGGCTGAAATCCGCTTGGGTGGCGACATTGTGGTGTTGGCCACGCCAGAGATCGGTGGCTTGCCATTTGTGATTTCCGGACTGGTCGCTGCCGGTGGTTTGGCCGCTGCGCTGTCAACCGCTGACGGCCTGTTGCTCACGATCGCTAACGCACTGTCGCACGATGTGTACTACAAAGTGGTTGACCCCAATGCATCTGCAACCCGCCGTGTAGCGATCTCCAAGTCCATTCTGGTGGTCGTGGCCCTTGCAGCGGCTTACGTGGCTTCGTTACGCATGGCAGACATTTTGTTCCTTGTGTCTGCGGCGTTCTCGTTTGCGGCGGCAGCGTTCTTCCCGGCTTTGACACTGGGTATCTTCTGGAAGCGCGCCAACAAGTGGGGTGCGTCCCTGGGCATGGTGGCTGGCTTGGGCATCTCGTTCTACTACATGGTGACAACGCATCCCTGGATGTACGGCCTGTTCCACGACCATGCCATTACCCCTGAAATCCTGAAAGCCAACACCTGGTGGGATATCGCCCCCATCTCTGCCGGCATATTCGGTGTGCCGCTCGGTTTCGCGGTGATCATCATCGTGTCGCTGTTGACCAAAGCACCGGACAAAGAAGTGCAGGATCTGGTGGAGCATGTCCGCTTCCCCAGCTTTGATGGCACGACGTCTCAGGGCAGTGCCGCCCATTGAGTGAGTAACGAGGCAAGGTTTTAGCCTTGCCCTCCTTCACCGACAAAACACAACCCCCGGCTGCTTCCAGCGGCCGGGGGTTTTTTCGTTTCTTGGGTTTTGGAAGTGCAGCGGCGAGGGCGTGTTTTGAGAGCTCGTCGCCTGTCAATTTGCTATAAGCTTTATAGCTGCTAGCGCACTACAAATAGGCGCTAACGACCAATATCACATCCATCAGCGGCGACTGTGCCACCACCCTTCCATGCCGTAGACCAACAGCGCCGCCCAGATCAGGCCAAAGCCGACGGCACGCATGGGCTCAAACGCTTCACCGAACAGCCACACCCCAATCAGCAACTGCAAAGTGGGCGAGATGTACTGCAATACGCCCATGGTGGACATGCTGACCCGCCGTGCGCCCGCAGCAAACAAAAGCAGCGGTATGGCCGTGAGCGGCCCACCCAGCAACAACCAGCCGATGGTGGCGGTGTCTGCCTGCACCAGCGCGCCCTGGCCGTGCCAACCCCACCAGAGCAGGCAGCCCGCTGCCACCGGGCTCAGCACCAGGGTTTCCAGTGTCAGGCCCTCCAGCGCACCCAAGGCTCCCACCTTGCGCAGCAAGCCATAAAACCCAAAGGTGATGGCCAGTACCAAGGCCACCCAAGGCAGATGCCCCGCCTGGACCGTCAGCCACAACACACCCGCTGCAGCCACCGAAACGGCCAGCCATTGGCCGGGGCGGGGGCGTTCGTGCAGAAACATAAACCCCAGCGCCACATTGACCAGCGGCAAAATGAAATAGCCGAGGCTCGCGTCCAGCACATGGCCGTTTTGCACGGCCCACACATAGGTGCACCAGTTGACGGCCAGCAGCACCGCGGACAGCACAAAAGCCCCCAGCACCCGGGGCGTGCGCCACACCGCGCTCAGCCAGGCCCAGTGATTGCGGGCGGCGAGCACCCCCAGCAAAAACACCAGCGACCAGACGGTGCGGTGCATTACCACCTCAAAGGCGGCGACGGATGCGAGTTGCTTGAAAAATAGGGGGAACAGGCCCCAAGCCGTATAGGCCAGGGCCGCGTACAAAACGCCGATGTGCATGGGAAGGAGGGGGAGAGAGCGGGAAACCGCCTAGCTTACCCTCCCCACTGCGGGGCGTCTCAGACTCCGCTTTGGGGGCGCAGCACCATGGTACCCAGGCGACGGCGGATTTCGTCACGCACATCGGTGCGCATGTTGAAGTGGAACGCGGCTTCAGCCACCAGAAAGATCGGGCCGACCAACAACCCAACCAGGTCATCCACAAAGGCGGGTTTCTTGCCTTCGTAGTAGTGCCCCAAGAATTGGATCGCCCAACCCAATACAAACAGCCCCACGCCCCAGCCCAGCCAGACGCTGGTGCTTTGGGCGGCAAACCACTGGCTTGCCGCCAGCGCGGCCGCCAGCAGCATGGCCATGACGATGCCAAAACGCGTATCCAGACGCGCATAAAACCAACTGGAGGCGAGTGCCACCAGCACTGCGGGGCTGATCAACAATGCCCCCATCTGCCACTGCGGGCGAGACAACAAGATCGTGACACCCAACACAATCAAGGGTATGCCGATAAAGTGGGTGGCCACGTTGCGGCTGTCTTGGTGGTAGGCCGCGTACTGCGTGAGGTGGTCGGTCAGGGTTTTCATGGCGATCTCCGGGTTCGGGTGTTGACGATGCGCCATGATCAGCTTAGCCTTGGGCTGGCGTCTGTCGGGTACCCGACACAAAAGGCCTCACTGGTACAAACCACTATGCCCGACCTTTCCCGTTTTCTGCCGGTGCTGAACTCCGGCCGCTGGTTCAGCCAATTGCCCGCGGAGTTTGCCTTCGCTTTGCTAGGCATGGCTAAATCACGCACCCTGCAACCCGGCGACGCACTCTTTCTGCGCGACAGTGCGCCGTGTGGACTCTATGCGTTGGTAGCGGGTGCCATCCGCATTTCAGGCCAAAGTGGGCAACGCAATGATGCGCGTGAGGCCCTGCTGGTGATGCTGACGCCACCGCAGTGGTTTGGAGAGATTTCGGTGTTTGACGGCTCCGCACGCACGCATCACGCCCACGCCGCCGAGGCCTGCCTTTTGCTCCAGGTGCCGCACGAGGAACTGCAGGCCTGGCTGCACAACCACCCCCAGCACTGGCGCGACCTCGCCGTGCTGATGGCCGACAAGCTGCGCATGGCCTTTGTTAGCATGGAGGAGCAAACCGTGTTGAGTGCCCCGCTGCGCTTGGCCCGCCGCCTCGTGGGCATGGCCCAAGGCTACGGCCAACGCACGGAGAACGGCACTACCCGGCGCGTGCTGGCCATCACGCAAGAAGAGTTGGCCCTGATGATTGGCGTCTCGCGCCAGACCACCAACCAGATCCTCAACGACCTCAAGGCGCAGCACATTGTCCGTATCCAGCGCGGCGAGCTCGAGATACTGGACCTGCCGGCGCTGCGGGCGTTATGCCAATAAAAAAAGCCCGCACACCGGCGGGCCTCTCTCAGGGCTACGGCAGAGCCGCTGTAGGCTGAACCTTATTTCGCCATCACCCGGGCCATATCCAACACCTTGTTGGAGTAACCCCATTCATTGTCGTACCAGCTCACCAACTTGACGAAGGTGCCGTCCAGGGCGATGGACGCATCTGCGTCATAGATGGAGGTGCGGCTGTCGCCACGGAAGTCGGTGGCTACGACCTTGTCTTCGGTGTAACCCAACACGCCCTTCATGGCGCCTTCAGATTGCGCCTTCAATTCGGCGTTGATCTCGGCGATGGTGGCGGAGGTGTTCAGCTCGACGGTCAGGTCGACCACGGACACATCGCTGGTAGGCACGCGGAAAGCCATGCCGGTGAGCTTCTTGTTCAACTCTGGAATCACCACGCCCACGGCCTTGGCAGCGCCTGTGGAAGAAGGAATGATGTTTTCCAGAATGCCGCGTCCACCGCGCCAGTCTTTGTTGGAAGGGCCGTCCACGGTTTTCTGGGTGGCAGTGGCTGCGTGCACCGTGGTCATCAGGCCGCGCTTGATGCCGAACTTGTCGTTGATCACCTTGGCCAATGGGGCCAGGCAGTTGGTGGTGCAAGACGCGTTGGAAATGATGGTTTGACCTGCGTAAGTTTTGTCGTTCACACCAAAAACGAACATGGGCGTGTCGTCTTTGGAGGGAGCCGACAGGATGACCTTCTTGGCGCCAGCATCGATGTGTTTCTGGGCGGTTTCCTTGGTCAGGAACAGGCCGGTGGATTCGACCACGATGTCGGCACCAACTTCAGACCACTTCAGGTTTGCAGGATCGCGCTCTTGGGTCAAGCGGATCTTCTTGCCGTTGACGATCAGGACGCCGTTGTCTACCGACACTTCGCCCTTGAAGCGGCCGTGCACGCTGTCGTACTGCAGCATGTACGCGAGGTAGTCAGGCTCCAGCAGGTCGTTGATGCCGACGATTTCGATGTCGTTGAAGTTTTGTACCGCTGCGCGGAACACCATACGGCCGATGCGACCGAAGCCATTGATACCAATCTTGATTGTCATGAGCGTCTCTCTTCAATAAAAAACTGTCGAACAAAAAAACCAGGGGACTGTTTACGCCTTGCGGGTCAGCGCGGTCTGTACGGTGTCAGCCACATTCTCGGGCGTGAAACCGAAGTGCTTGAACAGTACAGGAGCCGGAGCCGATTCACCATACGTATCCAGACCGACAACCGCTGCAGTGCCGTATTTCCACCAGCCACCGGTAGAGCCCATTTCGACCGCCACACGGGGCAGACCTGCGGGCAGCACGGAAGACTTGTACTCGGCGCTTTGCAGATCAAACGTGGTAGTGGAAGGCATGGACACCACACGCACGGCGATCTTGCGCTCAGCCAATACTTTTTGTGCGGCTATCGCCAATTGCACTTCGGAACCGGTGGCGATGATGACGGCCTGGGCCTTCTTCTTGAGACCGGCGTCCGCTGGCTCGGCCAACACATACGCACCCTTGCTGATGGCGTCCAAGCCAGAAGCGTCAGGCGCCACCGCCGAGTCGCCCTTGGGGATATAGGCGATGTTCTGGCGGCTGAGCAACAGCGCAGTGGGCTTGGACTTGTTTTGCAGGGCAACGGTCCAGGCGACAGCAGTTTCAGCTGTGTCAGCGGGACGCCAGACGTCCAGGTTGGGGATCAGGCGCAGAGAAGCTGCATGCTCGATGGACTGGTGCGTCGGACCGTCTTCACCCAGACCGATGGAGTCGTGCGTGAACACATGCACCACACGCAACTTCATGAGGGCCGCCATACGGATGGCGTTGCGGCTGTAGTCGCTGAACGTCAGGAAAGTGCCGCCGTAAGGGATGTAGCCACCGTGCAAGGCCACGCCATTCATGATGGCGGCCATGCCGAACTCGCGCACACCGTAGTTGATGTGGCGTCCACCTTGGCCGGCTTCGTTGGTAACCACTGCGCCGGTGCGCGCATCAAAACGCAAGTTGGGTGTGCTCTTGGTGTTCGTCAGGTTGGAGCCGGTCAGGTCGGCGGAGCCGCCTAACATTTCGGGCAGGGCTGCGGTGAACGATTCGAGCGCCAACTGGCTGGCTTTGCGGCTGGCCACGGTTTCGCCCTTCTGGTGGGCAGCGATCACGGTGTCCACAGCAGTTTGCACGAACGACTTGGGCAAGTCGCCCTTCATGCGCCGGACCAGCTCTTTGGCCAGCTCGGGAAAGGCGGCTTTGTAAGCGGCAAACTTGTCGTTCCAGGCAGATTCGGCGGCCTTGCCTTTTTCCTTGGCGTCCCAGTCGGCGTACACCTCTTTGGGGATGACGAAGGGCGCATGGCTCCAGCCGATGGCTTCACGGGTGAGCTTGATTTCTTCGGCGCCCAAGGGTTCGCCGTGGGCCTTGGAGGTGTTGGCGCGGTTGGGGCTGCCCTTGCCAATGTGGGTCTTGCTGATGATCAGGGTGGGGCGGCTGTCAGTGCCAGCCTTGGCTTGTGCAATGGCGGCAGACACCGCAGCGGCGTCGTGACCGTCCACGGGGCCGATGACGTTCCAACCGTAGGCCACAAAACGCTGGGCTGTGTTGTCGATAAACCAGGGTGCCACTTGGCCGTCGATGGAGATGCCGTTGTCGTCGTAGAGGGCAATCAGCTTGCCCAGCTTCCAGGCGCCAGCCAGTGCGGCGGCTTCGTGGCTGATGCCTTCCATCAGGCAGCCGTCGCCCACGAACACATAGGTGTGGTGGTCCACCACGGCGTGACCTTCGCGGTTGAACTCTTGGGCCAGCAATTTTTCAGCCAAGGCAAAGCCCACCGCATTGGTGATGCCCTGACCCAGCGGGCCGGTGGTGGTTTCCACGCCGGGGGTGATGCCGAACTCGGGGTGGCCTGCGGTCTTGCTGTACAGCTGGCGAAAGTTCTTCAGCTCGGTCATGGGCAGCTTGTAGCCGGTCAGGTGCAACAGCGCATAGATCAGCATGGAGCCGTGGCCGTTGGACAGGATAAAGCGGTCGCGGTTCATCCAGTGGGGATTGCTTGGGTTGTGGCGCAGGTGCTCACCCCACAAAGCAACAGCCATGTCAGCCATGCCCATGGGCGCGCCAGGGTGGCCTGAGTTGGCTTGCTGGGGTAAGGTTGGAAATCGGTAGGAAGGACAAAACTCTCTTGATTTTACCGGGCCGCACCAAAGGGGCGTTACACACCAGTACCACGCGAAGCTTGACCCATGGGCTATGCTTTTGCGGATGAGCCTGCTTTTCACCCCCTTGACCATCCCATCGCCTCGCGGTGGCCTCACCCTTCCTAACCGCATTGTTATCGCGCCCATGTGCCAATACCAGGCCATCGACGGCGAAGCCACAGACTGGCATTTGATGCACTGGGGCAATCTGCTCAACAGTGGTGCGGGGCTCTTCACCATCGAGGCTACGGGCGTTTTGCCTGAGGGCCGCATCACTCCGGCCTGTCTGGGCCTGTGGGACGACCGCACAGAAGCCGCGCTGGCGGACAAGCTGCACCGCGCACGCAAACTGGCCCCGGCTATCCCTGTGTGTATTCAGCTGGCACATGCCGGGCGCAAGGCATCCAGCAATTTACCGTGGCAGGGAGGGCAATTGTTAAGAGCCGTTGATGGCGGGTGGGAGACTTTTGGCCCCTCGGCACTGCCGCAATTGCCTGCGGAGCCTCCTCCTAGCGAGCTGGACTTTGCTGGCATGGATCGCATCAAACACGCTTTTGTCGACGCGGCAAAGCGCGCCGACCGCCTGGGCATGGAGGCGATAGAAATACACAGTGCACACGGCTATCTGTTGCATGAATTTTTGTCGCCCATTGCCAACCAGCGCCAAGACGCGTATGGGGGCAATTTCGAAAACCGCATCCGCTTTCCGCTGGAGGTGTTTGCTGCGGTGCGAGCCGTGTTTAATGGTGTACTGGGCCTGCGCATCTCAGCCAGCGACTGGGTAGACGGTGCGTGGGACGTAAACCAAAGCGCGGAATTTGCCAAGCGACTCAAGGCTCTGGGCTGCGACTTCATCCATGTCTCTAGCGGGGGGGTGTCGCCCCAGCAAAAGATTGCCCTGGGCCCCAACTACCAAGTGGGCTTTGCGCAACAGATCCGCAAAACCAGCGGCCTGCTCACCATCGCTGTGGGCCTGATTACCGACCCGCACCAGGCTGAGGCGATTTTGCAAAACGTAGAGGCCGACCTGGTGGGTCTGGCACGCGCCTTTTTGTACCAGCCGCGCTGGGGCTGGCAAGCCGCAGCGGCCCTAGGGGGAGAGGTACAGGCCAATCCGGTGTACTGGCGCAGCCTGCCGCGCGAGGCGCATAGCGTGTTTGGCAAGGTGGCGGTGGGCACACGCTAGGCTGGTGCCAGGCACTTGCCAAAACCTGTGCCACTCAAGGGCCGGGGCTGAGGTTGGGGGCTACTGACTCCGCTGTCCAGCTGGGTTTTACGACCAGCGCTGGAGTGATGGCCTCGCCACCTACACCCAAGGCATTGACAAAACCACCCCAATTCCATTCGGCATAACGCCAATCGTTGCCCGCGCGCACGACTCCCTCTGGTGGCTGAATTTCTTGTACTGGCACACCATTCAGGGCCGTGCTCATGAATTCAATCCAGACCGGCAAGGCCAGTGCAGACCCGGAAGCCCGAGAACCCAAACTGCGTGGCGTATCGTGACCCACCCACACCACGGCAACCAGCCCCGGTTGGTAGCCGGCAAACCAGGCGTCCACCACATCGTCGGTAGTCCCGGTTTTGCCATACAGATCAGGGCGTTTCAGCAATGCCTGCGCGCGGGCCGCGGTACCGCTGCGGGTGACCTCTTGCAGCAGGCTGGAAACCATGAAAGCGTTTCGTGCAGGAATAACGCGCTGGCTTTCGTCCAGCGTTGCAGGCGGTGCAGCCTCAAACACCACCTCACCGTTGGCACGCGCAATGCGCTGCACCAGCCGTGGGCTCACCCGATAGCCGCCATTGGCCAACACCGCGTAGGCACCTGCAAGCTGCAGGGGATGGGTTGATCCTGTGCCCAATGCTTGCGTCAAATTATCCGGCTGGCGTTCGGCATCAAAGCCAAACCGGCTGGTCCAGTCACGTGCACCTTGGGGGGATAACAGCTGCACCAAACGAATGGAAACCAAATTTTTGGAACGCGCGAGCGCGTTGCGCAAGGTGATGGGGCCATCCGTGCTGCCGTCGTCGTTCTCGGGTGACCAGTCACCAACGTTCTCCATTGGGGCGTCGTTGATCAGTGTTTCAGGCTGCACACCGCTTTCGATTGCGGCGGAATAGATAAAGGGTTTGTAGCTCGAGCCAGGCTGACGCCACCCCTGGGTCACGCGGTTGAATTGATTACGGTGAAAGTCAAACCCGCCAACCAGCGCCCGAATATGACCATTGCCTGGGTCCAGCGCCACAAAAGCGCCCTCGGTTTCAGGCCACTGCACCAGACTCCAAACCTTGCCCTGCTGCACCACACGCAGCACCGCGCCGCGGCGCACGCGCAGTTTGGGCGGCGCTGAAGCTGCCAAACCACTAAGGGCCGGACGCAGACCTGTGCCCGTGATGGTAAGGACGTCACCGGTCGCCAGCACCACGGTAACGGCTTTGGGCGTGGCACGCGTGACAATGGCGAGGCGCAGGTCTTCGTCGTCATCGTAGTCCGCCAAGGCCTGGGCCACAGCGGGGTCTTCGTCCTTCTGGTCGGCAGTCAATGATTCCATGCCCTCCGGACCCCGCCAGACCTGGCGAAGAGAATGCTCCACCAGCGCGCGGCGCAAGGCCTTGTAGGCGGCCTGCTGCTCTGCAGCGCGCAGGGTGGTGGTGACGTTGAGCCCGGTGGTGTAGCTGAGTTCGCCAAACTGCGCATAGACCTGTTGGCGCACCATTTCGGCAACATACTCCGCGTGCACCTCCACTTCATCGTGTCTGCGCACCACCAACTGCTCCAAAAGAGCGGCTGCGTACTGCCCCCCATCAATGACGCCCTGCGAGCGCATGCGCGCTAGCGCCACCAATTGGCGCCCCCGCGCGCGGTCCAGGTTTTTGAAGGGATTTGCGAAGTAGGGGTTTTGCGGCAGCCCGGCCAGCATGGCGCATTCGGCCGCACTCAGCGCAGAGAGTGTTTTCCCAAAGTAAATCTGCGCCGCCGCTTCGAATCCATAGGCCCGTGCGCCCAGGTAGATCTGGTTCATATACAGCTCCAGAATCTGGTCTTTGCTGAGCTGCGACTCAATGCGGTAGGCCAACATGGCCTCTTTGAGCTTGCGCTCCAGCGTGCGTGATCGACTCAAAAAGAACGTCCGGGCTACTTGCTGGGTAATGGTGGAGGCACCCTGGAGACGCCCCCCGGTCAGATTGGCCAGCATGGCACGCGCCACACCAATAGGGTCCACCCCCCCGTGGCTGTAAAAACGGGCGTCTTCCACGGCCAGCAAACTGTCTTTCATCAACTGTGGAATCTGGTCGATGCGCTGGTAGACGCGACGCTCACTGCCAAAGCCACCAATATCCACGCCGTCAGCCGTAAACACCCGCAGCGGTTGCTTGGGCTGGTAGTTGGACAACGACGAAATGTCTGGCAACTGGGCATAGAAGAATGCACTCATTACCAACAATGCCCCAATAGCGAGGGCCGCCAGCACCAACGAGACCTGTAAAACACGTTTGGGCCACGCGCCCCGGACTGGAGTAGACATACACAATCAATAAGTAAGGGCGGATTATGGGCACAAGCCCCCGATTTCAGGACCAAAAGCACTGGAAACGCTGTGTCAAGTTGTTGCGGCCTACCCTGCCCACACATGGGCTCGGCTATGCTTTGAAACTTTATTGTTTCGCGAACATTGATTTGCCAGCAACGCCTACCCCTTCCACCAACGGATTCCGTGCAAGTGCCATCGTGCTAGCTGCTGGGCGCGGCGAGCGCATGCGCCCGTTGACTGACACCTGCCCCAAACCATTGCTGCAAGTGCACGGCAAGCCGCTCATGCATTACCACCTGGAGGCGCTGGCACGGGGTGGTTTTAATCAAGCTATCGTCAACACCGCTTGGCTGGGGGAGCAGATTGAAGCTTGCTTTGGAAGTGAAATTGGCATCCAGCCCTTATCAATACTGCGTGAGCAGCTACCAAAAAGAGAGCGGACAACCCCCCCCATGGTGTTGCACTACTCGCACGAAGGCCGCGACTTTGGCAGCGCGCTGGAGACGGCAGGCGGCATAGCACGTGCTCTGCCGCAGCTGGCACCCGTGTTTTGGTCTATGGCAGGTGATGTGTATGCACCGGATTTTCGGTTCACCCAATCCGCGATAGACCGCTTTGCTGCCAGTGGGAAACTGGCCCATGTGTGGTTGGTGCCCAATCCAGAACACAACCATAAGGGCGATTTTGGACTGGAAAGCCCGGACGCCCAAGGCATAGGACAGTGCACCGACCCTCTGGCTGACAGCACCGAGCCGCGCTACACCTTCAGCACGTTTGCGCTGTACCACTGCAACTTGTTCACCCAGCCTTGGTGCGATATCCCCGCTGGCAACCCCCTTGGCATCAAGGCAGCGCTGGCGCCACTGCTGCGCAAAGCCATGGGACACGCTAAAGTAAGCGCCGAGATTTACACTGGCCGCTGGACCGATGTCGGCACGCCCGAGCGACTGGCACAACTCAATACTTGACACCATGACCCAACTTCTCACCGCAGACTACTCTGCCCGTCGCGCCACGCTGGCTTCCCGTATTGGCAAGCAGGGCGTCGCTGTGCTGCCCACCGCGCCTGAACAACAGCGTAACCGGGACTCCGATTTCTTGTTTCGCTTCGACAGTTACTTCCACTACCTCAGCGGTTTTGCCGAGCCCAAAGCGTGGCTGGTTGTTTCGGGTGATGGCAAGACCACCCTCTTTTGCCAACCCAAGGATCTGGAGCGTGAAATTTGGGATGGCTTTCGCTTGGGGCCGGATGCCGCACCCGCAGCGCTGGGCGTGGACGCCGCGTATTCGGTGGACGAGTTGGACCAACGCATGCCCGGGCTGCTGGATGGTGCCGATGCCGTTTGGTACCCTTTTGCCACTCACAAGGGACTGGAGACCCGGGTAGACGGCTGGCTGGGTAGCCTGCGCGCCCGCGTGCGTTATGGCGCACTTGCGCCTGAGCAAGCCCGTGATCTCTGCGGACTGCTGGACGAGATGCGTCTGATCAAAGACCCCTACGAACAGAACACCATGCGCCGTGCCGCGCACATCAGCGCTGGCGCACACATTCGCGCCATGCAGCTTTCGGCGCGCATGCTGCGCGCCGGCCAGGACGTGCGCGAGTACCACTTGGACGCCGAGCTGTTGCACGAATTTCGGCTGCACGGCTCCCAGTACCCTGCCTATGGGTCCATCGTTGCTGCAGGCGCCAACGCCTGTGTACTGCACTACCGCGCCGATGCCGGTGCAGTGCGCGATGGCGAGCTGGTACTCATTGACGCGGGCTGTGAACTGGATGGGTATGCGAGCGACATCACACGCACATTCCCGGCGAACGGAAAGTTCACGGGTCCGCAGCGCGCGCTTTATGAGTTGGTGCTGGCCTCACAGGTTGCCGCAGTGGACGCGACCAAGGCTGGCGCCCGCTTTACCGACCCGCACGATGCCACTGTGCGCGTTTTGGCGCAGGGGATGCTGGACTTGGGCCTGCTGGATGGAAACAAGGTGGGGCGTTTGGACGACGTGATCGAAAGTCGCGCCTATTTCCAGTTTTACATGCACCGTACAGGGCATTGGCTGGGTATGGACGTGCACGACTGTGGCAGTTACGTCGAACCGTGCGAGCGGGGCCAAGGGAGCGTGCGCAAAGATGCGCTAACCGGCGCAGAAATCATTGACCGCCCGGCCCGTGTTTTGCGGAGCGGCATGGTCCTGACAATTGAGCCGGGGATCTACGTTCGTCCGGCGGCGGGGGTACCCGCGCAATTCCACAACATTGGCATTCGCATCGAAGATGACGCCATTGTTACGGAAACCGGATGCGAACTCATCAGCCGTGGAGTTCCTGTCAATCCAGACGACATCGAAGCGTTGATGGCGGATGCCTGAACGGTTCAGGCAGCGAGGGACATTCGGATCAGCCGGGTAAGGTCGTTTTTATGTACTGGCTTGGCGACAGCGCCCAGAACCCTAAAGCGTTTTAACTGTGCGACCAATTCTGCGGAGCGGCGTATGTCTTCGCTTTGCCCGGAAGCGATGATAAGAGCCCCTTGAAAGCCTGCTTGTGCGGCCGCCCCCATGAATTCAAATCCATCCATGTGGGGCATATGCAAGTCGCACACCATCAGATCTATGGTGGTGCCTGACTCCATTGTGAGCTTCAAAAGGGCATCAGGACCACTGGTGGCAATCGTCACCAGCCCCACGCCCATGGACGTCAAAGTCTCTTGCATGACCTCACATTGAAAGTCGTCGTCATCCACTACCAAGACATGCATTTCGGCCACGTTTTTGGGGAGTGCACGTCTGGCGTTCGTCTTTGTCGTTTTCATGGATCTTGGGTCCTCCCTTTGTTTCACACGACCACCGATGTTGTTGATCTTTCATGTTGGGGGGTAATCAGCCATATCTACGCCAGAAGATGCTAGCGCAGTCAACGGGGACTGGGCGCTAGTAGGGTCTTGTTGTTCGTCCTTTTGTCGGTAAGCCGCTTAATATCCGCCCTCCCAGAGTCAGCTCGGGAGGTACGCCAGTACACACGTGGGCTGGCTGTCTTCGGTCATTGCCTGTTGAGAAAGCCACTAAAACCCCCTCCGCCCATCGTTGGCCCAGGGGCACCAGCGCTGCGGTAGCAGTCTTTCGGCGTGCACCAACAGCATGCGTTATTGAGCTGGACAGTCCCGTTGTTGGATCCTGGTGGCGTCAGGCATGGGCTTTTTCTTCTTGAAGAAGTGCGGGCCTCAGCGTCAGTTGGGTCAGCACCAAGGCCATCAAGGCCGAGCCGGCAATGCCAGCCAACATTGGCAATGCGCTCCCGTCCACAAACAAGCCTGTGAGCGCCATCACGACGGCACCCGTAACAAAGTGGAGGGTGCCCATGAGCGCCGAGGCCGTACCAGCAATGGTGCCATGCTCCTCGAGCGCCAACACCGCCGTGGTGGGAACCACCAAGCCCAGAAAACCGTATCCGATAAACAGCAAGCCGATCATTACGTCCAGTCGCTCTACGCCGGCCAAGTTGATGGCCAGTAACAGGGCCATAACAGCCGCAAAACCAACCACGGCGAATTTGACCAAAGGCACAAGACCAAAACGCGCACTGAGCGTGCCCGTGAACTGGGAAACACCGATGAAGGAAGCCGCATTGGCAGCAAATGCCAGGCTGTACTGGCGTGGCGTCAGGCCGTAGTGGTCAATCAGCACAAAGGATGAGTTGGCTAGATAGGCAAAGAAGCTGGAAATGCCAAACGCACCAATGAAGACCAAGCCCAGAAAGTTTCGGTCACGCAGGAGTAGGCGGTAGGCAGCAATGGCGCTACCCACGCTGCTGTCCACACGCGCATGGGCCGGGCGGGTCTCGGGCAGACTGGTTGCCAACAACACGATACCCATCAAGGCAGCCACCATCACCGACCAAAAAACACTACGCCATCCCAGGGCCTCAATCAACACGCTGCCGGCCAGTGGCGCCAGGATCGGTGACACGCTGAACACCAGCATCAAAAGCGACATTAAACGGGCAGCGTCATGCCCGGTATGCAGGTCGCGCACCACGGCACGCGGAATCACCATGCCTGCACAAGCACCCAGGCCTTGGACAAACCGCAGTGCGACCAGGGTTTCAATATCTGGTGCCATGGCACAGCCCACGCTGGCCAAGGCAAATAGACCCAGACCAAAGTAAAGCGGCGGTTTGCGTCCCACCATGTCGGAGACGGGTCCATAAATGATTTGCCCCAGGCCCAGTGCGATGAAGAAAGCCATCAGGCTGGCCTGAACCGCACTCATGGAAGCGCCCAGGCTTTGGCCGATGGATGGAAGGGCGGGGAGGTACATGTCGATAGCGAACGGACCGATGGCCGACAGCAGGCCCAGCACCAGAGCGGTGCCGAAGAAGGAAGTTTTCATAAGGGAGTGAGCATAACCCTGCATGGTTGCCTGGCTTGTTATTGGGGGGTTCCCAGCAGAACTACGAAATAGTTTCTATCAATTGTTTTGCTAATTTCAATTGGATTTAGCATGTTGCTGGGCCTACCATTCACTCCATGCCATAGAAAATTGTTTCTGTAGCCTTACTGCCAGAGGAATACGACATGACCATCGACCAGCGCCCCGACATCAAAACTTTTGCCAACCTGGAAGCCGCCTTTGCCGGCGAATCCATGGCGCACATCAAGTACCGCTATTTCGCCAAAATATCCCGCGAGATGGGCGACGAGGCCACGGCCCTCGCCTTCGAAGCGACTGCCGACCAAGAAGTGATGCACGCCTTCGGCCATCTGGATCTGCTGTATCCCAAGGCCACCATGACACCGGCCAAGGCACTCCAGATAGCCATCGACGGCGAAACCTATGAGTACAGCGAGATGTATCCCAAATTTCGCGCCACCGCAGAAGCTGAGGGCAATGCTGCTGCCGTATCCGAGATGACCGAGCAGATTGAAGAAAGCAAGGTTCACGCAGCCCAGTTCCAAGCGACGCTGGAGAAAGCCCAGAAGCGATTCGCCGCGCTGGCAAGGGTCGAGGAGCGGCATGCCAACCACTACAAAGCCCAACTAGCCTTGGTATCGGCGTAAGTGCCAGTTGGCACAATGTCTGACGCTATTGTTTTCGTAGCTATCTGCGGACTCTCCAAGGGCATCGCAGCCACTTTTCATCCTTAATTTTTGATCACCATGAAAACCTATATCTGTATTGTTTGCGGCTTTGTGTATGACGAGGCCGCTGGCCGCCCCGAAGACGGCATTGCACCCGGCACGGTGTGGGCAGATGTCCCAGAAAGCTGGGAGTGCCCCGACTGTGGCGTGGCAAAGGCAGATTTTGAGGTCGTTACGATCTAAGGTCCAGGCGAACGCCAGTATTGACTCCACCAGGAAAACCACCATGACCCGTTTTGTCCGGCAAAACCTGCCCACTTTGAAAAAGACGGCGAGCTACTACCTCGTCCATATCAGCGTCGCTGCCATGGTGGCCTATGCTGTGACGGGCAATGTGCTGATGTCCCTGACCCTGAGTCTGTTGGAGCCAACGGTACAGGCGGTTGCTTTTTTCTTTCATGAAAAATTCTGGGAGCGGTCGGCCCAGCGCAAGGTTGGTTCAGTAGCCCTGCCACTAGGAGCTCTCGCATGAACCAAGCGCCTATTATTGTGATCGGTGCTGGCATTGCCGGCTGGACCACCGTGCGTGAATTCCGCAAGCTCGACGCACACGCCCCGGTCGTGCTGGTTACCGCCGACAGCGGCGACTTCTACGCCAAACCCACCCTTTCCAATGCTTACGCCCAGAAACGTGCGCCATACCAGTTGGTGACCACGCCAGCCGCAAAAATGGCGGAGACTTTGCAAGTTACGCTGCTCCCGCATGCGCGGGTGGAGAGCTTTGATACGGCAGCGCACAGTATTGTGGTGCGACAAGACGACGCACTCCAAACGCTGACCTACCGCCAACTTGTTCTGGCAACAGGCGCACACCCGATCCGCGTTCCGCTGCTCGGCAACGCAGCCGATCAGGTGCGTTCCGTCAATTCGCTGGATGACTTTGCTGCATTTCACGCGGCGCTCGGCGTGGACGCAACGATTGCGGCAAGTGGCGCTAGCAAAACGGTCTTGATCATGGGTGCTGGCCTGATTGGCTGCGAGTTTGCCAACGACTTGGTCCAGGCGGGTGTGCGGGTGCATGTGGCCGACCCCGCCCCACGCCCTCTGGCGGCCCTACTGCCTGCAGATGCCGGAGAGCAATTGCAGACTGCGTTGTCTGAATTGGGCGTGCAATGGCATTTCGGCACCTCGGTGACCGCGTTAGACAGTAGCCCTAGCGGCGGTTTGCTGGCCACGTTGGCCGACGGCAGCACAGTGGTCGCGGATTTGGTGTTGAGCGCGATTGGCCTGCGCGCCTATACGGCGCTGGCTCTGTCCGCCGGGCTGGCGTGCGAGCGGGGTGTTGTGGTGAACACACATCTACAAACGTCCACCCCGGACGTGTTTGCCCTCGGAGACTGCGCCCAGTACGACAGTGCGGGACAACGTACTTTGCCCTACGTGATGCCGGTCATGACAGCGGCACGGGCGCTTGCAGCCAGTCTGGCGGGCACGCCGACCGAAGTTGTTTTTCCGTTGATGCCAGTCAGTATCAAGACGCCCGCATTACCGCTATTGGTGGCTGCAGTACATCCGGCTACGCAAGGCCAGTGGGAGCCGGAAGGAAGCGAAGGCGCTTGGCGCTTTATGGATCTTTCGAGCATGCAGCGCGGGTTCGTGCTGGCTGGAAAAAGCACCGCCCGCAGAATGGAAATGACCAAGCTAACCCACGCCTGATTCTGGTCATAACTCCATACACCATTCGCATAACCTTGCCCCCCACATCAGCAGGGAGTTAGTGAGCGAGGTCTACAATGCAAACCCCAATATCGCGCTGTGGGACACGCGCCTGTGCTAGGGCCCCAGCTGCAGAGGAAGCCGAATGTCAGAACCCACAACGCCGCTTGCGCCACGCCCCCCTGTTTCCAACTCTGCTGAGAAGAAAGCCCAGCTGCGGCAAGCAGCACTGGAGTACCACGAGTTTCCCACTCCAGGCAAAGTGGCTATTTGTGCTACCAAGCAACTGATCAACCAACATGATTTGGCGCTCGCTTACTCCCCCGGCGTGGCAGCTCCCTGTGAAGAGATTGTCAAAGATCCCAACAACGCTTTCAAGTACACCAGCCGTGGTAACTTGGTCGCAGTCATTACCAACGGCACCGCTGTGCTCGGCTTGGGCGATATTGGTCCGCTGGCCTCCAAGCCGGTGATGGAAGGCAAGGGGGTGCTGTTCAAGAAGTTCGCCGGCATTGATGTGTTTGACATTGAAATCGACGAAAAGAACGACCTCGACAAGCTGGTGGACATCATCGCCTCGTTGGAGCCCACCTTTGGCGGCATCAACCTTGAAGATATCAAGGCCCCGGATTGCTTCTATGTGGAGCGCAAATTGCGCGAACGCATGAAGATTCCGGTCTTCCATGACGACCAGCATGGCACAGCCATCTGCGTCGGCGCTGCCATCTTGAATGGGCTGAAAGTTGCAAACAAAGACCCGAAGAAGGTCAAACTCGTGACATCAGGCGCCGGCGCTGCCGCACTTGCCTGCCTGGGCTTGCTGGTTAAGCTGGGAATTCCCCGCGAGAACATTTTTGTGACTGACCTTGCCGGTGTTGTCTATGAAGGCCGCACCGAGCTGATGGACGAAGACAAGATTCAGTTCGCCCAAAAGACCGATGCCCGCACGTTGCGTGAAGTGATGGTTGGCGCAGACATCTTCCTTGGCCTCTCCGCAGGTGGCGTTCTCAAAGGTGACATGGTGATGTCCATGGCCGATCGGCCCTTGATCTTTGCACTGGCCAACCCAACGCCGGAGATACTGCCAGAAGAAGTAAAGGCAGTCCGAGACGACGCCATCATGGCAACAGGTCGGACTGACTATCCGAACCAGGTCAACAACGTCCTGTGCTTCCCTTACATCTTCCGTGGTGCACTCGACGCAGGGGCGTCCACCATTACCCTGGAGATGGAGATTGCCGCCGTCCATGCGATTGCTGAGCTGGCACAGGCAGAGCAGAGCGAAGTGGTGGCAGCGGCCTACGCGGGGGAACAACTGGCCTTTGGCCCGGAGTACTTGATTCCCAAACCGTTTGACCCGCGTCTGATGATGAAAATTGCACCCGCGGTTGCGCAAGCTGCAGCGGATAGTGGCGTAGCCCTTCGCCCCATCACCGACATGGATGCCTACCGCGAGCGCCTGCAAAGCTTTGTCTACGCGTCCGGCACGATGATGAAACCCATCTTCAACGCCGCCAAAAAAGCTCTCCGCAAGCGTGTCGCGTATGCCGAGGGAGAGGACGAGCGCGTGCTGCGGGCCGCACAAATCGTGGTTGATGAACGCTTGGCATTGCCTACGCTCATCGGCCGGCCCGCGGTCATCGCGGAGCGCGTGGAAAAGTTTGGCCTGCGCCTCAAAGAGGGCGTGGACTACAACGTAGTCAACGTCGAGCAAGACCATCGCTACCGTGATTTCTGGCAAACGTACCATCAAATGACGGAGCGCAAAGGCGTAACTGTGCAGATTGCAAAAATTGAAATGCGACGCCGTCTGACGCTAATTGGTGCCATGCTGCTGCACAAAGGTGATGTGGATGGTCTGATCTGTGGCACATGGGGCACTACCGCTACCCATCTGCATTACATTGACCAGGTGATCGGCAAGCGGCACGGCGGTAGCCCGAGCACTCCGCAGGACGTGCGAATCTACGCCTGCATGAACGGCTTGATGCTGCCGGGCCGCCAAGTGTTCCTGGTAGACACCCACGTGAACTACGACCCGACCGCCGAAGAACTATCCGAAATCACTGTGATGGCGGCGGAAGAAATGATGCGTTTTGGCTTCAAGCCCAAGGCAGCCTTGCTTAGTCACTCCAACTTCGGTAGCAGCAACGAGCCCAGTGCTGTCAAAATGCGGCGCACTTTGCAACTATTGAGGGAACAGGCACCTTGGCTGGAAGTGGACGGAGAAATGCACGGGGACGTGGCGCTGGATGGCGCAGCCCGCAAAGCGCTGATGCCGAACTGTACCTTACATGGCGACGCCAATCTGCTGGTTTTGCCCAACATTGATGCAGCCAATATTGCCTACAACCTGTTAAAAACCGCAGCGGGCGGCAATATTGCGATTGGCCCGGTGCTGCTCGGCGCGGCCAAACCCGTGCATGTGCTGACTGCCAGCACTACCGTGAGAAGAATTGTAAATATGACGGCACTCACTGTGGCCGATGCCAATGCCACCCGTTGACGTCTTCCGTTTCAGTTAGTACTCACTCAGATTGCTAAAAAACCCCTAGGGCCTTGCTTATTTCTTGAGCAAGGCCTTGCGTTTTTGTGCTGAATACGCGACACTACACACTTGCTTTTTCGGGTTTACCCGCAGTAGATACACAAGGATTCAGGGTGCGCAAGGGTGTTCTCAAGTTGGTACTTACTGGCTTGCTTTTGGCCACGACACTCGTTGTTGGCTCTCTCTCTGCCAAAGATACGCGGCCATTGCCGCCAGGTACCGAAGTTGCTCTGGGTAGTCTGCCAGTCCAAGCCCAAACCACGTATGCACTGGTTCGGCAAGGTGGGCCCTTCCCATACGCGAAAGATGGCACCATCTTCGGCAACCGTGAGCGATTGCTGCCCCTGAACACCCGTGGATATTACCGCGAGTACACCGTAAAAACCCCTGGGGTCCAAACCCGCGGAGCACGCCGATTGGTGTGTGGTGGGTCGGCTTCAATGCCTGATGCTTGTTACTACACGGCCGATCACTATGCGAGCTTTCGCAAGATCGTGCCCTGAATTGAATTTTTACTTTGAGAAAGAGAATCGGGGATGGATATGCCACTTCGAACTGTCAGAACGAATATCGTTCAATCAATCCGTGCCTTTCGGGTATCGGATCTGCAGGAGGCTGCACAGGGTTTGGGACACCACTTCCTTTACGCCAATCTGGCAAATGCGCAAACCAAGCAGGATGTGCTGGACATGGTAGGCCAACAATTCATGCTGCCCACCACGGTTAGCAAGAACTTTGATGCGCTATACGACAGCATGACCGACCCAGTGCACAAGTCAGGCCCCCAGCCTGGCTTCATCGCCGTGTTGGAGCACATTCCGGCAAATGTGAAGTTCGACAAGGAAGCGCGAGAACAGTTGTTAGACATTTTTCGCGATACCGCAGATTACTGGGGAGACCGGAAGATACCGTTTCGATGCTTCTATTCTTTTCTGTAGCCCGTTCTGCACACACAAGCCAAGCAGAACGGGCGAACGAGGCAAGCAGCGAAGGTGCGGCCACCGAAGTGGTGGGCATGGAGCTGGGAACGGATATCGGAGAAAAAATGCCGACTGACAAGTTGTTGGACATCTCTCCATTGGCGCTGCGCATGAGCAGCCCTTTCAATGCTGGGTACTGGCTGGCCGCAGCCTGATAGACCCGGCCGAAAAGATCCTTTTTGCTCCCGATCAAAGCCTGTCTCAATGACAGGCTTTTTTTCTGTCGTTGTGATCCGGCACATGCACAGCGGGCCCAATGGGAAAGGACCAGGTGCGCACGTGCACTCTCACGCCACAACACGTAGTTTCTGGGCCAGGGCAATGTAATCTTGCACGGGTACTTCTTGAGCCCGGCGCTGGAGATCGAAAGTCCCTGCAAAGCACTTTTCGTCTAGCCATCGGCCTAGGGTATGGCGAAGCAGTTTGCGACGCTGGCTGAAGGCCACTTGAACCATTTCCGAGAACAAGCGCTGATCAATATCCGGCGGCTCCGCCAGGGGCACCATGCGCACCACAGCGCTATCCACACGCGGCGGTGGATCGAAGCTCTCCGGCGGCACGAACAGAACATCCTCCATGGCGTACCGCCACTGCAGCATTACGCTCAGACGGCTGAAGTCGGAGGAATCTGCAGGCGCAACCATGCGGTCAATCACTTCCTTTTGTAGCATGAAGTGTTGGTCTTCAATACACCCCACATGGTCCAGCAAGTGAAACAATATGGGGGTAGAGATGTTGTATGGCAAATTGCCCACCACGCGCAACTTGGGTCGCACGACTGCGCCAGAGCTAGCTACAAGTTTTGTAGCTGCCGACGCAATATCAATGCTACTAAAGTCGACTTTGAGCACATCAGACTCAATCACTGTCAACTGCCCGTGGCTGCGCAGGCGTTTGGCCAGGTCACGGTCCAGTTCGATGACGGTAAGGTGGCCCAAGCGCTCCACGAGTGGCTGGGTCAGCGCCGCCAAACCTGGACCAATTTCCACCATGGGTTGGCCTGGCTGCGGATCGATGGCATGAACGATGGCATCAATGATCCCGGCATCGGACAGGAAATGCTGTCCAAAGCGTTTGCGCGCAATGTGCTTAGTCATAACGGCTATTGGGGTGGTTCGCGCATTTCCACGAAGGCTCGGCCTCTTACGTCCTGGGCCCAATTCCGATATGCCTCTTCATAGCGACTGCGGCGCAGTTCGCTTCGAACCGATTCCCGCACCTCTTGCGGGCTTAATTCCACGCGGCGACGCTCCATGAGCTGAATCAGATGCACCCCAAAACGAGAAACCAAGGGTTGACTGATTTCGTTTTCCTTGAGCGCGTTCATCACTTCTTCAAACTCCGGCACGAACATGCCGGGATTAGCCCAACCCAAGTCACCGCCCCGCTCGGCCGAAGTGTCTTGCGAAAGGCCTTTTGCGGCGGAGGCAAAGTCAACCTTACCACTGACGATGCGTTGACGCGCATCGGCCAGCTTGGCGATTGCTTGTGCTTGCGATTGTTGAGGGCTGCTGCGCAGCAATATATGGCGTGCACGGCTTTGAACCACGGTGCGCACCAAGCGTGCGGGCGCGCGTTTTTCGATCACTTTGAGGATATGAAAGCCTGCCCCGGAGCGCACAATCTCTGATACCTCACCGACGTTGAGAGTTTGGGTCGCCTCCACAAACAATTCCGGATAGCGATCGGCCCGACGCACACCCATATGGCCCCCGTTGGCCCTATCAGCCGCCGAAACTTCTTTCACCAGGCGTTCAAAGTCTTCTCCCGCCCGGATCCGTGTCAGCACGCCCTTGGCCTGTACAAACAGTGCAGCAGCTTGCTCGGCAGTGGCCTTTTCAGGCACAGCAATAAGGATTTGGGCCAAGTTGATATCAAAGCTTAGCGGGTCAGCATTGCTGTCGAGCCGAGCCTGCATGGCACGCTCCACATCCACATCGGACACCCTGATGGTGGACTCCACAGATCGCTCATGCAAACGGTTCAGCGCCAGTTGGTCTCGCAGACCATCCCGGAAAGTTGCAACACTTACTCCATCCTTCGCCAAGCGCTGGTGCAGTCCAGCGACGTCTACCTGATTCTGCGTGGCCACTTCTCGCTCTGCTTGGTCGATCGCAGGGGTGTCAATGCGAATGCCGGACTCTCGGGCCAGTTGCAATTGGGCACGGTCGTTGATCATGCGCTCCAACACCAGACGCCGCAATTCAGCAGCCGGTGGCTTTGTCTGGCCTTGCTGTTCGATTTGTTGCGCCACGCGTTTGATTTCGCGTTCCAACTCTTGGTAGGTAATCGGCTCGGAATTCACCAGTGCCACGATGTAGTCCAACGACTGCGTGGTTTGCGCGTGCGCCGACGGCAGCGCCAAGCCGCACACACAGGCTAGGGCCGATGCCCACAAGCGTAATTTCATGGTTCTCAATCGTAGTTACTGAAGCGGCTGTTAGAGCCGCCGGAGTCCCGCAAGTTCTGGTAGCGCGAGATGTTGGATTTCAAAGTTTGCAACGGGCTTGGCCCCAAACGGGTAAAGCCGACAAACTCCAGCTCAAACTTGATACTCTGGGTGGCCGACGAAGCACTGGTCTGCACCCGCCCCACCACCACCCGAGCCAACCAGCAGCCCGCATCGTACTCGACGCCTAAAAGGGTGTCGACCAATCGGTTTTCGTTCATGCTGTAGTTCAAGCGTCCCACTGCGTAGTAACGGTCTTCCCCTTGGCCGCGACCCGGACCCAAGTCCTGCCCGCGATCGCCCCACAGGTCGTTGAGCGGCCACTGCCAGCTTGCCTCCACTTGCTCGCTCGCATCGCGTTGGAAGCGGTACGCAGCATTCAACACGCGGTAGCTGCTGGGGCTGTAACGCGCGCCAATGGTGGAGCGTACCGACTGATCGGTACGCGCGTTGTACTGCACCGTGGAGTCCAGCGCCCAGCGCTCATTGATGTTGACGCCAGCGCCCAACAGCACATCGCTGAAACCAGAGCGCGCAGGCGTATTTGTGGGGACGAGGGTAACCAGTTGATCTTCAAAACGGAAGCGTTGTGCAATACCGAAACGGGCCAATTGCGCCCCGGTATCGGCATCCAGAAAGCGCGTTGTTGCACCTAACGTTAACAAGTTGTTGTCCGATATCTTGTCATGGCCCCCATAGGCGTTCTCGGTAAAAATCGTCGCAAAGTTGAAATCATTCGCGCCAGTATCGTAGTTGGGCAACACGCTCTGGTTGCGATATGGCGTGCGCACGTAAAAGGCGCGTGGTTCAAGAGTCTGCACCATGCTGCGCCCCCAAAGGTTGGTGTCGCGCTCAAACACCAAGCCAGCGTCCAGGCTAAAGGTCGGCACCGTACTGTCAGCCGAACGAGTTCCATCTGCCAGCATGGCGTCAAACTGGTAGGCGGTCGTATGCAGCTGCAATTTGGGCGTGATGTACCCGGCAGGCACGACAAAGGGCCTGCTCACTTGGGCCAGCCCATACATCCGCTGTGCATTCGGCTGGCGGGTGAGCAACCTGTCGGACTCGAATTGCGTCAAGTCGCCCTGCACGGACCAATCAAAACCGCGGTCATTGAGCTGGCTGTACGCCACATTCACTTGACGAAGGCCATAGGGGGGCACGATCACTGATGTACTTGCCTGCAAGGTCTGCCAGGTGAGAGATCGCGCAGTAACGGCCAATCCGCCTTGCCCCCACCTTGCCTGCATATCGCTGGCCAAGGTACGCGATTTGAGCGCACCGTTGGCGCTGAAATCGCTCCAATAGAAGTCATCACTGACGCGGTTCAAATTCAGGCTGTATGACACACTGCCGGCACCCGTAAGCAAACTCCCCGTTTGGTTGAGCGAAGCTCCCCATCGATCCGTACTGCGCAGCTTGTCACTGGGCATGTAGTTGGCGCGAAGTACGCCTGAATAGGTAGGCTCCAAATAGCGAAATTCGCCGCCCAGATCCACTCCACGCGCAGTCATGAGCGTGGGAGTGATGGTTGCATCGCGGTTGGGAGCGATATTCCAGTAGTAAGGCACGCTGAGTTCGGGACCGTTCACGGTATCCAAACCAATGCTCGGTGGGAGTACACCCGACTTGCGTTTGTCGCTCAAAGGGAAACTGATTGCGGGTACCGGCAGAATGGGCACATCTTTGAAGCTCAGGTAGCCACCATGGGCTACGCCTACATCCTCACCGGTGTCGAACTCTATGTTTGCGGCCTTGAGCACCCAGTCGGGCATCCAGCCAGGGCCTGGCTTGCGCCGACAGGTGGTGTAGGTGGCGTTGTACACCACGGTGTTGTTAGCGTCCACAAAGTCAGCGCGGCTAGCCTCACCGTGGGCGTCGCCCTGCAAAAACTGGTATCGTGGCTCCAGAAAAAAGCCTTCGAACCGCTCCACCTGTAGCTCCAGCAGCGGGCCTTCAAACACATTACCGCCCCGGTTGATGCGCACATTGCCACTGGCCTTGGCCTGGTCGTTGGCTGCGTTGTATTCCAGCCGGTCGGCCTTGATGACAGTACCGGGTTTGCGCATTTCTGCCTGGCCTTCCACGACAGTCTCTAAATCTGGTCGACCAGATATCCGCTCACCCATCAGGAAAGTCGGTGCGTCGCTGCGTTGTGCAGGCGACAGCGAATCGACAAGCGCAGGGCTGGCTTTCAACCGGGCTGGCTCTGCTCTGGTACCGTCCATATCAGACGAATCCTGCTGGGCTTGGGCCGCCATCTGGGCGCACGCAATACCAACCAGTGCAACGAGGCGGGTCAGCGGTGGCAGACAGGGGCGCGGCCTGCGAAACAGGGCGCGAGAGGAAAAACGCATGGGGCGAAGCGCAGGTTCAGTCAGCAAATCGGTTCGAAGAAGGAGCCCATCAGTGGCAAGCGCCGAGTGGCGCCACCAAGGGCCTTTGTAGAATGGATTATCCATGAGCCCAAGCAACTCCCCTCTTCCGAACGCTCCCAACCCAAGCACCCCCGACATCCAATGGGCCGACCCCTCTCGCGAGGCCCTGTTTGCAAGCTGGTTTGGTTCTTTACAAGCCCCCCACCAGCTTGACCCTGGCAGCGTGGTCCTTGCATCAGCGGATGCCAGTTTTCGGCGCTACTTCCGGGTACAAAGCGCGCACGGCACGCGGGTCATCATGGACGCTCCGCCCGACAAAGAGAAGAGTCAGCCCTTCGTAGACATCGCCCAGCTGCTGCGCCAAGCCGGCTTGCGGGCTCCCGAAATACTCGCTTGGGATGCCGCACACGGCTTCTTGCTACTAAGCGACCTGGGCGCGCAGACTATGTTGCAGTACATGGCATCCCGCGGTGACCTCAACCGGGCCTACAGCGTTACCGGCGAAGCGCTTAGCGCCCCTCCGCTGGACTTGTACTTGGGCGCGGTGGACACACTGGTGCAATGGCAACTAGCCTCCAGACCGGGAGTATTGCCGCCGTACGACCATGCCCTGCTGCTGCGCGAACTGGAACTATTCCCCCAGTGGTACATCGGCACGCATCGCCAATTCACTTTGGATGCGGCCCAGCGCACATTGCTCGATGACACCTTTGCTTTGCTAATTGCAAACAACCTGTCCTGGCCCAATGTCTTCGTGCACCGCGACTTTATGCCGCGCAACCTGATGGTGCCAGTGGGCGGCCTGCCGCCCAAACCTGACGCAACCACGCTGGGGGTGCTGGACTTCCAGGACGCCGTTTACGGCCCCATTACCTACGACATCGCCAGCCTGATGCGCGACGCTTTTCTAACGTGGGACGAAAGTTTTTGCCTGGACGTGACCATCCGTTACTGGGAACGAGCACGCAAGGCTGGCCTGCCCGTGGGTGACGACTTTGGCGAGTTTTACCGCGGGGTGGAGTGGATGGGCCTGCAGCGCCACCTCAAGATTGCGGGCCTTTTCGCCCGCCTGACCCTGCGCGATGGCAAACCGCAGTATCTGGCCGACACGCCGCGTTTTATCCACTACATCCGAAGCACCTGCGGCCGCTATATGCAGCTCAAACCCTTGCTGCGCCTGGTAGAGAACATCGAGGGTATTGAGCTGCCTCCTGTCTTCGCATTTGGGCGCACATAAACCATTCAAATAAGAATTCGGCGTCCAACCCTTGTGGGTATTGCGCGAATAGCTTCTAATTTCATAGCATCACGACTTCGCCATGCCCCGCTTTTTTTGCCCCGCCCCCCTGGCAACGGATGCCCTGCTGGAGCTTCCTGCAGGTGCGGCGCGCCATGTACAAGTGCTGCGACTACAGCCCGGGGACGCAATCACTCTTTTCAATGCGGGGCCGGGCTGGGACAGTGCCAGCAGCCCCGGTGGCGAATTTGATGCCACCGTTACCCGCATGGGCCGCAGTGATGTGCAAGTACAAGTAGGCTCCCACCATGCCACTGAACGCGAACCTGCCCGTCGCGTGCACTTGGCGGTTGGAATGCCGGCCAACGACCGCATGGACTGGCTGGTGGAAAAAGCCACCGAACTCGGCGTCGCAAGCATCCAGCCGCTCATGACGGAACGCAGCGTGCTGCGCCTGTCCGGCGAGCGTGCAGCGAAAAAGGTGGCCCACTGGCAAAGTGTCGCCATATCCGGCTGCGAGCAGTGTGGCGGCAACCGGGTGCCAACCGTGCATCCGTTGCTGACGCTTCCCCAGTGGCTGAAGGCCCTGCCCGCCGAGGCACACGACAGGCAGCGCCTGCTATTGTCCTTGCGCAAAGGCGGCGGACCCTTGACTGCCGGGCCCTTAAAGCAAGAAGCCGTGTTCCTTTCCGGGCCTGAAGGAGGCCTGGGCGGAGCCGAAGAAGACCTGGCGATAGCCCAAGGTTTTGTGCCGGTGTCGCTGGGTCAACGCGTACTGCGCGCCGAAACGGCAGCCTTGGCGGCACTCACCACATTGGCACTTCTGCCCTAAATCCACTCCGCCTCCGGGCGCTTCCATGAACCGCAACCTCTGGTTACTGGCCCTGTGCCAAGGGCTCTTCCTCACCAACAACGTCACCTTCATTGCCATCAATGGCTTGGTCGGGTTGTCGCTGGCACCGTATGGCTGGATGGCGACGCTGCCCGTGATGGGCTATGTGGTGGGTGGGGCGTTAGCCACGCCGCTGGTGGCGCAAACGCAAGCGCGCTTTGGTCGACGCACCTCGTTTCAAATTGGGCTGGCGGTGGCCGTGGTTTCCGCCCTCTTGGGTGCTTGGGCGGTGGCCGAAAAGCAGTTTTGGTGGCTGGTAGCGGCCACCGTGGTGGCGGGTTACTACAGCGCCAACGGCCAGCTTTACCGCTTTGCTGCAGCCGAACTGGCGCTGCCCGCCTTCCGCGAAAAGGCCGTGTCGCTGGTATTGGCCGGCGGTCTGATTGGCGCCATAGCAGGCCCCAACTTGGCAGCCAGCACCCGTACGCTGCTGGAGGTACCGTTTGCCGGTGCTTATGTGGTGTTGGCTGGCGTGGCATTGCTGGCCATGGCGCTTATGGCCTTCGTGCAGTTTCCAGCCCACCAGCCACCCACGGCCCAGACCCAACACGGCCGTTCGCTGGGGGAAATAGCGCGCCAGCCGGTTTTCATGGTGGCGTGTATCTGTGCAGCGCTGGGCTATGGGGTCATGAACCTGCTGATGGCGGCCACTCCGCTGGCCATGCAGCAATGTGGCTTGGGCTTTGACGACGCTGCCTTTGTGCTGGAGTGGCATGTGATCGGCATGTTTGCGCCCGGCTTTTTCACTGGTCATTTGATCAAACGATTCGGCACCCTCACCATCATGGGCGTAGGCGTTCTGCTGAACCTGCTGTGTATCGCGGTGGCACTCACCGGCGTGGAGCTCCACCAGTTCACCATTGCGTTATTTCTTTTGGGCGTGGGCTGGAACTTCCTGTTCACAGGCAGTACCACGCTGTCGATGCAGGCCTACCGGCCCGAAGAAAAAGACCGGGCCCAGGCTGCCATCAACTTTGCGGTATTTGCGGTCATGGCGCTAAGCTCCCTCGCCTCGGGGGCGTTGGTGGTTACCAGCGGCTGGACCTGGCTCAATCTGGGCTCGCTGCCCCTGGTGCTGCTAACCGGCGCAACGCTGCTGTGGTTGGGGATACAACAACGCCGCGCAACGCGGTAACGATGCCTGCATGACCTTACGTCATGTCATCTGTGGTTTGTCATGGTGGGCTGCCATCCACTCTTCCAGCGCCTCTACCGCCAGAGGCCGGGCAATGTAGTAGCCCTGCAGGGTATGGCACCCACTCTCACGCAAAAATGCCTGCTGCTCTGCCGTCTCTACCCCCTCGGCTACTACCGTGAGCCCCAGCGCGTTGGCCAGCCCCACCACTCCACGCACAATCGCCCTTGAATCGCTATCTTCCGCGGCATCACTGACAAACGACCGATCTATCTTGAGCTGGTTGGGCCGCAGCCGTTTCAGGTAGGCGAGTGAGGAATACCCTGTACCAAAGTCATCAATGGCGATACCGACACCCAGCTGCCGCAGGCGCTCAATAATGCGCTGACTGGTTTCCGTTTCAGCCATCAAGACACTTTCTGTTATCTCGATCTCCAGTTCATTCGGAGATACACCGCTGGCGTCCAACGCGGCTTGCAGGCTATCAAGCAGACGGTGGTCCCGAAACTCCAAGGCAGAGACGTTAACGGCCATATTGCCGACCAGAATGCCCCGGGCCTTCCAGGCTGCCAACTGACGGCAGGCCTCACGCAGGGTCCAAACACCCATCTCGGAAATCTTGCCGGACTCTTCTGCCAAACCGATGAACTGTCCCGGCAGCATCAGCCCACGCGTGGGGTGCTGCCATCGCACCAGGGCCTCTACCGCGACCACCCGCCCGGTCTGGGCATCCACCTGGGGTTGATAGTGCAATACCAGTTCATTGTGCGCAATCGCATGGGCCAATTGCTGCTCCAACTCCAAAGTAGCCTGCAAACGGGAGTTGAGCTCCGAATGATAGAAACTGTAGCGTGCACGGCCAAGGGCCTTGGCTTGGTAGACCGCAATGTCAGCATGCTTGACCAAGGTCTCAAAATCCTGCGCATCTTCCGGAAACATCGCAATGCCAATGCTGGCTGAAACCCTGACGCTGGTGTTGCCCAGCTGCACAGGCTCTTCGACACTGCGCAAAACACGTTGTGCCATTTCGCCCAGTGATTCCCAATGGTCGATGTCGCGCACCATGACTAAAAACTCATCGCCACTCTGGCGGCACACCACATCGACCTCCCGCAATGTGTCACGCAGCCTGCGGGCCACTTCAATCAACAGTTCGTCGCCTGCCGCATGGCCCATGGAGTCGTTGACGGCTTTGAATCGGTCCAGATCGAGAAAGAAAATACCAAATTGCTGCTGGCTGCGGTGGGCCTGCAGCATTTCGCGCTGCACCAAGTCGGTAAACAGCGCGCGATTCGGCAGCCCTGTAAGTTGATCGTAGAACGCCATTTGCTGCAACTGCGCATTCTTGCTGCCCAATTGGCCAAAAAGAGTACGCAACTCTTCCTGCACGCGCCCCAAATGGCGACCCAGCAGGCCTAACTCGTCCTGGCGACGCCAAACAAAACGGGGGCGCGCAGACGCACCGTCCTGTCCATGATCCAGCAGGGCAGAGGCCTGCTCCTTGAGCCGCTCAATAGGGCGCAGCACACGTGACACCAGCACCGGCATCAACACCGCCAAAATGGCCAGCACTTGCAGGGCTACCAACGACAGCATCTGGCTACGCCGGGCCTGCAACAAGCCTTGGCCATAGGTCGCGTCAAACCACACCACCAATGTGCCCAGTACCTCGCCCGAGCGCACAACCGTCTGGGTGCGCCGTGTCAGATTACCACTGGCAGTTTCGCCGCTCAAGGACTTGCGGTAGTCTGGTCGTGTGCGTTCCATTTCCGCAGCATTGCTAAGCCCGTCTTCGATGCGCACTGCCACGACCTGCGGGCTTTCCAACAACCGCACTGTTGCTGCATCCAGTGCGATCCGGTCGACCACCCACATAGGCTCGGCAATCGACACACTCCCAATGTTCATGAGCGCGGTTTCACTTTGGGCCAGCAAGGCTTTTTGCGATTTTTCGGCCAGCTCCTGCTCCAGCGTCAACAACAGCAACGCAGGCAAACTCACACCCACCACGACCACCAGCATCATGGTGTAGCGCAGGGGCAAACCCGCGCGCCATCGCGCACGCACAGCAGCAAGATTCAATGGAAAGTGACTCATGGGCTATTGAGGATCATCAGGCTTTCTGGACGTCCAAAATCTTAAAACCGCTGGTCCAGCCACCTGTGAAGGGCGGCGAATACCGGTGTTGCATCCAGTTCGTTAAAGATCTCGTGGTACAGCCCCTCAAAACAGTGGGTGGTGACCACTGCAGCCGGTGCCGCCGCTGCAAAGTCACGGCTACCCTGGGGCGCCACCAAGCGATCGTCGCCAGCGTACATCAGCAACGTGGGCACTTTCCATCTGGGAGCCAAAGCGACAGTAGCGGGGCCTGCGGTGGCGATAAAGCGGGCCAACCGGGCTGAAATGCGGTCGTGCACCAGCTTGTCGGACAGGTAGGCGGCCACCACGGCCGGGTCGTGCGAGATAAAGCTGGCGTTCAAGCCATTGCCAACCCGCAGGCCTGGGAAGAATTTGGGCAACACGGCTACCAACAGTTTCTGAAATGCACTGAGGCCCGGGTTCAGTGCGGGCGAGGACATGACCAGCCCATCGACCGGGCGGATTCCAAGCGAAACAAACCGCCCGGCCACCAAGCCCCCCATGCTGTGACCCAAGATGATGAGAGGCACACCCTTGTCCATGCGGGCCCGCGTGCTGTCCACAATATCAGCCAAATCATCCAGGAGGCGGGTGTCGGTGGGCAAACTGCCCGGTGCACCACCGGATTCGCCATGGCCACACTGGTCATACCCTCGCACCGCAAAGCCCCAGGCATTGAGCTGGCGGGCGACATGGTCATAACGGCCGGCGTGCTCGCCCAAACCATGCACCAGAATCACGACGCCGCGCACGTGAACGCCGGCCTCTAGCGGCCAGTCTTGAATGACCACGTTATCGCCATCGCTGGCCACAAAGGTAGAAAGTGTCGTGTCAGCGCACATGCGGTGCTTTCATCATTCAAGGAAAACGCGAGATCACCTGGGCCACTGCCGCCGTGAGTTTCTTGGCATAGGGAACATGCAAAAACTCATTGGGTCCATGCGCATTGCTTTTGGGACCCAACACACCACAAACCATCATCTGCGCCTTCGGGAAACCCTTGGAGAGCATGTTCATGAGCGGAATCGTGCCACCTTGCCCGATGTGCCCACAGGGCGCCCCAAATTGCGCAAGGGATGCTTCGTTGAGCGCAGCTTCGAACCAAGAGGCGGTGTCGGGGGCATTCCATCCAGTGGCGCTGGACAGCCCTTCGAAGGTGACTTTGGCTTGGTACGGCGCATTGTCTTCCAGCAGCGCTTTGAGTTCTTGCACGGCAGTGGCAGCTTCGACCATGGGCGGCAGCCGCAAGCTGAGTTTGAACGCCGTGTACGGTCGCAACACATTGCCAGCGTTCTTCAGCTCCGGAAACCCGTCTGCACCAGTGACACTAAGTGTAGGTTGCCAGGTGCGCTTGAGCAGTGCCTCGAGCGGATCGGAGGTGGTGGGCAGGGCAAACGTCGTGGCACCACCGCAGTCATAGTGCGCCCAAGGGAAGCGCTTGAACAACTCTTCACCCAAAATAACCGCTGTGGCTTTTGCTTGTTGCAAGCGTTCAGCCGGCACCTCGCAGTGAAAGCTGGCGGGCAGCAGGCGACCCGTGGCACTGTCTTCCAATCGATCCAACACTTGGCGCATGATCCGAAAACTCGACGGGACCAGGCCACTGGCATCGCCTGAATGGATACCTTCGGTCAAAATCTCCACCTTGAGGACACCACTGGCCATGCCGCGAAGGCTGTTGGTAAGCCAGAGCTGGTCGTAGTTGCCGGCGCCCGAGTCCAGGCACACCACCAAGCCTACATCGCCCAAGCGGGGCTTGAGGGTGTCGATGTAGTGCAACAAGTCGTAGGAGCCGCTTTCCTCGCAGGTTTCGATCAACCCCACAATGCGGGGATGTCCGACGCTTTGGGTTTTGATAGCCTGCAGCGCCGCAATGGCAGCGTAGGCCGCGTAGCCATCGTCAGCACCGCCACGGCCATACAGCTTGCCATCTTCATACTTGGGTGTCCACGGGCCCAGATCGTTGCGCCAGCCAGAGAATTCGGGTTGTTTGTCTAGATGCCCATACATCAGCACGGTCTGGGCAGAGGTGCTGCCGCTCGCCGCCACTTCAAAAAAAAGCACCGGCGTACGGCCTGGCAGACGCACCACTTCCAGTGTGAGGCCGGGCACTTTTTGTGCCTCTATCCATTGGGCGGTGTTGCGTACCACCGTCTCTAGGTAGCCCGCATTCGCCCATTCGGTATCGAACATAGGGGACTTCGCGGGGATTCGGATGTAGTCCTCGAGCCGGTGAACAATGTCACGGTCCCAGGCTTGGCTGACTTGCTCTAAAGCTTCTGGTGCATTCAAGGCACTTGTGGGTACACGGGCGTTCATGTTGAACTCCTGAATTGGCAAAATTGTTAAGGCATCATCATGCCATGGGTATTGCTGTTTCTGTCTGTCACCAACTGTTAGCGCGGCGCCAACTGGCGCCAGCCCAAACCGGCGGTAGTGGCGCCTGGCGCAGCTCCGCCGCGGGGCCGGTATTCACATCCCACCCACCCGGCATATTCCAAGCTGTCCAACAACGACAGCAGATAGGGATAGTGCAACTCGCCTCCATCGGGTTCTTGCCGCTGCGGGACGCTCGCTATCTGAATATGTCCGACAGCACCCGTGGGCACGTACTGGCGCAGCTTGGTGGCGACATCGCCCTCTGTAACCTGGCAGTGGTAAAGGTCCATTTGCACCTGCAGGTTTGCTGCACCTACTTCGGCCACCACACCATGGGCTTGGGCCTGGTGACGCAGGAAGTAACCCGGCATATCCCGTGGGTTGATCGGTTCGATGAGGAGGGAGCAGCCCTTTTTGGCGGCTTGCTCGGTAGCCCAGCGCAGGTTGCGCACATAACATGCGTGCAGAGCGGCGACATCAGCGCCTTCTGGCACCAGCCCCGCCATCACGTGGATGCGCGCGCACTGCAGTACCTCAGCGTACCGCAAGGCCTCGGTGATGCCAGATCTAAATTCCACCTCACGCCCAGGAAGACAGGCCATGCCGCGCTCACCCCGGTCCCAGGCAGTAGCCATGGTGGCAAGGTCGGTGCCACCAGGGGGGGCGTTGAAGAGCACCTGCTGCAGACCCGCATGCCGAAGGGCTTGGGCAATTTCGGGGGCGCTACATGCATAAGGAAATAAAAACTCTACGCCGGCAAACCCATCGGCCGCCGCCGCCGCAAAACGCTCCAGGAACGGGAACTCGTTATAGAGGAAGCTCAGGTTGGCTGCAAACCGTGGCATGGCAAGTTGTGGTTTCAGCAGCCCAGTCAGCGGGCTAGTTTGTAGACGGAAGTACCGGCACGCAAATTGGGCGCCCAACGAACCGTACGCCCGCCTTGTAAACCGAAACTGTCAAGCACACGCAGGCCATTGCGCTGCGCGAGCACCGCCAGGTCGGCGTGCGTACCCACGCGGATGTTGGGCGTGTCATACCACTGGTAGGGCAGGCGCTTGGTGACGGGCATGCGGCCTTGCAAAATGCTCAGGCGGTTGGGCCAATGCGCAAAATTGGGGAAGGCCACAATGCCCACGCGGCCTACCCGCGCGGTTTCCCTGAGCATGGTCTCGGCGTTTCGCAGATGCTGCAAGGTGTCGATCTGCAACACCACGTCAAAGCTTCCGTCGCCAAAAACAGTCAGTCCCTGGTCCAGGTTGAGTTGCAGCACATTTACACCGCGCTGTACGCAGGCCAGTACATTCGCATCGTCCAGCTCCACGCCATAGCCAGTGCATCCGCGCTGACGCTGCAGATAGTCCAGCATGGCTCCGTCGCCGCAGCCCAGATCGAGTACGCGTGAGCCATGGGGCACCAAACCCGCAATCGCTTGGAGAGTGTTCAAGTCCGTCATGCCGCGACCTCCGCAGGACGCGCCATGCTAGCAAAGTAGGAGCGCATTACGCCCATGTAGCGCTGGTCATCGAGCAAAAAGGCATCGTGCCCGTGCGGCGCATCAATTTCGGCGTAGCTCACGTCACGCTGATTGTCGAGCAGGGCCTTGACCACCTCGCGGCTGCGCTTGGGGCTAAAGCGCCAGTCTGTAGTGAAACTCACGAGCAAAAACTTGCAAGTTGCGCGTGCCAGGGCTTTGCTCAGGTCCCCGCCAAAGGGCTTGGCCGGGTCAAAGTAGTCGAGCGCGCGTGTGATCAACAAATACGTGTTGGCGTCAAAGTATTCGGCAAACTTGTCGCCTTGGTAGCGGAGGTAGCTTTCGATCTGGAATTCAACTTCCTGGGTCGAGTACCGGTAGCCACTTGCGCTGTCCAGCACAGCCTCCTTGAGTTCGCGGCCAAACTTTTCGTTCATCACGTCATCACTCAGGTAGGTGATATGACCAATCATGCGGGCGATACGCAAACCGCGCTTGGGAATGACGCCGTGCTCGTAAAAATGCCCGCCGTGGAAATCCGGGTCGGTGACGATGGCGCGGCGCGCCACCTCATTGAAGGCAATGTTTTCCGCGGTAAGGTTGGGCGCACTGGCCACCACTACGGCATGGCGCATGCGGTCTGGGTACTGCAGCGTCCAACTCAGGGCCTGCATGCCGCCCAAGGAGCCACCCAGCACAGCGGCCAAAGTTTGAATGCCCAGCGCGTCCAGCAGACGGGCCTGGGCATTGACCCAGTCCTCCACCGTGACCACCGGGAAGTCGGCGCCATAGACCTTTCCTGAGTCGGGGTGGGTGTGCATGGGACCGGTGGAGCCGAAGCAGGAACCCAGGTTGTTGACACCGATCACAAACAATTTGTCCGTGTTCACCGGCTTGCCCGGGCCGATCATGTTGTCCCACCACCCCTCGGATTTGTCTTGGCCCGCGTAGACACCGGCCACATGGTGCGAGGCATTGAGCGCGTGGCAGACCAGAACGGCATTGGACTTGTCGGCGTTGAGCGTGCCATAAGTCTCGTAACTCAGCGAATAACCATGAATGGAGGCGCCGCTTTGCAACTGCAAAGGCGCGTCGAAGGTCATGGACAAAGGCGTGGCAATCAGCATAAAAACAAAACCCGGCAACGCTAAACGCGGGCCGGGTTGTAGTGCCTGATGGCGGGTCCGTGTTTAGCTGTATTTATTAAGCGCCCGCAAGCTGGAGCAAATTGGCGCTGGAGCCTGCAGTATAGCAAGAGGGCGCTTTGCGCTAAACCAGTATGCGCCCCCAAGCAGCTGAAATGGTGGGCTGGGAGAACCGGGGCACGATCATGCTTTGTGCTTCTTCAACGGCATCGCCAAAGATGGTGGGCTGCTCCAGCATGCGTGCAAGTTCGCCGCTGCGAATGTCTGTGAAATAGGCGCCAAACTCCGCGTAACTATCCAATGTATCTGCCGCGGTGGGCAGACCCAGAGCCAGTGCAGTCATCAGCCGGTTGGAGCTGACGGCCATTTTTCGCAGATCTTGGGGATCGCTAGGAATCAAGCACAGGTCCGACTGCTTCGCAGCATCCCGCATGGTGTCGAGCGACCACTCGCCTACCACTATTTCCAACGGCACACGTGCCTCAATCGGCCGGTCGATGAGTATTCTCAAACCCGTTTCATTGGATAGAGCGATGAGTCGCAGGCTACTGTCAGCTACCAACCCCTCTTCCAGGAAAGAACGCAGATACGCGACATTGCTGGCATGGCCAAACCACAGCGCTGTCACCGGCTGCCCCTTGGTTTTTTTGGGCGCAATGCAGTCTATTTCAATGGCGTCTGGCACCACATGCACCGGTCCTTGCCAAAAGTCGGACAGCATGTGACGCATACCTGAATTGGGCACCGTGAAGGCATCGGCAAGCTCCAGCACGGATCCGTAAAACGCCGACATGACCGATTCGAACCCAAGATGGTGGTCTGTGTAGTCCACCCAGATTGAAGCGCCGCAGTCCTTTGCCTGTGCAACATTCCTAAGCCACTGCGCTTGTCTCACCTGAATATCATGACCTCCGATTTTGGTCACCAGCAGTCTGTCGGGCTTGCCTTGCACCACTTCACCCCACGTTACAGTTTGGTGCGCCGCCAGAAGTGCAGCTGAGGCCGGAAGCGCCCGCATTCGCACACTCGCAAGGTTCGAGCTGGCCAATGATGCGGCACTCTCAAAGTGCCCTGCCATCAGGAAGTGCGTGGAATGCATACGGTAGTAATCTAGGCTTGTGCGCCTGAAGGCATTTCCAAGTAGGCTTCATAGAGATTGGCAAACTGCAAGGCATCGCGGGTTCCCACCATGACGGTCTGGAGATAAGGCAGGTACTTTCTACCTTGGTTGTCCATCTGCGCCATCTTGTTGTCAATGCCTTCATCCTGGCTGAAGGACAGGAATTCACCTGGTTTGTAGGTGGAGTACATGGACGGCAACCACAATGTCACCTGGTCAAAAATTGCCTGGATTCCTTTGGGAGAGAAGCGGAAATAGTCGTCGGGGTATTTGTGATACCGCCACACCCAAGGGTGGCACGAATAGATGACTCCTTGCTCAGAAAGAAGATTTTGGATGTTTGATGCCATCACCCAGGGCTTGGGCGAATGCTCCAGAACGGAACAGATGATGATGAGGTCGAACTTTTGGTCCCTGAGCGGGCCTAAGTCCTCTTCGAGGTTCACCACGTGGTCGACGTTGACACCGCTTTCCAGGTCCACGCCGACGTAGTCGCAGTGTTTGAACAACTCACGAAAGGGCTGGGTATTCCCATAGTCTTTGGAGCCGATCTCCAGCACCTTGCCAGCAAAACCTTTGAAAACACGCTGTGCAAAAATGAACTGATTAACGTCCCCCATGTGGCCTCCGATGTCTGCCGCGGATGGCGCGGCATTGATTGCGGTCCAGTCTAAGCGCGTAGGGTGTTCGCCATCATCGCGTAACGCCGGGCTTCGCCCCATAGTTCATAGGATCAGTGCGCCAATCAGGCCAGCAGAACGAATACACCCAGCCCGGCGAATATCAGCGCTGATACGACGTGCACCATACGCAGAGGTACCAGGCGCGTCATGCGCTCGCCCAGCCAAACCACGGGTGCATTGGCCAGCATCATGCCCAGCGTGGTTCCTGCCACCACCCACAGATAGGCGTTGTATTTGGCGGCGAGCATGACAGTGGCAATCTGCGTTTTGTCGCCCATTTCGGCCAGAAAGAAGGCGACGACAGTGGTGCCGAATACGCCCCAGCGCGGCTGCGTATCCGTGCCTTCGTCGTCCATGGTGTCCGGGATCAGCATCCACACTGCCATGGCGATGAATGAGCCTCCCAGTATCCAGCGCAGGGTGGTGGGGCCGAGCACGGTTGTAACCCAGGCGCCCAGCGCGCCTGCCATGGCGTGGTTGGCTACGGTGGCCACCAGGATGCCCCAAACGATAGGCCAAGGCTTGCGAAACCGCGCAGCCAGGATAAGGGCGAGCAGCTGGGTTTTGTCGCCCATTTCTGCGAGTGCAACGATACCGGTGGAGAGGAGAAAAGCTTCCATGATGAGGTCCATGGCCGGGGACCTACCTATGACTGCACGACACCCCCGGCCGAAATCAGAGGCGTGCAGTCAAAGGTCTCGCCAAGGCCCGCGTTGCGGGCCTTGCTTGCGCCATGCATGCCGTTGCCGACACCACAAGTCTGTTGACGCAAGCCCCTCTCAATGAAGAAGGGCGGCTACTCCCCAATGACAGCCTTAATTGTAACTTCCAGCCTACCGCAACACAATCTTTCAGTTTGGCGTGGGTTTGTGATTGATTCATGTACGGATTAGTCTGCTGCGGGACGATCCCTATACCCTTCTAGGTTGTAAACCTCAGTTACCAAGGGATCTGGATTTACTCGCGGGAACCTTGTCGATTGACTGTGAACCACACATTACACCTACGCCTAAGTCGACGCGTCCCAGCGGATTACACAAGCTTCTAAAGGCGAGTTACCCATTTGCGTCGGCGGCAAATGCTTCGCGCATCTTCAGGCTTTGCTCGGAATCGTCAATTCCCACTACCAAAGGGCTCAACAACCTGCGAGCCATCGCGAGGGTTTGTACTTTCATTGGTGCGTCCTGAGCAAGCTACTCAGGGGCATACGAATCGCGGGCCAAATTGGGAATTTTCTTCATTGCCCTAAGGCCTCAACCGGCGGCGCAAAAGAGGGCCGACCGACCACTGGCCACACCCATACAGCACCAAAGCCGCCAACAGCACGCCCCAAGTCAGATGCTGCTGCAGCGCAGCCGGCGCGATTTCAGCCAGCGCCAGCACGGCCACCCCATTGATCAGGCTCAGTCCGATAGAGGCAAATCGCCCGGCCAATCCGAGCACCAAGAGCACCGGCAAGACCAACTCGCCCGCCGTGCCCAGTACGGCGGCTACTGCGGGGGAGAGCAAAGGCACGTTGTATTCATTTGCAAACAGTAGCAGCGTGATGTCCCAATCCCTTATCTTGGTAAGGCCTGCCAAGAAAAACACCTGGGCCACGTACAACCTCGCCAGCAATGCCGCCAGTGGCTGCAACGCATTGAGGCCATGCTCTAGGCCGTCCCATAGGGCTAGGGCGCGCGATGCCAAGGATAGGCTGGGGGAGTGCATGAGGGGCCTAGTGGTGGGATGCATTGTGAAAAGTGAAAAGAGTCAAAGGGGATGGACGGCCATCAGCAGTCCAGTTTCTATGGCTTCTGAGAGCCAATTGTTGATTTCCAGTTGCGGCGCCGCGTCTATTGCAGCGCCCAGTGTTAGGTTCTGCAACAACGCGGACACAAACCCTGCCTCGCCGGGCTGTGCATTCCGCACACGCGGACAGTACCCTTGGCGCCAGACCACTACGTCTTCGGCATGGCCGTTGCGCAGCAAGGTAGCGGCTTGTGTCATGGTTACGCCGTCATCCCTATGCGCCCGCACCAAGCTGGCGATGGGCCAAGGGCTGCAAATTACTGCAGTACCGGGCGCCAATTGGACGGTCAGCGCATCCAGATCGTGGCTCCCCAGAAGCGCCAGGGTGGCGGGCTGAAGCGCAGCGTCTGCCGCTCCAGTGCAGGTGTGCAGCGCCCACTCCACCCGCGCAACGTCGGCCAGGTAAGGCTCGTCGGCCAGTTGCACGCTGGCGGCCACAAACTCAGCCAGGGTGTCACCCCATTGCGCCATATCTCCGCATTGCGGTGGCGTGGCGTGCCACAACGCCCGCGCCAAGGCTGAAAAACTTTCGTCTCCCAGCATTTGGGCGAGCACGGGGTACGCCGCCAGCAGCGCCCGTTCTGCGAGGGCGTGGCCATTTGCCTTATAGACTTTTAGGCCTCTGACGCCCATGGAATCTGCGCAAACAGCTATATTTCTTATAGCAAATTCTGATGCGGGCAACAATAGGCCTTTTAGCAAGGCTTGCTGCTGCTGTTCCAACACGCTCATGCCACAGCCTCCCTTGCTAAGCCGTTTTGCGCCGACTGCGCCGCACGGCGCGCGATGGCCGCCTCTTCCAGCAAAACGTCCAGTTCGGGAACATCGGTATCCCACTCCACCAGAGTGGGTACAGGGCCAAAGCGCGCAAGGGCGTGCCGATGCAGCGCCCACACTGCGGGGCTGACGCGACTGCCGTGGTCGTCAATCACGATGTCACCATGCACATCGGCCACATGGCAGTGGCCGGCAACGTGTATTTCGCCCACCGCATCCGGTGGAATGGCGTCGAGCCAGTCGCGGCAGACCTGCAGCGGGTCCGACAACAGGCCTGCCAACTCAGCATTGCGGGCGTTGACATAGATGTTGTTGACGTCTACCAGAAGTAGACAGCCAGTACGCCGGGCCATGGTGGCCAGAAATTCGGTTTCGGGCCAGTCCTGCGCACCTGCTCCGTTCCAACGCACGTAGGCAGACAGGTTTTCCACCATGAAGCGGCGCTGTAAACGCTCTTGCACTTGGTCCACATGGCGACACAACACATCCAAGGCTTCGTCAGAAAACGGGATGGGCAGCAGATCAGCGCCATGTACCGTCTGGGTACCCAGTATTCCGCGTGCAAAGCACGCATGGTCACTCACCCGCACGGGGTTCACCTGTCGGACCAAATCGGCGAGTTGATCGAGATGCCAAGGGTCCAAGCCCACGGCCGACCCCAAAGACAGGCCGACGCCATGCAAACTGATGGGGTACTGCTCGCGGGCCCGCATCAACACCGCTAAGGCCGCACCGCCACTAGCAAAGAAGTTTTCTGAATGAACTTCCAAAAAATCCAATGCGGGCTGCCGCTCCAGCAGCTCCGTGTAATGGGGGTGCCGCCACCCGATGCCCACTTCGGCCTTTCGGGCAGGCGCTGGCCTGTCACGCGGGGTGGCAGCCATGGGGAATCAGCTTTTCATTTTCTTGGCTTCTTCCATGGACATTCCCTTCATGTCTTTGCATGTGCCCTTGGCGACGTACTTCCACTCACCTTTGTCGTTGTCCACTTTGGACTGCCCAGCACAAGAGTGTGTACCGGCCAGATTGGCGCAGTCGTTTTGTCCTGCCTTGGCAATTCCAAAGCATTTCTCTTTTTCTTGTGCCGCCACGGGGGCGGATACCAAAGCCAATGTCATGAGACTGGCGGCTGCGGTTGCGATCAAGGCACGTTGGTTCATGTGATAACTCCTAAGTTTGAAAGGAAAACAACCAGATGGGCCCGACACACCATTGCGCCAGATTGCTGGTTATGCCTTTGTCCGGCCAAACATACGGTTTCTTACACCAGTGCATTGCATTTATTTCTAGACAAGGGTTTACCCTTTTTTGGAAAGGCTTACCGACACAACGGAGCCTTACACTGCGCCCACTCCATCTTGAAAAAATCGCTATGCTTAGTTTTGAACTGCAGGTCGCCGAATTGCGTGATTACCTACTCAGGTTCGCGCGCCTGCAATTGCGCAATGAAGCGTGGGCAGAAGATGCGGTTTCCGAGACAGTTTTGGCAGCCATTGCGAAACCACAGGGATTTCAGAGCCGCTCACAACTCAAAACTTGGTTGGTTGGCATCCTCAAACACAAGATCATCGACGCTTTACGTCACCACAGCCGGGAAGCCACTACCTTGGATGCCAACGCTGACAACCAAGTCGACCCTTTGGATCAAATGGCCTTCAAGCCGGATGGGCACTTTTCCGAAATGCCTTCAGAATGGGGCAATCCAGAGCAAGACGCGAGCCGCCGGCAGTTTTTTGAGATTCTGGAAGCTTGCGCCAGCAAATTGCCTGCTGTACAGGGCCGCTTGTTCCTGATGCGGGAATGGTTGGAGCTCTCGAGTGAAGAAATATGTAAGGAACTAGAGCTCACACCGACAAACCTGTATGTGCAACTGCACCGCGCCCGACTCCGATTGCGCGAATGCCTAGAGCTGCACTGGTTTGCAAAGGCCGTTCAACCATGATCCCATTCCGAAAAAGCTGCAAACAAGCCGCAGCCCTTCTTGTCGCCAGAGAAGACCGGCCGCTGGATATCAGCGAGCGTTTAGCGCTACGTTTGCACCTATTCGCGTGTGCAGCCTGCCCCTCATTTGAAAGTCAAATATTGACGATGCGCAACAGCATGCGACAGTGGCGCAGTTACACCGATGTCGAGTCAGATCCAGATTCAGGTGTAAAAAAATCATAAATTTGTAGGTGGTTTTTTAAAAAAGGCGCATAATGACTGCGCATTGCTCAGAATACGGGCGTGCAAGTTTGCGGTGTTAGGTCAGTTTCGCGTCTGCTTTAAGTCTTCACTGGTTTGTTGATTGCGGTTAAGGACTCCATCGCGTTTTGAGTTATTTTCAGGAGTCCCTCCATGGGCAACAAACTTTACGTAGGCAACCTGCCTTATTCTTTCCGTGATGAAGATCTGCAACAAGCGTTTGCGGCACACGGTTCTGTTTCCAGCGCCAAAGTCATGATGGAACGCGACACCGGTCGCTCCAAAGGCTTTGGTTTTGTGGAAATGGGCAGCGATGCTGAAGCACAAACCGCAATCAACGCCATGAACGGTCAGCAGTTCGGTGGCCGCGGCTTGGTGGTGAATGAAGCCCGTCCGATGGAACCACGTCCTCCCCGTTCCGGCGGCTTCGGCGGCGGTGCTGGCGGTGGCGGCGGCTTCGGTGGCGGCGGCCGCTCCGGTGGTGGTGGCGGCTACGGTGGCGGCGGTGACCGTTCCGGTGGCGGCGGCTACGGTGGTGGCGGTGGCCGCTCCGGTGGCGGCGGTGGCGGCGGTTACGGCGGTGGTCGTAGCAGCTACTAAGCGGCACACTTGAAGTACACGTACTTCGCATAAAGGGACCTTCGGGTCCCTTTTGCTTTGGTGGAGTGTTATTTCAAACTTCGTCTTGTCTGCGTTTGCGGGGACGACCCGTCAACACTTTGTCAAACAAACCGTTGGGCAAAGCGCGCAGGGCCTTTGCCGCCCAACCCATCTGCCAAGGGATCACGCGGTACGTCGCTCCTTGCGAGATGGCATCAAACGCTCGATCTGCAAATTCTTCAGGTCGCATGAGAAAGGGCATGCTGTAGCGGTTTTGACGTGTCAATGGTGTATCGATGTAGCCCGGACACAGGGTGACGACCTTCACGCCAGTGCTGCGCAGCTCGCCGCGCAATGATTCACAGTAGTTGATCACGGCCGCCTTGCTCGCACAGTAAGCCCCATGGCCCGGAAGCCCGCGAATGCCCGCCACACTGCCGATTCCCACCAAAGCCCCGCTACCACGCTTTTCCATGGAGCGCACAAACGGGTGAAACGTTGCTGCCAATCCCACGTTGTTGGTATTGAATGTGCGCACCATAACATCCAGATCACTGCGCACCCCAGTGTCCATGCCAATGCTGATGCCAGCATTGGCAATCACCACATCGGGCACACCCAACTCAGCCATGCAAGTTTGCCCGGCGGTCACGATGGCATTTATGTCAGACACATCCGCATGGTAGATGCGGTAACGCGTCGCTTCAAGCGACTGACTGCGGGCCCAGAGTTCAGTCTCTTCGGTGCGCCGAGCCACCAGGGCCAGCGTGTAGCCTGCCTGGTAATAGCGCCACGCCAACGCTTGGCCAATGCCGCTGGAAGCACCGGTTATGAAAATCAATGCTGCCATCAAGTACTCCAGAAAATTGGCTTCGGTCTAGCCTGGGTCTGGCACCAAGGTGCCGCGCACACGTCCGCGCAACTGCATAACTTGGTCCACATTGTCAAACTCCATGGCATCCGCCGTAAAACGATCCTTGCCCCGTGTCAACGTCACAGGCTGGTGGGACCTGACTATCTCCGAATCCAAGAAGGCATGCAGAAACTCACCACGGTACTCCATGCGCGGCGTCATTTTTCCATTCGTCGCTGTTTCCGCTTCGCGCACCACGATTGCGTTTCCCAAGAGTTGCACCTCGGTTCCACTGTCGTTGGTAAGTCCTTTCAAGGCACTGGCCGTCGTCAAGCGCCCTTTCGCATCGTATGAGCGGATGCGTATCGCATCTATTTCTATCCATTTGGTATCGGGGAAATGGCGTGCGACATCGCCCAGTACCTCTGAGCGCATGACACCCTTTGCATCGTATGTCTTGATAGAAAAGCCATGCATGAAGTAGTCGGGCTCATGTCCGCGCACGCGCTCGACTTGGGCCACTTCCGGCAAAGGCGTACTACGCACCAACCAGTAAGTTCCAAGCGCAAGCCCTCCCATCACCAGGAGGGGCAGGTAGAGAAGGAATCGCTCCCACCCGTCGTACAAGTAGCGCTTCACTGGGTGTATGCTCCAAGCAGCTCGGCATATCGTCCGCTTGCCACGAGTAGCAGATCGCATACATCACGCACTGCACCATGGCCCCCGGGCACTCTGGTTACATAGTGAGCCGCACCGATCACTTCTACATGGGCGTTGGCAGGTGCGCATGCCAATGCCGCTGGCCGCATTACTGGAAGGTCCGGCCAATCATCACCCATGGCTGCGGCTTGCGACCACTGCAAGCCCAATGTCTTTAGTGTTTGTTCAGCGGCAGGCCGTTTATCTTCAGTCCCAAAGTGCGCGTGCTCTACACCCAGTGCATGCAGCCGCAATCGCAAAGGTTGCGAATCCCGTCCGGTAATGATGACGGGAGTGATGCCTGCTTTTTGTAGCAACTTTAGACCATGGCCATCCAAGGTATTGAAGCGCTTGAGGGTTTCGCCAGACTCCGAGAATAGCAGTCCGCCATCGGTCAAAACGCCATCCACATCAAAAAACGCCACTTGGATTCCCTGCGCGCGCAATAGCAAATCGGGCGCAAACTGGATGTGAGGTTTCATTGCCATTAAATGACTTTCGCTCGCATGAGATCGTTGCTGTTGAGTGCGCCGCAGAGTACGCCTTGCGCATCAATTACCAAAACACTGGTAATGCGTTTCGCTTCCATGAGGTCGGCAGCAGTCACTGCCAAGGCATCAGAGCTTATCGTGAAAGGGGTCGGACGCATGACATCCTGAGCGGTCTTCGCGCGTAAATCTGTACCTTGCTCGACCAGGCGGCGCAGGTCCCCATCGGTGAATATTCCTAGAACCGCTCCATCGCCAGCAACCACGGCGGTGGCACCCAATCCTTTTGCGCTCATTTCTCGCATCAGCTCGCTGAAACTGGCAGTATTCAAGACCCGAGGAACCGCATCGCCCGCACGCATTACGTCACTCACGTGCGTCAGCAACTTTCTCCCCAAAGCTCCACCGGGATGAGACCGTGCAAAATCTTCCGCGCGAAATCCCCTCGCATCCAACAACGCCACAGCAAGCGCATCCCCCATGGCCAGTTGGGCGGTGGTACTCGCAGTGGGCGCGAGATTGAGAGGACACGCTTCCTTGGAAACGCCAGTGTCAATCCAAAAGTCCGCGTACCGCGCCATCGTGGAGTCCGAGTTGCCAGTCATCGCAACCAATGGCGATCCCAATCGCTTGAGAACAGGAAGGATTGCCGCCATTTCGAGAGACTCTCCACTGTTTGAAATCATCAACACCAGATCGGTAGCCGTCACCATCCCCAAATCCCCATGGCTCGCTTCGCCTGGGTGCACAAAGAGCGCCGGGGTCCCGGTTGATGCCAATGTAGCGGCAATCTTTCGGCCTACGTGGCCACTTTTGCCCATGCCCATCACGACCACGCGGCCTTGAATAGCAAGGATGCGTTCCACGGTGCGCGCGAAGCCTTCGCCCAAACGGTCCTTGAGTCCCAAAATGGCTGCTGCTTCGATGTCAAACGTTTCTTTGGCCAGAGCCAGGGCCCTGTGCGCGCGTGAAGACCCGGCGCTTGCTGCATGTTCTGTCATGGCGTTATTTTATAGACGCATATCTCTTGCTAGTATGGGCACATGACTGGATTGGAAATTACCCTGCTCTACCTGTTGGCTGCCGTATTGGGCGTGGTGCTGTGCCGCTCGTTGAAACTGCCTCCCATGCTCGGGTATTTGGTCGTAGGGGTGGTCATCGGCCCTAATGCATTGGCTTTGTCGCAAAACTCGGAGGCTGTGCGCCATCTTGGCGAATTTGGTGTAGTTTTTTTGATGTTTGTTATCGGCCTGGAGTTCAATTTGCCACGCTTGCGCGCCATGCGCAAGCACGTTTTCGGGTTGGGTCTATTGCAAGTTGTGGTGACAATTTTTCTCGCTACCGCAGCGACTCTGGGCATGGCCGTGCTGTTCCCAAGGATTTGGGATATGGAGTGGCAAGCCGCTTTGGCGCTTTCGTGCGCGCTCGCCATGAGTAGCACTGCCATTGTGGTGAAACTGATGGTGGAGCGGCTGGAATTGGATTCCGAACATGGGAAGCGTGTCATGGGTGTGCTGCTATTCCAAGATTTGGCAGTGGTTCCCCTATTGGTGCTTATCCCGGCGCTGGGCGCCTCGGGCGAGCAGTTGTTTGAAGCGCTAGCTCTGGCGGCATTCAAGGCCGCTGTATTGGTCACCGTGCTGTTGGTGGGCGGCCAACACTTGATGCGTCATTGGCTGACTTTGGTGGCTCGCCGCAAAAGCGACGAGCTGTTTGTATTGAACCTACTGTTTATTACGCTGGGGCTCGCGTGGCTGACGGAGTTCGCTGGGTTGAGCTTGGCCCTTGGAGCATTCATTGCCGGCATGCTGATCTCAGAGACAGAATTCAAGCACCAAGTTGAGACCGACATCCGCCCCTTTCACGATGTGCTCTTGGGTTTATTCTTTATATCCATCGGTATGTTGCTCGACTGGCGTTTGGTTCTGGAACGTTGGCCGCTGGTTTTGCTTTTGGTAGTGGTACCAATTCTGTTCAAGGCGGCGCTGGTCACCGGGTTGGCTAAAGCGCTAGGTACATCTCCCGGTGTTAGCCTGCGCACTGGCCTGTATTTAGCGCAGGCAGGCGAATTCGGCTTTGTTTTGCTTACTTTGGCGCAAAAAAATTCTTTGGTTCCCCCCGCGCTGCTAAACCCCATTTTGGCCAGCATGGTGCTGTCCATGCTGGCGACGCCGTTTATCGTGATGTACACCAACCGGATCGTCATGAAGTTGGTAAGTAGTGAGTGGCTGCTGCAGTCCCTGCAGATGACGACGATTGCGAGAAAGTCCATCAGCGCAAACCAACACGTCATCATTTGCGGCTTTGGTCGGTGCGGCCAGAACCTTGCACGCATGCTGGAGCACGAAGGCATACCCTACATGGCACTCGACCTGGACCCGGACCGGGTGCGCCAAGCCGCTGCAGCGGGACATTCCGTGGTTTTTGGAGATGCGGCCCGACTACAAGCGCTGATGGCAGCGGGCTTGGCCCGTGCAAGTGCTGTGGTGATTACCTATTTGGGGGAGGGCGCAGCGCTTAAGGTACTTGGCAATACCCACTCGCATGCGCCCCAGGTTCCTGTGATAGTTCGCACCCAAGACGACCATGCATTGGACAAGTTACGCGCTGCAGGGGCCACAGAGGTGGTGCCCGAAGCGATTGAAGGATCCCTGATGCTGGCCAGCCATGCATTGGCCCTTGTGGGTGTTCCCATGCGCCGCGTGATTCGTATTGTGCAAGACCAACGGGATGCCCGCTACAACCTCTTGCGCGGATTTTTCCATGGCGCCGATGATGACTCCATCGATGAGTTGCAACACGAACGCCTGATTACCGTGAGCCTACCCTTGGGAGCAAAGGCGTCGGGCAAGCTCTTGTCTCACTTCAATCTGGAAGGGTTGGAAGTCCGTCTGCTGAGTTTGCGGCGAAGCGGTGGCGTAAATACCCGCGTTGACTCCCAGACAACCATCGAAGGCGGTGATACGCTGGTCTTATCTGGTAACGCTGAGTCGCTGGCTTTGGCCGAACAAAAGCTCCTCAAAGGTTAGTCCCCGGGGAGGCGCTCTTGGGGGCACAATATCCCCTGCCCTTGTTTTTGTACTTGCTCAGCTTTTATGCAACACCTTAGCGTTAACCAATACCTCCGGGACAATATTCGCACGGTGCCCGACTGGCCAGCGCCCGGCGTTCAATTTCGAGACATCACGCCGCTTCTTCAAGACGCCAAAGTCTTCAGGGTGTTAATTGACGCATTTGTCCACCGCTATATGGATTCAAGTATGCGGCCCGATGTGGTGGCGGGTTTGGATGCTCGCGGCTTCATTTTGGGTGCTGTTGTTGCTTACGAGCTCAATATTGGCTTTGTCCCGATCCGCAAGAAGGGGAAGCTTCCGTTCACCACGGTGGAGGAAACCTATGAACTCGAATACGGCAGTGCCACTGTGGAACTGCACACCGACGCGGTAAAGGCCGGTGATCGTGTGCTTCTGATCGATGATCTCATTGCCACTGGCGGTACCATGATGGCAGGAAAGAAGCTGCTAGAACGGCTGGGAGCCCACGTTATGGAGGGCGCGGCAATCGTGGACTTACCGGAACTGGGTGGCTCTGCCAAGTTGCGAGAGGCTGGCCTTCCCTTGTTTACATTGCTTGATTTTTCAGGGCACTAACCCCGGCTTATTCGATTCAGTGCAATTCCCCATATTGCGTTCCGCTCAACGGCGAATTCCGCTCATCTAACTCGGTGTCTTGGAAATGGGGGGGCGCCGGGTTGCGACGTCCGGTGCGCACAATTTCTCCGGGCGCCGACAAGGTTGCGGGAGATGGAGCCGCCGCCAGTGCCTGTTTAAATGCGGCAACTTCATCCGGTTGCAAAGGTTCATAGCGCGACGGAGCCGATGCTTCTGCTGCCTTTTGTGGGGGAGCCGCCTCCACAAGACCGGAACTTCGCGCTAAACCTGCGGTGACATGTTCGTTGATTCGCCAATACACGGCCGTTACCAAGATGTCGTGCTGTGACTTCGCCACTTTGGCAATGTGACTCTCCATATCAGCGAGGCGTTGAGGGTCCACTACGTTTTGGCGCGCCAAGTCCATCATGATCAAGTACTGCCGACCGCGGGAGTCCAATGACAGTACCTTGAACTTGTAGCTAGAAGATAACAGCCCAGCCCGTGTCATGGACTCTCTGACTACTGTGTAAAGCAGTTCTCGGCGCTCTAGGCGCTCGTGTTTGCGGTTGGCCGCACTTCCTGATTCAGAGTTGCCCCTACTTGCACGCGACTTACTGTTATGGCCAAAGGGTTGGGTGGCATCCATATGCCCGAGGCTCGAGCTTTCAGCAGGAACTGGAGGGGACGGTGTCTTTTTGCCAAACCAATGGAACAAGGACATTGCAATTGCTTTCGTGTGCGTCGTTCATTGGAGTGTAGTGCAGGCTATTTACCAATGCAAAACTTCGAAAAGATCACGCCCAGTAAATCATCGGAGCTGAACTCTCCCGTGATTTCGCCAAGTGCGTTTTGGCCCAATCTCAGCTCTTCGGCCAGCAGATCCAGAGTATTGGCACCCATTCTGAGATGTAAGTGCGCCTCTTCTAAATGCGCGTCGACTTGGCGCAAGGCCTGCAAATGTCGCTGGCGTGCAATAAAACCGCCGCTTTCCGATGGCTGCCAGCCCGCAGAAGCCAGTAGGCGCTCGCGCAAGGCATCCAGACCAACGCCTGTTTTGGCTGAAAGTACGATGCCCGTGTCCGGACCTCGTTCGGTTATCGCATCAGCTTTGTTCCAAACATCGATCACCGCCGTACTTTTTGCAAGTTTTTGCACCAAACTCCTCATGATTTCGGCGTCCGCAGCTATGTATTCGATAGTATTTCGGCGCGTTAAATCATGCAAAAAGAGTACGGCGTCAGCAACCTCAATGGCCTGCCAGGCCCTTGCTATGCCAATCTGCTCAATTGCATCTTCGCTGCTGCGCAGGCCCGCTGTATCCACCACATGAATGGGAATGCCTTTGATCTGAATTGTTTCCTGCACCTTGTCGCGTGTGGTGCCCGCAATCGGCGTCACGATCGCCAACTCGGCACCCGCCAAGGCGTTCAACAATGATGACTTTCCGGCATTCGGCTGGCCAGCGATGACCACTGTGATTCCCTCGCGCAATAAGGCTCCCTGGGTGGCCTGATCCAACACTTGTCGAACCATACTCTGCAGTTTTTGTAGCTGCCCCAGCGCATCTGCCTTCTGCAGAAAATCGATTTCTTCCTCCGGAAAATCTAGTGTGGCTTCTACCAGCATGCGAAGATGAATCAAGGCCTCAAGCAGCGTGTGCACCTGCTTGGAGAAAGCCCCTGCCAACGACTGCGTTGCACTGCGTGCCGCCGCCTCGGTACTCGCATCGATCAAGTCGGCAATCGCCTCGGCCTGGGTCAAGTCGATCTTTCCGTTCAGGAATGCCCGCTGCGAAAACTCTCCGGGCTCGGCAATACGAAGGGCTGGCAAGATTGCGCCGCCCGACCCGGTGGGCACGGTGGCTGCCAACTCTAGGCAGCGTGCCACTAGCAATTGCAAGACCACAGCTCCGCCGTGGGCTTGCAGCTCTAATACGTCCTCACCCGTAAATGAATGGGGGCCCGGAAAAAACAAGGCCAGCCCCCGATCCAGCGGCTGGCCTTGTGCGTCCGTAAAGGGGAGGTAAGTCGCCTCACGGGGCCGCAATACGCGGCCGAGCAGGACTTGGGTAAATCCGGATAGGTCTTTGCCACTGATCCGGACAATGCCCACGGCACCCCGACCGGGAGCGGTTGCAACGGCCACGATAGGGTCGCTATGGCGTGTCAACACGGCAGCGCTCCCCTGCTACGCCTACTTGAACTTGGGCAGATTGAACTGAGGCGGAACGCCCATGCGAGTATTGATGATCCACTGTTGGGCGATGGACAAAATGTTGTTGGTAATCCAGTAGAGCACCAAGCCCGACGGGAAGAAGAAGAACATCACACTAAACGCCAGAGGCATGTACCACATCAGCTTAGCCTGCAAGGGGTCTGGCGGGGCAGGGTTCAAGGCGGTCTGCAGCATGGTAGTCATCGCCATGATCAATGGCAGGATGTAATAGGGGTCCGGCGAAGACAAATCTTGAATCCAGCCTAGCCACGGCGCATTGCGCATTTCAACGCTGGACAAAAGCACCCAGTACAACGCAATGAATACGGGTATCTGCACCATGATGGGGAAGCAACCACCCATAGGGTTGACTTTTTCCTCACGGTAGATGCGCATCATCTCCTGCTGCATTTGCTGCGGGTTGTCTTTGAGACGCTCCCGCATTTCCATGATCTTGGGGTTAACCGCCTTCATCTTGGCCATGCTCGCGTAAGCTTTGGCGTTGAGCCAGTAAAAGGCAATCTTGAGCAGGAGCACCAGCGCCACGATGGACCAGCCCCAGTTTTGAATAAAGCTGTGCAATTTGTCCAGCAACCAATACAAAGGCTTGGCCAGAATCGTCAGCCAACCATAGTCCTTCACCAACTCGAGCCCGGGAGCAAGGGCTGCCAAGGCCTTCTCTTCCTGGGGGCCAACGAAGAGGGTGGCACCAACGGTGTGGGTTTTTCCTGGCTCGAGAGCTGGCAACGGCGAAATCATAGTTGCTCGGTAGCAGCAATCCGGCGTGGTGGAGCCAATGTCTACACCATCTAGAGAGTACGAGCGCGCTGTGCCGGTGGGCAATATCCAAGCAGTGGCAAAGTAATGCTGCACCATCGCGATGTAGCCGTTGTCCGCTTCTTTTTCAAAGGTGGCTGTCTTCTTCTTGATCTCGCTGAACTCCACCTTTTGATACTTCTTGGCTTCGGTGTACACCGCAGGGCCAGTAAAGGTGGAATAAAAGGAAGACTCTCCCGCAGGTTTGTTGCCGTCGCGAACCAGCTGCAAGTACAGCTGAGGCGATAGTGGCGTACTCGAAGCGTTGGTAAGTTCATGCTTAACAGCGATGTCGTAAACACCCCGACGCAATGTATAGGTCTTGACCAGCTTCAGTCCCCCCACTTCGGGCGAAGTGAAAGTGATCACCAGTTCGTCCTGGCCTTCTTTCAGCGATCGGTCACCGCCAACGGTCATCACCGTTTTGTGGGTCGGCGACGCGCCGCCGGCAGCGCCCGGAATCACGCCCGTCTGCGCAAGGTATACCCGCTCTTTGGAATCGTCCAGCAATACGAAGTTGCGGATCTTGTCGGCCATGTCCGTGTGCTTGAGAAACTCGGAGCGCACCAAGGACCCGCCTTCGGTATCAAAGGTCAGCTTTAGCACATCTGTGCTGACCTCAAACCGTTCGCTGGGCACCACTTGTACCGCGGGGGCTGCGGGGGCTGCAGGCACCACACCCGCTTTTGCAACCGCAGCCGGAACCAAGCTATCTGGCTTGCTTTCAGGCGCAGCTGTTGCAGGTGCTGAAGTCTTGGCAGGGCTGGGGAAAAATGTGGCTTTATTGCCGTTATGGATCTGCCATTGATCCCACAGCAACACCATGGAAAAGCCAAAGATCACCCACAAGATGGTGCGGCGAATATCGTTCATGAAGTTTTCTTTTCAGAAGGAGAGGAAATCAGACGGCCAAAGAGCCGGGGACGTTCAGAAGGAACCGGATCATAGCCACCCTCACACCAGGGGTGGCATCGCCCCAAACGAGCCACCGTAAGGTAGGCCCCGGCTGCAGCGCCATGGGTCTGCAACGCTTGTAACGAATATGCTGAACATGTGGGCTCAAAGCGACACGCGGACCCCAGCCACGGACTCAGGAGCAAACGGTAGGCCTTTACCAACCCCACGAGAGCCGCTTGCATCATGGCCGCAAACCAGGAGCGGGGTTCGCGCGAGCCCGTACAAACAGCTGCTGCAACTCGCTGCGCACTGCCGCCTTGAGGACATCCGACGTAGCGCTATGAAACTGGGCACGGTCGAACCCGGATCGCAAACGTACCAAATGGGCACGCAACTCTAAACCCGCTGAAAGCTCAGCTCCCAGCGCATAGATTTGGCGCTTGATGGTATTGCGCGTTACAGCACGCTTAGCCCAGCGCTTGGGCACCATGGCACCCAACCACACCGCAGACTCTGGAAACAACAAAGCCCCCGACTCGTCGGGGGCCATTTCCAGTGCTCGCGCGTGAAGCGCGAAATGCGCTGTTTTGGACACAGTTATTCCACCAAGCACCGCTTGAAACTGGGCACGGGTTTTAAGGCGCCGCACCGGAGCACTGTCGACATGTAGCGAATCCGCTTTGACCAAAAGCCAGTCAGCCTTGGCTTGCAAGATTCGCGCGAATTAGACAGCCAGGCGCTTGCGGCCCTTGGCGCGGCGTGCGTTGATCACAGCACGGCCACCGCGAGTTTTCATGCGAACCAGAAAACCATGGGTACGGGCGCGGCGGATTTTGGAAGGTTGGTAAGTGCGTTTCATGTGAATTTTCCTAACAGGCTCTGTGGGTATCCGCACCCATTTCACACAAGAAACAAGGCACGAATTTTGGTCTATCGCCCCGAACACAATCAGGGGAACCCGGCATTATCGCAAACTTTCTTAATCACAGCAACACCTTAGGGCGTTATTGGTGTGCAGCACTGTAAGATTGGTCTTTGCCGTCAAAAGTGTGGATAAAGTCTTAATAAACTACAATCCAACGCTCAGCAATCCAAAACTATCCACAGAAGCTGACTCCAACAATGACTCAGGGATCCTCCCCACCTACACCAGATCGTCACAGTCAGGAACTGGGTCAAAGCCTGTGGCAGAGCTGCGTGGATCAGTTAGCCCAAGAGTTACCGGAACAACAGTTCAACACTTGGATAAAACCGTTGGCCGCTCATGTGCATGACGACATGTCCAAGGCGACGATCTTTGTGGCAAACCGCTTCAAGCTGGACTGGGTCAGAGCCCAATACAGCCAAAGGATAGCAGCGCTCCTAGAAAAACTTTACGGCCAACCCGTCGTGGTTGAGTTAGCAATCACTCCCCGTGAAGCACCCGTCAGGCAAGTTAGCATGCCGCGGACTGCCGAGGTTCCGTCTGCCGTTGAAGAGACAGAAGTGGGCGAAGACCGCGTGATTGGCGGCACCAAGAATCGCCTCAACAGCCTGCTTACGTTTGAAAGCCTGATCGAAGGCACAGCCAACCGCATGGCCCGCGCCGCTGCAATGCACGTAGCCACCATGCCAGGGCATCTTTACAACCCGCTGTTCATTTACGGTGGCGTGGGTCTGGGCAAGACCCACTTGATGCACGCCGTGGGAAACCGCCTGCTAGCCGACAAGCCCGGCTCCAAAGTTCTCTACATCCACGCAGAGCAATTTGTATCTGATGTGGTTAAGGCCTACCAACGCAAAACTTTCGATGAGTTCAAGGAGCGCTACCACTCTCTTGATTTGCTGTTGATTGACGATGTGCAGTTCTTTGCCAACAAAGACCGCACCCAAGAAGAGTTTTTCAATGCCTTTGAGGCCCTGCTGGCCAAAAAGTCGCACATCGTGATGACCAGTGACACCTACCCCAAGGGCCTGGCGGATATTCACGAGCGCTTGGTTTCGCGCTTTGACTCCGGCCTGACGGTGGCCATTGAGCCGCCAGAACTTGAAATGCGAGTGGCCATTTTGATCAACAAGGCGCGTGCCGAGGGCACCGAGATGCCTGAAGAGGTGGCCTTTTTTGTAGCCAAGAACGTACGCTCGAACGTGCGCGAGCTTGAAGGCGCACTGCGCAAGATCCTGGCCTACTCGCGGTTCAACCAGAAGGAAATATCTATCCAACTTGCGCGCGAAGCTTTGCGCGACTTGCTGTCGATTCAGAATCGGCAGATTTCGGTGGAAAACATCCAGAAGACGGTGGCCGACTATTACAAAATCAAGATTGCTGACATGTATAGCAAGAAGCGCCCCGCCAGCATCGCACGGCCCCGCCAGATTGCCATGTACTTGGCCAAAGAATTGACCCAAAAGAGCCTGCCTGAGATTGGCGAGCTGTTTGGCGGACGCGACCACACCACCGTATTGCATGCAGTTCGAAAGATTGGCGGGGAGCGACAGCAACTCACCGAACTGAACCAGCAGTTACACGTCCTTGAGCAAACGCTAAAAGGTTGAATGCAAAAACAAGTGCAAGGCCCCCTCTAGTTGCAATCAAAAAAGGGGAAAATGGCGAGATAGTTTGTAAAGCAGGGCTTTTATTGCCTTGCAACCCTGGTTGAGTTACAAAATGAGGTTGACATGATCGTATTGAAGGCAACGCAAGACAAGGTTCTATCGGTTCTGCAGTCCGTAGCCGGTATTGTCGAGCGTCGTCATACGCTGCCTATCCTGGCCAACGTATTGCTGCGCAAAACCGGCACCTCCATCCAATTGACCACCAGCGATCTGGAGATTCAGATTCGCACGACGACCGAACTGGGCGGTGACACCGGTAACTTCACCACCACCGTTGGCGCGCGAAAGCTGATTGACATTCTGCGCACCATGCCCGGCGACCAAACCGTGTCGTTGGAGTCCAGCCAAAGCAAGATCATCCTTAAAGGTGGCAAGAGCAAGTTCACCCTGCAAACCATGCAGGCCGAAGACTTTCCATTGGTTCAAGAAAGCGCCAGTTTTGGTCCCGTGTTCAGCGTGCCACAAAAGACCCTGAAAGACCTGCTGAGCCAAGTGTCCTTCGCCATGGCCTTGCACGACATCCGTTACTACCTCAACGGCATCCTGTTTGTGGCCGAAGGCAAGCAACTCAGCTTGGTAGCTACCGATGGGCACCGCTTGGCATTTGCCTCCGCCACGCTGGATGTGGAAGTGCCCAAGCAAGAAGTCATCCTGCCGCGCAAGACCGTGATTGAACTGCAGCGCCTGCTGAGCGATGCCGAAGGCGCCATCGAAATGCAATTTGCCAACAACCAGGCCAAGTTCACTTTTGACGGCATGGAATTCGTGACCAAACTGGTCGAGGGTAAGTTTCCCGACTACAACCGTGTCATCCCCAAAAACCACAAGAACAGCATCACCCTCGGCCGCGAGGCTTTGCTCAAAACGCTGCAACGCACCGCCATCCTGACCAGCGACAAGTTCAAAGGCGTGCGCCTGAACATTGACCCCGGCAGCCTGCGCGTTGCCAGCAACAACGCCGAGCAAGAAGAGGCGGTCGACGAGTTGGACATCGACTACAGCGGTGACAGCATCGAGATCGGTTTCAACGTCACCTACCTAATCGACGCCCTGACCAACATGGGCCAGGAAATGGTGAAAGTGGAGCTGTCGGATGGCAACAGTTCGGCCCTGATCACCATCCCGGACAACGCCACCTTTAAATACGTGGTGATGCCCATGCGAATTTGACGCTACAAAATCAGTAGCTGCCAGTGCAACCAAACCCCCGGCTATCGGGGGTTTGGTCATTAAAGAATCAAGAGAAAGTTAGCCATGTCCGAAGAAAACAAGTCTGTTCCAAGCCCCGAAAACAACGATGGCCTCGTCCATACAGGTGATGCCGGTACAGACAGTTCCAACTTCCAACCCACCATCGACACCAACCAGGCCGGTGCAACTGAGGCCTATGGCGAAGGCTCCATCCAGATTCTGGAAGGCCTGGAAGCGGTGCGCAAGCGCCCGGGCATGTACATCGGCGACACGTCGGACGGCACCGGCCTGCACCACTTGGTGTTTGAAGTGGTGGACAACTCGATTGACGAGTCGCTGGCCGGCCACTGCGACGACATCCTGGTCACCATCCACTCCGACAACTCCATCAGCGTGGTGGACAACGGCCGCGGCATTCCTACCGGCATCAAGATGGACGACAAACACGAGCCCAAGCGCTCGGCCGCTGAAATCGCCCTGACCGAACTGCACGCCGGTGGCAAGTTCAACCAAAACAGCTACAAAGTGTCCGGCGGTCTGCACGGCGTGGGCGTGAGCTGCGTGAACGCGCTATCCAAAATGCTGCGCCTGACCATCCGGCGCGATGGCAAAGTGCACACGCTGGAGTTCTCCAAGGGCTTTGTACAAGGCCGCATCGTGGAGAAACAAAACGGCGTGGATGTTTCGCCCATGAAGGTGATTGGCGACACGGAGAAGCGCGGCACCGAAGTGCACTTCTTGCCCGACACCGAAATCTTCAAAGAGAACAACGACTTTCACTACGAAATTCTGAGCAAGCGCCTGCGCGAACTCTCCTTCTTGAACAACGGCGTAAGAATCCGCCTCAAGGACGAACGCAGCGGCAAAGAAGACGACTTCTCGGGCGCCGGCGGTGTGCAGGGTTTTGTGAACTTCATCAACAAAGGCAAGTCGGTGTTGAACCCCAACATCTTCCACGCCATGGGCGACCGCCAGAGTGACCAAGGTACCAACATCGGCGTGGAAGTGGCTATGCAGTGGAACAGCGGTTTCAACGAGCAAGTGCTGTGCTTCACCAACAACATTCCCCAGCGTGACGGCGGCACCCACCTGACCGGCCTGCGCGCCGCGATGACACGCATCATCAGCAAGTACATCGATCAAAACGAGCTCGCCAAAAAAGCCAAGGTAGAAGTAACCGGTGACGACATGCGCGAAGGCCTGTGCTGCGTGCTGTCTGTCAAAGTACCCGAGCCCAAGTTCTCCAGCCAGACCAAGGACAAACTGGTGTCCAGCGAAGTGCGCGGCCCGGTGGAAGACATCGTGGGCAAGTTGCTGGCCGACTACTTGGAAGAGCGCCCGAATGACGCCAAGATCATCGTAGGCAAAATCATTGAAGCCGCCCGCGCCCGCGAGGCCGCCCGCAAGGCCCGCGACATGACCCGCCGCAAGGGCGTGCTCGACGGCATGGGCCTGCCCGGCAAGCTGGCTGACTGCCAGGAAAAAGACCCCGCCATGTGCGAGATCTACATCGTCGAGGGCGACTCCGCCGGTGGCTCTGCCAAGCAGGGCCGCGACCGCAAGTTCCAGGCAATTCTGCCGCTGCGCGGCAAGATTTTGAACGTGGAAAAAGCGCGTTACGAGAAACTGCTCACCAGCAACGAAATCCTGACACTCATCACCGCCTTGGGCACCGGCATAGGCAAGGCTGGTGGCACTACGGGCAACGACGACTTCAACGTAGCCAAGCTGCGCTACCACCGCATCATCATCATGACCGACGCCGACGTCGACGGCGCCCACATTCGCACCCTGCTGCTCACCTTCTTCTACCGCCAAATGCCCGAGCTGGTGGAGCGCGGCCACATCTACATTGCGCAGCCACCGCTGTACAAAGTGAAAGCGGGCAAAGAAGAGCTGTACCTGCAAGGCGCGAGCGACTTGGACAGCTTCCTGCTGCGCATTGCATTGGTCAACGCCTCGGTATACACCGGCGGACCCAACGGCACCACCATCAGTGGCGAAACCTTGACCGAGCTGGCGCGCAAGCACCAGTTCGCCCAAGCCGTCATCGCACGCCTGAAGAACTTCATGGATGCCGAAGCCCTGCGCAGCGTAGCCGATGGCGTCGCCCTGAACCTCGATACGGTGGCTGACGCCGAAGCGTCCGCCGCCGCTCTGCAAGCCAAGCTCCCCGATGCAGAAGTGGCCGGCGAATTTGACGCCCACACCGACAAGCCCATTCTGCGCATCAGCCGCCGCCACCATGGCAACGTCAAGAGCAGCGTGCTCACGCAAGACTTTGTGCACGGCGCCGACTACGCCGCCTTGGCCGAAGCTGCCAACACCTTCAAGGGCCTGCTCTCCGAAGGCGCCCGCGTCATGCGCGGCGAGGGGGAACGCCAGAAGGAAGAGAAAGTCTCCGACTTCCGCGAAGCCATGGCCTGGCTCATTACCCAGGCAGAAAACGGCACCAGCCGCCAGCGCTACAAAGGCTTGGGCGAAATGAACCCCGCCCAGCTGTGGGAAACCACCATGGACCCCACCGTGCGCCGCCTGCTCAAGGTCCAAATTGACGACGCCATCGAAGCCGACCGCGTGTTCACCATGCTCATGGGCGACGAAGTCGAGCCGCGCCGTGAGTTCATCGAAACCAACGCTTTGCGAGCAGGCAACATCGATGTCTGACGCCATCCACCGCATCAACCCCGCCGCCCAATGGTCGGACGCGGTGGTGCACAACGGCACGGTTTATTTTGTGGAGGTGCCCGAAAGCGGCAACGACATTGCCAGCCAGTCGCAAGCACTGTTGGCCCAGGCCGAGCGCACGCTGGCGCTGGCCGGTAGCCACAAGGGTCGCTTGTTGATGGCCACCATTTACCTCAAGCACATGGCCGACCGTGCTGCGTTCAACGCGGTGTGGCAAGCCTGGTTGCCTGAGGGCTGCGCACCCGCGCGGGTATGTGTGAGCGCCGAAATGGCCAGCCCGGACTACTTGCTAGAGATTGCGTTTACAGCTGCAGCGGGCTAGGCGTTTTTGGCTGCCATTACAAGCAAAAGCACCTCTGGCACCCACGGAAGACGCCCAAAAAACAGCTCTTGTTTAGGGTGCACTGAATCCTGCGGCCTTGTGGCTGCCGTCGCAATAGGGTTTGTTCTTGGACTGCCCGCAGCGGCACAGGGTGGCCCGGGGCGAGGCTTGGCGCTCGCCACGCACTGTCAGTTCGGCTTCGATAGCCAGGGGGCCGTTTTCCCGCACCCACACGGATGGCACCAGACGGGCACGCCTTGGCCACATGCATCAACTCTTCTACGGGCTGGGCATCCGGGTGAATCCAGGCACCCTGGACATTGGGCACGAACACATCCGGGTGCGACAACACACAGCTCCGGGAGTGAATGCACTTGTGGGCATCAAAGTGGATGGTGGCGTCTTTACCGACAACGGTTTCTACAGGCATGGAGGTCTCCTTGGGGTGATGACTACAACGCTAAAGCAATCTTCTGCTGGCTTGCAACTGCGTGCCTCCCGGCTAGTATGCACGGCGCATGGCCCGGTGATGTAATCAGACCCATACCCACACCCATACCATCCGGGAAACCCATGAAGACCCTCATCTCTAGCCTCGCCCTCACCCTCATGGCACTCTCGGCCCAGGCCAAAGACATCATCATCGACGTGCGCAGCCCGCAAGAATTTGCCGCCGGGCATGTGGAAGGCGCTATCAACATCGAGCACAGCGCCATCGCGCAAGCCATTGCCAAAGCTGGCGTAAGCAAGGACGACACGGTGCTGCTGTACTGCCAGTCCGGCCGGCGCAGCGGCATCGCGCTGGACACGCTCAAGAACCTGGGCTTCAGCAAGGCCGAGAACGTGGGCGGCATTGAGCAGGCCCGCAAGACCCTGGCCAAAAAGTAGAGCCGGGGCACGCGCAAGGCGGCAACGAGTGGCGAGTTGCCGGTTGCCGGTTGCCGGTTGCCGGTTGTTAAACATCCCGCAATTGATGTTGCAATAGTTGTGATAACTTGTTTATTTACATACACTTAGGTATGTCTGATAAGTCGCAAAAATTCGCGCAGTATGATCATCCAGTCCAGATGGAGCCGCTTCTTCCCGCAGAGCAAAAGCTGGGCCCTTTGCTGGAAAAAGCGCACGACCTGATACGCGCCTCGGACCAACTGGCAGGCAGGTGTCAGGCCGGGGCCCTGGAGGGTTTGCGCGGACTTTTGCGCGCCATGAACTCCTACTACACCAACCGCATTGAGGGACAACACACCCTGCCGGTCGAGATCGAACAGGCTCTGCGCAACGAATACGCCGCAGACGCGGACCGGGCACGCAAGCAGCGCCTTGCTCTGAGCCACATGGCCAGCGAACAGGCTCTAGAGCGCCACTGGTTTGCATCGACGCCACAAGACGTCTGGTCCGCCACCGCGGTCCAAAGCATCCACCAGGACTTGTTTGCCCGGCTAGCCCCTGCGGACCGCCTTTTGCCGGACGGCCAGCCCCTGGAACCCGGCGCCTTGCGTACGCGCGAGGTAAGTGTTGGTCGCCATGCGGCACCCCTGGCCTCGGCGCTGCCGCAGTTCCTGAACCGCTGGGCCAGCTTTTACGCACAGGTCAGGCGGGGCGAAATGCAAGTGCTGGCCATTGCCGCATCGCACCACCGACTGGCATGGATACACCCGTTTGCGGACGGAAACGGCCGGGTGGCACGCCTGCACACCCATCTGGCCTTGGGCCACATGGGGCTGACGAACGGGCTCTGGTCCCCGCTGCGCGCCTTTGCCCGCAGCACGGGCGACTACTACGCCCTGCTGGACTCAGCAGACCATGCACGCGCCGGAGACCTCGACGGACGGGGAAACCTGTCAGAGAAAGCGCTCTGCGATTGGGTGGACTACGTGCTCACGCAGTGCCTGGACCAGGTGCATTTCATGTCCGGCCTGCTGAACCTGGGCGCCATGCGCGACCGCATTGCCGCGTGCCTTGGCTATGAAGAAAACGTGGTACGCAGCGGCGTCCGCACCGAAGCACTTGCCGCCTTGCATTACCTGTTTGCGACGCAAGGCACATTGGACCGGGCCGACTTCAAAGCCATGCTGGGCCTGGGCGACCGCCTGGCCACCGCACAGGTGAGCGCCCTGCTCAAGCGGGGCCTGCTGGCCACCGACAGCCCCTATGGCAAATTGCGATTTGGTGTGCCGCAACACGCATTGCGGTTCTACTTTCCCGGCCTGTGGCCAGAAGCGGAAGGGAACTATTCCTGACATGAAAATGCCCATGGCGGCAGCCACCCTGACCGGCCTGGCGCCGCTGGTGTCACCCGCAACAAAGGTGCTGATACTGGGCAGCTTCCCCGGCGTGCGCTCGCTGCAGGCGCAGCAGTATTACGGCCACCCGCAAAACCAGTTCTGGAAGATACTACAAGCCATTTGGCCCTCTAGCGCTTATGAAATATGCGCGAGCAGCTATGAAAATCGCAGCAAATGGCTGCTGGAGCGTGGCTTGGGCGTGTGGGACGTGTACGCCAGTTGCGAACGCGAAGGCAGCCTGGACAGTGCCATCCGCAACGCAGTGCCCAACGACATTGCCGCACTGCACCTGCCGCAGTTGGCGGCAGTAGCCCACAACGGCGGCGAGAGCTTCAAACACGCCCGCCACACCCGCACCCTGGGCGTGCCCGTCTACCAGCTCCCCAGCACCAGCCCGGCCAACGCCAGCTGGAGCTTTGCGCGCAAGCTGGCGGAGTGGCGAGAGGTGATGGAGCGGCACGGGCTGGCGTGAACGCCGCACCTACCGCGACTTGGGTTTGAGCGTCATTTGTTTGTCCGACAGCGTGATCTCAAACTGGTTGAGAAAGCTCTGGCCCAGCAGTGCCTCGTCGGCTTCGCCCCCCACCAGCCCCACACCCACCCGCACACCCGACACCTGCGCAGGCCCCATCGACACCGGCACACCACTGAGCACCCGCCCCTGCAAATCGCCATTGGCAGTTTTAAACACCGTAGGCGTGCCGCCTTGCAAGCCCGCCTGCTGTGCAAATGCCTCGCTCACCGTCACCATGGAAGCGCCTGTGTCCACCAAAAACCGCGCTGGTTTGCCGCCCACCGTGCCCGTGGCGTAAAAGTGCCCGTCACGCGCCATGGGGATCACCAGCACCCCGCCCGGCAACACCGCCACTGGCTTGGGCTTGAGGTACTGCACGGACAGCAAATACAGCGCGCCCATGACGGCCATCCACACGGCCACGATAGCGAACGGACCCCATTTAAGGCCAGTAGGGAGGTTGTGAGAGCCGGGAGGTTGGTTGGGCATGAAATTGGGCTTTTGCCAAGGTAGGTACTGCGTGAGCAGCTATAACAAACAGAGCAAATTGGGTACTAAATGAATCCAAACCGTTGCGCGTGCCGCCTTAAAAATTCTGGCGCGGGCGCAAGTCGCGAGGGCATGCGAATCGGTGCATTGTCGAACCGAAGTAATGACTCTTGCAGAAACGCATCTGCGCTCTTGGTTTTGAGTGCGCGGCTTACCCGAACGGTGTAATCGGGTAACACGGTAATCAACCCCTGGTCGTACGCACGGTCGTGCAACGCTGACAGGCATAGCCCGTTTTGTGGGTTTAAGCGGTTGTGGGTGTCTTCGCTCCACGGAACGATATGGCTCGCAATGAGCAATTTTTCGTTTTGCAAACCACTGATGCAACAAGTGCTGTTATAGCCCACCAGCACAGACTTACGAAAGCGGGCTTGGTTGACACGAACTTGCACGGTAGCGGCCCGTGTGCGGCCCAGTTCCGTGGGCGGCAACTCTAGCTCTAACTCATCGATCACCTCTATCCCTTGCCCGGCCGCTAACTTCCCATAGATTGAAGCGGCTTCAAGAACAGTGGCGTCCCAGTTCGCCAAAAGCTCACTCCAAACCGCTTTATCGATATTGGAAGCTTTATCCATCCCTTTTCGACCACTTGCCAGAACTGCTGGGTCTAGACTTGCTAAGTTGCACAGCTTGAGAGCCACCGAATTCGCGGTACGGCCAATCCATGTAGCCAACTCAATTATTCTGGCGTTACGCGCATGGAGCTGCCCATAGTTGAGTTGCAAATAGATATGCAACCCAGCCAGCACCTGTTCACGGGTCCAGTCATTGCGTGGTTTTTTCTCGTTAGGCATCCCGCCATCCTCCTCTAAGGGCAGTATGCCAGGGGAATAATGGCTGGCGTATCCGTTGATTACTTGGAGATTGATATGAATAAAGGAGGGAAAGCCGCCTTGGTTTCGGGACTTTGTTTTTTTCTGATTTACGTTTTAGTTCTTCTCTTAGATCTGCTTGCGACTGGTTGGGGTTCAGACGCTAGGGATCGATATTTCGCCTTGTCGGAGTACGCAATCTTTTTCAGTGGTGGACTATGGATTGTTTTGCTTGCTAGGTTTTGGTTCAAAAAAAACAAGCTCATTTAGATTTAGCCTCTTGAAGGTAATCTGTGATGCGTCCAAAGCCGTCTGTTGCGATGGACACTTGTGATTACTGATTACTGATTACTACTTCGGCATCGGGTTGTGTGCAATCCGATAGCCAGCCCGCTTACTCGCCCTAAAAGTGTCTTCAGGCGGTAAGCACTCCGAAGGCGGTACGTAGTAAACCGTCCAATCGCCGTAGTACTTTCCGGCGTAGATCAGCATGTCCCCCTTGATCCCAAAGTCTTGCTGAGTCAGGTGGTCGCGAAAATACCTTTTCGCGTCGCACTCGGATTCGAACTCGATCTTCACGTCGTTCGCATAGGTGGTGTGGCACCACACAAGCGGACCGATGGTGGGTCCATTGAAGCCCCAACCATCCATCTTTTGGTTGGGATCGTCCCGTCCATGGAAAAGTCCCAAGTACAAACCGGGCTTGGCCGGGCTTTGGCCGTATTCAGGAATTGCGTCGTCATTCTTCACACAAGTAGTCATCACCTTCTCCTTTGAAAAAGGGGAAGCGTAAGAAGCTTGGATCATTTTGTGACCCAGGGCTTTGCCTGGGGTGACAGCTCAATTTCCAGCAGCGAAACTCGTGGCGGCAGAGTGCACCTAAAATACAAGCCAAATCACCCTCTAGCCCCCGTTCCATCTGCGCAAGCAGCTATCAATTTCATAGTATGCCTCACTCCACCATCGCCGCCCTCACGACCCACGACACCACCCGCATTGACGATCTGCGCATTGGCGCGGTGCGCCCGCTCATTACCCCCGCGCTGCTGGAAGAAAAGCTGCCGGTGCCGGCCGCTACCGAGGCGCTGGTGGAGAGCAGCCGCGCGGCCATATCGCGCATCCTGCAGGGGCAGGACGACCGGCTGGTGGTGGTGGTGGGGCCCTGCTCCATCCACGACCACAGCCAAGCCATGGAATACGCCCGCCTGCTCAAGGCGCAGGCCGATGCGCTGAGTGCCGACCTACTGGTGGTGATGCGCGTGTACTTTGAAAAGCCGCGCACCACCGTAGGCTGGAAGGGCTACATCAACGACCCGCACCTGGACGGCAGCTTTGCCATTAACGAAGGGCTGGAGATGGCGCGCCGCTTGTTGCTGGATGTGCTGGACACCGGCCTGCCTGCGGCCACCGAGTTTTTGGATTTGCTCTCACCGCAGTTCATCAGCGAGCTGGTGAGCTGGGGCGCCATTGGTGCGCGCACCACCGAGAGCCAGAGCCACCGCCAGCTGGCCAGCGGCCTCTCGTGCCCGGTGGGCTTCAAGAACGGCACCGATGGCGGCATCAAGGTGGCGACCGATGCGATACAGGCCGCTCAAGGGGCGCATGCCTTTATGGGCATGACCAAGATGGGCCAAGCCGCCATCTTCGAGACACGCGGCAACAACGATTGCCACGTGATCTTGCGCGGCGGCAAGGCGCCCAACTACTCTGCAGCCGATGTGGATGCCGCCTGCGCGCTGCTGAAGGCGGCCAGCCTGCGTGAGCAGGTGATGATTGACGTGAGCCACGCCAACAGCAGCAAGCAGCACGCCCGCCAGATCGTGGTGGCGCAAGATGTGGCGGCGCAGATTGCCGCTGGTGATGCGCGTATTACCGGCCTGATGATCGAGAGCCACCTCAACGAAGGCCGCCAGGACATCGTGGACGGCAAGCCGTTGCAACACGGCGTGAGCGTGACCGACGCCTGCATCAGCTGGGCGCAAACCGTGCCGGTGCTGGGGCAGCTGGCAGCCGCTGTGCGCACGCGCCGTCAGAAGGCCGCCGCTTAATCAGTACTGCTTGTAGGGCAAGAACTTGCCCGACAGCACCACATTCACGCGGTCGCCCTTGGGGTCGGGCTGGCGCACGATGTCCATGGAGAAGTCGATGGCGCTCATGATGCCGTCGCCAAACTCTTCGTGGATGAGTTCTTTGATGGTGGTGCCGTACACGCTGACGATTTCATACCAGCGGTAGATCAGCGGGTCGGTGGGCACCGGCGTGGGGAGCGAGCCTTTGTAGGGCACCACTTGCAGCCACTTTTGCTCTTCCGCAGTCAGGCCGAAGATCTTGCCGACGATCTTGGCTTGCTTGTCGTCCAGCGTCATCTGGCCCAGGCAGGCGGCCGTAGTCCACTCTTTGCTCAAGCCCACTTTCTTGGCCACCGATTCCCAGGTGATGCCTTTGCTGACTTTGACGGTGATGATTTTCTCGGTGATGTCGTTGCGGTTCATGGAATGCTCCTGCGGTGTTGAATGGCAGGAGAGCGCAGCAAACATCGTGCCGCTTGATGTTGCGGCCTGTGAACTCAGGGCAGGCTGGCCTTCACCGCAGCCCAGTCCAGCGCCAGTGGCTCCCAGGGGCCGGGGTGCTGGGCAGCCAGAGCCCGCAGCTGGGTGGCACGCTCTGCTGACGCGGGGTGGGTAGACAGCAGCGCAGGGGGAGTGGCACCCTCGCTTTGGGCAGCCAGCTTGTCCATAAAGCGGGCTATGCCGCCGGGGTTGATTTTGGCGGCCACCATACGACGCAAGCCTTCGGCGTCGGCTTCTGTTTCGGCCTCGCGTGAAAATTTCATTTCCAGCAGGCTGGTGGTGGCTTCGCTCAGAACTGCACCGCTCCAGTCACCCAGCAGCACGGCCGCGCCAGCGCGCAGCCCCATGCTTTTAACCATGCCTTGCAGGCCGTGGCGCAGCTCGGCGTGGGCAACCTCGTGGGCGATCACGCCTGCGGCTTCCTCGGGGGTGTCTGCGCCTTTGAGCAGGCCGCTGTAGACCACCACTACACCGCCGGGTGCGGCAAATGCGTTCATCTCTTGGTTGTCGACCACCAGCCAGCGGTAGCGGTGCAGGGTGCCGGGGGTCAGGCGCTCGCCCATGTACTTCACGGCGTCTACGGCGGGGCCGCTGTCGATCACGCGCATTTGGGCACGGGTTTGCGCCAGCACCAGGTCGCCCAGCTTGGCCTCTTGCGCGTGCGGTATTTGCCGCACAGCCCAGTCCACCACATCGCCCCCACGCAGCACCAGCAAAGCGAGCGCCAACACTGGCAACAGGGCTACCGCAGCCAGTGCTGCCCACCAGAGTTTGAAGCGCCGCTCTACGCCGCGCGCCTTGTTCTGGGCCGCGCCGTGGTGCTGCGCAAGGTTGGCAGGCATGCCTGCGGCAAACGCCGTGCGTGCAGCACCCGCGTCCACAAAGAACTGCACCTGGCCACCGTCAGCAGGCCACGCCACACTGAGCTGCGCGGCGTTAAAGCCGCCGGCACTTACCGCGGGGTGCTCGGGCGCCAGCCACTCGCGGTCGGTGGCACCGTCTTGCACCCCCACCACCAGCCGCCCCTGGCGCCACTGGCCGATGGCGGGCACGCCCACACTGTCAAGGCCGGGCGCAAAAAGCCGGCCGCCAAAGGTGCCGGTGGTACCGAGCATGGTGAAGGCTTAGTCGTTTCGGCCACCGCCAATCAGACCCCCCAGCACGCCGGCGCCCAACAAAGAGCCCTGGTCTGCGGAGCTGCCGCCTGCGGCGGGTGCCGACAGGATGATGCGGTTGGCCAGGCGCGACAACGGCAGGCTTTGTAGCCACACCTTGCCGGGGCCGCGCAGGGTGGCGAAGAAGAGGCCTTCGCCGCCAAATATGGCGGATTTGATCTTGCCCACAAACTGGATGTCAAAGTCCACCGTGGGTTGGAAGGCCACTACGCAGCCGGTGTCCACCCGCAGCGTTTCGCCGGGGGCCAACGTGCGTTCCATCAGCGTGCCACCGGCGTGCACAAAGGCCATGCCGTCACCGTCAAGCTTTTGCATGATGAAGCCTTCGCCCCCAAACAGGCCCACGCCCAGCTTCTTTTGGAAGGCAATGCCCAGCGCCACGCCCTTGGCGGCGCACAAGAAGGAGTCTTTCTGGCAAATGATGGTGCCGCCCAGTTTGCTCAGGTCCATGGGCACGATCTTGCCGGGGTAGGGCGCGGCAAAGGCCACGCGCTGTTTGCCGGCGCCGCTGTTTTGAAACACGGTGGTGAACAGACCTTCGCCGGTGAGCAGGCGCTTGCCTGCGCCCATCAGCTTGCCAAAGAAGCCGCCTTGTTGCGAGCCATCACCAAAGATGGTGTCCATGGTGATGCCTTCTTGCATGTACATCATTACGCCGGCTTCGCCGATGGCGGCCTCACCGGGGTCCAGCTCCACCTCGACGTATTGCATCTCGGAACCAAAAATTTCGTAGTCCACTACATCCATTGCCATTGCGCACTCCTCTGAAAAAATCACCCAACAGTGGGCACAGGCCGCAACGATAACAGCCCGTATTGGTACGCTTGGTACCCCTGTGGAAATCAGGCTTGTGCAGGTGCAGTGTTTGACATATAACTGTCATCTTGCTGTCTCAATATCCGAAGGGCTCGGCCTTTTTCTGGCTGAAACTTCAATCCACTTCAAGGACAATTCCATGACTTTCAAGCGTGCTTCTATTGCTGCTGCCGTAGTGACTCTGGTGTTTGGCAGTTCTGCCATGGCCCAGGAAAAAACCCTCCGCCTGCTGACCTGGGCCGATTACGCACCCGCTGCAGTGGTGGCACAGTTTGAAAAGGAAACCGGCTACAAGGTTGAGCTGACGTTGTCCAACAACGAAGAAATGATTTCCAAGCTGCGCGCGACTGGCGGCGCGGGCTTTGACCTGGCCCAGCCTTCGCAAGACCGCATTGCTGGCCCGCAAAAAGAGTTTGGTATCTACAAGCCGATGGACCTGAGCAAGCTCAAGAACGAGCTGTTCATCCCTTCCATGTTGGACGCCACCAAAGGCAACACCACAGTGGACGGCAAAGTCTATGGACTGCCGCACATCTGGGGCACTGACGGCCTGGTGGTCAACACCAAGCTGGCCCAGATGGCCGACTACACCGACCTGTGCAAGGCCGACTTCAAAGGCAAGGTGGCCTACCGCCTGAAGCGCCCCACCCTGCTGGCATTTGCATTTGCTGCCGGCAAGAACCCGTTTGCCCTGTACAACGATGCCAAGGCCTATAGCGCGCTGATGGATGAAGTGGGCAAGACGCTGATTGCCTGCAAGCCCAACGTGAAGTTCTACTGGGACAACAAGGACCAATTGCTCAATGGCATGCGTGCCGGTGAAATTGTGGGTGCCATGATGTGGGACACAGGCGGCTGGAAGCTCAACGGCGAGAAGGCCGAGATCCAGTTTGTTGCCCCCAAGTCAGGCGCCATGGGTTGGATTGACACCTTCGCCATCCCGGCCAAGGGCAGGAACGACGCAGCAGCCTACGCATGGATCAACTTCAACATGCGCCCTGAAATTGCCGCCAAGGTGGCAGGATCGGCAGGCAACTTCACTGCTTCCAAGGGTGCTGACCAGATGATGGAAGCCAAACTCAAGGCCCAGTTTGCTGCCAGCTTCCCCGAAGCCGCGTTGAAGAACATCAAGTGGTACCCCGCAGTGCCCGCTGGCATTGAAGAAATCGAAGGCCGCGTACTCGACCGTATCAAGGCAGCAAACTAAGCGGCAGCGTTGAGCGCCGCCACTATTGACCTCGAAGCCGTAGGCGTAGCCAAACGCTACGGCGCATTTGCTGCGGTGGACGACTTGTCGTTCACCGTGCAGCGCGGGTCGTTCTTCTCTATCCTCGGCCCGTCCGGCTGTGGCAAGACCACGCTCTTGCGCATGGTGGCGGGCTTTATTCAGCCCGATGCGGGCGAGATTCGCATTGGCAGCAAGCCCATGAACGGTGTGCCGCCCAACCAGCGGCCTGTGAACATGGTGTTCCAGCACCTGGCGCTGTTCCCCATGATGAATGTGGGCGACAACGTGGGCTATGGCTTGGCTCGCCGCGGTGTGCCGGCCGATGAGATCAAGCGCCGTGTGGGCGAGATGCTGGAGCGGGTGAGCCTGCCTGGCGCCCAAGGCAAGCGGGTAGACCAACTCTCGGGTGGGCAAAAGCAGCGCGTAGCCATTGCACGCAGCCTGGTGCTGGAGCCCACGCTGCTGTTGCTGGACGAGCCGCTGGGCGCGCTGGACCTGAAGCTGCGCGAACACATGAAGATTGAGCTCAAGCAGCTGCAGGCAGCGTTTGGTACCACTTTTGTCTACATCACCCATGACCAGTCCGAAGCCTTGGTGTTGTCGGACCATGTGGCTGTGATGAACCACGGCCGCTTTGAACAACTGGGCACGCCGCAGGCGCTGTATTACGAACCGCACACACCGTTTGTGGCGGGTTTTGTGGGCGCCAACAACCGACTGGTCGGCAAGGCCGTGGGCGTGCAGGGCGACATCGTGCAGGTGACTACGGCCACCGGTTTGGCCCTGCATGCACGGGCTGCCCATGGCCACGGGCACATCAAGGCGGGCGACGCTGTAGAGGCTTTTGTGCGCCCAGAGGTTGCCAGACTTGCGCGGGCAGCTACTGAATTTATAGCGTCCGGCATGCCGCACTTCACCGGTGTGGTGGAGAGCCTGCTGTTTGATGGCGCCAATTCGGCCGTGCTGCTGCGCGAGAAACACAGCGACGCGGAGTTCCGCATTGCACTGCCGCAGACTGGCCAGTTTGCCGACCTGCGCGCGGGTGAAGATGTGGTGTTTGGATTTGACCCCCAGCGTGCCGTATGTTTTGTTGCACCGGCGCAGGCCCATGCTGGCTGAGGGCGCACCCCGCAGCCACATGGCACGGCTTTTGGGCATGCTGCTGCTGGCGCCGGCCCTGCTGTGGCTGGTGGGGCTGATCATCTTGCCGCATGCCGAGCTGGCGGTGCTGTCGCTGCGCGCACGTGTGGCGCCCCGGGTTTATGAGCCCAGCTTCGCGCAGTACATGACTTTTATTGAAGAACCGCTGTACTGGCGCACCTTTGTGCGCACGGCCGTGATGTCGCTGATTGCCACGGCCATCACGCTGCTGATGGCGTTTCCGATCGCATGGACGATTGCCAAGATTGTGCGCGGCCGCGCCAAGGCGCTGCTGTTTGTGTTGTGCCTCATTCCGTTCTGGGTAAGTGAAACCGTGCGCACGCTGGGCTGGATGATTCTGCTGCGCGAATCCGGCGTGTTGCCTGGCATTCTGGTGTGGCTGGGCGTGACGCCCGCCCCGGTGGAGATGCTGTACCACGACGCCACCATCCTCGTTGGGCTGGTCTACACCAGCATGCTGTTCATGGTGATTCCGCTGATCAGCGCGCTGGAGAGCTTGGACGATTCGTTGATTGAAGCGGCCTACGACCTGGGTGGCAACGGCTGGTCCATCCTGCGGCACATCATCATTCCGCACGCCGCGCCGGGCATGGTGGCGGGCTGCATTGTGGTGTTCATGCTCACGCTGGGCAACTACCTCACACCCACCTTGCTGGGTGGCAAAAACTCGCTGTGGTTCACGGAGCAGATCTACACCCAGTTCATCACCCGCTTCAACTGGGAGCAGGGCGCGGCGTTTGGTTTCCTGCTGCTGGCACTGAGCACCGGCTTGGTGTGGCTGGGGCTCAAGCTCTCGGGCCAAAAGTTTGGCGAAGTGATGCAGCGCTCATGATCCCCTCGCTCCCCCGCCCCGCCTGGCTACGCACCAGCACCGTGGCCTACGGTGTGCTGTTTTTTGCCTTTCTGTTTTTGCCGCTGGCGGTGGTGGCAGTGTTTGCATTCAATGATGCACCCTACCCCGCACCGCCCTGGAATGGCTTCACGCTGGACTGGTTTTTGGGCGGGGCAGACGGCCCGCGCCGTGGCCTGTTTGCCGACAAAGCCTTGCTAGGCAGCCTGTGGACCAGCGTGGTGGTAGCCTGCTGGGTCACGCTGCTGTCGGTGCTGGTGGGCACGGCCAATGCTTTTTTGATAGAGCGCACCAACTTCCGCGGCAAGCAGGCGCTGAGCATGCTGATGTTGGCGCCGCTGGTGATTCCGGGAGTCATTCTGGGCATCTCCATTCTGGCGCTGGCGAGCCGCGTGGCCAACCTGGCCGATGACCTGTGGGGCCTGGAGCTGGAGTTTTTGCGGCCCGGCCTGCCGCTGGTGGTGCTAGGGCAGTTTTCTTATATCGCCTCCATTGCAACACTCACCATTTCTGCCCGGCTCAAGCGCTTTGACATTACGCTGGAGGAGGCGGCCTACAACCTGGGTGCCTCGCGTTTTGCGGTGTTTACCACCATCACGCTGCCTTACTTGCAGCCCGCGCTCATTGGTGCGGCGGCCATTTCTTTTCTCATGTCGTTCGAGAACTTCAACACCACGCTGATGCTGGTGGGTTCAGACGCGCCGCTGACCGTGATGATGTACGGCCGCATGCGCGAAGGTGCAACACCGGTGCTCAATGCGGTGAGCCTGTTCCTCATGGTGGCCTCCGCCATCCTGGCACTTACCTTGCTCAAACGCTCAAGCACTCCACAAGAGCGCTGAGCCTCTGTGCGGCACGCAGGGTCAGGCCTTGCGCAGGTGCCAAGCCTTGGGCCGGGTGAAGGTCTGGATGCCATAGGTGGAGAGCGTGAGGCCCACACCCGAATCACCATGGCCGCTCCACGGCAGGCGCGGGCTTACACGGTCGCAGCAGTTCCAGTACACCGTGCCTGCGTTGACTTGCTCCAGCACGGCTTTGGCGCGCGCTTCATCGGGGGTAAAGACACCGGCAGTCAGGCCGTAGCGCGTGTCGTTCATGAGCTTCACGGCTTCTGCGTCGCTGCTGACTTTCTGGATACCAATGACCGGGCCAAAGCTTTCCTCGCGCATGATCTCCATGCCGTGGTTTACATCGGAAAACACGGTGGGTTCGAACCAGTTGCCTTCGCCGGTGCCGCGGTGGCCACCGGTGTGCAGGGTGGCGCCTTTGGCTTTGGCGTCGTCCACCTGGGCTTGCAGAATGTCGAGCTGGGGCGCGCGGGTGATGGCGCCAATGTAGGTGTCTTCGGCTGCGGGGTCACCGGTTTTGAAGGTTTTGACAGTGGCAACGAAGGCTTGCACAAACTGGTCGTACACCTTTTCATGCACATACACGCGCTCTACCGAGCAGCAGCTTTGGCCCGTGTTGTACATGGCACCATCAGCCAGGCTCTCTGCGGCCACTTGCACGTTGGCGTCTTCGCACACGTAGGTGGGGTCTTTGCCGCCCAGCTCTAGTTGCAGCTTCACAAATTTGTTGCCCACCGCTTGGGCAATACGCGCGCCGGTGGCGTAGGAACCGGTGAAGAATACGCCGTCCACCTTTTGCTCCAGCAGCGCAGCGCCCACGGCACCTGCGCCCACCAGGCAAATCATGGCGTCTTCGGGCACTCCCGCCTTGTGCAGCAGGCGGGTGATTTCCAGCCCGGTGAGGGTGGCGTACTCGGACGGTTTGTACAGCACCGTATTGCCGGTAAGCAGCGCAGGCACGATGACGTTGCACCCCACAAACCAGGGGTAGTTCCAAGCCGAGATGTTGGCCACCACGCCCAGTGGCGTGTGTTGGATTTGCTCGGTCATGCCGCCTTCTGCGAAGACGGTTTGCGTGGCCAGGGTGGCGTCGGCCTCGGCCAAAAAGAAGTCAATGCGGCCCAGCAGGCCGTTGAGTTCGTTGCGCGACATCTTGATGGGCTTGCCGGTCTCACGCGTCATGGTGTAGGCCAGCGACTCCAGGTCGTGCACCACGCCTGCACGGAAGGCCACGATGCAGGCCTTGCGTTCGGCCAGCGGGGTGGCGGCCCACCCGCGCTGTGCGGCCCGGGCGCGCGCGGCTTTGGCGGCTACGGTGGTGGCATCGTCCGCGCCCAAGGTGGTGATGAGGTGGCCGGTGGCCGGGTTGTGAATGGCGAGTTGGCTCATGGTGGTCCAAAAAAAATCAGAGTTCAGGAGATAAGGAATGGCTGGCTGCAGCGCGCACGCTGTGCGCCTGGGCCAGAAAATCGGTTAGCAACGGAGTGTCGTCGAGTGTGCCGTGCTCGGGTTTGTGGAACTCGGGATGCCATTGCACGGCAGCGATCCAGTCGGAGCCAGTGGCGCGAATGGCTTCGATGGTGCCGTCGTCAGGGCAGCGCGCTTCCACCTCAAAGCCGGGCGCCAGGTCTTTGATGCACTGGTGGTGAACGCTATTGATTTTATAGCTGCTTGCGGAATCCAGAAGCGCACTGAGCCGTGTTTTTGGTACTAACTCCAGTTGGTGAAAGTTCTGGTCGTAGCGATCGGCGTCGCGGTGCTGCAGGGCTTCGGGGCGCTGGGTGGGAATGTCTTGCACCAGCGTGCCGCCATAGGTGGCGTTGATAAGCTGCAGGCCGCGGCAGATGCCAAACACCGGCTTGCCTGCGGCAACAAACGCTTTCACCAACGCCATCTCATAGGCGTCGCGTACTTTGTCGCCCTGCCAACGCGCATCTATTGGCGCCTCGCCATAACTGCCGGGCCACAGGTCGGCACCGCCATGCAGCACCAAGCCATCAAGCCAGGCGGCGTAGTCGGCCAGCGTGATGCTGCCGCGTGCCGTGTCGCCGTCTACCGAGGGCACCATCACGGGCATGGCCCCGCCCGACATGATCCAGTGCGGGACCGACACCTCCAGGTAGTTGAGCGTCTTTTTGGCAAACGCGGCGCGCGCCGGGTCCGGGTGCATGAAGCACGCACTGACGGCAATTTTGAGGGGCTGCCCGGCGCGCTGCATCACATGGCCGCCTTGAAGAGGCGCTCGAAGTCTTCTGCGGTGCAGGGGCGTGGGTTGGTCTGGTGGCAGATGTCGGCGGTGGCCACCTGCACCAGGCGCGGCAGGTGCTCTGGCTTCACGCCATGGTTGGCCAAGCCGCCAGTAATGCCCACGCTGGCTTTGGTGTCGCGCAGCCAGGCAACGAACGCCTTACCACCGCCCGCCACGCCACAGACATGGGCCAGCTCATCGAACTTGGCCGGCACGGCCTCTTGGTTCCAGGCCATCACGGTGTCGATCATCAGCGCGTTGGCCAGACCATGGTGCAGGTCACACACTGCCCCCAGCGCATGGGCGCAGGAGTGCACCGCGCCCAGGTCTTTTTGGAATGCAATGGCGCCCATCATGGAGGACATCATCATGTCGGAGCGTGCAGCAAGGTTGCCTGGCTCTTTGACGGCGGTGACCAGCGCTGCGGCGGCAATGCGGGTTCCCTCCAGGGCAATGCCATCGCACAGCGGGTGATAGGCAGGCGAGAGGTAGCTCTCGATGTTGTGGGTGAGTGCGTCCATGCCGGTCGCTGCAGTGACGTGCGGGGGCAGACCGAGGGTGAGCTCGGGATCCGCAAACACGGTTTTCGCCAGGATCTTGGGACTGAAGACCACGCGCTTGAGATGTGTGTCGTTTTCGCTGACCACGCTGGAGCGGCCCACTTCGGAGCCGGTGCCCGAGGTGGTGGGCAGCGCAACAAAGTAAGGCAGCGGGTTGACGATGGGGCGCACCTGCGGGTGGTCCCACACGTACTCCAAAATGTCGCCCTCATGCGTGGCGGCCAGTCCTACTACCTTGGCCACGTCCAGCGCGGCTCCACCGCCAAAGCCAATCACGCAGTCAGCCCGGTGTGACTTGTAGGCAGCGGCACCGTCCATCACCTGGCTGCAGGTGGGGTTGCCGAACACACCGCTGAAGACGGCAACGTCGAGCCCGGTGAGATGGGTCTGAAACTCGGCCAAAACGGGCAGGGCACCCAGGGCCTTGTCGGTCACGATGAGGGGGCGTTTCAAGCCCAGTTCCAACAGGTGCTGGGCCACCAGTTTGCGGGCGCCCGCACCAAACTTGATGGGCGTGGGAAAGGAGAAAGATGTGATGCTCATGAAGTTTCTCTAGATGATTTCGAAGTAGCGTTTCATTTCCCAATCGGTTACTGCGTCCAGCCACTGGCGCCACTCCCATTCGCGGGTAGCGGCAAAGTGGTCAACGAATGTATCGCCCAGCCAGTCGCGCGCCACGGCCGATTCCTTGAAGATCCGCGTGGTTTCTATCAGCGTGCGCGGGGCACGCGGAATATGCTCCGCCCCACCATTGGTCCCGGTAATGGGCGGTGTCGTTAGCTTAAGGCCTTTTTCGACGCCGTCCAGCCCTGCCGCTATGACGGCGGCCATGGCTAGGTAGGGGTTGACGTCGGCGCCGGGGCAGCGCGTTTCCAGCCGCGTGGCCTTGGGTGAGCCAGCGATGACGCGGAAGCTGGCGGTGCGATTGTCCATGCCCCAAGTGGGCTTGACCGGGGCCCAGAAGCCATCCACCAGGCGCTTGTAGCTGTTGATGGTGGGCCAGATCAGCGGGCCAAAGTCCATCATGCATGCCACTTGGCCCGCCAGATAACTCTCGAAAAGTTTGCTCATCTTTCGGGGTGACTTGGCATCAAAGAACAGGTTGTTCTTGCCATCGCTCAGGCTTTGGTGGATGTGGCCACTGCAACCAGGTAACGGTTGGTGCGGCTTGGCCATAAAGCTGGGCATGATGCCAAAACGCGCACCAATTTCCTTGGCGCCGGTCTTGAACAGCACGGCCCGGTCTGCTTGTTCAAGTGCTTCGGAGAAACCAATCGCGACTTCAAACACGCCGGGTCCCGTCTCGGTATGCAAGCCTTCAATGGGTACTTTGAAGGCGAGCATGTCGTCCATGATGGCATTGAAGAATCCGCGGTTTTGGTTGGCACGGAGCAACGAGTAGCCAAACATGCCGGGGGTAAGCGGCTGCGCACCCACGCCCTTTTTGTCGGCCCAGCTTTGTGGGGTCTCCAGAAAGTTGTACCACTCGAATTCCATGCCGGTCATGGGCATCAAGCCCATTTTTTCAGCACGCTTGAGCACGCGCTTCAGGGTCTGGCGCGGGCAGAGCGGGTGCGGGGTTCCATCGCTGTTGACAAATTCGCCCAGGAAAAAGGGCACCCCGTCATCCCACGGCACGTGGCGCGCCGTGTTCAGGTCCAGCCGCGCCAGCGCGTCTGGAAAGCCATGCTGCCAACCGGTAACGGTGGTGTTGTCGTAGCAGTTGTCCATCATGTCCCAGCCCAGCACCACGTCGCAGAAGCCGAAGCCCCCCGCCGGGTAGGGCTCGGCCGCACCGAGAAACTTGTCCCGGTGCAGGTACTTGCCACGCAATACACCATCGATGTCAGTTACCGCCACCTTGACTTTGGGCGCGCCAGACTTTTGCACTGCGGCCAAGGCGGCGTGGGGTGCCGGCTGCTTGGTGCGTGCAGGGTTGGCAGGGGGCTTGCGTGTCGCCATTGATGTCTCCAGTGTTGTTTTACTTGCGTGCTTTTTCAGCCACTTCCATGGCGAACTCTTCTTCTGGCGAGAGGATCAGGCGGTTGCGTCCAACCAGTGCAAAGTAGGCAATGCAAACGCCAAACCACACGGCTACCCACATCACGCCAGTACGGTAGAGCGGGTCACTGAGTTGGAAGTAGAGGGTGACCACTGCAATCACCACGGTAAGCCCGGCACCAAACACGCCCAAGGGGCTGCGATAGGGGCGCGGCAGATTGGGCATGTTTTTGCGCAACAAGATAAAGGACAGGCCTTGCATGATGTAAGAGAACATCGCTCCAAAAACCGCCATGTTGAGGAGCGTGCCTCCAATGACAGCGGCACCCTTGTCAGAGCCCAGGCTGAACCACAGCACAAACATGACTGCCAGCGCCACCACCGAGCCCACGATCATGGCCAGGTGCGGGGTTTTGCGGCTGCCATGGGTGATGGAAAAAGCCGAAGGGAAGTAGCCGGCACGGCTCAGTGAGTAGATCTGGCGGCCTTTGGCAAAAATGATGGTGTGAAAGCTTGCAATCAGGCCCAACACGGCGACCAACGCCAACGCCTTGGCGATGCCATCACCATAAATGGCCTTGAAGCCATCCAACAGGGGTTCGCCCGACTTGGCCAACGTGTGTGAGCCAATGCCCGCAATGGAGGGGTTAAGCAACAGCACCAAGAAAGCAGAGAAGATCAACGTGAAGATGCCGGCCAAAATGCCGCGTGGCATGTCGCGCTTGGGGTCTACCGATTCTTCGGCAGCCAGGGGCAATTGCTCAATGGCCAAGAACAGCCATACCGCAAATGGCATGGCGGCGAGCACGCCGGTGATCCCCATGGGCAGCAGAGGGCCGTTGCCGTTTTCCAGCAATACGCCACCTTCACCCACGTTCATGGCCCAGCGGCTGAAATCGATGTTGGGCAACGCACTCACCCAAAACACGGCCAGGCAAGCCAAGGCCAGCAGCGTGACGACCAGTGTGACCTTGAAGGAGAGTTCCACGCCCACGACGTTGAGGCCCACAAAGAATATGTAGAAGCCAATCCACCACAAAGGCAAGTATTCGGTGGGGGTGCCGAAGATTCCGCCCATGTAGCTGCTGATGAAGTAGACGATGACCGCAGGGGTGATGACGTACTCGACGTTTTCAGACAAGCCCGTCAAAAAACCGCCCCAAGGCCCCATGGCAGTGCGGGCAAACGAATAGGCACCACCAGTGTGCGGCAATGCAGGAGACATTTCGGCCAGCGAGAAGGTCAGCCCCAAGTACATGATCGCAATGATGATGGTGGCAAAGAACATGCTGCCCCAACCGTTGGCCAGTCCAAAATTCCAGCCGGAGAAGTGGCCCGAGATCACGGCCCCAACTCCCAAGGCCCATAGGGACCACACACCGGCGTAGCGGCGCAGGCCGCGCTTCTCAAAATAGGCTTGGTCAACTTTGGTGTACTGGACACCTGAATGCTCGGACATGAACGACTCCTTGACTGGGTTGGACAACAAAATGACCACTCCATTCTGTAGAGGGGCTTGTCGAAGGGCTATCCGGTATTGGCAAGGTCTGGAGGTGGTGCATAGCCGGGTGTAAACCCCTAGAAACACCCCGGCATGTTTTTTGCAGAATCTTTGGCTTATGTCCCAACATCCCATTTCGGCAATCCATCTGCAACCCCAGCCAGGCGTTGGGCCGGCATTGGGGTTCGAATCCGCGATGTATTCGGATGTGGACGAGCAGGCGGCTGCATTGACCGGCTGGAATCAGTCGTACCTGCAACTCTCTGGCGGGGGCTTTCGCGGTGCCATTCAGCGCGTGGACTTAGGACCAGTGCGATTGTTCATGGAGGGCCTGGGGTCCACGGTGTACCAAAACGGCCAACTGCAACCGGGCGTACTGGCGCTGGGGGTTCCGCTGCATTGCGACGGCAACAGTGTGTTCTGTGGTGCGCCGTCGCGACGGGATTTGCTACACATTTTTTCTGGTCACTCGGGGTTTGAATTCCGCACCGGGAATGACCACGTGATGATGGGGTTGGAACTGGACCCGGAATTGACCAACACCTTGTACCCGTGGGGGCACGGTGCACTTGCCCGCAACGAGGCGGGGCTGCGCGCCACCGACCCGCAAGCTATGGAGAGCCTGCGCCAGGTGATGCTGATGCTGTTTGAAACTGCGCACTCCGCGCCAGCCATGTTCTCTTTGCCAGCCCTGCGCGCAGGTATGGTTGACACCTTGGTAGAACGCGTGGCGGCACTTAATCTCGCGGCGACCAACGCCGATAGCTCGCACGATGTGCATTGGCAGTTGGTGCAGCAAACCCGGGCGTTGGTACAAGGTCAACTCCATCAAGCGCCAACCGTTGGCGCACTGTGCATGGAACTGGGTGTGAGCCGACGCACGCTACAAAATGCGTTTCAGCGCATATTGGGCGTCAGCCCCTTGGCCTATCTGCGGGCTATCCGACTTGGGGCCGTTCGCCAAGCCCTGAAGACAGCCAGCTCAGTCACTGAGGCCGCTACTGACATGGGCTTCTGGCACTTTGGACACTTTGCCAAAGACTACCAAGCCATGTTTGGCGAGTTGCCCTCCCAAACCCACAAGCGCTATCTACTGCCGCTGCAATAGGGGAGCACCTGGCGAGGCGCTTAGGTATCAAGAGAGGTCCAAACCCCTTGTTGGTTGCTGGAGGCGATGGCTGCCGCTACAAAGCGAATGCCCTGCAGGCCGTCAGTCGCATTGGGGAAATGCAGGTGCAACGGGTCTGCCTTTTGGCCACTGCGGCGCGCCGCAATCGCCTCGGA